>CAZTGD010000007.1:0-66321 GCA_964613055.1 uncultured Caldisericales bacterium | reverse complement strand
GCTTGCAGGTGTTTACATCATCAATATTCAGTATCTGGATACCATTTGTTTTTGTTGAGTTCTTTACAAACGTTTTAAACTCACCCAGCAGATTATCAATATCGAAGTCATAGAACTCCATGTGCTCGGGATCAACGCATATTACGACGGCATTTTTGATATCATATCCTAGAAAGCCATGATCGGATTCATCTGTCTCAAGAATCAACAGCTTAGAATTATTTTCCCAGTGGGATTCAGGGGTTCCATCCCTCATATGTGAACCGAAATACCAAGAGAATTGTAAATCTGCTTTTCTCAGTATATGAACTAGCATACTCGTTGCGGTGGATTTCCCATGTGAGCCTGCGACAGCATGAATGGTTTTTGTGTTTGCAATCTCAACCATGGCTTGAGTTCTATATGTGACTGGTATGTTTTTCTGTTGTGCTGTGACAACCTCTGGGTTATTGTCGGGTATTATAGCTGACCGGATGACCAGAGAAGGTTTTTCAATGTTACACTCTGAATGACCGTCAAATATTTTAGCTCCTTTTGAAACAAGATCACGTACTACTTTTCTGTCTGTTGACAGATCAGATCCACTGATCGAATAGCCCATTTCCAACAGAATAATAGCGAGAGCTCTCATGCCTGTTCCACCAATACCAATCATATGTATGTGGGATTTTGAAAGCAGATCTGTTATCATATATCAGTCGATTCTTTCAATGTCTGCGCCCAACGACCTAAGCTTTTCATCCAATCTGTCATACCCACGTTCAATGTGTTCAATGTCGGTGACTATGGTTTCTCCTTCAGCAATCAATCCAGCAAGTACAAGACTAACACCTCCTCTAAGGTCATGAGATTTCACCGAAGCGCCTTTGAGTTTCTCGACTCCCCTTACCTTTATTGATCGACCCTCTGATGAGATATTCGCACCCATTTTATTGAGCTCTGGAACAGAGCTGAAGCGATTTTCAAAAATGGTTTCGGATATTACAGACACACCATTTGAAACTGACATCAAACTCGTCATCTGAGGTTGAAGGTCTGTTGGGAAACCCGGGTAAGGGAGTGTTCTAATGTTGACAGCTTTGGGTCTGGAGTTGTTTTTTATCTTAACTCGGTTACCACTCTCCACGTGTACACTCACACCAGCCTCTTGAAGTTTGAATATGAGTGAATCTACATTAACAGGGTTCACAGGTCCTATAGAGATGTTGCCACCAGTTATCGCTCCAGCTATCATATAAGTGCCAACTTCGATTCGGTCAGGCATTACACTGTGGCTCGATGGCTTGAGTTTATTTTGACCTTCAATACATATGGTCTCAGTTCCCGCTCCAGCTATCCTAGCTCCACATGCCAGAAGGAAATTTGCAAGATCCTCTATCTCGGGTTCCTTTGCACAGTTTTCAATGATGGTTTCTCCCTGCGCCATACACCCTGCCAGCATGATATTCTCAGTGGCTCCAACAGAGGGGAAATCTAGAAAAATTCTGGATCCTGTGAGTCCATCCTTAGCACTTATGTAAATACTATTTCCATTCTCTTCCACAGTAGCGCCTAGTGCTTGAAATCCCTTCAAATGAAGATCCATTGGTCGAGAGCCTATCTTGCATCCTCCAAGTGATTCCAGTCGGACTTCACAATTCCTGGCTAGTAAAGCTCCGAGAAGTGTTTGACTGCCACGTATTCGACTCGTCTTTTCACCAATCACATCGGATTTTATCTGCCCAGATGCGTCAAGCACCCATGTGTTTTTTTGAGTATTTTTTACCTTAAGACCAAGGCCTTTAACCATATTCAGAAGCAGAATCGGATCATGTTTGGAGGGAACATTGTGTAGTTCAACACTGCCTTCTATCATGCAACATGCAGTTATGATTGGCATGGCAGAGTTTTTAGCGCCACTGCTCTTTATTCTTCCAGCGAGTTTCTTCCCTCCGATAATCCTGAAACAACTCATTTGATACCCCACTTTTCTAAGATGAAATCCTTTATTCGTTCTGAGGCTTTACCGTCACCAAATGGGTTGATGTCTGGTATCATGGCTCTTCTGACAGCTTCATCCTCAATTATCTCTTTTGTGTTTTCAAATACTTCCCGCTCATTGGTGCCTGTCAGTTTTGTGATTCCACAGTTAATAGCTTCAGGGCGTTCGGTAACATCGCGGAGCAATATCACTGGAACTGAGAGAGAGGCGGCTTCCTCCTGAATACCTCCAGAATCTGTCAGTATCGCATATGAATGATTCATTAGATTAAGGAAATGCTGATAGTCGAGAGGTTCAATTAGATGAATCCTTTCAACTCCAGAGAGTATTGGAGAGACCAACTCTCTTACCCTGGGGTTGAGATGCCATGGGAATATTATCTCAATATCCTCAAACTCAGTATGAAGACGGAGAATCGCTCTGCATACTGATTCGAGAGGTTTGCCCCAACTCTCTCTGCGGTGCATTGTAACCGTTATTATTCTTTTTCCTGGCTCCACATTGACGGGTAATTGTAGGTCTTCATTAATCCGTCTTATATAGTAAAGTGCATCGACAACAGTGTTACCTGTTACTGTAATGCTTGATTTGCTTACACCTTCATTAATCAGATTTGTCTGTGCTGATTCCGTTGGAGCGAAATGGAATTGACAGAGGTGATCGGTGAGGATTCTGTTTGCCTCCTCTGGATACGGGTTATTCATATCACCGCTTCTCAAACCAGCCTCCACATGAGCGCATAGAGTAGAGCAATAGAATGAAGCAAGTGCTCCGGAAAAGGTTGTTGTAGTGTCTCCATGAACCAGAACCAGATCAGGCTTCTCATTGGTTATGATCTCTTCTAAACCTATCAAAGCACTTGTTGTAACGTGGCCTAGGGATTGTGATTTCTTCATTATGTCAAGGTCATAGTGAGGTTTGATGGAAAAGAGCTTGAGGACCTGATCGAGCATTTCTCTGTGCTGGGCTGTAACAATGACCTTTACATCAAACCTGTGATCTTGTTCAAATATCTTTACAAGTGGAGCCATCTTTATGGCTTCCGGTCTTGTTCCAAATACTGTCATTATCTTCATCAAATCACCCTATCTCAATACAAATATGTATAGCGCAAGCGCTGAGAAAACAGCAGTTATAGTGTAAAAGGTAATGACCACTGTTTTGACAGACCAGCCTTTTTTGATCAATTGGTAATGAAGATTATCCATATCGCCAACAAAAGGCGATTTACGCTTGAATATTCTTCTGAGTGCGGAATAAAAGACATCAGCCATCGGTATAAATAAAGTCAGGATTGACACAAGAAGCACCACGGCAGTGGTTGCCTTTGCTGTGCCCCAGATGGCTGATACGGCTATCAGATAACCAATAAGGTGAGAACCGCTGTCACCTAAGAAGATACTGGCGGGTTGGAAATTGAAAGGTAAGAACCCTGCACAGGCACCAGCAAGACAGAGAAGTAAAATAGCTGGTGCAAGCATACCTCTTGATAGGGACGCAATCGCTCCAGTAATGCAAGCAATAATTGTAATCCCGCTTGCCAAACCATCCAATCCATCTATGAAGTTAACAGCATTCATTAAAATGATTATCCAGAGATAGGTCAAAGGGATGGAGAGCCAACCAACAGACAACCATCCTGATCCAAATACATTTGTCAAATATGAGATCCTGAAGCCAGCAAGCACAGGAGGGGTAGCAGAAACCACCTGAGCAATGAATTTAATCCATGGTGGCAAGCTGTATTTATCATCTACAACCATCAACAGTGTGATTAACAGACAACCTGTGAGTATTTGAATCGATTGCCAGCTAAAACCGGTTAGAATGAAGAACGGTATAAATACGGACACAAACAAACCCATACCACCCGTACGTGGTGTTGTTTTGGCTGTAATCTTGGTTTGACCTGATGGTGTCTTGTCATGCGATTGATCAGTGATCTCAAAGCGTTTACCAATCCTCGAGACGAAAGGTGTTGTCAATATGCTGATGAGTGCAGACGAAGAAAATGCAATCGGTAAAATCCAATTGGACATTACAGATAGGTCATACCCTCATAGAGTGGAAAACGACTCGTCAGTTCAGCGACCTCTTGTTTGAGATTGGTGAGTTCCTTTTCATCGTTTCTGTTGGCTACTGCTCTGCTTATTATGCTTGCTATCTGCTCCATCTCAGTTTCTTTCATGCCTCTGGTTGTAAGTGAAGGTGTACCCAGTCTCATGCCTGAAGGATTCATTGGTGGAGCAGGATCGAAGGGAATAGCATTTTTGTTTATGGTTATCCCGATTGATTCACACATGTCCTCCATCTCGCTTCCACCGATGTCCTTGGGACGCAGGTCAACTAACATAAGATGGTTGTCTGTTCCTCCAGACACTATCCTGAAACCGTTTGCAGACAACGCTTTGGCCAGAGCCGAAGCATTGTTGACTGTTTGATTCTGATACGCCTTAAAACCATCCCCCTGGGCTTCCATGAAGCAGACTGCTTTGGCGGCGATAACGTGCATCAGTGGACCACCCTGAATGCCGGGGAATACAGATTTTCGAACTTCTTTGCGCATATTCTTCGTTGACAGAATCATCCCACCTCGAGGTCCTCGAAGTGTCTTGTGGGTGGTTGTTGTAACAATATCAGCGTGTGGAACTGGGGATGGGTGAATACCCGCGGCAACCAGACCGGCGATGTGCGCCATGTCCACCATTAGAAGCGCGTCGACGCTCTTTGCTATTTTTGCAATTCGTTCAAAGTCAAAAAATCTTGGGTAAGCAGATGCTCCTGCAACTATGAGTTTGGGCTCGTTCTCGACAGCCAGTTGCTCCATCTCGTCATAGTCGAGGATCTCTGTTTCTTTATTCACACCATAAGGAACTACTTTAAACCATCTGCCAGATATGGTGATTGGGTGCCCATGGGTGAGATGACCTCCGTGATCGAGCTTCATTCCCATGAATGTGTCACCGGGCTCAAGTGTGGCAAAGTATCCTGCGAGGTTGGCTTGAGCGCCAGAGTGTGGTTGAACGTTGGCGTATTCAGCCCCGAATAATTTCCTTGCTCGTTTCATTGCTAGCCTTTCGGCTATATCAAGGAACTCACATCCCCCATAATAACGCTTGCCTGGGTATCCCTCAGCGTACTTGTTGGTTGCCATGGAACCGAGTGCTTCAAGTACGGCTTTACTCACGAAGTTCTCTGACGCAATCAACTCGATATTGTTGCGTTGACGATTGAGCTCCTGTTCAAGGGAGTCTGCTACTTCTGGATCAATCCTGTTGAGTCCACTCATTATTCTCCTCCAGTTTATTTATCTTATTAACGCGTCGCTTGTGACGACCGCCTTTAAATTCACTTGAGAGAAACGAAATGATTATATCCTTTGCAAGCACTTCTCCGACAGTTCTTGCTCCAATGCATAGAATATTTGCATTGTTATGTTGTCTGGACAACCTTGCCATCGTTGAGTTTGTGCAGTTTGCAGCTCTGATTCCCCTGATTTTGTTAGCACTCATATCCATACCAATACCCGTACCACATATCAGGATACCAAAATTGTACTTGTCTTGAGAAACCGATTTACTAACCTTTTCAGCGAAATCCGGGTAGTCAACACTGTTATCAGAGGTTGTACCAAAATCTGTAATGATATGCTTTTCTTCTTTAAGGAAAGCAATAACCCTCTCCTTTAATTCAAACCCTCCATGGTCGCTTCCAACTGCAATCGAGTAGCTATACATATGGACTCAATCCTAATTAAAATGTATATATTTACAAGGAGAACTACAGTGTAAAAACGGTGAGTTTCTCTCTGACAAGGTCTCTGACTGCCCAAGAGGGTCCTTCCCTCCCAATGCCTGATCCTTTGATGCCACCATAGGGCATCTGATCGGTGCGGAATATTGGGCTGTCACCGATTATAACACCTGCAACATCTAATGATTCTGAAACATGCAAAGCCTTTCTGTAGTCGCTGACAAGTACACCTGTGTTGATACCGTAGCTGGATTTGTTTATTCTTGAGACAGCATCATCTAGACTATCAACAGAATTAATCGTTAACACAGGTCCAAACACTTCTTTTGAAACGATACTGGATGTTTCTGGTACAAAGGTCACGATGTGTGGTCCAAGCATTGTTTTGTCCTGGTCAGCACCATAGAGAAGTTCGCCACCCTCTGTCGTTGCTTGCTCAATCCAATTCCTTACTCTGTCAGCCTCATTTTCGGAGATCATTGGTCCGATCTTGAATTCTGGGTTATGTGGATCACCGATCTTCAATTGTTCAACCTCTGAGATAACAGCATCACAAACATCATCAAAGATATCCACGGTAATGTAAAGTGTTTGAAGAGAGATACAAACCTGTCCGGAGTATGCCATGGACGCTGTAACAGCTTTTCTGGCAATATCTGCTACCTCCCAACTACCATCGGCTATCATGGCGGAGTTTGAACCGAGTTCAAGTGTCCTGCCAGCATATGGGTTTATCTTAACAAGACCCCAACCCACATCTGGGCTACCTGTGAAGCTGATGTGTTTGCATTCTCCATGAGATACGATGAATTTACCAATAGTCGGACCTGAACCGATAAGTACTGAAAGATGTTCTTGAGGGAGACCGGCTTCATAGAGAATCTCTGCAAGCTTTAATGCAGAGATGGGGGTTTTGCTGGCGGGTTTTGCAACAACTGGGCATCCAGCTGAGATTGCTGGTGCTATCTTGTGGGTTATGAGATTCAGTGGGAAGTTAAATGGAGATATTGCGCATACGGTTCCTACGGGTTCATACGAAACGTATCCTCTTCGATTAACACCGCCTGGGTGGGCGGGGAAGTTGATTGTTTCCCCCTTCAGTGTTCTAGCAACAGAGGCTGAAATTTTCAATGTTTGTGCACATCTGTCCACCTCTCCATCGGCGAGTTTTATCGGTTTACCAGCTTCACTGCATATTGTCTCTGCCAGCTCCCTTTTTCGGTTGGACACAATAACCGATGCTTTATCTAGGATATCTGCACGTTTATGAAAAGGAATGGGCTTTGCTTTGCTGGCTACATTATAAGCCAAATCAACATCAGATTCTTCACAAACTGAAACACGGGCGATGGTATCGCCCGTGTATTTGTCCGTTACATCAATTGTTTGGTCGCTGTGTCTTTCACCCTCTATATAGAATGGCAAAGTGTCAGTCACAGCCTATCCTCTATTCATCATCGCATTTGCATTCTTCTTTACAGCATAGGGAGTAGATAAGTCCATAGTAATCGTAAGCCTTTGTTTGATCACTTGGATAGTACTGGTTCTTATGCACAAAATATAGTGTGTGTGTACCCTTGGGTAAAAAAATTGGAATGGTCATCATCCTTCCTCCATGCATGTGGACTGAAGTACCTACATGATATGGATTTGCAATATTCGGTGCTTGACCATTTGGGTCTGTGCTTATCAGAGGTGTTGAGTCATATGGTGGATCTAGGTCAATGAATGGATCCACATATACATCAACGAGGTCGTTTGAGTATAGAATGAGATTGGCATTACAGTCCTTATCGACCGAGAATACCTGCCTGTATATATTTGTCTCCCACGCTCGACAATGATTCCACTCATCCATTGGATCTGATACCGTGTATATCCAACTCGCGCACTTGTTGTAAAGTGTTTGCCATGGTGTGCCTCGATAATCTTTGCCCCAGGCTTTCTTGTCTGCCTGATGACACGGGATTATATGAACAGGTTCCCATTTACCCAACACATATTCGGTAGAGTGATCGGTTCCTGGGACGGGTTCCCAAACCTTGCCGTTTGGCAAGTTAACGTCATGAACCAGGTACTCAGCAGTAGCGTTGCTTGAAAGGCAAGAGCAGTCACATTCTTCTACCGCCCATCCACCATCGCTGGTTTGACTGGTGAAAGGTGTAGCAGTAAGTGTGTGCATCATCGCAAACTGTTCAGCTTGAGGTGCGGCTCTGTGTACAAAATAGAGACAATGGGTGCCACTCTTAATCTCCGGTATGCTTATTGTTATCTTTGTTGGATTAGCTCCATTACCAACTCCTCTACCCAGGAAGCATCTGGGTTTTGGGCTATCGTTTGATAACAGCCTCGTACCAAATGGTGGGTCTATATAGACATCGACTTCACCAATAACCCACAGCGTTAGCGTACCTGAGGAAACCCTTTTGAGTGTGAAAAATTGTCGGTATATGCTGGGTAACCATGATGAGTCGATTATATTCTGGTTTATACCCTTGATCAGAGTCCGTTTGTTCTCAGGAAATTCCAGCATATTCCAGGTATACGGTTCCTCGAGGTAGTAAACCCACTCAGCTCCGTAGTTGTACATGCTGACCCAATCATTTTCCCCGATTGAATTGCTTAATTCATTCCTGTCAATCTGAATTATGTCATGCCAACCACCATGCATCCACTGTTCGGCATCCCAAGGCAAATCGTCAAGATTTATGTTGTAGTTGTCCCAGTCGGTCAAGCTTGGATCAGGATTATCCCAGTCGAAACCTTGATCATAAAGGAACCATTTCTCAGGGTCCTGTTCGAGATACTCCATCTCATCGCCTGACGTCACTATGATCCTGCCGTGTGCAATATCTTCAGCTCCAGATTTATCTAACTCACCACCATCTGCAGTGCAACCTGATAAAAGAATTACAACAAGGGCGATAGTCATCCAATAATGATACGACATCATACCCTCCTTCTTAAGCCTTTAGTGTACTTTTCCTGTATATATAAATAACTGATAAATATACATTCGTCAAGTGACAACCACCTCAAAGGCTATGTAGTATAGGAACTCGTTAGAATTTATGCACCATATCGGAATGAGTTTTAATATCGTCCCAACTCGTTGAACCCTTGCGAAGCAGTTTCACCTGGTTGCTCACAAGACTGATAACGGTTGAGGGTTCATCGTGTTCTTCAGACCCACTGTCAAGCATCACATCAGCAAATCGATTATAGGATTTAATTATATCTGAGTATTGCACGCGTGGTTGTCCGGCTACATTCACTGATGACTGAATCAAGGGTGCTTTTAGTTCCCTTATTAAACTTAAAATGATCTTATTGTCTGGGATTCTAACAGCTACAGTTTTCGGTTGCTTTTTTGTCGGTGTGATCTTTAAAGATGATTTCTTCAACCTAGGCAATACACATGTGATTGGACCCGGCCATATGGTATCAAGAAATTTGTAATACTTTTTATCGATAAAGCAGTGTTGTTTCAGTTCCTGAATGGTTCTAACAAATACCCCAATGGGCTTGGTTTCTTGCCTCATCTTTGCTGAGAATAAACGCGTGACTCCTGCCTCCGATAAGGCATTAGCACATATTCCGTAGATGGTATCTGTTTTTAAGATTACCAACTCACCAATATCAAGCATCCGAGCAACAGATTTGATTAGTTCAGATTTTGGTTTCTTTGAGTCAATTCTGATTAACACGAACCAGCGCTTTCTCTCCGAATTTATATTCCTCCCCATCGATTAAACGTCTTATATTGGGTATGTGTTTTAGGATTGCGAATAAGGCGATAACTATCAATACTGCAAATTCAAGTATATCGAATTTAGCTAGAAGGAATCCAAATGGGACAAGAGATATCGTGATGATGGAAGCTAGACTGACGTATCGCCATGTAAGAACGATTATGAGCCACAGTAAAGCGGATGCTAAACCCAAGCGCCAATCAAGCATTATTATTATACCCAGTGTCGTTGAGATACCTTTTCCACCCTTGAACAAAAGGAACACCGACCAGCAGTGACCAATAAATACCGCAAGTCCGATTAATGTGCACTGCCACGGATCAAAACCAGCGAGTTTACCTACGAGGACTGGCACAAGACCTTTGGCGAAATCAAGCAAGAAAGAGAAACCACCATAGAGCCAACCAGTGGATCTGGCTACGTTGGTAGCACCTATATTCCCAGACCCTGTATCTCTGACATCTATACCCCTCAGTTTTCCGATGATAAGACCGAAGGGGATAGAACCCAGCAAATACGCGCCAATAATATAATAATAGAAGCTCATTTCTCTATCCTTTGTGGGAAGTTGTACAGTGTAGGATCGTAGTCTGGAATCCGAACATCGGGAATGATTGGATTACTGAATTGTGAATTTATCTGGATATCAGCTATCGAAAGACCCAATGAACAGGAGTAAGCACCAAACCGTTTGATCAGTTCATCAATATCCCTGTATTTTTCAGACACGTTATATAGCTGAGACCATCTGATTGCTGTTGTTGTCAAACCAAGATTAGTCCAAAGAAATCTCTCAATGTCAGTATCAGCATAACTCAATCCGGCCAGGAAAATGCTCGGGGGTTTGGTAATTATGTTATTCCTTTTGAAGGTCTCCAGTGAGTCAGTGAATGCTTCTAGCATTGGTTTGTCTGGTTTGACAATGCCACCGATGAGGTAGTTTGTGACAGTAAGCTGTGAGAGGATTGCATCAGTGAAGAAGGCAATTTTCAGTTTTGGAGGAGTGAACAGGGCAATTACAATCGGGTTTTTCTTTGTTCTGTAGCACTTACCTATATGTCGGTATATAGAAAGCATCTCCAGATCAGTGCCGATGAGTTTTAAACCGGCTTCACTAGCGACCTCGCGAATTTTAGCTATATACCTCTTGTTTGTTACTGCCACAATTGCTGTGTCTTTAGTGTTGGCAACCTTGTAATCAAATGTAAGATCCTCTGGGTGTTCAAAAGCCATCTGGGATAGCTTGGAGGCAATGTATCTGTCCAGGTTAGCTGTTTTTGGAATGGACAGAAGGTAAATCTTGAGTATCTCGCTTGGTATGGCAACCATTGCGCGATTGCCATGGAATTTTGATGAATCTATAGCCCGTCCAATCGAGTCGCCAAGAACCCGCGGTGTTTTCACATAACCGTCAGTCAAAGAACCTTCAGGTGTTGGGACACTTATCATCTCGATCACTCTAAACTGTTTTTCATCCAAGGCGATCTGAGCGATCTTGACCTTTCTTTGTCCCAATTGGATACCTATTGAACCATATTTCATTTCACCGCCTGTTGAAGATGTCGTGCAACATCTTCTAACAAATAACACAGAATTTTGCCTGAGGGTAGTATACAACGATTTCCACTGGTTAACAACCTAGCATACATAAGAATTAAAATCAAAGGGTTTTGGTGTTTGCAGTTGGTTTAATAAGTTATGCGATCAACTGATAAGAAAGGTATAAAACTACCACTCACTGTCAGATTCAAAGACACTATTGTCGGTAGAGCCAAATCCATCTTCACCCCTGTCAGAAGAACTGAGAGAGTTAACCAATTCAACTCTTTCAGATATGCATGGTGTGACTACCATTTGAGCGATCTTTGTTTTCGGTGGAAGTGAGATGTTCTGGTTACTTAGGTTGATGAGGATGACTCCCAGTTCTCCTCGGTATCCTGAATCAATTATTCCAGGAGCGTTGAGAACAGTTAGACCCATTTTTAACGCTAACCCCGACCGAGGGCAAACCAATCCAACGTGATTCTCGGGTATCTCAACAGAGTAACCAAGCATAGCCTGTAATCGCTGGAGAGGAGCCAGCTCGATTGGTTTAGTATAAACCAAATCGAAGCCGGCATCTCCAATGTGTGCTTGTTGGGGCAACACAGCGTCTTTTAAAAGACGTTTTACCTTCATCAATCAGTATTCTTTGCTATCCTGATGTATTTGTCACCGAACTTGCCCAGGAAGGCTTTGTAAGCGAGATACGTGTTGTAAAGGTCAGCCTTGCTGATTGTTTCGTTAGGCGCATGCATTCCGAGCACAGCTGGACCAGCGTCAAGCGTATCGATGCCCCTGTCTGCAAGAAGGTATGCAACTGTTCCACCGCCACCAACGTCAACCGAGCCGAGTTCAGCTGTTTGGAATGTGATCTTCTCATCCTCAAGCAACATCCTAATTGATGCCACAAACTCTGCTGAAGCATCGCTTGCGCCACCCTTGCCACGGCTTCCGGTAAACTTTGTCAGTGTGATTCCCTTGCCAAGGAATGACGCGTTCTTAGCTTCGAATCTGTCCTTGAAGTTTACGTCAAATGCGGCGTTAACATCAGCACTAAGACAATATGACTTCTGCATTATTGACCACAACGAAATGTTGTCTGATAGGTTGGAAATGAAGTACTCTAGGAAATGATTTGCGGCTCCAGTTGTACCCATTGAGCCGATCTCTTCCTTGTCAACGAGATAGACAATGGCAGTCAGCTCTGGTTGATCGTTAAGATCAATGAGTCCCTTGAGAGCTGTGTATGAACAGACCCTGTCATCGTGCCCATATCCCATGATAAGGGATTTGTCCAGACCCATGTCTCTGGCTTTGATCGCAGGTACGAGTTCAAGCTCTGAAGACATGAAATCAGCTTCTGTAATTCCATACCTTTCATTTAGTAGCTTGAGCAGATAGAGTTTGACTTTGTCTTTTTCATCCTCGTACTCATCACCTGTCAATGGAATCGTCCCCGCTGTTGCGTTGAGATTTTCACCACTGATGATCTTTCCGGCAGGTTGAGTCATCTGGTCTTTAGATAGATGTATGAGTATATCGCTTATGAACACTGGACCGAATTCATCATCATCCTCTTCACCCCATGAAACTTCTACCTTTGTGCCGTCTTTTTTGACGATTGTTCCATGAATTGCAAGGGGGATATTCGTCCATTGCCATTTCTTGATCCCACCATAGTAGTGGGTATCAAGCATTGCATTACCATTGTCCTCATACAGTGGTACCTGTTTGATGTCAATGCGAGGGGAGTCAATGTGTGCGATTACAAGTGTAAAACCTTCAGTTATAGGTTTCTTTCCCATTACTGCAGATATAACTGATTTTCCTCTGTTTACGGCATACACTTTACCATCCTTGCCATCTCTTTTAAAGCCAGCTTTTTTAAGTTGACCAACAGCCCACTTTGCTACCTCTCGTTCGGTCTTGTTAACGGTTAAGAAGTCTGAATACGGAACTGCAAATTTCATTATTGAGTCTCTGATCGATTCATCTTCCCAGACGAGTTTGGTCTTGTAACCGAGTTTATCGTTTATAGAATCCTTTTTCTTTTCAGCCATGAATTCCTCCTTTATGATACAATTCTAGTGTTTAGATTTGAACATTGAAACTAAAAAATCTTGTCTGATTTCGATCGATTTATATAATACCATCGAAGTGAGGTAAAGATATGGACAGCTTAATCTTAACAGCTAGCGCTTTCATCTTAAGTTTGATCATTGGATACCCAGCAATTCTTCTGCTCAGATCACTGGGATTGGGCCAAAAGGTTCGCAAAGAGGGACCAGATTCACATCAAAAAAAGGTTGGCACTCCCTGTATGGGAGGATTCATATTCATGATCTCTGCAACGGTAGTTGCCTTTATCGTTCCTCATTTTACGAGTGTATTGACTGATTCCACATATCATTTCATCAAGTGGGGACTCTATGGTATGTGGGGGTTCGGTGCAATAGGTTTCGTTGATGATCTTATTAAGGTCCTTTCAAACTCTGCTCAGGGACTGCCAGGAAGGTGGACGATTGGTCTGCAGATAATGGTGACACTACCGTTCATTATGATTCATTACCAGATACTTCCACCTGTCTTTGGTCCCGGTACACCAGAGACTATTTCAGCGATGGTGTATATAATTGCCATACTGGCGATTGTAAATGCAGTTAATCTGGCAGATGGTCTTGATGGGTTGGCAGGTGGTGCTACTTCAATAACCCTTTTGTCTCTAATGCCAATTGTAATTAAAATCAGCTATGGTCTAACGATTATACCATTGGCTACAATCGGATCAACGATAGGTTTCCTTGTTTTTAACTTCAAACCAGCCAAGGTTTGGATGGGTAATCTAGGTTCAAACGCTTTGGGTGGTGTGCTGGCTATAACCGCTGTTTACTCAGGACAGATATGGCTTTTCATCGTTGGGGGACTACTGTTTGTTATTGAGGCACTTTCAACAATCATACAAACATCCTATTTCAAGCTGACCAGGAGATTCTCCAGTGACCACAAGGGAAAGAGGGTATTCCTGATGACACCCATACACCATCATTTCGAATTGCTGGGTTGGTCTGAGGTCAAGATAGTACTCTGGTTTTGGACAGCCTCAGTTGTGTTTGGTGCGATAATGCTTGGACTGTATTGGTTGATATAAATCGGGAGAAAAAAATGATTTTATCAATTGGTATCTGCTGGGAAACCCAGTTCTACAAGATGGGATTTGATATCGTCGATTGAGATGATGGAGTTGTCCAGTTCAATCTCTATCGTCTTCTTCTCCTGGTCGACGTTAACTGAACTGATGCCATCAATTGATGCAAGACTGTCTTTGACAGTTCCCGCGCAGACCTGGCATTGAATTGAACTCGAGTTCAATTCTGCCCTCATCTCGTCCTCTGGCGGAAAACCAGCGACAGACATTTGCCTCTTGATGTCTTCAAGAGATATATGAGACTCATCATAGTCTATTTCAAACACTCCGAATAGGAGTTTTACGATATTATTGATACCACTTAGGAATCGAACCGATTCCTGCACCATGTTAGCGCATGCTGGTCACATACATCTGCGGTTCTTAAGCTTTACTTTCATATCGTCTCCAGGGCAATACCGATGACAGTGGTTGCATGATTGAGATACAAAGAATAGAGTACCAAATCAGGTAGATCGGCAAGAACATTGATCTTACAACAAGCAGTGTAGCGAATTGACCTTGTCCGAGTGTTGACAAACCCCAAGTTATAATCAAGAATCCCGATATTTCTCCTACAATTATGGTGATTACAGTTTGAGCCTCCTTAATAAATGAGTTGTCTTCACCCCACCACTTCATTGTTATCAGACCTGCTATGAATCCATAAGTCATCTGTCCAGCGAAAATGATCGGATTCCATGGATAACTAGTTGGATTCCAAAAGAGAAATCCAACTAGATCCGATAGACCACCAACAAGTGCTCCACCTATAGGACCCATGATCATCCCAGCCAACATGATAATTGCGGGACCACCAGGATCGAATCGGAGTGCAGGTATGGGGTAGAATGTGAGTAGCCTTGTAACGGTAATTGACATTCCTGACATGATCCCGATCAGTGAAATCCCCAGTGGAGTAAATGGTCTTCTGAGTGATTTATAGAGTATTTTTTTCATCGTTCCTCCGATGTATTGAGCAATCTTATGTGCAGTGTAAGCTATCACATGAAGAATTCTGAATCAACTCTAATTGAGGTACGATCGCCAGCTCTGGCAACAGCCAGTGCATCAACCAATGTTGCACCCATTGAAAAGAGAATACTCCCACAACTCTGAAGTGTTGATGACGTTGTTACAACATCGTCAACAAGCATGTAATGCTTTCTAGGGTTAATCTTGGCAAATGGATATGGAGAAAAGGCATATTTTACATTCTCAGCTCGATCTTCATAGCTGAGTTGGAATTGAGGTTGGCTGTTTTTTTTCTTCGAATGAGCCTGCCGTGGTACTCCCAGCCAAGTATCCTTGAAAGTCGCTTTGCTATGATTGCTGATTGATTGAAACCCCGCTCTCGAATTCGAAGCGGATGGATCGGGACAGGCACCAACACTCTCTTTTCCAGACCGTACAAATATGGTGCTGTGATTTCAGCCAAGAGGTTCCAGAGTTCTTCGTGACCTTCAAATTTTCCAATATGAATTAAGTCTCGCACAGCGTTTTGGTAGGGGAGGATAGTCAACACATTGAACATGCTTAGTGAAAAGGTGGAAGGTCTGGGTTCAAACTGAGTAAGGCAGTCATTACACAATGGGTGTTTGCCTGGTTTTTCGCATAACAGGCACCTGGGAGGGTAGAAGTAATCAAGGATAGCATTAAATAAGTTCACTCAGGAAATCTTCCAATCCTTTAACTGACAGCAAAGCTCTATTCTTGAGCTTCTCAATGCTTGATTTTATCACTAAGCTTAAATCATCAGAATTGTTAATGAATTCTTTTATCTTCCCCTCTGGATCGATTTCAAATTCTGAAACGAATGTGGAGCATCCAATGTCTGTACCTATACGCTTAACCTTATCATGATATAGGATTGGGAGAAATGGTTTGCCATAGACGGCAGAAGCGATCATCCCATGCAATCTCATTGGAATCGAATAGTCAGCAATATAGAAAGCACCGAAAGCATCTCTCCATTTGAGTGGGCTTTCCAGCTTCAATACAGGTTGAAAGTCAATGTGCTTTATTGTTTCATCGATCATCATGTCATCTCGACCGGGGAAAAATGGCAACATGATTATAGAACCGCCGATGTATGAATGATAATTATTTAGAATAGATGCTATGAATTTAGGATTGGGTTTGTACTCATCAGACACTGCAGGCACAAATATGGTACGCGGAGCATGCATTTTCATTATCCGCTCTCTTACTTCATCTGATGGTGGTTCAGGTTTAGTTAAGAATGCCAGATCCGAAGAAAGAATACAATCCAAACCAAGGGTGGTTGCTTCATCATATGATTTCTTATCTCTGACACTTAGAAAAGATGATTTCGAAAGACCAAGTCTTACTAATTTTTTTGTCATCTTTCTACTGAATGGACCTATCTGTTGACTGACTGCAATGTGTGGTATATTCATCGTCTTTGCCAAAAATAATCCAGCCAAATGATACCATGTGCTTTTTACATTTGGTCTTTCATGAAGAAGACCACCTGGTCCAAGAACGAAAGCGTCACAAGATCTAACAACGTTAAACAGATTCGATGGTGACCTATTCTCTAGTAAAACGTTGCCTTTTTGTTTTACAGACGGCTGATCTCCAGAAAAGAGATGCACCTTTACATTCTTGAGATGAGGAAGAATGTTGGAGAGTAATGCTTCGTCACCCACATTACCAAAACCGTAGTAACCCCATAATGCTATGTGTTTCATCTTCTGAGGAAGTATAGCTGAAGAAATAGGAATACACTCTTAAGAAATCTGGGTACTCGACTGAATGGCTGGAGTCCGATACGCCATAGCCATTCAAGACCTGACATTTTAATCCAGCCAGGAGCTCTTTTTATTGTCCCCGACCAAACATCGAACGACCCTCCAACGCCAATAGCGAGTTTGACATTCAATCTATCAAGATTGTCAGCAATCCATTTCTCCTGCTTGGGCATCCCTAGTGCGACAAACAATATATCAGCTTTTGATTCATTGACATCGTCAATAATTGTCCTTGTGTCAAATTTATAACCAGAGCAGATTCCGGCTATGTCTATGTTTGGATAGTTGTCTTTGATGAACTCACTGGTTTTTTTAACGACATACTCTTTTCCACCGAACAAGAAAAGCCTGGTTCTAGGTGAGACTTCTGTCAAAAGTTTCTGTGCCAATTCTATTCCCGGGATTCGCTCCGAAACAGAATGATTGTAACGTCTCAAGAGGGCTACTGCTCCGATACCATCTGGGATTAAGTAATCAGCATTAAAACATATACTTTGAAATTCATCATCATTTTTACAATAAGCAATACACTCAATATTTGCTGTAACGATATAAACAGAGCGACCGCTGTTGAAATTATTTATAAGTCTTTTTACGAACTCTTCGGTCTCACCGGTAAACCAGTTAGATGATTTGAGTATGCTCGCATCCCAACTCATGGATACTCTACGATTATTGTGTCGTATCCCTCCAACATAACAGATGCACCAAGTGATTCAGCAACGAATCTAAGTGGTACAACTGGATATCTGCTGTCACCCCTGAAAAGGTAAGGTGGTGAGTATGACTTAACAGGTTCACCGTTCAATTCTGCGTTAACAGTACCCAGCTTCATCCGAAGTGTTTTCCCTTCAAGGAAGTAGCTGATCTCACCTTCTCTGTGGTTGTAAGTGACTCTTTCTGCTCCAAGTTCTTCACCGATGAATCTGAAATGCACGTACACTCTGTAATAGTTTTCATCCTTGAATGGTGCAGGATATACCTCAATTGTTCGACCATTAGCCTCAACTTCTTTGTGACCAAAGACCATAACAATCCTCTTGACATTTCCATCAAAAAATCTGCAACTGATGGGTATAACTTGTATACCTCCATTGCAGTTTATCGTTACGTTTCCTTCCCTTAAACCCTCTCTGGCTTTTTTACCATCTACCCAAATCTCAACCTGAATCTCGCCTTCGAATTCCGTTGGCACAGTTTCTATCCAGTCTGTATCTGATTTTATCTCACCTTTGATTGTACCGCTTCCTTGATTCATAATGTGAATTATTCGAGAACGTTTTGTTGAAAGAGGGACCTTTTCGAAAGAGATTGTTTCTGTGTCAACAAACAGTTTCGGCAATCCTCCAAAATCTGACAAGGGAACTTTTAGAATGCGACTATTGGAAGTATCTGAGATATAAACCCACATACCCGATATGCAAAGACCTGATGGTTGATTGAGAAGACTGATATCATCCTTGCCAGTCAGCAATGCGTCCATGCTGGATAATGGTCCACCAAATTTTCCATAACTGCTAAGCTCATACTCACTTTCAGAGAAGACTCTGACATTAGAAACTCCGGCGTCACAGATGAATATACGACCATACTCATCGATGGTAATTGAAGATGGATTTGTGAATGCTTCGTCGTACAGAGATTTCTCAAATCTCCCGTCCTTATCAAAAATGAGTACTTCACCGAGGTCTTCATCCACGACCCATATTCTGCTTTGAGAATCTACTGCAACATCTACAGGTTTTTCTAATCGGTCAACGATTGAGAAATCCCAACTTCCTCCGATAGAAGCAGAAACAACTCGTGAGTTCCCCGTGTCAGCTATAAGAATATTGCCACTATTTTGGTCTATTCCTATCCCTTGAGGATTATTAAATTGTCCAGCATTGCTTCCGTATTCACCGAAACCGAACAGGTGATCGCCCGACAGAGAATATATCTGTATACGGTTATTGCCTGAATCGGCAACGACTAGATCTCCTCGATTGGTTATGTTACAGTCGGTTGGGTGATTGAGATTAGTTGATTCTGTACCCTGAGAACCAATACTCTGAACATACTCACCGGTTGTCGTTGAATAAACGTTTACAAAATCTGAACTGGATTCAGCAACATATAAATAACCATCTATTGAAGTGATTCCCCTTGGAGAGACTGAAGCACCCTTTCTGCCGATTGAAAGTAACTGTTCATCTTTATCGAGTTTAACAATTCTGTTGTTGCCAGTGTCAGCTACCCAGATGTAACCATCGGAGTCAATCATCAAACCGTTTGGATACCTAAATTCATTTGGACCGATACCAAATCTACCAATAGTATGATTGAGTTCTCCTTTTTTTGAAAAAACCTGTATCCTAGAATTCCCTGTATCCAAGACGTATACGGAATCACCATGTATGTCCAAGCTAGTAGGTGAGTTGAGTTTCCCTTGACCGAAATTCCTTATGAAATTGCCAACACTGTTAAAAACTGAAATTCTATTGTTATTCTTGTCAACTAGGTAGATATCATCATTTCGATCTACGGAGAGATCGCTCGGATTTGATAACTCTCCCTCTCCTGTTCCTTCCCTGCCGATTGAAAAAAGAAAATCACCTGATGAAGAGTAGATTTTCACCTGAGAAGTTGCTCGGTCTAAAACAAGCATTTGTTCCTTCGAATTGTATTCGAGAGAAACTGGTTCGATAACACCACACTGAGGGTTCTCTGAGAAACTCATGTTATCAAGGTATTCACCGCGTCTGTCAAAAAATGAAATACTACCATTCTTGGGATCACATATAATATATCTCGATCCTGAGTCCTTGATGACCTTGGTTGGATGGATGGACATGTTGTCGCCAAATGAGTTAATGAATGAACCATCTGTACTCAGGATCTTTATCTGATTGTTCCCAGTGTCAGCAACAATAAGTTTATCGCCGTCATTGTCTACGAATAATGACATGGGGTACTTGAAGTGAGATTTATCTGTGAGTACTCCGATCACTTCTGTATCATTGATACTGGCAGAAACTGAGAACAAAAGTATAAAACAAACAAGAAAACACATTGTAATAATGATAATAAGCTGTCTTTTCATAAACCTCATTTTGGGACAATCACCTTTTGTTCTAGGAGTTTGTTTACAAGCACAGCCGCTTTGGCTGTGCTTAAATTGGAGTCGTCAAAAAGGTCTTTAATCGAGCGAGTCCCGTCGACTAAGATTAAAAAATTCCACTCGTTAGAATCAAGCTGGAGTTCGCCTGTGTTTTGTGCTCCTTCGTTGTTTACGGTCAAAACAGTATTCAGGGGTGGTAGGTTCATCATGATGTTGTGAGTATTTGTAGCTTTCTTAAGTCCCTTTTGAATCAATGATATGTTATCCTCCTTGATTGTTCGAGGAGGTGTAGTTACTCCATCGTGGAAGATCAACTGTCCATTTGTCCATGAAAACAACTCCCATATTGCGTTTACACCCTGATTGATGTTTGTTGTTGCGTGAACTATCTGACCTTTATTGAAATATATTGATGCCTGTTCTGATGTCTCAAGCATTTGGACCTGCAATCTGCCCGATCTGCCTGATACTTCAATGATCTGTATTAATTCTGCTAATGTAGTCTCCCTAAGGTTTGTCGGAAGATCCAAATTCTACCTCCAGTCCGGATCCTTCTTGTCGATAAAAGCCTGCATGCCAGTCTTTGCATCACCCCTGCTAAAACAGTCAGCAAAGGCTTTAGCTTCAGCTGGATAGTCAGGTGTGATAACGCCCTTTAACGCTGTTAACTTATTGGCTTTCACCGCTCTTATGCACTTTGAAGCAATTAATTCAGCAAGTGATCTAACCTCATTATCGAGTTCATCGTGCTCAACAACCCTTTCGACCAGTCCCATTGATTTAGCTTCATCGGCACGGATGATTCTTCCAGTAGTTAACAAATCAATTGCATTACCAATACCAGTAAGTTTTGATAACCTCTGTGTTCCGCCAAATCCTGGAGTAACACCCAGGTTTACTTCTGGTTGACCGAATTTACCTTTGTTTGAACTGATCCGAATATCACATGCCATTGCTAGTTCACATCCCCCACCAAGACAGAAACCGTTAATAGAGGCAATCACTGGAATGGGAAGGTTTTCAATCTTTAGAAAGACACTCTGTCCATAGGTCGAGAATTCGTTAGCTTGTTGACTGTTCATATCGACCATTGCTAAGATATCTGCACCAGCAACAAAAGCCTTCCCAGAACCTTTTAATATGAGAACTGACACATCATTGGAGGATAAAAGAGTGTCAGCTAATTGATCTAGCTCCTCAAGAGTCCTTCTATCAAGAGCGTTTAGTTTATCCGGTCTGGTAAAAGTTGCAGTGCAGATACCGTTTTCAATCGCTACTTCTATTCTTGTGTATTCCATTCAGGCGCTTTCTCTCCATATGTTGGATATTTTTTTGCATTCTCTTCCCCTCGAAGAACTCTAAGTGAACCGGCCGACAGAGCTTCCAGTTCGTCTTCGCCGGGGTATCTTACGATCTTACCGAGGAATGATATCCGAGGTGTTATTAGATCAATCAACAGCTGGGAATATGCCAATCCTCCGGTCAGAACGATAGCATCAACCTCCCCTTTAAGCACTGTGGCATATGCACCAATCTCTTTGGCAATCTGGTAAACAAGAGCTTCATAGTGTTCCATGTACATTGAATCTCCAGCTTTTGCCTTCTTCTCCACCTCAGCGGCGGAATTGGTTCCAAGGTATGCAACCAAACCACCCTTGCCCATTATCATTTTTTTAATTTGTGCTAGTGAATACTTGCCAGAGAAGCACAACTCAGCTAGCTGAATGGGAGGAAGGCTACCGGTTCGTTCAGGTGTGAAAGGCCCTTCGCACGTAGCGTTATTATTGTCGATCATCTTTCCGCCAACAACCGAAGAAATCGTTATTCCTCCACCCATATGAGCAACAATGAATCGAGATTTTTCATATGGAATATTCAAATCCTTCGCGGCTTTTCTGGCATTTGCATGGATATTAAGCACGTGTGCTATCGATTTTCGTGGAATCTCTGGATGACCTGAGTAGAACGATAATCTCTGGTACTCGCATGTCGTGGTTGGGTCGACGATGTAAGCCTTGCAACCTGAAAACTCCTCTGAAATCTCTTTGGCTAAAGCGCAACCGAGATTTGAAGCGTGTTCGCCATATCTGTTGGTGGTTGCATCATCAAGCATCTCGCTGTTAACTTCATATGTGCCAGAAACAATTGGCTTAAATATACCCCCTCTACCCACTACAGCAGAGAGACTGGTACCATCTTTAAGGTTTTCCTTTAGATAATCAACGATAACCCTCTTCCTGAAATCGAACTGTTCCCATATGTTATGGAATTTCTTCAGGTCTTCAGCGTCATGTCTTAGGGTTTCCTCAAAAACTTTCTCTTCGTCTGCAAATAGTGCCATCTTTGTGGAAGTGCTTCCTGGATTAACTGCCAGTATGTAGAATTCAGTGGTCATAATCGCCTCCTTAGGAGTATGTAACTATTCTATTTGTATCGACTTGTTTTGTCAAAGTTGAAAATTTACACTTCATACTGTCCTTGAAATACGATATACAGTAACTAGAATTTATATACAGAAAGGGGTGATTATGCCTGTAGCACAAGGAAAGGTTGAAGTTAATGAAGAGAGATGCAAAGCATGTGGACTCTGCATTGAGGTCTGCCCGAAGAAGATACTTGCCCTTTCTGACAAAATAAGCTCAAAGGGTTTCCATCCAGTTACATGCACCAATCAGGATGAGTGTATTGCGTGCGCTTCATGTGCGTTGATCTGTCCTGATCTTGCAATAACCGTCTACAAGCTTTAATTATTCACAAAAAGGCATCGGTTTAACATCATTCATATGTGAGAACCGATGCCTTCGAAAAACTATTCTATTGTATTTTATCTTATTCAATAACTATCAAGTTTTTACTTAGTCGTGTTAATGGTTCTCCCCCATGGTCTTTAACAGTTACCGTGTCTTCTATCCTCACTCCTCCCCAGCCTTCCAGATATATACCTGGTTCGTTACTAGCTACCATATTCTCCACGAGAAGCAGATCCTCGCTTGCCAGCTGTGAAATTGTTGGAGATTCGTGAACATCGAGTCCAATACCATGTCCTAAAGAGTGATTGAAATTAACACCATAACCTGCTTTTGTTATGATGCCTCTTGCGATTAGATCCGGATCTTTGTATTTCTTTCCAGGTTTGTAGTGACCCATTGCAACCTCTTGAGCTTCTCGAACTGCATCGTATATCTTCTTATGCTTGTCTGTGGGTTCACCGATCATGAGCGTTCGAGTGCAATCGGAGTTGTAATGATTAATAGTTGCTCCAAAGTCTATGACTACAAAATCTCCCGCTTCGAGCTTCTTGTCGCTTGCAATACCATGAGCCATCGCTCCTCTGTAACCAGAAGCAACGATGATATCAAAGGATACTTTGGAAGCACCCCTTCTTTTCATCTGATATTCAAGCTCTGTTGAAATGTCTCTTTCAACAACACCTTGCTTGATATACTCAAGAGTAGCACTAAAAGCTGAGTCAGAGCATTGACATGCCATACGTATTTTTTCGATCTCCTCGTTTGTTTTAACCAACCTCAGTTCTTCAGTTATTCCATCTGATATCATCGGTTTGATATCTTCCAGTTCCGATGTCAATTTCTTGTAAAACGAATGGCTTAGAACGCTTTCTTCAAGACCAACATTCGAAACACCAAGTTTCTTTATGGTGTCTCCTAAACCCGTTACAAGAGGTCTAGATGTTAATTCAACATCTACTCCATCAGTAGCTTCCTCTCGTGCTTGTTCTGGATATCTGCCATCAACGAGAAGAATGGCTTTGTCCATTGTGACGATAAGGAAACCGTCCGTACCGGAGAATCCTGACAAGTAATATATGTTTTTCGTAACTCTGTTCTCGTTGGTCATGAAGAAGATTGATTCGAAACCCTTCTTGTCCATCAGATGTCTTATTTTTTCAAGATTATTCATCGTGCTCCTTTCATATCTGTAAGATATTGCCATGCGTTTATTGATGCTACAGCACCGTCAGCTACAGCAGTAACCACTTGTTTATGGTCCTTTACAATCACATCACCTGCGGCGAATACGCCACCGATGTCCGTCATTAGTTTCTCATCAGTAATAATGTATCCTTGGTCGTTCAACTTGATAAAATCATCTAGGAACGATGTGTTGGGAACATACCCAATAGAAATGAAAACACCATCTGTTTTGTGGGTTGAAATCGAGCCATCAACCTTGTTTCTGAGATTCAGGTTCTCGACTTTCTGATCACCATTTATAGATTCAACGACCGTATCTAGAATAAACTCTATTTTGTCGTTTGATTTGGTTTGGTGAATGTATTTAGGATTAGCCCTTAATCCCTTTCGACGGTGTATTATAAAAACCATGGTTCCAAATTGAGAAAGATACATTGCTTCTTCAAGGGCGGAATCCCCCCCACCGACGATGCTGATTATCTTGTCCTTAAAGAAAGCACCATCACATGTAGCACAGTACGATACTCCTCTGCCCCTTAACCTTCCTTCACCTGGTACTCCAAGCTTTCTATTTGAAGCGCCTGAAGCGATTATAACTGACTTTGCAGAGTAACTGCTGGTTTTACAGCTGATCTCAAAATTATCTTTGATCTTGGTGATTCGAATAACCTCATCAGGAATGAATTTAACTCCAAAGTTTTGAGCTTGTTGGGTCATCCTCGCTCCAAGCTCATAACCGTGTATCTCATTTGGGAAACCTGGATAGTTGGCAATGCTGTCCGTAATATTCATCTGTCCGCCAGGCCCCATCCTCTCTATGATACCTGTTTTTAGAAGAGACCTGCCACCGTATATACCAGCACTTAAACCGGCTGGACCTCCACCTATAATCAGTATGTCATACGTTTTATCATCCACGTTCTTTCCTCCTAATTGCGAGTGTTCTGGGTCTACCTGTCAGATCCTCTTCAATTGATATACTCCATTTTGAAAATATCTCAAACAAGGCAGGCATAGTATCAGCATTCTGACGTTCAATCTCTGATATCAGCAATCCTCCATCTGCAAGGTTATAATCCAATGATGACTCAATTCGTCTATAGAAATCCATGCCATCTTCTCCACCATTGAGTGCTTCAAAAGGTTCGTATGATATACACTTTTCAAGCTTTTCAATCATGTCTGTAGGTATGTAAGGGGGGTTTGTTACGATGATATCGAATCGATCTTTTATCCCTTTCAGAAGATTAGCTTCAATAAAGGTGATGTAAGCATTGTGATATTCAGCATTCTTTCTAGCGATAGTCAGTGCTTCTTTGGAAATATCAGATGCGAATATCGTTATATCAGGATTTCGAACCTTAAGAGTTATTGAAATACAACCACTGCCAGTACAGAGGTCAAGCACTTTTGATTCCTTACTTATATGTTGTTCTGCGGAAACGACAACGTGTTCGGTATCTGGTCTGGGGATCAAAACAGACTCGTTGACAAAGAATCTATAACCAAGAAAACTCGTGTACCCTATTTCGTATTCAAGTGGATAGCCTGATGAAACCTTTTCTGCTATCAATACAGCTTGGTTCGATCTATCCGGTTGAACTTCCGTTTTAAATGATCCAACGATTTCAATATTTTCCATTGCGAATACATAAGAGATGATTTCATAAGCATCTTGGTTTGGGTTAGGACGGTCTGCCAGGATTGAAGAGATTTTACTTATTAGTTGATGAAGAGTCAGACAACTCCTCCAGCTTTTTCTCTTCTTCAGCTTGGATTAAGGGTTTTACGACCATGTCGAGATCACCAAGCATCACCTCCGACAGTTTGTATAGCGTTAAATTAATCCTATGGTCAGAGATCCTGCTTTGTGGGAAGTTGTACGTTCGTATTTTCTCAGCTCGATCTCCAGAACCGATCTGCACTCTTCTAAATTCGGCGTGCTCCTCGTCCTTCTTGGCTTGTTCAATCTCGAATAGTCTTGAACGAAGTACCTTCATTGCACGTTCCTTGTTCTGCAGTTGCGATCGTTCATCTTGACAGGTGACTATCATTCCAGTGGGAAGATGGGTGATCCTGATAGCTGAATCGCAGGTCTGAACACATTGACCACCATGACCAGACGATCTGTAGACATCTATCCTTATATCATCTGGATTGATCTGAACATCAACCTCTTCAGCTTCCTGCATAACCGCAACAGTTACTGTGCTGGTGTGAATCCTTCCACCGGATTCGGTCTCGGGGACTCTTTGAACTCTATGAACACCGGACTCATACTTCAGATACCTGTAAACGTTCTTGCCCTCAATTGAAAAGATTGCCTCTTTGAAACCACCTATGTTCGTTGAATGGGAAGAGATGATCTCAACCTTCCATTTCTTTGATATGGCATATTGCTTATAAACCCTGAATAGCTCTGCGGCAAATAGGGCAGATTCCTCACCACCAGCAGCGGCTCTGATCTCAATAATTACTGATTTTTCATCCCTTGGATCCTTGGGGATGAGGAGTCTGTTAAGCTTGTTATCTACCTTAGTCAACTCCCTCTTAAGTTTACTGAGTTCAGATTCAGCCAGTGAAGACATCTCTTCATCTTCAGAATTTAGCAGTTCCTTAGTGCTACTTATTTCCTTCTGAATCGATTCCAGAAGATTTGCCATGTTTACAATCTCTGACAGATCAGACTGCTCCTTGGATAGTTTATGAAATCTGTTCCTATCCTTTGCAACATCTGGATCACTGAGAATATCGATGAGTTCGTTGTATCTCTTGGCTAGCTTCTCTACTTTGCGAATCATACAGATGGAGTTTATGTCTATCAATCGAAAGGTCAAGAATTTTCATTGACAGATTAGTATGTTACAATACACTCGCTTGAGCATGGGTCGTTAGCTCAGGCGGTAGAGCATCTGCCTTTTAAGCAGAGGGTCGCAGGTTCGAGTCCTGCACGACTCATATTGGAAGTTTATTTTGGCCCCATGGTCTAACGGCTAGGACGACACTCTTTCAAGGTGTAGGCAGGAGTTCGATTCTCCTTGGGGCTACCAACCCAGTTTGATATCTGAATTTACAGGATGTGTAAATAATTCCCAATATTTATGAAAATAGATTTGTTTTGATTTCAGAATTCATTTTTTGTTACAGTAAAAGAGATTCTCAACACAGATATGTGAATCTTGACAACACTTCCTCGCCTGCTATAATCTGTGTGTTTAGTTGTGTGAATTAGCAAAGAGAGACGTGCTGATTGAGTTTGTATGGGTATTTATTCCTAACCCGGTGTCACTCGCCGGTGCGTTGAAAAAATCCTACACGAGGTGACCAAATTGGTCTCCCGGAAAGGAATGAACGATGAGAAAGGTAAAGCTATTAGCCGTATTGCTTGCCGTTGTAATGGTTCTGCCGATGATTGCAGGGCTGGGAGTAAGGGTCTCTGCAGATGATATTGATCTGCACAACAAGCTCCTGCTTGTGTATCCGAAGAATCCGGCAGACAGAAACACATTGATGAGTATGAAGCTCCCCGAGCTTACCAACTATGCTGATGGTGCTATACTCACTGAAGCAAGTTCCAGTGAGTTAAAGACACTTGCCAATAAAAATATTGAGTACACATACATTGGCAATGCTAATCTCTCAGTTGTAAATGGAATCAAGTTGGGAGTGAAAGAAAAGGTTTTAGATGTTCTTGATGAACCAGAAGGTTGGTATCGAGATTATGTCAACGAAACCTATGAAGACTATGATTTTGCCTATTATTTAGTGCAGTTTGTTGGTCCACTGAAGCGCGGTTGGATCAACAAGATTAATGACATGGGTGGACATGTAATGGATTCATACCCTGTTGCCAATCAGACCTATATCGTCAGGATGAGCAAGGAAAAAGCTCCTGATTTAAAAGGACTCGATTGGGTAAGAGGAACATGTCTTCACACGCCAATCTTTAAAACGACACTTTGGCCGAAAGACAAAGATAGCGAATTAAGGTTAGCCGTCTCGCTAACTATCGCTGGCAAACTTCCCATCTCAGAACTTGAGGAAGTGCGTTCAGCTCTTGAGCACTTCGGTTGCAAAACGTTCTTGGCTACAAAGATTGACAATTTGTATGAAAATGATGAAGATCCAGCAAGACCAGAGGGTATGTCTGACGAAGAATATGACCAGTTAGTCGAAGCTTTCCACAATGCCAGAGAGCAAGAGAAGGAATACTACGAAACAGTCATCGATGATAATGGCACAAAGGTAAAGGACGCCGCCAGACTAATCACATTCGGAACGATCGGCTCCACTCACCCAGAAGGTATACCCCAGGAGTTCGATGGTAATTATGAAGCTGCCTTTGCAAGGGTTGTATGCCCGATGCATGCAATTCCTCATATAGCTTCCCTACCTCAGGTTCTCAATATTGACATGTTTGCAGAGCCAGAGGCACAGAACGACCTTGCAACGTGGCAGATTGGTGCCCATGCGGCTTGGTCAGCAAACGAATCAACAGCCATCGTAACAGACCCAACTGATACACTCCCACATGACCGACTTGACCACTTTGGTCTTCACGGTGAGTCATTCCTTCCGACAAGATGCTATCTTGAGACTGCTACTCAATATACATCTGTGCATGATAACGATCACTACAGACAGATCGTTGCCATCGTAGGTACGGGTCTTGATACGGGTGATGTATCAAGTACATACAATATTTCAACCCAGTACACTACAAACCCAGTCGGTGACTTCGCCGGTCGTGTTGTTGACCACCTTTCATATGTGGCCAAAACCTTCAGCCTTTATAACACTAGCAGGGACTCGAAGTGGCGCTGGCCCCCAAATAATACTGGATCTGGAACCAGAGTATACAGAGGTCACTGGACTAGTATCAGCTTTTACCATCCTGACACATGGACAAACGGTCTCGTTGGCTCAAGAAGCCAACCCTGGATGGATTGGGACGGTCATGACACACACGTTACCGGTTCAGGATTTGGTGATGGATGGTGGTCTACCGGCCAGACACCAGATGATGACTGGGGTTGGAATGGAAGAGAACCATTCTCAGCAACAGATACTACAACCACAGTCGATGGATACCCGGGTATTCCTCATGTTCCACCAAACCTGGATGATCCCTATCAGCAAACTATCCCTATAAATCCTAGTTGGGATTACAGAGGCGTTGCATACCGTGCTGGTATCGTTGTCCAGAGAGTAACCAACAATAACTTCACGGTACCATATGAGGGTGGTAACGGCCAGGTTGGAAACGCGACATATTACCACTGGCACTATGCTGGTAGACCAACCTACATGGGTCTGTATCAATCACCAACACCCATCAATTACCTCGTAGCTCCTGACTCCATGTTCTCAATCGTAAACGATGCGTATGTTGTTGGTGCTCGAATTCAGGTAAACGCTTGGGTAGTACCGCATCGTGGTATGTCCAATAGCTTCAACTACCCTCTTTCTCCCGGAGACAGGGAGTTCACCTATGACCCAGCGGTACTCAATGCCAACGAATACAACTTCTTCTGCACCCAGATGGACAGGTTCACCTGGGAACAGAAGGACATGCTCCTTGTTCAGGCTGGAACCACCAACACCCGCTACGCAGCACCGTTTATCTATGACTATGAGTACTACAACTATCAGGATTCAGGTCTACCACAGCGTCCTGGTAATGCCAATCCTGCTGCACCTTCCTGGAGATATGGCAATGGATACTACAGCTCCCCCTGGTGCTACACCACACCACCAACCCACGACTGGGAAGCTAATATAGGTTATCCAGTTGCAACACCAGCAGTTGGTGTGTACTATCCACCAATTGGTGACACATCCACAAATACACCTGCTGAGTTTAACTACTACTACCACCAGACAACTCAATCTACACAACCACCCACAACCGAACAGGGTATGTGGCCACCCGGCAACGCTGATGGAAAGACAGACTTTGCAACCTCAGCCTTGTCACCAGCCACCGCAAAGAACGTTATAACTGTTGGTGCTTCTGAGTCTTACAGAAACATCCAGACAATAAGGACAGTCATGCCAGATGAGCCAACATCCATACTACCCCTCCAGTGGACAGCTAGAGGACCATGGACATACGGAAATGCCTATGGTGGTTGGTTCCCAATACCACCTCTGTTTACCGACAATACAGCGAATTCAGATTCACCATATGATACCGATGTTGATGGTAATACCCTATTCGAGAGTGATTGGTGGGATACAGCAAACTACGGTGGAACTTTTGCTATCAGACCACCGACAACCATTACAACTGGTTACGGTCAGGTAGCCGCCTTCTCTGGAAGGGGTCCAACACCAGACCTGGACTACTCACACGGTGACGCAACACCAGAAGACTGGGAACCAGCAGGCAGATACAAACCAGACATCGTTGCGCCTGGAACCCAGATAATGTCCACTGCTTCATATCTGACTCTTATGGAGATCGGTTACTGGGATCCACAGTCAACTCGTAGTGAGTCTGACTGGACTGGCAATGAGTTTAATGGGCAGAGACAGGTGAATGGCGACAACTACGAAGAGGGTGGACCATATCTCGGAAGACACCCATCCGAAGTTAGTCCATCTGGACGTGGTGATGGTCAGATGTACAAGCATTATGCATTGATGGAGGGCACCTCTTGCGCAACAGGTTTTGTTGCCGGAGCTGCCGCTGTAACAAGGCAGTACTATGAGAATAGAGGCCTTTATACATATCCAAATCCATCATCTGCACTCATCAAATCAACTCTGATTCATGGTGCAAGAAACCTCGGTGGACAGCCGGGTTACGACATCGAAGAACCGGGCGCTGGATACACCGCTTGGGATTGGTTATCTGCAAAACCGAGTTACAGCCAGGGCTTTGGAAGACTTGACATAAAGAGATCCCTCTATCCTGACCCACCAACATACATGCTCTATGAAGATCACGAGAGTGGTATCACAACCGGTGAGAAGCATTACTACTACTACGACGTAGACGACAACTCAGTACCATTTGAAGCAACGCTTGTTTATACCGACATGCCCAAACTTCCCAACCCACAGGTTGCACTTGCAAACGACCTTGACCTTATAGTCATTGACCCAGGTGGAACAGAGTATCACGGTAACATATATGCCACTGACCCGCACATCGACCAGCATACAAACATGTACGAGTCGTGGGGAAGGGTTTCAAGAGCGAATCCAGGTGGAACTGAATTTGACAGAAGAAACAATGTTGAGAGAGTTGTAATACCACCAAACCAGATTGTTGAAGGAAGATGGACAGTAACTATCTCTGGTGCCCGTGTTGAGCAATCCTCAACAAATATACCACAACTCTATGCATTCAATGTTTCTGCAGGTAACCTGACAGCTGCTGTTGCGCCAGCACCTGAAGTGCCAGCACTTTCACTTACAGCAACCATCCTCGTTGTCCTTGGTCTGCTGGGCGTGGGGGCTTTCTTTATCATCAGAGAGAAAGCAGTATCTGAAGCATAGAACCTGCTGATACTCTAGCGATTTGAATAATGGATAATGATTGGGGGGTCGTTTACGCGACTCCCCAATTTCTTATTTGATTGGGCAGAAATTTCGTGCACAATGTATAAACGGTTATGCAAGACAATTCAAAGGGTGGGAAATGAGCGAGATTATTGAAAAGACTATTAGTACGCTGAGGAAATACAAATCGGTTTTGTTGTGGATACTCTTCAGTATTCTCATAGCAATTGCGTTACAAATACTAACACATATACGGATGCCAACATACAACATCATGGGTATCAAAGAGACATTCCTCAATCCCATACAAAAAGGACTCACCTATGCAGTTGTCTACCCACTCATTGGTATAATGAAATTCTTTGGTGTATTGGCTACGTTTCAACATACCACTTTTGCAGGGATTACAGGGGCTTACATTGATCTAAGTGGCTTCAGGATGGAAGTAATCTATGAGTGTACTGGCATATATGCTTGGATTGTATACTCTGCTACAGTTCTTGCATATCCAACAGGTAACTATATAAAAAACATGTGGGGATTCCTGATAGGAATACCAGCAATATACCTGATAAACCTTATCAGATTCGTCATCCTTGGACTCGTAGGTGCATATTGGCCGGCAGGATTCGATTTTATTCATGCATACCTCTGGCAGTTAATCATGATAGGTTTTCTAATTCTTCTTTTCTGGTGTTTTATTGTTTGGTTCGCAAAGGACTTACCTGGTAAGAAGAAAAAATAATAATGTCAAAGAAAACTGCATTTACTATAAGGATCATACTTACTGTAATAGTTGTATTTGCTTTGTGGACTATCATCGCTAGACAGTATGCTTCGTTTGTTGATGGGTTGGTTTCAAGCATGGTTTGGAAGTCGGGCTACTATGTTGAAAGAGCGTCAAGTGCAGACACATCATTGCTGAGTCCATTGATCCCATTCATAATACTAATGATAGGCACATGGGGTATTGAGCTGGTATATATAGAGAAAAAAGTTAACTATCGACTGATAATATGGTCTATTGTGATATGTGCGTTGTTACTGTTATTCACAATATTTGGGCAATACTTAGCTGTGTACATATCTGTATCACGATCAATGACTCAAACAATGCTTAACATAACCAGCTTCTTCATTGCAACGGTGCCTCTGTTGGTACCAGTTTTAGCCTGGTACAGTCTTTCAAAAGAAAAGTTAACAGAGATCATAAAATCTTAGCTTGATTATTTCTTATGTCTTGAACCCGGGGAGTTGATGGGAATGCCATCTCTACATAGAGGGCAAACCTCCGGTTCATATGTGTCAATGGCCAATTCGATTAGTGAAGTGTAATTGTAAGGGAAATCAATCTTACCACCAGATCGATCTACAATTGAACAGAAACCAAATACATTTGCACCCATTTCGTCTGCTAATCTACAAACCTCAACAGCAGAACCTCCAGTTGTTACAACGTCCTCTGCAACCAGAACTGGTTCACCAGGTTCAACATGAAAACCTCTCCTGAATGTCATCTCACCGTCTTTTCTTTCAGCAAATATGTTTCTAACACCAAGTGTCCTACTCAATTCATAAGCAAAGATGATGCCTCCCATGGCTGGTCCAATAACAGTATTGACGGTGATCTGTCCAAGTTTATCGGCTAGCATCTCGCAAATTGCACTACTGTATTTAGGATATTCGAAAACCCTTGCGCATTGAACGTAAGTATCGGAATGAAGTCCAGAGGAGAGCTTAAAATGACCCTTTTCAATGGCAGAGGTGTCCATCAATATATCAAGAGCTTTTCTTTGCATTATAGATCTCCTTTAGAATAGCACTGGCTTCAAGAGTAGGATTGTCACTTTTGTAGATAGGTCTACCAACTACGATATGGGTAGCGCCCGACCAGATAGCCATCGATGGTGTCATAACACGTTTCTGGTCGTTAACGTTGTCTTTATCTCTTCTGATACCGGGTGTTACGGCAACAAAGACACTGCCGTATTCTCTCCTTAGCATGTCAAGGTCATTACCAGAACACACAAGACCATCACATCCATTTTCCAAAGCGAGACCTGCGAGTCTCTTTACAGCGGATTCGACGGTGTTGTCAGTGAAACCAATGGAATTTAGTGAATTCCTGTCAAATGAAGTGAGTATTGTAACTCCAAGAAGTTTTGGAGCTGTTGATTTGTTCTTCGCTGACCACTCAAGTATTCTATTTGAAGAGGTTCTAATCATCTCAGGACCACCTAGGGCATGAAGGTTGAACATGGATACACCCATTGAGCACGCTACCTCTGAGACGTCACCAACCTGGTTTGGTATGTCGAAATACTTGAGGTCAAGGAACACCTTTCTTCCAGAGTTGATTATTTTCTTAACTATTTCAGGTCCACTCGTGTTGAATAGTTTCAAGCCGACTTTAACCATAACACCAGTCGGTAAGCACTCACAAAGTTTGATGGCTTCATTCGCTGTGACATCTAACCCCACGATTAGTTTTGAGTTATTGTTTATGTTCATGAGCTATCCCCACAATCTCATCAAAAGATGTAAAACCATTACTCTCTGCCCACTCGCTCATCTCATCTGAAATGTCAGATAATGCAAGTGGATTCTTGAGTGTTGCTGTGCCTACTTGAACCATGTTTGCCCCTGCCATCAGATGCTTTATTGCATCAATGCCAGAAGTTATACCACCACAGCCGATGATTGGAATGTCTACGCTTTCATAGATCTGCCAGATACATCTAAGCGTCAAAGGCAGTATTGCAGGTCCCGAGTAACCGCCAGTTGTGTTTCCAAGCGTAGGTCTTCTACTGAATACATTGATATCCATTCCAAGGAAGGTATTTGCAACTGTAAGAGCTTGAGCCTTACCTTCCTTGGCGGCTTGAGCGACCTCAACAATATTTGTCACGTTTGGGCTGAGTTTGATAATAATTGGTTTATTAGCTCGAACCCTTATCCTTGACGTAAGAGATCGAACGAGTTCTGGTGAGGAGCCAAATCTGATACCACCCTTTGAAACATTTGGGCAGGAAACGTTTATCTCAAAACCTGCAATTGTTGGTTGATCATTCAATGCATCGATTATGTTTATATATTCTTCTGGGCTGTTGCCAGAAACATTCACCCAGATATTACACATGTATGCATCGAACTTGGGTATATGGTTTTCCATGAAATATCCTAAACCCTGGTTTTCAAGACCGATGCTGTTTAGAACGCCACCATTTATTTCTACTATCCGTTGACCATTGTTACCTTTTTTTGGCTTCGAAGTTACACCTTTTGTTACAAAACCGCCGATTTTGCTATAATCGAGAAGGTCACCATACAATTCTCCACAACCGAATGTACCTGAAGCGCCGATAACTGGGTTTACATAATCCTTGCCTAGAAAAGACACAACTGGATCAAAGGGCATCAATGACCTCTTTTGCATAGAAGACTGGACCGTCTGTGCAGATATGCTTCTGTCCACCAGTTGTTTCGATTTGACAGCCGAGGCATGCACCGATCCCGCAACCCATATATGCTTCCAAGCTGAATTGTATTTCATTATTCCAGTTCTTAACGAGATTCCATAGTGATTTTAGCATGGGTTTTGGACCACAGGCGAACACATGAGCTTGAGGGAGTAAACGTTCCCTCATTAAATCGATCACATTGCCATGATATCCTTCAGAACCATCGTCTGTAGCAATCTTTGTGTGTGCAGGAAGTAATGATAATTCCGGCAAGAAGCGATTGCTTCGAGCACCAATAAAGAGAGATACGTGATTACTCTGATCTAATGTTTCTGCCAGGAACAGTATTGGTGCAATCCCTGTCCCACCACCTACAAGATATACATCGCTTTCATTTTGGTGGATGAAGCCATTTCCCAAGGGTCCTAAAACTGTAATCTCAGCCCCCTCAGACATATTGGCAAGGGTTTCAGTACCCTTACCAACTACTTCGTACATCACGTCTACTAATCCAAACCTGTGTGTATTTCTAATTGAGAACGGCTTTGGAAGTATGCAACCAGGGATACCTATTTCGACGAATTGACCAGCTACTGCAGAAAGCGCGATAGATGGTTCGAAGAAGGAAAGCAACATTAGTTCGCTTCCAGGTATATTCCTATTTGATGCTATCTCAACTCTGCTGAACACCTTCTTTGATCTCACCATCGAAGAAGACTACCTTTCCGTCAACTATTGTTGTGTGAACAACTCCCTTTAGTTTTTTTCCCTTAAGAGGGGTATTCTTACCGAGTGAGTGGAATCGAGTTGGATCGACTGTCCATTCCTTGTTTGGATTGATTATCGTTATATCTGCAGGCATGTCAGGTTGAATCAATGGGGTTTCCTTACCGAGTACCTTTGCTGGTCCCGCTGTTAGTTTGGAGATGATGAGTTCTGGTTTGACGATTCCTGTATGTACAAGTTCATTGAACAATAGACCAACAGCCGTCTCAAATCCACTGATACCAGGTGGTGCGAGGTCAATTTCGACCTCCTTGTCTTCCCTGGCATGTGGTGCGTGGTCGGTTGCTATGCAATCAATTGTTCCGTCAATGAGGGCATCCCTGCAAGCGTCAACATCCTCTTGACTTCTCAGTGGTGGATTGACTTTAAGGTTCGTGTCATATTTCCCCAATAGTTTATCTGTGAGACAGAGGTGATGCGGTGTTACTTCACAGGTTACCTTTGTTCCCTGTGTTTTGCTTTGTTTAATAAAACTCACCGATAGCTTTGTTGTAACATGAAGTATATGAATGCGAGCGTCAGCTTCTTGAGCCAGGATAATATCCCTTGCAACCATGGTTTCTTCTGCGGCTTTGGGGATGGGTTTTAATCCGTACAGAGTTGAGTAGAAACCTTCATTGCAGACTCCATCGGCTGAAAGTGTAAGGTCTTCGCAGTGGTCTGCAACCAGCAATCCGTGTGCCTTTGAGTATTTCAGTGCCAACAACATCAGATTTGCAGACCTTATCGGAGAGCCGTCATCGGTAACCATTCGAACACCAGCGTTTGCTAACCCTCCCATCTCCGCAAGCAATTTGCCTTTTCGATTCTGGGAGATACACCCAATCGGTTCAACCTTTACGACGCCATAAATGTCTGCATGTCTGCGTATGTATTGCGCTGTTGCTTGGTTATCGCATGGTGGTTCGGTATTCGGCATGGCGTAGATGGTGGTAAAGCCACCCGCCGCCGCCGCTCTGGTGGCTGTAGCTATAGTTTCCTTGTGTTCGAAACCGGGTTCTCTCAGATGTGCGTGTATATCAATGAAACCTGGGCTGACCAGCATCCCACTACAATCAATTGTTTCGTCACCATCAAGATCATTGCCGACTCTGGTTATCTTGCCGTTCTCTATGAGAACGTCTTTTTTATCGCTTGTCATGTTAACGACATCAACAACTTGACCATTTTTTAATACGAGGTTTTCACTCATTTGACTCACCTCCAAGCAGGAGATACAGCACTGCCATTCTCACCGCAACTCCGTTTCTGACCTGTTGAGTGACTGTTGCGTTCTCTGATTCGGCAACGTATGGGTCTATTTCTATGCCTCGGTTCATTGGTCCAGGATGCATGATGGTTAGGTTCGGGTGCTTCATCAATCTCTGCTCAGTCATTCCATATTTTTCATAGTACTCTCGGGGAGAGGAAAATAGACCCTGCTCCTGTCGCTCCAGTTGGATTCTCAGTATGTTTACGATGTCATATTCACCTAGAGCATCATCGAGGTTGTAGTGTACCTTTACATCTAGATCCTCAACGTCTTTTGGTATGAGAGTGGGGGGTCCGCATACCCCAACTTTAGCACCCATGGAGGTCAACCCAAATATGTTTGACCGAGCTACCCTCGAGTGACAGATATCTCCAAGTATGAGAACGCGCTTATCCTTTATCGATCCAAGCCTCTCTTTGATTGAGTACATATCAAGCAATGCCTGTGTTGGATGCTCGTTGATCCCGTCGCCAGCGTTTAGAACGCGTCCGCCAAAGAATGTTGAAATAAAATGTGGCGCTCCGCACATGGATGTCCTGATGACGATATAGTCAGCGCCAAGAGAGGTTAGAGTCAGTACGGTGTCCTTGAGGCATTCACCCTTTTGAACAGCGGATGTTGACGTGTTGATATTAATAACGTCCGCTGAAAGGGTTTTAGCCGCGAGTTCGAAACTCGTTCTAGTGCGTGTGGATGGCTCCATGAAGAGGTTGACTACCGTTTTGCCCCTGAGTACTGGGGCTTTTTTTATCTGTCGACCGAGTAGTTCCTTGAAACTCTCAGCTGAATCAAGAATGAGAGATATATCCTCTCGACTCACATCCTTGAGTCCCAGCAGGTGTTTTTGTTTAAGACTCATCCAGCCTATCCTCCTTGAACGTTTGTTGGATTCTCATAAAAAAACCCTGGCGAGAGAAATCGCCAGGGTTTTTAGTAATGTTGCTATCGTCCAATCAATTTACCTTCTCTCCAATGATAACTTTGTCCTGTCCGTCAATTTCGTCTATGAGTACCTCAACCACCTCAGACTGAGAGGTGGGTATGGTCTTTCCCACATAATCAGCCCTAATGGGGAGTTCTCTGTGACCTCTGTCAATTATAACCGCTAGTTGAATCTTGCTAGGCCTGCCAAGGTCTGTGAGTGCATCCATAGCTGACCTGATTGTTCTTCCCGTATAGAGCACGTCATCGACTAGGATTATGGTTCTGTCTTTGATGTTGAAGTCAACCTTTGTCACATGCACCTTTGGAGTTTGATAGAGCATGGACAGATCATCACGGTAGAGGGTGATGTCGAGTTCTCCAACCAGTGGTTCCTTGCCTTCTGTTTCAGCTATCTTCTTCGCGATTCTTCTGGCAATCGGCACTCCCCGCCTGTGGATCCCAACCAGAGCAATATCTTCTATGCCCCTGTTGTTTTCTATGATCTCATGGCAGATGCGTCCAATAATTCTGGTCAGATCACCTTTCTCGAGAAGTATCTTTTTTATCTTCAGTTCCATTGCTCTCAATTATACTTTCATCTAAATTGCTAGTCAATTGAATTATCAATCAAATCGAAACACATCACATTGATTGATAACCGGTTGACTATATGCTAGCTCTTGCTGATAAACGGTGACATAATCTTTGCAAGGTCACCTGCGCACATACTCCTGAGCCAAACCTTGCCAGGTCCAGTCAGCTTTGCCAGGAACAAACCTTCACCGCCCATGAACATGTTCTTGAATCCCTTTAACCGCTGTACATCGAAGGTAACCGATGGTTCGAGCAATGCAACATGCCCAGTGTCTACCATCACTGTTTCACCCTCTGCAAGATTCTTTATTGTCAGTGCACCATCGATTTCAAAGAATGCGTCTCCTGGTCCTTCGACCTTGTTCATTATAAAACCCATTCCTCCAAACAGACCCGCCATCAGTTTCTTCCTGAAGAACATTTCAAGCTTGATGCTGTCTTCTCCAGCTAGGAACGTACCCTTCTGTGCAATGATGTGCTGACCTTCCTCCAGGTGTACATGGAGGATCTGACCTGGGAAGGATGAGACAAATGCCACCTCTTCATTGTCACCTTCGGAAATAAATGTGTTAACAAAAGCACTTTCACCAGACATGGAACGTTTGAACGCACCCATCAATCCGCCCTTCATGCTTGTTTCCATCTTGACTCCAGGTGTCATCCAACTCATACCACCTGACTCAGACATCATCTTCTCTCCAACGTTCATTTTGCAAACAACGACTGGTAATTGACCACCAAGGACTTCGAATTCCATAAGGATCTCCTTTGATTTTTTTCTAACTGAGATTTTACATAGAGACGGGTCAGCTGGCAATATTCGTTTATTAGTTATCTTTAGTGTAATTATAGAGACTTGCAATCGATGACATATGGAATATATTCTTTGCAGGTATCACTCTATGTGAACCAAACCAACAGGCTTCTACTGAGTAAATCAGAGAAGACCGAAGGAGAAAGAGTTATGTTTAGATTGACAACTAAGCAGATTACGCTGGCAGGCGTACTCGGTGCGCTGATGATTGTGATGCAATTCATTGGCATTGGTTTTGTTCCAGTTACTAATCTATCAGGTGGTATGACTTTATACCATATACCAATTATTGTTGGTGCAATAGTAGCAGGACCAATTGTAGGATTACTTCTCGGAATAATCTTTGCTGTTTGTGCAATAATTCAGTATGGAGGGATGTTCCCATGGTTCGTTCTTATACCTGGTAGACCTCTTGTTGGATTATTTGCTTATTATGCATATGCGTCCACAATGAAGGTTCTATCGACAAAAAAGATAAGATATGCCTTTATTACTGTAACTGCGTTAGTGATCCTTGGATTGATAACTATTGTTGGTGTTTCAGCATTTTCCTTTGATTCATCAGTTGTCAAAGGTTTGAGTGATGAAGCAAGTCAAACAATTGGTAGATTACAAACAAATGGTTTTTTATTTGTAGGTGCATTTATGCTTGTATCGTTGCTATCTGGATTACAACTGTTAGTCAATGCTGAAAGGGTAAGAACGTCAATAACTGTAGCCGCAATTGTTGGTACTCTATCAAACACAATTATAACAGTTGGTATTGCAGTACTCACTCCTGAGCTTCTCGGACATGGCATAGCGGAAAGATTAACCAATGCATGGATTATTGCTGGTTCAAATGGATCTATGGAGGTAATTTTGGCTGTAATTCTTTGCTTGGCAATTGTTCCACCACTCCTTGACCGTTTTGGGCAGGGTCAAGATGGTTTACAGCAGAATTAGAACAGTGGATCGGATGGGCATATGATACTTGTTGTGGATTGCGGAAACACGAATATAAAGATCGGTATCTTTGATGGTGACCAGCTGAAGGCTCGTTTCAGCATATCCACTGACTCTGTAAAGACCTCCGACGAGTATACTGTAATAATCAGAAGTCTTATCCAGGCGGAGGGCATCAAGCTTTCACAGTTTGAAGGAACCATTCTTGCCTCCGTTGTGCCACCCGTGTTGCCACTGCTCAAGCGTGCGATAGAGAAAACAATTGATTCGCACTGCATTGTGGTTGAACCGGGTGTTAAAACAGGCATGTCCATAAAAACAGAGAATCCAAAGGAATTGGGTTCTGACCTTCTGTGCCTGGCTGTTGGTGCATCAGCGCGTCACTCCCTCCCAGCCATCATAGTGTCACTTGGTACAGCAACAGCATTTGTTGCTGTGTCGAAGGAGAATGAGATATCTGGTGTGGCTATCGCTCCAGGCATAATCACCGCCGCAAAGTCACTTGCGACAGGTGCCGCAAAACTGCCACAGATAGAACTCGCTCAACCAACAACAGCGCTTGGAAGAAACACAACAGAATCAATGCGCGCTGGCATAGTGATGGGTTTTGCGGGACTCGTGGACAGGGTGTGCCTGGAGATGTCACGTGAGATGCGAAGACAGCCGGTTGTGATAGCAACAGGTGGATTGTTAAACATAATTTCGAGATCATCGACCTGTATCACTCGCTATGATCCATTCCTCTCTCTTTACGGACTGAAAGCCCTCTATGACAAAAACATGGAAAATATCTGACAAACAGATTGAGGGACGAACCGTTTTAGCCCCGCTCGCAAGTGTTGGAGACAGAGTCTTCAGAAGGCTCAACAGACGCTTTGGAGCGGGGCTTTTGTTCACTGAATTCATCTCTGCTTTGGGTTTGCTTTATGGCAACAAAAAGACCTTTCGGATGATCGAGCTGGTTGGCGATGAACATCCTGTTGCCATCCAGCTGTTTGGAAGGGAGCCAGACCACCTTGCCGAAGCCAGCAAGTTCATTGAGGATACGGGTGCTGATTTTGTTGATCTGAATTGTGGTTGCCCCGAGCGCAAGATCGTCAGTGGTGGAGCTGGTTCCGCTTTGCTGGCTGAACCAGACAGGATTGCCCGAATAGTCTCTGCAATGGTCAAGGCTGTCTCGATTCCTGTCACGGTCAAAATCCGCATGGGATTAACTAAAGATAAGCCCATCTATATGAAGCTGGCAAAGATGGTCGAGTCAGCGGGAGCGAAAGCCCTGACCATTAACTGCTGTTATGTCAGTGACGGGAGAAAGGGCCCATATGATTGGTCTATCCTTCCTGAGCTAGTCAGCCAGCTGGAGATCCCAGTCATCGGGAATGGTGGGATCAACACACCTGACGATGTGCTTGAGGTGATGAAAACGGGTGTGTCTGCGGTGATGATTGGGAGGGCGTGTTTTGGAAATCCGTGGGTGTTCAGGGAGATGAATGCCGTGATTGGCGGGGAACGAATTCCAGAGAGACCCTCTATCGCTGAGAGATTTGAGGTGATGGAGGAGCATCTGCGTGATGAGGTGGAATTGCATGGGGAGCGAATTGGGATTGCAGAGATGCGCAAGCATTGGGCTTGGTATGTAAAAGGCTTGCCCGGCGCGTCACACTTCCGCAGTAAAGCCGTTAGAGCGGGGAGCATGGATGAGATGATGAGGTTTCTGGAGGAATATGGGGATTGGATAGTGTCTAGAGATGAGTAATATAAATACGACAATATTAACTCGATTATAAACATAAATTATTATATTTATTCATAAATATGTGTATAATAACGCCCAGATTTACGTTAGGAGGATGCAGGTATTATGGAGAAACAGCCCGTAGATAACCAATCAGAGGAAAGAAAATCTAGCGATAAAATAATATTCACGATTGAAAACTATAAATCGATTGAGAAGGTATCACTTACATTAAGTGATGTAACGGTACTCATTGGCAGAAATAATTCAGGAAAAACCAATATAATGCAGGCAATTGTCAAAGCATTTGACGGTCAATCAATAGATGAAAAGGATTTGAGAGATAAAAATAATCCATGTATAGTAACAGTTGACTACCGAGGTGAAAAGAATACTTTAGAAGCAAAAGCTCCAAAATACAAATTCGGTAAGCATAATTTACCTTTTAATATTTTGTATTTACCTGCTATTCCGGTTACAAAGGATGTTAATGTGAATCAAACAACAACGGTTTTCGGACAACTATTCAGAGAATTAAATCTTGAAAATAAGAAAGAAATAAAGGATGTTATTGATCAAGCACGTAAGCAGATTGATAAGTTAGATACAGAGACAACGAATGTGATTTCTGATTATTTATCAAAAAACTTAATCAAACAAGGTCTTAACATAGATAAGGTTCGTTATGAATCCGGTGAGGTTGAATCAGACACATTTTTAAAATCTCGCAAATTGATGGTCGATGAGATTGGAGTTCCATGCAATTTGGAATGGCAAGAGATGGGACATGGAACCCAACGAATGATAATAATGTATATGTTCAAACATCTTGCTGAAATAAGAAAACAGAAAGCTAAGGATTCAAAAGATTTTCTTCTATTCGTAGAAGAACCAGAGATATTCATGCATCCCCAGCAACAACTGTTATTTGCAGATGATATTTATAAGCCCGAATATAGAGCTGGCGTGAAACTTATTATTTCAACTCATTCACCATACTTTATTGATGATAATCACCTTGATGGATTGAAAATTGTACAGAAAATAAGAAATGATAAGAGTATCCGAACTACACTAGTAAATGAAGGGAAAAGACTCGATAAATATTCACAAGAGTTATCCACTGAACCAGATAACTATTTAGACAAATTATTACGCAATTTCCACCGTAATCCAATTATGAAATCGATGTTTTTTGCGAAAGTTGTGCTAATAGTAGAAGGTGATGCAGAAGAAATACTGATACCAGAGTTGTTGAAATACTATGATCAAGAAAAAGATGACATTATTAGAAAGAATCAGATCACGATATTGAATACAAGAGGCAATAGCTCCATTGACAGTTACGTGAAGGTTTTAAAAGATTATCAAATCCCATTTATTGTTGCCATGGATGATGATAGATACAAAGTGATGAATAAAAAACAAGAAAAGAAGGCAAATGAGGCCGATGCCATTATAGATAAGCTAAATGCTGAACATGTTACGGAGTCTGATAATAACTTATGCATTATAAGTGGAGATTTTTGTAAAAGAATTGGTGTAGATATTTCAGATGATAATGGAAGTAAAATTGGATATATATTTGACAAACTTATTACTTCAAGTATTGAAGGAATTCTGGGTAATATTAACAACAAACAAGACAAAGAGTGTATAGAAAAATATATATCTACAATAAGGGATCGAATTGAAGCAAAGCTAGAAGAATCAAATTCGCCATTATAGATGCTTCACTCAGATAAGAAATCCTCCAGCAACACATCATAGAACTTTATCGGAGCTTTGCCACTGCTCTTGGGTGGTACGAAGTAGCTCCTCTCATACACGCCAATATCAAACGGCAATGGATTGGCAAGCATAAAAGACAGCATGTCCGTTTCATCTGCTTCCATGTTCTCTGGCGCCGGAAACACTAGCGTTCCTTCTGGTAATGACGCCTTGATTGTGATATCAGAGAAGTGTCTGCCGTCAATTGACATGTTGATTTCGATCGGATTGTCGGGGGAAGCATCCTTAGTTTGAGCCTTTAGCCTTGTGGTTGCATCGTCGTTGAGACCAACATAAAGCCCGAGTGATTCATCCTCAAACACAATCGAGTAGACCTCGGTTATTTCGTTGTAGGTGGCAATCTGAGCATCGCTGTCCGCTGGCTTGATGAATAACCTGAGTGGGGCAATCAGAAGTGAAGACAGTTGGTCTGGATCCTTAGCGCCGGTTATCTCGACGATTGCTGTGTCGTTATTTTCATCTATCTGGAAAATCCTCATGTCACCGTAGATGTCAATGCGTTTCCTGAATACCTTCTTCATCTCCTGCCAGTTATTGTCAGCACCCTCGGGAGCGGTGAGGATGAGGTGTGTCAGAGAATACCTGTTGGTGTTGGGCATCTGTCGGTTACATCCCGAAGATGAAAAAATGAAGAAGATTACAATGATTGCTATGATTACTGCTACTGCAGAAATGGCTATTTTTGTGTTCTTAGTCATACTACTCCTGTTCCAGCTCCAGAAGGACGCCGCCTGTTGATTTTGGGTGAACGAATGCTATCGGTTTGCCTTCAGCACCAATACGTGGTTTGGTGTCGATCATTCGGATATCGTTGTCTGCCATCTCGGTTATCGATTGTTCAACGTTTGCAACCTCAATGCACATGTGGTGAATACCAGGACCCTTCTTTGCCATGTATTTGGCGATTGGAGAGTCCTCGCTTGTGGGTTCCAGCAGTTCAACAACGAGGTTACCATAAACCATCTTGGCTACCTTTACCTTCTGGTCTGCCACCTCGGTTTCATGCGAGCATGTGAAACCGAGCAGTTCCCATGTTTTCTTTGTTTCTTCAAGATTCGAAGTTGCAACGCCTATGTGTGATAGTCCGTTCATTTTTACCTCCTGTTATCAAGCTCTGTACTCACCCCAGAGCTCTCTCATGAGACCACAGATGTCCCCCAGGGTGGCATCCGCATTGACACACTCAATGATTGGCTCCATGAGGTTGCCCTTACCCTCGCAGGCTTCTTTAAGATTGTCAAGTGATTCCCTCAGCTTCTTCTCATCTCTGCCTTGTTTGTATGCTGACAGCTCTTTTCTTCGCTCGTCGTCGTCGATTCCAACCCTTGGATTATCAGTAACTGCATTATCCTCTGTCTGGAACTTATTCACACCAACTACAACCTGTTTGCCTGATTCAACGTCCATCTGGTATTTGTATGCAGATTTGGCTATCTCACTTTGGAAGTATCCGTGTTCCAGACCCTTGAGGGTGCCACCCAGTCGCTTGATGCGATTGAGATAATCGTTGACTTCATTTTCAATTCTGTCAGTAAGTGATTCAACATAATACGAACCTGCCAGCGGGTCAACCACATCGGTGACTCCGCTCTCGTTGGCAATAAGCTGTTGTGTCCTCAGTGCTATTGTCACAGATTCCTCTGTTGGCAGTGACAAAGCTTCATCGAAAGAGTTGGTGTGCAGGCTCTGTGTTCCGCCCAAAACAGCGGATAGAGCTTGGAATGCTACTCGAACGATGTTGTTCTTTGGCTGTTGAGCCGTTAGCGTTGATCCACCCGTTTGTGTGTGAAAGCGAAGTAGAAGTGATTTTGGATTCTTTGCTCCATATTTCTCTTTCATCGTTTTCGCCCAGATGCGTCTGGCGGCTCTGAATTTTGCGACCTCTTCTAAAATATTGTTATGAGCGGCAAAGAAGAAGGATAGCCTTGGGGCGAATTTGTCCACATCAATACCCCTGCCTATCAACTCATCAACATAAGCAAATGCGTCAGCAAAGGTGAAAGCCAGTTCCTGAGAGGTGGTTGAACCAGCCTCCCTGATGTGATAGCCAGAGATTGAAATGGTGTTAAATTTTGGAAGGTGATTTGATGCATATTCGATCAGATCGCAGTTCAAGCGCATGGACGGTTCCACGGGATAGATGTAGTTTCCCCGGGCGATGAATTCCTTCAGAATGTCGTTTTGTACTGTGCCTCTTATTCTGGAAACTTCTCCCCCCTGTTCCTGAGCTACTCTCATATACATGGCAAGGATGACCGTAGCGGAGGCGTTTATCGTCATTGATGTTGAGACATCAACCAAAGGGATGCCGTCAAACAGCTGTCTCATGTCCTCGATTGTTGAGACAGCAACACCCACCTTGCCCACCTCGCCAAGACTCATTTCATGGTCAGAGTCATAGCCCATCTGTGTGGGCAGGTCGAACGCTGTAGAGAGGCCGGTTTGCCCTCTTTTAAGGAGAAGCTTGAAGCGTTCGTTGGTCTGTTTTGCAGATGAGAACCCAGCATACTGACGCATTGTCCAGTATCGACCTGTTGTGTACATGCTCGGATAAACACCCCTTGTGAAGGGATATGAGCCAGGGTTACCCAATTTCTTTTCGTAATCCCAATTGGACAGCTCTTCTGGTGTGTAGATTGTTTTCTCTTCGTCACTCATGAAGTTCCTCCTAGTATCTTTCTGGTTTCGGAAACATCTTTCTCTATCTGCTCAACCAGTTTGTCCGGTGATTCGAATTGCCTTTGACTCCGAATCCTCGAAGCAAAACTGATCTCAATGGTTTCATTATAGCAGTCACCACTGTAATCAAGCAAGTATGCCTCAATGCTTCGATGATTATCCTTGAATGTGGATCGATTGCCTATCGATACTGAGGATTTTAGAGTCCTGTTCTTCAGTCTAGCAAAGCAAGCATATACACCATCTGCAGGGATTAATTTTCTAAACGATTCAATTTTCAGGTTTGCCGTTGGGAAACCTATTGACCTTCCGACCCCAGCTCCCTTTGTAACGACTCCAGTGATGGAGTATTGTCTACCGAGCATCGTATTTGCTTTCTGAATATCACCAGAATACAGAAGGTTCATTCTGATTCGAGTTGATGATATGGGCTTGCCTTCAAAAGTCGCAGATGGGATTACAACTACATCAATATCCGATTGATTGCAGATTTTTACGAGGTCTTTTGGTTCACCCTTACCACCCTTGCCAAACCTGAATCCTGGACCTACGAGAATGGTTCTTGCCTTGAGTCTTTCCTTCAATATCTCTGTGACAAACTGCTTAGGATCCATATCTCTCAGTCGGTCAACGAAGTTTAGGATGCAGATGGATTCAATGCCGAGATGGTTGATTATCGCTTTCTTCTCTTCATGAGTAGTCAGCAACCCTCGCAATGGGATACTCTTTGTGTAAAGCAGGCTGTTGAATGTGAGAATACCTGGCTTCATAGATGCATCTCTTGCACACTCAATTGTCTTATTAATCAGTGCCTGATGTGCTTTATGAACTCCATCGAAGTACCCGATCGCATAACATCCTGGCTCGCCTAAGTTCAGGTTTTGTGGATTGCCTTCAAATATAACACTCATAGGATTCTCTCCGGTTTGAGTTGCCCAGATGCGACTATAAGTGTGCCGATACCAAATAATATCCCGTCACATGTCATTTTTACTGTGCCTGATCTTGCTGGCCAACCGTGAATACCTACAGGTACACCATTCTTGAGCATTGTTTTTTGGGAAGGATCGACCTCGACACTGGGTAAGTGATGTAAGAGTTTTTCTACTGGTACAAACATCTCCATACCGGCATCGTTGTTAACATGTTGTTGAATAGCTGAATAAGTCTGACAATCGTTCATCGAAAACCCACTATCATTTGTTCGTATTAGGGATGTCATGATGGCTCCACAACCCACACATTCACCAATTTCTGAGATAAGCGATCTGACGTATGTTCCCTTTGTACATGTAAGTTCAAATTTGCCAGTTCCTTTATCTGAATCATAGGAATGAAGCACCAGCGATTTTATTTCTACACTTGAGGGCTTTCTTGGGATGGATTTCCCTTCTAGAGCGTGTTTATACAATCGCTTGCCATTGACTTTTTTTGCTGAAAACATCGGTGGTATCTGGTCTATTTTACCAAGGAATCTTTCCATTGTCTCTTGTATTTGATTTTTTGAGACGGGATGTGCATAACCTTGCTCGGTGATTTCACCCCATCTGTCCAGTGTGTTTGATTTAGCGCCGAGTTGAAACTCTGCAATATAGGTCTTATCATTGACAGGCAGATAAGGGATAAGTTTGGTTGCTGGGCCCAACAAAACTAAAAGCACACCAGTTGCGTTCTGGTCCAGTGTACCCACATAACCTCCCTTTTTTACTCCAAATAGACGTCTTACCCTGTCAGTTGATTTGAAGCTTGTAAGACCCTCTTCTTTGAGTAAAGGAAGTCCACCCATAATGTTTAGCATGGAATTAATCAAACTCCATTCTTACTTTTCTTAAGACCCTTTCTAACACATCAGTCCAGCTTCCCTTTATTGTCATTCCGGCTGCGTTTTTGTGTCCTCCACCACCAAACGTTTGGGCGATTGATTTTACATTAACATTTTCCCTACTTCGCATAGATATCCTGAATTGCCCCTGTTCATATTCCTTGCCGAGGATATACAGTTTGCAACCGGCAAGCTTTCTCGCTTCATCTATGATGAAGTCAAGATCAGGCTTGTTTGCGTTGAAACGTTTGATATCTGAATTTGAGATATATGTATGGGAAATTTTTGACTGATTGTCTTTAGTAAGTCTTTCCATTGCTAGTCCAAGAAGTTTTCTGTTTGCTAGAGTTGATCGTTCATATATCATCTCAGATACGTATGAGATGTTGACTCCTATATCAAGCAGTTTGGAGGTTACTTTAAGTGTTTGAGATGTAGTATTTGGGTAACGAAATGATCCTGTATCAGTTATTATGCCAGTCATAATGGCGTTTCCTATTGCCCTATTCATTGGCATGTCACCTGACTTGATTATGTTGTACACCAGTTCAGCGGCTGATGAGATGTCTGTCTCTATGATTGAAGAATAGTTTAGATTGGGTGTGATTGGGTGATGATCAATTACGATAACATCCTCATTCTGACTCATTTCCTTAATGCCACCCCTCTCCGGTTCAGCAAAATCAACGAGTACCACCGAACAGCCTTCTCTGGTGACTTTGGAATTATCAAATTCGCTAACTGATTTGATATCTTCGAATCCATCTAGGAAATCAAATATCTGTGGAACGGGTTTGTTTGCATAAACAGAAACACACTTCCCCATTCCAGTCAGACTGCTATACAATGCTAAAGCTGAACCGATTGTGTCACCATCAGGATTGATATGGGTGAGAATGAGAAATTCATTTTGCACTCGAAGTTTTTTGGCTATCTCATTCCTGGTCATCAGCTTCATCCTGTTTATCATTAAAAAGGTGTTCAAGTCTCTCAACCTTCGAAGGTGTTGGATCAAATTTAAATCTGAGTAGTGGCAGTGATCTTGTTTGCAGTCTTCGGAATAAGTACTTAATTATCCTCTTTGAGCTTGCGGAAAGGACTTTGCTAGTTTTCTCTCTCTGAGATTCCGAACCCAGAACGGAGTAATACACATAGGCATACCTGTCATCCTTTGAAATCTCAACCTCGGTTATTGTTATGAAACCTAGCCTTGGATCATCAAAATATCGTCTCAAGATAGTCATAATCTCCTGACGAATGGCGTTTTGAAGTCGAATTTTTCTTATCTTATTCATTTGCTACCCGAGTGTATGATCTCTCTACAGCTGACTGTGATATCCGATGAACCGTTGTTGCTGAGAACTGATTCAATCCTGTCGAGTGTCTTGGACAGCTCAACTGAGTTGGTATTAATGCTAACGGCTGACAACACAGCCACATCATGCGAATCGTGCATATCAGATTCCACCACTGCACAATTGAAATGGTTAACGAGTTTGCTTTGGAGAGGTCTGACTATACTACGTTTGCCTTTGAGTGAATGTACGCCATAAAGCCTGATAGAAACCTCAATGAAGCCGATTAAAGGCATGTACTATTCTACCTTATGTACCTCGTAGAATTCCAATATGTCTCCGGTTTTTATATCCTCATAATCCTTCAGTCTGATACCACATTCGTAACCTGATTTCACCTCACTGACGTCATCCTTGAAATGCTTGAGTGTATCAATCATGGTTTCGTGTAATGGCAGACGATTTCTAATGATCTTTGCCTTGCTGTCACTTCGAACCTTGCCCTCGTGCACAAGACAGCCGGCTATGTTTCCAACACCATCGATACTGAATATCTCACGGACTTCAGCTTTGCCGATGAGTACATCCTGGAACTCAGGTTTAACAAGGAGTTTGAGAGCATTGGTAACTGCATCAGTGAGTTCAAAGATGATGTTGAAAGTCAGTACCTGGACTCCTTTTTGTTTGGCAGTCTTTTTCACTTGGTTTTCTGGTTTTACGTTGAATCCTATTAGGAGTGAATCAGACGCCTCAGACAGTAGTACGTCGTTTTCACCTATGACTCCAATACCAGAGTAAACAATATTAACTGGTACATCCTTTATCTTAATCTTTGAGAGAGCGAATTTGACAGCATCCAACGATCCCTGAGAGTCGGTCTTGATGACAACGTTAAGCTTTGTAGCTTCTTCCTTGTCATACGCGGCAAATAACTCTTCGATACTCGATGGTGTGGCGACATCTTGAGTTTTATCTGATATCACAACTGATGCCTTCTTCTCTGTCTTTCTGCGTCTTGATTTATTTGAGGCGAGTAAAACCTGACCGGGTTTGGGTACTGAATCGAAACCCATTATCTTCACTGGTGTAATGCAGCTTGCCTTTTTTATACGGTTTCCTCTATCGTCGTAAAGAGCTTTTATACGACCCCAAGAGGTACCTGCTTCTACATAATCTCCAATTTTAAGGGAGCCACTTTGGATTATTGCTGATGCAAGAGGTCCCACGAATTTGTCCATGTGAGACTCAATAATAGTACCGGCAAGTTTTCCACTCTTATTCATTTTTAACTCAAGTACATCTGCTTGAAGGGATACCATTTCCAGTAGACTATCAACACCTTCACCTGTTTTTGCGGATATTGGAACTACAATCGTATCACCACCCCAGTCCTCGGGAGTAAGATCGATCTCTGCCAGTTCACCCTTGAGTCTATCGATGTTTGCACCTGGAAGATCCATTTTGTTGGCCGCAACGACTATGGTAACCTTTGCAGATTTAGCCATGTTGATGGCTTCTTTCGTTTGTTCCTTTATGCCTTCAGTCGCATCTATGACAAGGATTACCACATCCGTTACACTTGCGCCTTCCCTTCTCATTGCGGTAAAAGCCTCGTGTCCTGGTGTATCGATGAACACAACACTTAGATCAGATACCTGAACCTTGTACGCTCCGATATCCTGTGTGATCCCACCAGCTTCACCTTCTGCAACTCGCGCGTGTCTGATGTAGTCGAGTAAGGTAGTCTTTCCATGATCAACGTGACCCATTACTGTCACAATGGGAGAACGAGGTATGAGGTTTTCGCTGGATAATTCTCCCTCTTCAGATGTTTCAAGCCCAAACTCCTTTGATAGTATAGCGAGTATGTCTCCACATAGCTCTTCTTCAGGATTCGGCACAATGCCGTTTTTGAGCATGAAAGCCATTACTCTCTTTTCAGGCACACCTGCAGTTTTGGCAAACACATCGATAGTGAGGGGCAGTGATTTGTTTTCCTTTGATTCCTCAAAATCGCCTGAAATACTTCTCTTCTTGACTAGGAAATGACCTTTGCCTGCGTGGAAAGCTTCTCTTGAGACTCGCTCTTTTGGAACAAACTCTCTTTCCCTTCTCTGTTTTTCCTTTTTCTTGGCAAGGGCTCTCTTATGTTTTTTCTTCCCCCAGACGGGTTTGTCAGATGGAGGTGTTGTGGTAGTCGGCGGTTTTGAAAAACCTGTTCCACCAGTTTTTGGCCTTGTTTTTCTTTTACCCGTCAATCCAGGTGGTGGACGAAGAGGTTGTCTGAGTTTTTCAAGCCTTTCCTTTGATATTGGTGGGAGTTTAACTGGGCTAACCTTCTTGGGTTTACTTACTTCAACCTTTACAGGATCAACTGCTTTTGGCATCTTCGCTAGAACATCTGGATTTTGGTGTGTTTTGGGTTGCCTTTTCTCGACAATTTCTTCTTTCTTCTTTTTAGGGGTTTCTTTCTTTTCTACCTTAGGTTTCTCAGTAGCGACCTTTTTCGGTTTGCCCACTTCAGCGGTTTGTTTAGTTTCAGCTACCTTTATCTTGGATATGGCATCTGTTACTACCTTTGGTTGTTCTTGTTTCCTCTTTTTCTTCTTTTTATCCTTCTCTGGAGGAGATTTCTTTTTAGATTTTGCCTCTACCTTCGCTTTTATTTCAGCTTCAACCCTTCTTCTTTCCTCAGCCTCTCTCTTCTCTTGCTCTTCTTTCTCCGTCAGAAGTCTTTTCTTTGTTTCTTCTTCTATTCGTTTCTTTTCTTCAGCTTCTGCCTTGAGTCGTAATTCCTCTTCAGCCTTTCTCTTGGCTTCAACCTCAGCTTTTCGTTTCTCTTCAAATTCCTTCTGGATTTTTATTGGCAGAGGTTTCTTCTTTGCAACTTTCTTTTTTGGTGTTGAAGGAATCCTCTTCTTTATTGGCAAGAGTTTCTTTCTAGTTTTCTTTGTTTTTTCACCTGTATCTGATTGAGCAGACTGAAGTGCATTCTCTGCCTCTTGAAGGACTTTGGCCATGTCTTCAGTAAGATTAGATTCAGTTATCGAATCGTCACTCATTACACCCCCCTGTCTTTTGAGGGGACTTTTTGTTGGACTGGTTGTTTTAGGGCTCTTCTCTACACCTATACTTGCTCTTATCTTAAACGCCACTTCATCAGTAATCGTTGAAGAACCATCTTTCGGACGAGCGCCAAGTTCCTTGGCTTTCTCAATAATCCTGTCGATTTCAACGTTAAGCTGATCTGCTATCGCATTGATCTTAATCCTAGACATTCATCACCCTAACCGGACACAATCTGGAATAAATCGTGTCTGTTAATTCCTTTTTCAATAATAATAGCTTGATATTGTCGATAGTTTTAATCCTTAAAGATCTTCTAATCGATGTCTTCCCGCTATCAAGCCTATCTATACATTTAGCATTCGGACATACATAGAATCCTCTTCCAGGAGCCATGCATTCGACATCAGGCTCTAGCTCTGAAGAGACACGAAGCATCTCATCCTTAGCTCTTTTTCTGTTACAGCATACACAAGTTCTCTCTGTCATTAATCCTCAAGTTCATTCATATCTATTTTGAATCCGGTCAATCTGGAGGCGAGTCTCACGTTAGAACCCTTTTTACCAATTGCCAGGGACAATTGATCAGATTCAACTATTACGACAGCCCTTTTTTCCTCCGGGATTATCTGGACGGAATATACTGTAGCCGGTGAAAGAGCGGATGCAATGAAGAGTCTAGGGTCTTCAAACCACCTAACCACATCAATGCGCTCACCCTTTAATTCATCGGATACGACATTGATCCTTACACCTTTTGTACCAATGCAAGAACCAACCGGATCAACACGTTCCTGATTTGATTTAACAGCCACCTTTGCTCTCAATCCAGGCTCTCTGACAATAGACAGTATCTCAATAACTCCCTGTTCTATCTCGGGGATGCCCTGCTCCATGAGTTTTTGAAGCAGTCCTGGATGGGATCTTGAAAGAATAACAAGGGGTTCTCTAGAAGATCTGTCGAGTCTCAGCACATAAAGGTGGAACTTGTTACCAGGAGAGTAACTCTCCTGAGGAATCTGTTCTGAACGGGGAAGCAATCCTTCAGTGTTACCCAGATTAAAGTATACGCCTTTTGATGCAACCCTGCTTACCTCACCAAATACAATATCCTTGATCTTGTTCTCAAACTCATTGACAACACGCTGTTTTTTTGCTTCCTTGAGACGTTGCATGATTATCTGCTTGCATGTGGAAGCGGCAAATCTACCGAAGGATTCAGGAGTGATTTCAACGTCTATCTCATCACCTATGCTGACGTCAGGATTTGTCTTTTTTGCTTTCCTATACGTTATCTCTGTATGAGGATGTTGAACTGTATTCTCTACCCTCTTGGTGGCAATAACATGAATCTTCTTCTCCTTTTCGTTCATCTCGATCCGAAGGTTTTTTGCATCACCCCAGGTTTTTTTGTATGCGGCTAGTAATCCCTGCTTGATTGCCTCTAGAAGTACTGAATAGTCAATCTTCTTCTCCCTAGAGATATCTGCAACAGCTGAGAATAAGTCGTCAAGTCTCATGTTCCTCCTAACCTGCCAATCTCACTCTTTCAATGTTTTTATCTTCAAACTGAACAATTTTGTCTTTGACTTCTATTCTGACAACATTGTCTTGATAACCGCGATTTGTACCGGTTACAGATATCTTGTTACCGTTTTCTTCAGCATGTATGGTAATCTCTTTCCCGTTGAAGATATTTAATTCTTCCAGGTTTTTTATTATGCGATATATTCCAGGCGAGGATACATCGAGTCTTAGGATATCTGATAGACCAGAGGTTCTAAGATCGTGGTCATTTTCAAAACCCCTCATCGCACGCTTGGAAATCCTTGCAAGATCAGCTATGCTGACCCCATTATCGCTCCAAACTACTAATCTGATCAAGATATCGTCGAATTTCCTGATTTCATCTATCTCAACTACTAAGAAACCCATTTGATCTGTGGTGGAAGAAATAATGCACACAGCTTTGTCTCTGTGTTCTTCCCAGACACACCGATCGACGCCAACAGGTTTCTTGTTCTTTGGCATATCGTTCCTTTCCACATATTCCAATGCAAAGGTACTTCGGTAATTTTCAACCGATAATAAACCTTCGGCATTCGTTGTGGCACATAATAAGGGAAAAAGTAATATAATCAAGTCAAAACGCCCATTTTTCCGTATTGGCAATAACACTGATAAATATCACTCGATACAAATTTATTATATAAAGTTATCACAGGCTTGAGATATTTTAATCAATCGGTATAATTAGCTCAATGCGCGGTTTAAACTCCATTGAACGTCTGTTTTGCACAATGAAGGAGGTGCTAAGCTATGACCGAAGCCAATGAGTTGAAAATTGCTGGTCTTACGGTCGTTGAAATACTTGGAATGGGTGAGATTGGTATCTCCTATAAGGTCAGAGATTGTGATGATAAGATTGTTTTTCTTAAAGTCATAAAATGGGATTACATAAGAGATGAAGACAAACTTCAACAGGAGTTTAGTCTGATGAAAATGCGTCAACTCAACCATCCAAATATCGCGCAACTTTTTGATATTGGATGCACAACTGCAGGTAAAATATGGTTTACAAGGGAACTTCTAGACTCACCAGATCCCGAGAAGCAACCAACTCTAAAGACTGTATTGCCTGAAATGGATGAAACGTCAACAAACCTTATTATACTTCAGATCCTTGATGCCTTAGATTACCTACATAGAAATGGGTTAATCCACGGCAATCTTAAGCTATCCAATATTTTGCTTTCAAAGAACGATGCAAAAATAAAGTCTCTTTGGAAAGGACATCAAACACAAAAAGCTCCATATAATACAATTCTCACTGAAGCAACGCTGATTCCTCCAATGGGTGAAGTAGAGAATAATTCACTTTTTCCCGTATACCCCCTAGCAACAGATGACATCAAAGTTTTTGGCAAGATTCTGTATGATATATACATTGATAGTGAAAATCAAAATGGAGATTTTTCATTATCCAAGATACGAGAAAAGATACCACAATCGCTACAAGATATTGTTGCTAGAATGATTGGTATCTCCAGAGAGCCTAAATTCAGAAGTTGTGCTGAAGTGATTCAGTCAATGAACAGTATTCAGCCTGAGCGAGCGGTAAGTCTTGACCTAAAGCGTATTCAAAAGAATGTACTTATATCGAAGGACATGGAGCGGAAAAACTTTCTCCTTGATACACAGATTGATGTTGAACAAGGCAAAGGCAGGTTTGTTTTCCTTGAAGGGGAAGATGGATCGGGTAAGACAGCTCTGATTCGAGATTTCACCCGTGAGCAGATAGATACCGGCAAGAGTATATCGATTGTATCAAATCTCGATTACCATCATCCAGCTGATTGTATTATCAGATTGCTTGATGACATCTCAATTCTACTGGAGAAAAAGAACCCCGCATTATTTAGTCACTATAACAAGGTAAATTCGAGGATCAAGGGTGAAAAAATACCAGATGAAGGATTGACTGTATCAGATCAGTATATCCTTTTCGAAGGAGTCGTTAATTTCCTGCGAGAGTTATCTCAAATTCAACCCTTCTGTTTGGTAATTGAAGATATTGAACTTTCATCAAACTATATGCTGAATTTCCTTTCAATGCTACTTGCGGATATCAGTGAATCAAGAATCCTTGTGGTTGCATCGATATCACCTTCCCGGATTCGCAGTTCACAACAGAAACTCTTTGATGATCTACTTTATTCTGAACAGGTTAGCAAGATACAAGTGAAGCCACTTGATTACTCAAATTCAGTAACACATATCAGGTACCTGACAACTGCACCTGATCTACCGGAGGATATATGTGCCAGATTCTTCGAGGCCACTGGTGGTAACTTGCTTAAACTTGACGAACTGGTGAGGTTGTCAGTCTTAAATGGAGCTCTATCAATCAATGAAGATTCGTATGATTTCAACATAAGCAAATTTACTGAATTATCTGATAATATTGATGTAAATAGACTAGTACCGAAAATAATCTCTAACCTTAGCTCATCAGAAAGGTCTATCTATCAATTCACGGCGATGATGGGTGGTAGAATAACAATTGGTCTTCTGGAAAAAATTGTCTCTAAACCTGATTTAGTATCATTCGAAAATAGATCTGATCTAGCAAAAACGATATCAGAACTCATTTCAAAAGGTTTTCTAAGAAAGCGTATCGAGGCGGGTGGCTTCTATTTCTTCATTTCCCACAAGTCGTTTGTTGATTCAATAATATCAATGATACCAACAGAGGAGCGCAGGAGAATATACGATCAGATTGTATCTGCTCTTGATGATGATGAAGCCAGGAAATGCATGCCAGAACCTGATATTCAATTGGCTCTTTTGGCAACAAAGGGAAATAAACCCGAACCGGCATTTGTTCACACTATCAGAGCGCAGTCCGCTTGTGAGAGAAGATTGGCATACGACGAACGTAAGTTCTTTCTAATTAAGCTTCTTCAGATGATCCCAGAAGAGAATCGTTCATACTCGAATGATTGTAGAATAAAGTTGGTCCACACACTATACAGACAGGGTGACTATCAATCTGTACAGAAATACCTCCCAAGAATAAAAGAGATGAACCCATCCGAGGAGGCTCTGTTAGCTATTATTGCCAAAAAGGTCGACGGATTGGATGAGGAGATTCATCTCGATAGGTCTGTCAGACAGATGGAAAGTATACATGATCCAAACCTACGGAGATTGTTGTTTGAGCATTATCTTGACTATATGCAGAAAAGTGATCCTAAAAAGACTCTTGAATACGCGAAAAATTGCATAGCGTCCACTCAACACACTCCTGATAGAATAGCTTGTTATTTAACAGCAAGCAGACTTTCAGCTGCCATGGCAGACTTCGATGGTTCAATGGAACTGGCAAATGAAGCGCTGTCAGTTGCTAAGGGCATGGAATATGCGTCTGACAAGTTGAGAATTTCAATATGGATTATTAAGCTGACACAGATGATGGGTAGAAAAACTCAGACTTCAAGAACTATTCGTAGAACAGAGGGTATGGTATCAAGTAGTTGGGACTTGCATCTCAAGTCTCAATTCTACTGGCTTTCATCACGATTCTATATCGAGAACGAAGATACTGTATCAGCACTGAAGCATCTATCGAAATTGGTTTCAGTGGAATCGAAATTAAAATTAAAAAAACCTTTAGCAAGAGCATTACTCGAATATGGAATTATGCTTGAAAGACGAGGGAACGCAGATCGGTCAAGGGAAGTTATTGAACGAGCTAGGTATATGGCTGAGGAGATAAATGATAATCATACACTAGCTAAATCAATGATTCTAATTGGGACTCGGCATCTGGAGAACAACTCGATTGACCAGGCTCAAGTTCTTCTTGATAGGGCTAGCAAGCTTCTGGGTGAGATGGGTGAAGAGGAATATGTTGCCCAGGTTGAAGAGAATTTGGGTAGAATATCACTTATTAAAGATAATCTAGAGAATGCTAGATTACACGCTAACTCCCTTGAGCAACTTGCATCTTCAACGAAGAATGAAACCCTTCATGCCAAGTCTTATAGATTGAATGCTACTATTTATGCTAAGATGGGGAAGTATGACAAAGCTGAGGAATATTACCTAAAGGCGCTAAAGATACTTGAAAAAAAGAAGAGTAAATGGTTGGTAAACTCGATCAAGATAGACCTTGCTGAGTTATTCATAAAACAGGAAGATTTCTTCAGAGCTTCTTCAAAACTTTCAGAAGCGGGTATGTTTTTTGACGAAGAAGGTGGAGATAAAGAACTGAAAAGGATAAGACGCGCTGAATTCCATATTGACAAGGAGCTAGGCAAATATGGAGAGGATTACAGAAATCTGAGGATGTTGCTTGAAATATCAAGGGCGTTGGTTCAAGTGACTAACCTAAACGAACTTCTACCAATGATTGTCGATATGGCTTTAAAAGTGTCAGGTGCAGAGCGCGGTTTTATTATGCTCATCACCAAATCAGGCAGTCTGGATTTTAGGTTTGGCAGGAACAAAGAAAAAGAGAACCTTTCTCCGGATAGATTCGCATTCTCCTCTTCTGTGACCGATGATGTTATATCAAAAGGTGAATTGGTTTCGGTCGCTGACACGGAATCAGATATGAAATTCAAGTCAAAGGATTCAATAGTCGGGCTGAGTCTCAGATCGATTATGGCGGCTCCATTGAAAATGGGCGAAAAAATTATCGGTATAGTGTATGTGGACAGTCAAATTCCTACATTCTATTTTTCAAAAAAGAATGCTGAATTTTTCAAGGCTCTATGCTCTCATGCCGCTACTGCAATCTCTTTTGCTGAACTATACCAGAAGAATTCTCAGTATGACTCGTTAATTGAGGAAAATAAAGCGTTAAAAAATCTAATTAAGATAGGGAAAAGCAGTAGTAAACGACACTTCTATGATCTAGTAAATTCAGCTACATCTATGGAAACAAATCTTAAAAAAACTCTAGGGAAATCGTTGGGTGGACTAGATGTATCTGATGAATTACGTTCGTTAAAAGACGACATAACACAACTCGTAGATATAATTGACCAATTCAAGAAAGAAGTACACAATTGATGCAGAAAAAAATGAGGTTTTATAAGAAGTGATAGGAAGAACAATATCTAGTAGGTACAAGGTCTATGACAAGGTTGGAAGTGGTGGTATGGCAGAGGTGTTTCTTGCCAGAGACCTTGATTCAGGTGAAATAGTCGCGCTAAAGATTCTTAGGGAACAATTTACTGAGGGTGAGGATTATATTGAAAGATTTGAGCGTGAAGCGAAATCCGCAACCAAACTTGACCATCCAAATATCTGCAGGATAAGGGATTTTGGTAGAGAAGATGATGTCTATTACATGGTTATGGAGTACGTCGAAGGCAAGACTCTATCCTCTATCATTGAACAGAAAGGTCCACTTGCGATACAAGAAGCAGCATCTTATGTGACACAGGTTGCCAGAGCACTTGATCATGCCTACTCAAGAGGTCTTGTCGCACACAGAGATATCAAGAGCCAAAATATCATGGTAACGGCCTCTGGCCAGGTAAAGATAATGGACTTTGGCATTGCAAAATCGAAGGATTTTGCAACCATGACTAGTGCAGGGAGTTTTGTTGGAACGCCCGAATACATGTCACCTGAACAGGCGCAGGGTGAAAAGGTTGATAAACGGTCTGATTTGTACTCACTAGGTGTTGTTTTCTATGAAGCGTTGGTAGGTGAGGTTCCGTTTGAATCTGATACACCGTGGGGTGTGCTTAACATGCACATCAACAAGGAACCATTCCCACTTACTAACCTCCGAAAGGACCTGCCAAAGGATTTGGTTGATATAATTGAGCGGTTAATGACGAAGGATCTAGACGAGCGATTCCAAACTCCAAAGGAACTTATCACTACTTTGGATGCTGTCATGGAAAACATAAAGATTCCGAAGAATTCTAGAATAAAAAAGCGCAAAGTCCCGCGGTCAAATCCAAAACGAGCCAGGAAAATTAAAATGACTTTACTGATTGTATTCCTGGTTTTGATTATTGGAGGTGGTGTTTACAGCTATTTTGCGTTCTTCGCACCCAAACCTGCGGATGTTATAGTAGATACTGAGCCTGATGGAGCATTGATAGAGATCAAAGGTCCCAATGATATTGAGTATAAAACACTTGATAGTGATACAGTAGTGACTGAGGGAATTGCTGATGGAGATCTCACAATTACTGATCTATCACCTGGCAAGTATGAAATTAGAGTGAGTCTTGATGGTTACATTCAAGAGGAAGTCGAACTTAAGTTGGAATCGGGAAAAGATGTAGTACTAGAAAAAATAATGCTTAAAAAACCTGGAGAAATGAAAGTTCTAACAAGAAACATAGATTGGGGTACAGTTGAAGAAACCCCGTCGCCAAAGATAATATCAGTATCGAATGTTGGTCAATCTACATTGGTGATAAAAAGAACTTTGAGTGGTAACATTTTTATGATGGAGGGATCTGATTTATCAATACCTGCTGGAGAGACAATTGATTTTCCGATATCTGTTGATTCTACAAAGCTATTTACAGGTCAATTTAGCGGTCTAGTTGTGTTGGAACCGGTAAATGGTCAGAAGGTTACTATAGATGTGAAATTCGAATACATAGAACCAGAACCGGATATTGAGGTAATACCTCCAACACCAAATAATAGAGAATCAAATAATGGTGAAAATTCAAATGGTAGCTCTTCCGGTAGCAGTTCAGGTTCAGGTTCCGATAGTGGTGAAGAAACACCACCCCCTCCAAAAACTGGCTCATTACAGATATCATCTAATGTTGATGGGATTGCAATCATGATTGACGGAAAACCAGCTGGAAATTCTCCGTTGACAATTTCTGGTTTAACCCCTGGTAGTCATACTGTTACAGCGAGTGGTGGCAGGCTTTATAAGTCATATAAGAGAGATGTTGTAATCAGGGCAGGAGAAACGGCTAACCTAGTTATAAAATTGGAGTTGAAATAACTATCAGAAAATTGATATCCATAATAATTATCATTCTTCTGTTACTAGCACCTCCAGTTAGTGCTCAAGAGAAGGAATCATCCTTGGTGATAGGGGGACCTTATTCTGATGATCTCATTCTTCCAAGTGCAATATCGACTGATTCTAATGGAAACCTTTTTATAATTAACGAGGGGACAAACGAAATCCTCTCTCTGACTTCTGATCTTAAGTATCGATTTAGATTTGGGGGATATGGAGACTCAAATCTTGATGAGCCGGCACATATTTTATATAGCAAAGGCAGAATTATTGTGTCAGATGTTGGTTGTTTGCATGTTTTTGACCAAAAGGGAAGACTAAAGGAAACGATTACACAGATTGGTGAAGATGAATTAATCCGGCCAATGGGTTTGTCGACTGACAGCAGAAATAGAATATACATATCAGATCCTTCATTGGGTAAGGTGATTATTACAGAAAATGATTTAAAACCTTATAAGGTGATAGAGCATGAATTGGATCAACCATTGCAATGCTTTGTTACGAGTAGTCACAGATACATCATCCTGGACAAAGGATTGGGGAAAGGACTAATTCTATCTTCGTATTTTGATGTAGTAGATGATTTTGGTTCATTTGACAACCCTTTATCTATGGTCACTGATGGTTCAAGACGCATTTATGTTCTATCCAGCAACATGGTATATACCTTCGGTATCGGTGGAGATACTCGACCAAATTGGAATATATCTCCAAAGAAACCTGGTGGAATCTATCCATCTATGTTGCTAAAGAATGACATTCTTACTCTGTGTTCAAGAGAGACACATGAGATGGTGAGTGTTGATACCTCCAACGGTGATGTTGAGACACTCATTGATTATAATCCGAATTCTTTTTATTTGCCTTCTTGCCACGCTGTTGACGAGAATGGTCGTGTGTACGTATCTGACAGAATCAATAGTAAGATTAGAGTTGTCAATCAATTGGGACAAAGCCTTTTTTCCATTCCAGCAGAAAATCCTGGAAGGATTGATGTTTCAACAAACCTTATATCAGTTCTGAATGGTGATAGTGGAAAGGTAGATATTCTCACTAGAGAGGGTGGAGAATTATACTCAATGGATGATGCGACAGCGGTGGACTGTGTTTATTCTGATCAGGAAGATCTCTTTGTCTTGACTAGCACTGGTTGTATAGACTCCTACTCGGGATCTGTAAAAGAAAGGAAAATTGTTGGAGATGAGTCCTTCTTCGATTCACCCATTGCAATAGACTATGAAAATGATTACATAGCAGTCGCTTACAATGAAACTACTTTATCTATTCTAACGAGACTTGGTGAGTTCTCTTGGACAAAGGAAATTGATACCAAGATAAATGATGTGATGTTGCTGTCTCCGCAAAGAGTAGTTGTAGTTACAGATCAAGGTATGTTCTTGGTCAGTCAGATAAATGGGATTATGGAATCATTTGGATCTTCGGGAGGACCATTTACTGCAGGTATAAAAGAAGAGTCAACAATAAACTACTTGGATAATCTTGACAGTTTTACCCATCCCGTTTCCATATCTCAATTTGGTGACTGGTTATATGTTTTGGATGAAGCTGGTATGAGGTTGGCTCGATACACCAAGTCGGTTCTAATGTCGCCACCACAGGTAAAGATTCTACCAAAGGTGGTCAATTTTGGTGATGTACCGGCGGACAGCGAGATGGAACTTGACATTGTGATCAAAAACATTGGTGGGGGCACACTCGAAGGGACTTTCTCTATTGTACCGGATTGGATAACTGTAAGTTCGAAGAGATTCAAAGGTGATGACGTTGTTCTTAAAATAAAAGCAAAGACACTTCACTTCATATCAAACATGAGATATAGAGAAAATCTTCTTCTCGAAACAAATGCTGGCAGAGTATCAATACCATGTGAGTTAAGGGTACCTAGATCAGAGGTCAGTCAGATAGATATAATAATTCAGATAGGCAACAGAACCGCTAGGATAGATGATGGAGAGGTTGATTTGGGTGTGGCTCCATATATCAACAATGGAAAGACGATGATACCTTTGAGGTTCATAAGCGAAGCTTTTGGTGGCAGTGTCGATTATTACAATGGATTCATTGATGTTACTTTTCCAAAGAAAGATATTTGGATATCGATTGAAGTCAATTCGGAGAATGTAATACTCGATTTTTCCGGAGAATCAACATTTGGTACGATCAATCCCCCACCTGAAATAAAATCTGGAACTACTTTTGTTCCTTTATCATTCTTTACAGACATGCTAGAGTGTGAGAGTTACTGGAACCATAACGATAAATCAATAAGATTAGTTTATATTCAGGAATAGCGAACTTAAGGAGGAGTGCTATGAAGAGGTTCACGATGATTGCTGTAGTGAGTATGCTTATACTTACTTGTTTTCCTGTTTCGCAACCAGCTGAAGCATTATCTATTGCAGATTTGCCAATATCTGCTGGTGGATTTAAGCTGACAAGTGCGAGTGGTAATTCCATTCCACTAAAATTCAACCTGAACGTAGACGAATTAATCAATGCAAAGGGTAGACTATTCTATGAGGATATGTCATTATCACAGGATATAGGTATGCCTCAGGTACCGCTCATATCAAAGCGTATGCATATGGGTGACAAGCATCCACTAGCTGTCTCAATAAGGTCAACACAGTGGGATAGGCATCCAATTCCAAATCTTCAAATGTACTACCCAAATACCTGGAATAATGAGAAAAAACATTTCAAACCTGAATTATTAACAGGTATATATCCAGACAGTATTGGTGATTACAAGATCGAATTAGGATCGGATGGCTATTGGTTAACGCTATTGGTTGCTCCAGTGTTACTAGATTTTGACAGTGATGAGATGATCGTAATCACGAATATCGAGCTTGATGTGACCTATTCCATAAACAAACAGTATTCTTTGTCGTCTGTAAATGAAGAAAGCGAAATTGATAAAGCAATAATTATTTGCCCTCATGTTCTTAGATCACCCGCAGAATCATTAGCTGTAATACAGAGGAATGACGGTTATGAAGTAAACGTGATAACAGTAGATGAGATTGAGTCTGACTATACTCCACAGGAAGAAGAACCAGAGGATCTGACTAACTTTACAGAATTCTCTAAATCCCAGAAGAATGATTTGGAGTTGTATGACTATGACCTTGCGAGAAGTATCCGCAGTTACCTCGAATCTAAGATAGATGATGTATCATATGTGACAATCATGGGTGATGGCGAGTTGGTACCACCGTCGTTTTACTACCTCAATACAATGTCATACTATGAATATGATCAGTATGTACCCACAGATCTTTTCTATGCTTCACCAGATCTTGACACCATACCAAACATAGCTTTAGGAAGGCTTCCAGTAAGAAATGTTGAAGAAGCTGATATTGTCGTACAAAAAATATCAAGATATAGAAAAGCTCTAGAAGATGATGATTGGTTTCATAGTATTAATCTCGCTGGAGGAGATCCATTCAGTGGAGGATTTGAAGGTGAAATTGAATGTCAAGCACTCATAGACATTGGAATGCTTGATGGATTCGAAGTAGAAAAGTACTACAAGACTAGGGAACGATTTTCATCAGAAGATGTTGTGGAAGCTATTGGTGATGAAGTGGGTTTTGTTTACAGCATAAATCATGGTTCAGGTGAGGCTTTAGCAACAGAACCGGGAATGGTAACAACTGAGGATATCCTGGCAATGTCAGAGAGGGATAAATTACCTATACTACTGACACCTGCATGCACAAATGGTATGTATGATTCCACAGTTGTAGACTATGATTTGGATGAATATGAAGGTGGCAAAGGTATGTCTTTTGGACAAGCATGTATAGCATCACCCGGGGGACCCATTGCATATTACGGAGGTTCAAGGCTTAACTATGCAGGAGTTAATTGGACTATAGAGGGCGGTGTTGTAAAGATACTACCTTTTGAGCAAACTGACAGAATCCTCCAAGAGGTTATGAATGCATACCATAACTGGTCACCAACACTAGGCGATATGGCTGTTCAGGCATACAAGAAATACATTGGAGTAGATGGTGGTGGATACAGCTTTTTCAATACAGGTTCAAAGACGTTGATGGCATTTGTGTTTTTTGGTGACCCAACGATACGAATTCCTGAAACACCAGGTGGTTCTCCCCATAGGATCCCAGAAGTTGAAATGGTTGATGCCAAGATGAGAGCTATGGGTTATAGTATGGGTGAAGTACCAGTATTATCGATAATTAAAGAAAATAAGCTCGAAGTAACCTCGGATCAGTCTTCGATGAAATATTCAATAATCAACCTTGATTACGAAGTGAAAGTGGTTTCAGAATGGCAGAGAATTGATCCCAGCGATAACCGTTTATTTGAGATTGATATTAACCATGAAGATAAGTCTTATTGGCAAATAAGACTTGAATTACCCAATTATTCTGAAGTTTGGATTTATTACATCTCTGCCGCAAACAATGATCTTTCTGTTGATACACATAGAGAGTTCTTTATTACAGAACCAAAACCAAGACAGCATTTCATTTTCAGTGTAATAAATGACGGGCTTAAAACAGCTGAAGATATTAAAGTAGATTTCTACTTAGACGGGAGAAAGATAAAAACAAGATTGATTGATGAGCTGGAATCTGGATTTAGTGAACATGTGTATTTTAAGGCAGATTCAGTTGGTATAGGGAAACATAATATAAGTGTAAAAACACATTTTAGTCAAGAAGATCAGTACCCGGATGATAATGAATACATGAGAAATCTTACTGTCACAGAGGGTCAAACCTGCAAAGCTGCGTGTCTTGTTTCCTATTTCTATCCAAGTACAAAAGCACAAGAGGAATTTGCTCAAGAAGAATTCAATGAGAAAGCAGAGGAATTTGATAATATCCCTACTGAACTCTCCTTTGTGGGTTCAGATTCTTATTGGGCTGTTATGTTTGGTTATCCTCTACCTGATCTAATAGAGCTAGGTGCAGATTCAGTTATACTCCCTGACCCTAACTGTGTTAATCCCTACACATCGAATACTATCAGTGCATTGAGTGATTTTGTGGCTTCTGGTGGTTCAATCGTGGGTTTGGGGTGCTTGTATGATGCTGATCT
>CAZTGD010000006.1:0-73077 GCA_964613055.1 uncultured Caldisericales bacterium | reverse complement strand
CACCCTGGTCAGAGTTTGATGTAACAGAGCTTAGACCCAAGGATTGCTGTGGCGGAGGGAATAATGCAGAAACAGGAGCATGGTGTTCAACAATTAAGTTTCTGAGCAGAGATGGAAATTCTGCCGCGGTTGAATCAATCAATGAAGAAACAGGTGAGATAATTGATAACTGGTGGTTGGATCTTACTGGTAGCAATACACCAAATCCATCAGAAGTTAAAGCGCAAACCTGTTACAGAATATGGGGTGATTGGGTTGATCCAACAGATCACAGTAAAGGTTTAGTACCAACTGAGATGATACAAATATCATGTCCATGTGGTGTTGGCTAAATAATCTTAAATAAATTTTTAAAGATACAGACTAGGTGTGAATAATAGTCGCGCCTAGTCTGTCAGTAAAATGATATAACTGATACCCATAATACAACTTTTCGAATAAAATGATTTATAACTAAGGTGAGATAAATACACTATACAATAGTTATTAAGGACAAGAATACATATATTGAAATATCTTATTTGGTGAAGAACAAAAAATATTTAGTATTTATAAACGTACATTTACTAGTACAGAGAGTCATGGTTTCTATAATTTTATAGCATATGTTTCTACTGGATCGAATTGAAAGAAAACAGCTGTGATCAATAAACAAAAGAGTGAAAAGATAAACATCCTAGTCGGATTGATAGCTAATTTGGCATTGTTTGTCTTTAAAATTCTTGCTGGAATATTTGGCGGCAGTTCTGCGCTTGTTGCAGACGGTGTTCACTCAGCAACAGATGTCACAACAGATATAGCCGTACTCATAGGATCAAGATTCTGGCACAACCCACCGGATGAAAACCATGCCTATGGACATGGAAGGATAGAGACTGCGATATCATTTGGGATAGGGATAATACTCGGATTCACAGCCATTCAACTGTCTGCTGATGCGATGTGCAACCTGTTTGCAGACCAGCATACTCCTGTTCATTTCTGGGTTTTCTGGGTCGCTTTAACTTCGATTGTGTTAAAGGAGTTGCTTTTTCATTACACGATAAGGGTATCCAAACAGACTGATTCTATGGCATTAAAGGCGAATGCATGGCATCATCGAACAGATTCCATAAGCTCCATTCCGGTCGCTGGTGCAATCTATCTCTCCTCTGTTTTCCCAAACCTGTGGTGGATTGACTCTGTGGGTGTTCTGCTTGTATCGGTGTTTATATTCAAGACCTGCTACGACATCATCAAACCCGCATTCACACAACTCGTTGATACGGGGGCAGACAAGAAGATAATTAATAATATTGAGTCAATAACTCTTTCAGTGTCTGGAATCAGGAGAATAAATAACATCAGAACGCGTTATATCGGCTCTTCATTGATTGCAGACATGAAGATAGAGATAGATTCGAAGGTTTCTGTTGAATCCGCTGACCGGTTGGCTATTTCTGCTAAAATAAAGTTGTTGGATGAAATGAAAGAGTTGGAAGATGTGTCAATAATCGTAGAACCACATAGTGGTGATTGACGGTCAGTATCCGCGTTCCAAATCAACACGAGTTCTTGGTTCCAAACCCATAGCCAGATTATTTATCACCTCAACCACATGGCTCATTCTGTGATGCTCCTTCTCAAAGACCCTGCCTGCCCGGTGGGGACTCATCACCACGTTGTCCAGCTCATGAAATGGGAAATCGGATGGGTAAGTATTCTGAATCAAATCCTTTGATTTTGGATAGTTGTACCAAACGTCAAGTCCGACTCCAAATAGATGTCGAGTTTTAAGAGCTTGGTAGAGCGCTTTCTCATTAACAACCGGACCCCTGCTGACGTTTACAAGCAGTGAATCCCTTGGCATAAGAGACAGTTCTGTTGAGTTTATCATGTCCTCAGTCTCAGGGCTGTAGGGGATTGTTACCATTAGAACATTAGCTGATGGGAGATGTTCATGCAGTTGTGATACCGGGAAAACATCTATCTCTCCATTTATATCCTTTTTACCGTTGCGATTGATCGCTGTAACTTTCATCCCGATTGCTGACAGAACCCTTGTTACGTTTTTGCCAATAGATCCAAAACCGAGAATCAGTGCATTTTTTCCCTCAAGAAGTATAGAACATCTATCATCATACCTTGGTGTCCAATCACCCTTTCTCAATCTCGAATCGAATGGCACTATGTTCTTTGTCGCAGAGAAAAGCAAAGCCAAAGCCATCTCAGCGGATGCTGAGGCGTTGTGGTGTATGTTGTAAACAGCGATGTCAGGGTATCCCAACATTATCCTTCGAGTCCGTCTGGACAGTCCAGCGTATGGAATAATCAAAGCCTTCAGATTTGGGGAAGCCTCAATCTGCTCTTCGGTTGGGGTGCCGTGTACCAGTATATCGTATTCAGCAGGTTGAGGGATATCAGGACCAAAAGTCAGTTTAATGCCTTCATTTAAAGCCTCTTTCAAAGTCTTCAGCTCTGGCGTGTCTGGTTTGTCGTGAAAGTGTACCTTCATAGCTAAAAGCTATTCAATTGTGTTCCCAATATCAAGAATCAATTTGTTACTCTTTACACATATTCAGTGTCTGTTCTATGTCAAACACATCGCAACCCAGTATTCGAGCCAACTCATCAGCCTCCAACTCAAGCAGATTTTCATCGATGTTGAGCTGTCGGGTAACACACTGAGTGGGTATATTGTGGTGTTTGCAATAAGCAACAACTGATTCAGCCTCATCCAGTTTGAGGTCACCTTCAAATGGATCAATGCCATCAATGTAGTGGTAATGGTCGCCATGTTTCCATCTTCTTCTCCCCATCGAATCGGTTTCAATCTCAATCCCCTCTGGGATGGGCATGTTGCCACTTTCATAGTGACAGACTTCATCCGCTTTGTTTCCATCACTGCCACAACCCGAAATAACACAAAGACAAATCAAAATGATGAGGATTGCAAACTTTCTCATATCATGATTGTTCAGGAGTAATAGGGTTTTGTCAAGTTCTGAATCGTTTTGTTAAATACACCTGATAACAAATACTAGTTACTATGCGTAATAGTAGACATAATCCTAAAAAGGAGGATTTGGAAATGAAGAACATGAAAATGGTGGTAGCAATCGCTCTCATAGGCACACTAGCCCTCACAGCAGGCATTGTCTCAGCGGCACAGCTTGATATATGGGGACGGGTGGAAAGTGTTGACGTCAGTGCAGGCGAGATCGTTGCCTGGAATGGTCAGCGTGGGGAATTCACCATTCAGGTGGATGATGACACCCAGCTTACAATCGGTGGAGCAGAAGGCTCGATTTCAGACATAGTCATACCTTCCAGAATCTCAGGTACTGTTGATGAAGACGCAGATGGTGAACTGACTGGAGTGGAGCTTGTTATTGACAGCACAAACTGTCCATCAGATGGTTCTTGTCTGCGAATCGGTGGAAGGATAACTGAAATCGATGTAGCCTCTCGCACTGTCAAGCTCTTCAACCGCAGTGGTGGCGATATGACCGTTGTCCTTACAACGGATGTTAAACTGACAGAGGATGGTCAGACAATCGGTATCACAGACCTTGAGGTCGGAGATGTGGCGAGATTCCCGACCGCCCAAGCGCAGGATAACGGCACCTACATTGCAGACGAAGGCTCCATCAATGATACACCTGCTGGTGGTGGACAAGGTGGTGGATCAGGTGGCAAGCGTGGAAACGACAGACCTGAACCGCCAAAGGATGGCAGTGGTGGCAAAGGTGGAAGTAAAGGTAGCAGAGGACCTGGAGACGGAAGCGGAACCTGCATCAACCCGTAATCCACTTAACTTAGCATATCTCTAGTGCATTTTTATCGAAAAGGGGCGACCGGCTAAGGTCGTCCCCTTTCAGTTTGGTGTTTTTCTGCCCAGTCAGGTTTTAAGAGGGAATCCGCCTGCGGAATCAATAATCTCATCGATATCATCCATCGCCTTTAAGGTCATTTTAAGCGAGGTGATTATCCTGCAGTATCGAGTCCTCTCCTCCCTTACAAGCTCCCTTTTCTTTCTGTCCTTCAGCCATTTGTTTGCGACCTGGTACCCGCCGACCATGAATCTGTAGACGTCCGCCGGCACACCCTCAAAGTATTCGTCTTTGTTGATGTAGACGCGGTTGTTTTCATGTCTGATTCTGCCCACCACGTGGTCGCCGTCTCCTGTGAAGCTGACCGATCTGTCGGATTTCAGCACGTCGTCCTCAAGCAGATGCAGGCTGATAAGTCTTGAGCCGATGGCTGAGAGTTTGGCAAACAGCTCCAGGTTGGAGGTGAAGGGCACACGGGGGAAGTCCATCTTCAGGAATGGTGCGTAACGGGTGCGGTAGGTTGGGCTGTGGAGGATGACGTAGATGTAGCTGAGGATGTCCTCTGGACCGATTGTCAACCCCCCGAATCCGCCAGAAGCGGATTCGACCCCCTTCAAAAGGGGGTCCTTTGCCCCCCCTCTTCGAGGGGGGACGCCCTGCTGTGCAGGGCAGGGGGGTTTGAATGATGTTGCCCTTGCCCTCCGAAATAAAAATCACACCCAAACGTTTAGCGATGCCCTCAATCAGCTTCCTGTTCAGGTTTGGTATGCGTCCGTTTTCACCCTCCCGCCAGGAGGTTGACTTAACATCCAGTGAGTCGCCGTGTGGATACAAGTACAGCGGGAAAAGGTAACAGATGCCTTTATTGCTTCTTGTTAGACGATTGTCAATAATGCTATTGGTGATAAGTGAATGATTGAAAATACTTACAGCAACTTGTCTTGTGGTTATCAAACCAACATTATCCCCCGCCAGCATGTGTTTCATGACATCATCCCTGCTTCTCTCAATCAAAGCTGGCAAATAAATGATTGGTCTCGTGTCAAAAGGTCGGTATAAGATGTCATCAACATAATTTTCAATATTTACTTTTCTAACCTCGTTTCGGGCTTTAGAAACATCTAGTTTGTCTCGATTCGATAGAAAATTCCTTTTTGCTGTATCATCGGATATCTCTTTTGAGCAGAACTCATTTAATCTCTGAACCAGATTGTTTCTTTCGAAATCAATAACGAACTTATCCCTTGCTGTCACTATCCCAACCGAGTTGGTGGGAAACAGATCGGTAATCTTCACGCCACACTCATACTCATGGGCAAGCTCGTTGTCAAAGGGGCTGAACAGATAGAAGGGTTGTTGCGGGTTCAGCACCTTCCAGTCGACACCTTCACCCACACTGTGTGTATCCAGCCAGTGATACTTGCCACCCACCAGCTCTGTTTTATCGTTCTCTTTTTTTGAATTGACCCGTATCTCACGCACCCCCCACAGGTCATGATGATACACCGTAGCATACTTACACCCCCCTCTTCGAGGGGGGATGCCCTGCACAGCAGGGTAGGGGGGTTTATCTTTGCTTATATACGAATCTACAACCTGACAGACACCCTTAAACTCCTTTAAAACCTGATCGTTGGAAAAACGAATCACGGTCAGACCATATTTCTCCAGTATCGCAGTACGCTTTTTGTCTTTATCATGCTGTAGGTCTTCGTTGTGCAATGAACCATCAATCTCAATCACCAAACCGAGTTTCGTGCAGTAAAAGTCTACTATGTAGTTGTCTATCGGGTGCTGACGCTTGAAGCGAAGGTCGAGTCTGCTTAGGTATTCATACCACAGTTTCTTCTCTGCTGGTGTTTGGCTCTTTCTCAGTTCTCTGGCTTTGTCTTTTAGATCATCTGCGTATGGCAGGTGTGTGCCGTTGGATATGAGGTTGTATTGCTTTATCCTCTCGTTGGTGAAGGATTTGTTTAGGTATTTTGAGTGTTTGTTAAACCCCCCGAATCCGACTTTGTCGTATTCGACCCCCTTGAAAAGGGGGTTATTATCCTGTGCAGGGCAGGGGGGTTTGGGGTGCTTCACAAATATTCCTATGGCAACGCCCTGCTGGATGTCAAACACGTTCTCATCCTTGCCACCACTTGGTGTGACCTCCTTCTTCTTGGCGTTGCCGTGCAGGTCGGTGATGTAAATCTCGTCAAACGCTTCAAGCAGTGACTGCCTCATGCCTCGGAAGGTTGGGTTGTCAAGATAGCCGTGGTTTGTTATGAACGCCAGCACACCAGCGCCCGTCTGCTCTATGCGCCACTGACCCCAGCGGATGAACTTGACATAGTCATCGTTGAGCCACTTGGGATTCCTCTCACCAAGACCCTTGCCGTCCACCTCAAAGTAGTTGTGCGTTTTTTCATGAGGTCTTTGTGACAGCTTTTCTTTGGGGTTGCCAGTGTAGCACTTGCCTCTCATCAGCTCATCCATCCACTCGATATCGTTTGCGGAATGACCGGAGTATGGCGGATTGCCAAGCACCACCATCACGGGCAGTTCACTCTTGGCTTTCGATGCGCCTTCTGACTCCGCCATGATTGTCTTTGTGAATCCAAAGAGCCCTTTTGTGCTGTCATCATCAAACCTGTGCGCCTCCTCCAGCGCGTTGGTCAGATACACATTCAGCCTCTGACTGCCCTGGTAGCCATTCTCTGCAAGCAACATACCCAGCTTCAGGTGGGCTATGGTGTATGGAGCGATCATCAGCTCAAAACCATAGAGCCTGGGGATGATATCCTCGTTTACCCCTTTGTCATTCCTGTCGAATCCACCGGCCTGGGCGACACCAATCTCTTCAAATATCTGGTTTAATACCTCATGGAGAAAGGTGCCAGTGCCTGTGGCTGGGTCGAGGATGGTGAGTCTCTTGACGCCATCGTCTTGTTCTTCAGCGTTTGCCAATCCTCCGTTTAAACCAAAGGTGGTTCTGAGGATATGGTCGACTGAGCGGACAATGAACCTCACGACTGGTTTTGGGGTGTAGTACACCCCGCGCCTCTCACGCTGGCTAGGGTTGTATTCTGAAAGGAATGTCTCGTAGAAATGAAATACGGGGTCTTTCGCTCTACCCTTGCCAAACCCCTTCATAACCGATTCCAGGTCAATGGCGTTCATCAGGTTTACAAGCAGATTCGTGTATCTGGTAACAGCAGGGGGCAACTGCTGAACGAGTTCGTTGAAGAGTCTCTTGAGGAAGGGATTGGTTGCGGGAATGGAATGGGATGCTCCCTGCCAGGTTATCTCTTTTGAGCCAACGGCGTTCTTTGCCGAAAAGAGACCATAGCTTATGGTTTCAGCGTACATGTCCGCAAACAACTGTGGAGACAGGTCAGCAATAATCGTTTCCCTGAAAGATTCCAGTTGAGATGAAAGCGGATCAATTTCATTGGTTTCTCCTGCCAATTCCTCCGTCATTGAATCGCGAATCATCTTTGCTGTCGATGACATCCTCCGCGCAAGCTCAACGGGCTTGCGGACGGTTCTCACCTTTGCATAGGTAAACCCCCTAATGAAATCAGCCAGCTTCAGATGTGGGTCTTTTATATCGGTTACAATCCGTTTACCATCCCAGTGGGCGACCTTGAGTGATCTGATTGGTATCAGTTTGGAGCCATCGTAATCATCTGTGTTTTCAATCTTTGAATACCATCTAAACTCCAGGTAGTTTGTGGTTATCACATTGCCAACCGCTTCAAAGTATCTCTGCAGTTGATCGTCACCTTCGAGCCTGTCAAGGGGATAGTCTATCTTCTTGGTTTCGATGAATCCAACTGTTCTTGATTTGCTCTCTATTTCATAGTCCGGTTTGTTGCCATCCTCTTGTTTTGTTTCCTGAGAGACAGTGTAACCATCGGTTAGCACAGCTTTGACATACGCGGAAAAGGCGTCACGGTGGGTTATCTCCGTGTCATTCCCTTTACGGTGGTCAAGCTCAATCTGCTTGATATAGATACTGTATGCTTGCTTCAGCTCTGAAGACATGTTTCTATGGTCCTGTTATTGAGAATGTGGGTCCCTTTGCCTCTGCTATGATCTGGGCGTTTCGCCATGCCTGCACCCTTATCCTTGCGTCATTTGTGATGATGTCTGGCACTGTCCACACCTTGTGACGGTCATAGGAAGGAAGTGGTCCGTCAATCTGGGTAACCTTTCCGTCGTGCATGAGGCTGATATAGAAGACTGCGTCTTCAGGGATGGAGTTGACCGACCAGGAGATGGACTGGGTTGTGCCACGCTTGTATGAACCAGCCTCAGGGGATCGGACGATCAGGTCAGCCGATGAACCCAGACCGAAAGCAGTGAAGTTAATACTAGAGGATACGGACTCAGATATGACCATGCTTGAGGGGCTGAATGAAACACCCTGAATGGCGGGATATACCTTGTACTCCTCTCCGCATACAAAGCCCGTCTGTGACCAGAACCCCTTATCATTTGTGACAGCAACCGCTGGCACAGAGGCGTTTCCTGACAATGACACGAATGAAATCATGCATCCATAGACGGGGTTGCCGTTGTCGTCCTCCACCCAACCTTGTGCCTGCCAGGTTTCCTCTTCTCTCTCGTATCCGGTGGTAAAGTGATTCCAGTAGCTCCACTCTGTTGTGTCGTTGGTTGCATTGTTGAAAGCCTTGACCCGCCAGTAGTACTTCATGCCATAATTCAGACTGGGGGTGATGTTGACCCAGGTGTTGGTTGTGTAGCGATCGATGATGAGGTTGGTGAAGTATGGGTTGTCGCTGAGTTGTACCTGATAGTTGTCGTAACTGGTGATCGGTTCCCAGTAGAGTGTTGGATGTGTTGACACCCACTGCTGACCATTTAAGGGTGATGTGAGGGATGGTCTGAGTTGGATTTGGGGCTCTTTTGAGATCTTGAACCACCAGTCACTCTCATCTATTGCCGTTAGCTTGTCATCCTCTCTGCATTCAATCCTGATCTTTGCCATATGTATTTCGTAGTTGGGTACAATCCATGTAAACGATCGGGTGTTGCTGGAAATTGGTCCTGCAATGAGTTCACTCGGTCCGATGCTCTTGATCAGGCTGATATAGATCTTCGCTTTTGGATTTAGGTTGGTGGATGTCCATAGGATCTTCTTCTCTTCACCAGCTTTGATGGTTTCCATGCCGTTGGGCCAAGCAACCGTTATCGATCCTGAGAGTATCGATTTTGCAGTGAAGTTTATATCCGATGAGTTCCACTGTTCGATGAACATCTGAGGTGGGTCAAAAGTGTAGCCGGGTTTGCTGGGTATAACCTTGTATGTGTATCCTGATTCAAATCCTGTCTGTGTCCAGTATCCCCTGTAATCAGTTAATACCGGTTGAGGTTGGTGTTTTGAGTTGTGTTGACAGACGAAATCCATATATACGTCATCCAACAGGTAGCCATTTTCAGTGGTCACCTTGCCGTTTGCCATAAAGAAGTCTGCATTATCTGCTCTGCCGGTGGAAAATGACCATGGATACGACCACAAACTGGGGTTGCCACTAGAGTCGTATGACGCAACTCTCCAGTATAGCTTTGAATCGTCTGGTAGCGAGTATTCGGGTTTGTATGAGGTATCGTCAATAATCCATCTGTCCATATATATATCTGTGAAGGTTTCATATCTGGAAATCTGTAATCTGTATGAGTATGACATGGTGTTTGCTTCCCATGTGAACGTTGGTTTAGTTGAGACTTCAATCGTGTTGTTCAACGGTGTAATAAGTGTTGGTGGTTGTAGTGTGGGTTTTGTGCCAGTGAGGGTTATGTACCCGTTTGAAATATCCATTATCTGACAATTTGATTCAACATAACAGACGACTTTTATCTTGGCGTGGGTGCATCCAGGGTCTTTTATGTTCCATGACCATGCGTTGAGTGTTACGGGCATAGGTCCGGCAATTTTACTCCAGTTACCCTCATCTCCCACATAAATGAATATGCGTCCTTGTGGGTTTAATCCACCAGATGCCCATGCAATGATGTGTGTTTCACCCGAACCCCACATCTCCCCTCCATTTGGCTGGAGAACCATCAACATGGAATGATTTGATGTATTGGCAAAAGAAACTATCACAGGAGTCATAACTAATGAGATCATCAATATCATCAAGCATACAATCTTTGTGGCTTTTTTCATATGTCACCTTATCTTTCCCGATTCAGCAACATTATACCACAAACCACTTATCTGTGAAGGTGCTGACATTTGACATCAATACACTAAATCGACATTTTATCAAAACAGTATTCAACTCTGAACAACAAATTCGTGTTATATTTACTACGATTTGTTATGGAGTTGAAACAATATGACATATTTATGGAGGTGAGATGCAAACTGAACTATCAGGTATGCGAAATAAAAATAACGATCTAAAGTCATTATTCTCATTAGCAAAAGATCTTAAGTACAATGATAAGATAGGGGATATTACAAATCTCATCTACATGGTCAAGGGAAAAGAGTTATAATAGACTCAGATATGGCTAAGCTGTATCACATTAAAACAAAACTACTCAATATCTGGTTTGGTCACTAACCAATTCATCTATGATGTTGTTAGACAATAATAAGGCATGGATCACTGCCATTCGCTTCTTGTCAGACAGTTTCTTAAGATATAATATAAAGTGTAATGAACAAAGATAAAACCGTACTCATCATCTTTGGACCGACTGCAAGCGGAAAGACAAAACTTGCCGTTGAGGTAGCAAAAGCAGTCGGTGGAGATATAGTTTCAGTTGATTCACAACAGGTTTATAAGGAGTTGATGATAGGCACAGCCAGACCAACCACTGAGGAGATGAGTGGAGTCATCCATCACCTGATAGGACATGTGTCTGTCAGAGACAGGTACAATGTTTCAAGGTATCTTACCGATGCAGAAGATGTCATTCAAGAAATTCTTCAAAGGAAACGACTACCCATCGTAACTGGTGGGACGTATATGTGGATAGCCAGCATGGTTGATGGATTCTCTCCAACACCACCTGCCGACTTGAAGCTGAGAGAGAACCTTGAGGAAAGAGCTGATAGCGATGGGCTAGATTGTCTTTATGAAGAACTTAAAAAACTCGATCCGCAGTCAGCAGAAAAGATTTCACCTGCCGACCGCAGAAGAATAATTCGATCTCTTGAAATCATTACGATCACGGGCAGACCACGTTCAGAGGTGTTCAGAGAAAAGATTATTTTACCATTTGATTTTCTCAAGGTTGGCATTACTCGACCAAGGCAAGACCTTTACAGAAGGATAAATCTGAGAGTCGATGAGATGATAGAAAATGGGTTATTAGAAGAGATTGAAATGATCATCAAAGACGGACTTGAACCATATGTGAGAGACGTCATGGGGCATGGGTACCCTGCCCTACTCGACCATCTTCACGGTATATGCACTATCGATTTCGCTCTTGAACGTATGAAAACTGATACAAGACGATACGCAAAACGGCAACTATCATTCCTTTCAGGCAGAGAAGACTTCACTGTCTTTAATTCACCGACTACAGACGACATCCTGGAGTATCTCGATACCCAGGGTTATCAGAAAAGAACGTAGTTTGAGACAAGTAAATCATCAGATTCGAAATGCCCCCTCTCGGTTCTTGGAACTAATAGAATGAAGAACTGTATGATAGAAAATGTAATAGAAAGGAATTAGAAAGAATGAAAGTAAACAAGAATATGAAGTGGGTGATCGTTGTTGGAGTTGTGATAGCGTTTGTAGCATCTGTTGTTGTGATGACGAGTCTGGGTAGTGGTGGTGACAGCTACGATTATGATGGTGATTGGGGATATGAAGAGACACCAAGTGAAAGCTATTCCTATGATACTGAAGATGAATTCGATATGGAGAGAGCTCAAAAATCAACTACAAACTCTGGAAGTCCAGCGGGTGCTGTTGATGACCTAGCCATGGCGGAAATGCCGGATTCCAGCTATCACCGTGATGTAAGTTCACCTATCTCTATTGGTTCTGTCAGTGCTGGTGAGTGGAACAGGATGATAAAGAAGGATGCGAATATCCGTATCAAGGGAGAGAATCCCTATGAGATATACTCCAGTGCTAAACAGAAGGCAATGTCTGTAGGTGGTAGGGTTTCAGATTACAATGAAAATGTTTCTGATTACGAAGATAAAAGGTATCAGACCATAACCTGCACACTTTCAGTTCCAACTGAACACTTCGATTCAGTAATTGAAACCATTTATCAACTTGGTGATGTGATTGATAGAAGCGAATCAGAAGATGATGTTACAGAGGAGTATGTGGACCTGGAAAGCAGACTCTCCTCAAAGAAAATGCTTATTGCTGAGTTGAATAAGTTCTACAGCAAGGCAAAGGATGTCGATGATTCTATTGATATCTACTATCAGATTCAGCAGGTTCAAGAGGAAGTCGATCAGATAGAGGGAAGGATGAAGTATCTGAGAGCCATGACATCGATGTCCCGAATCCACATGACGATTAGCCAGCCAGATGTTGAGATTGAGCCAACCTCTGAGCCATCAAGATTTGTACGCGGTCTTCATCGTCTTTGGAATGACATCCAGGATGGTGCTGTGTGGTTTATTGGTTTCCTCATTATGATGATAGTCATATCGGCTGTCATATTCCTGCTCGTGCTCCTTGGCTTGTTTATCTACAACCGTATCAGAGTGAATATTGGGAACAAAAAGATTGAATAGGGTGTAATGTAGGCAGTTGCGTAAGCAATCAAGCAACTCTCCTTTGTTTCCGTTACTTGAAACCCCCCTCCTAGGCCACAGGGGGGTTTCGGTTTTTTTAGGTGATGTGTTTCTATGTGGTATGATATTTGTTGGTTCATTTCAGAACATACGCATTACTATTATTATGAATAGATTCATTATTCCTAAAACCTTCTTTGATTGATAATCCTTTATCTGTATGCGATTCATACTGTAGCTGATCACTGTTGTACTTTGGGTGTAAGTCTAATTCATCTGTGTATAGTTGCTACTTTTAGTATGCTAGACCAATTGAAAGATAGTTTTAGCTGATAGAACTTATTGCAAAAATGTTAACATTTCTCAACAAACGTATTGACAACAACGCTTTACTTCATCTGACTGTGTATTATAATATAGGTCATATGTTCGGAGCTAAACATGAGTAAAATGAGTGTACCTAGTGCGGTTGCTGTGAGTGCTGTCTTCCTGATTGCATCTATTCTGGTTTCAGTGGCTGTCTTTGGCGGAGTTCCGGTTGGACCCATAACACCCGATGAAGCACCAATGGTTGAGGCTTGGATCGCATGGGAAGGTCTTGATCCGAGAGGAGTAGACCTACTAGAACTTCATGAATACTCCACAATGAAATTTGAAAGCTATGATGAAAGACTTGATTTTATTAGGAGTAATAATCGAGACAGGCCATGGTTAAACATCCCTTCACATTGGTTGAAAAAACTGTCTCCAAATGAAACCCTTCAGTTAGAAGAGTGGATAGAATCAAATGAACTAAACAGATATGCTGACCCCAAGGACACCATGTATACCGGAGGGAGTCCTTTGTATAATGAAATGTCAGGTGAGGTTATGATTATAGATGAGTATATTCTAAACAGCCACCCTCACAGACCATGGGTATGGGCAGATATCGTACCTATAGCAACTCAAAAGGAGGGTGCCAATGACTGATGATGCAGAACCAACAAAGGTGTTAGTAATAGAGGATGAGTTTGCAATCGCAAAGTTGATCCGATATGTGCTTGAGAACTCTGGTTTTGAGGTGCTCCTTGCTCATGAGGGGGAGGAAGCTCTTGAATTAATAGATAGTAAAAACCCAGATATTATCATCCTTGATCTCATGTTACCGGTTATGTCTGGTTTTGAGATACTCGAACACATGGAGAAAAATGGCAAACTGAAAACAATACCTGTTATAGTTCTTACCTGCAGGGGGCAGGAGGAGGACAAAACAAAAGCGATGCGTTTAGGGGCTTCTGAATTCATGACCAAACCCTTCTCTCCGTCGGGTTTAGTCGCTGTCATCAATTCTGTATTGAATGTAGGTGGTAGCATCCATGGATAAAGATGAAATTCTGTTAGAGGAATTGGCTAGTACATACGAACAGCTGAATATATTCTACAACTGGTATGAAAGGATTTTCTCGGGAGTAACATCGAAATCCAAACTTCGGGATGCTTTGGTTAATGTTGTCAGAGCTACCGATTCCATTTCTGCGATAATGGCATCAATCGGTAGAGGAGAGAAACTATCAATACTATCATCATGGAGCTCATCCCCACAAGTGGAGAAAAAGGTATTAGATATAATCAGGGAAAAAATACCAGAGATAGAGGGGAGATTGAGCGTAGAGCATAAACTGTCCATGAGTGTAGATTATGATAATGGTACTTTACATCTCTTGTTCATACCATGGAAAAAAAGGCAGGTTTTGCAGGGTGTTTTTGCATATGCAAAGAAAATTAGTCCATATAAATCTAACGAACAGATACTACTAAGAAACTCATCGATTCAACTCGGAATACTCACAGATAGCTCAATTCTGTCATCCTCTTTGGATAGAAACAATCATGAGTTGTCAAAACTACTAACATCCAACATTACTGAATTCAACAGCATATTTAATCTGTTGAATGAGAGCATAAATAAAAGATCGATTCTATCAAATATTCCTCTAGCCAAGGGAACCTCAGTCAATGCTATTCTATCTGATGGATGGAAAATAATTGATTGTTCTGAGAGAGGAAATATTGGGAAAAGTGTTTTTGACGTCTTTCAAGAAGAAGTCTATTCGATTATTGAGAGTCAAGAGGATTATATAAACAGCCTACCTGATGGGAGGCTGTTAACGTCAAAACCAGTTGTATTTGACAACATACACTTTGGCACCTCATTGGTGATAACACCAAAAAATGCCGAATCGAGTTTATCAAGAAATCTGAGTGATGTATGTATTACCATTATCTCAGACTCCTATGCCAGGATGAAAACGGAGGATTCTCTATCGAATATATACACATCTCACCTCATATCTGTTTCAAGACTTGTTGACTCAATGCATCCAGTTCTGTCAAGAAGACTTAGCAATATGAATCTGGTATTAAGCCAGTTGTGTAAGGCATTGAAATTGTCATCTGAGGACATTAAAACGCTCATGCTGTCAGCGAAGTTGATCGATGTCTCCCTAATCTACCTTGATTACGAAACACTCCAGAGATACCTGGTACACGGGACAAGCACACTTAATTCTGGCATACTAAAAGATGTTCATGACCACCCGCTTAGGACAGCTGAGCTGTTAGAGCATCAGCCGGAACTTTCTGATTGTGCAGAGATTGTAGCTACTCATCACGAAAGGTGGGATGGACTTGGATATCCAAAAGGTCTCAAAGGTGAACAAATACCAAGACTCTCTCGAATACTTCATCTTGCCCAGTCACTCTCATACAGAACAGAAAACTACTTCACAAATGCGCTTGATATGCTTCGAATTGACACAGAAGTGAACTGGCTACAAAGACAGTCAGGTAGAGCGTTTGATCCAAAGGTAGTTGAGGCGTTATTAGATTGGCTTGATATACAAAAAAAAGATTCAAAGAATTTATAGAATATATTGCTGAATAAGCATTCCAGACTTGTAACTGCCAATTTTACATGAACGATAAGCAAAGAGGTGCAGTATGAAGGTTGTGCTTGTAGTATTGTTGACACTGCTTCAAATAGTTCCACCTTTTGGTAAAGGTGAGGAGATCACAGTCATCAATGACCCCGTTTTTGAGTTTTTCGCTCCGTCATGGGCTGACAAACTCACGTTGGATAATGTTCCAGAGGATGGCTGGAAACCTTTACTCTTCCCTCATAACTGGTTTATTCAACAGATAACTGCCGATGAGCCATTCAACTGTGGGTATTACAAAGGGGAGATTGAATGGGATGGAGAGGATTTGCTGTTTCTCAAGTTCCCAGCCGTTAACTTCAAAGCAAGGTTATGGGTTAATGGTAAACCGGCTGGCACTCATCTTGGTGGATATCTTCCCTTTGAGTTCAACGTGACTGATCTCCTTATGCATGGTAAAAACAAGGTTATTCTCGGAGTTCAGGATGTGAATGCATGTTTGAGAAGTGGTTTAGAAATAAAAACACCAATTAACAAGCACACACTTCCAAAAGCATCCATAATCTTTCCAGTTGGTTCTGCTCCACATATGGCTGGTATGTGGATACCATCAGAGATAGTCAGGAAACCTCGGACACACATTGAGAAGGTCTGGATAGATACCAGTGTTTCAAACCATATGATCTGTGTGTTTGCCGATGTCAGTGTGCCTGAAGAGGGTTACGGTGCTTTCACTGCTGAAGTAGTCATTGAAACACTTGATGGAAGAAAAGTATTATCATTGCCAAGCTCAGAGTTTGAAGTGGATAGAAACGGAGGAAGAGCTGAACTATCTTCTTCATGGGGCAATCCAAGATTGTGGAGTCCCGAGTCGCCAAATCTCTATAACGCTGTTGTTAGGATTAAAAAGAATAATACTTTAATAGATTCGCTGACTGAAAGATTTGGATTCAGAGAGTTTTCGATAAGAGGGTCTGATTTCTATCTGAATGGGACAAAGATATATCTTCGAGCCTGCTCCAAGCACATTTGGCCTGTTGAATCTCATGCTAAGGATTATGCACAGAGTCTCATTGGACGCGTGAAGTCAATGAATGCTAATGCACTCAGACTCCATGCAAATCCATTCCCCGAGGAATTCCTGGATGTCGCAGATGAGAAAGGTCTACTCATTATCAATGAGTCATCTGCATGGACTATGGGTGACAGGTATGATCTGGGTTCTGATCTGTTCTGGGCAAACTTAAAAAATACCTGGAATGAACATATCTACAGGGACTACAACCATCCGAGCTGGGTGATTGCATCAATTGAGAATGAGCTGTTACTGACAGGAGGAGGTGTCTACGAAGGAGTGCCAGATCGATTGGAACAACTCGGTGAGTATGTCAAAGAAACGTCCAACAGACTGATAATGTTTGAAGGGGATGATGATCCAAACGGTTGTGCTGACATATACAACCTGCACTATTGTCATGAACCTTCAACTCACCATACATATCCTCAAGATGCATACTTCTTTGATGAAGAGTTCATCTGTGGTAGTTTCCCTGCAGGTCCCTATACATGGAATCGAGACAAACCGATGTACATGGGTGAGTTTCTCTGGTTACCAGAGCCTATGTATGCCAGCTCTGTCGTACTCGGAGATGTTTCACTTGAAGATATTAATCGATACAAGATGGAAGCTAAAACAGAGTTGTTTGACCACTACGTATCAGCATTCCGAGTGCAGGGAGTATCCGCATTCAACCCTTGGAATCCACTTGAGGATGGTGAGTTGGTAGCCAGTGCAACGTGCGAATTGTACAAACCCACTCGCTTTTTTGTCATACAGCATGACAACTATCACTTCGCTGACAGAACACTAGACAGAACAGTGTATCTGCAGAACTGGTCAGAGAAACCTAAAAGTATCGATTTCAAATGGGAGTTTGCAGAAGACAGTGGGAAATGGTCAGGGATAATAAATCCTTCTGAGAGCAAGGTGATTGAGATCAGCACCAAAACTCCACCTGTAAACACACAAAAAAACCTTCCTTTGAAGATGAACATGCGATCAGATGGAGAAATTGTACACAAAGAAACACACGAGATGCATATTTACCCCTATGAGTTTTCTGCTCCCAAGTTTCAACTGTTAGACATAAATAATGCATTTTCAAAAGAGCTTAATCATGCCGGTTTTTCATTTGAAGTTATCAAAGAAATTGATGGTATAAATGGAGACCTGCCTGTCGTTGTAGCGCCAAATGCTTTGATGAAAGACGCTGATCTCTTCAAGCTGAATAATAAATATGTCATCCTTTTTCCGCAGGATAACCTGGATTACATACCACTGAGAACTGCTGGAGTGGGTAAACTCTGCAGAAACAGATTCCAGGATGGATTTACAACCACAAGCTGGGTCAGTGACTTTGGCAGTTGGGATGCAGATGAGCTGATGAGATTCTTTGCTGGTGACAACATTGTAGCCAGGGATGCGTTCAAGCTAATCAATGGGCTTCCATGCAAACCCATGCTGTGTGCGGGTACGGGTTGGGGGCAGTTCTATCCAATAGTTGATGTTCCGACTATGGGTGTTTTTTCAACGGTTGCCATCGAACAGAAGTTTACAAGCGAACCTAGATGCGGTGAAATCCTGTCTGAATTGATAAGATATGTTGATGACAAAACCAATGATAGTAATAACACACCTCTCGTATCCAGTAAGGCTTCATCTATCATGCTTTCAGTATTGGGATTTAAATCAGGCAATAATATAGCTGATCCTTGCGTTTACTACTATGGTAAAGGCTGTAAGGGTGTTGATCTTAAGGAACTCTCAGCTGAATCAACTGTGATACTGGATGGAGTAGATGATAGTGTGTTGGATGAAATGGGAATAGATATCGAGTACAAGGCGGAACCACAAAAACCAGTCGGTATGATTCCCCTCAATAAACAGAAATTTCCCAGCCTGACACGTTTTATGCTTGCCAATGCCTGTGATTATAACCATGGGAGAAAGGCTTTGTTAGATTCAATATTAACTGGAGAGTATGAGAGTCCAAGTGGGATGCCAATGGTTAAGATTAACGCGCGAGGATACGATGTTGACTTCATAGTAATGGGTCATCTATGCCTCCTCACAAGTGACAGCAAACCTGATCTCATAATCAATAACCTTCATTGGGAAAGAAACTGGAACCACCCTTTGGCAACTTTGTTGCTGGAGCTGGGGGTTAAATCATTTCCGAGTCAACAGATCACATTCTCACTTACTGAGTCGAAGAACCTGGTCAAGATCATCGGTGAGGAAACGGTGTTCATGTCAAACAGTTCTGCTACAGGTGAGTTTTATATTGACAGCGATTCGGATGTAGTCCTGACCTTTCTTGCCAGACAGGATAAGGCCGGTGAAGAAAATGCTCAGCTGAGGATTCTAGTTGATGGACAGTTAATTGAATCGATCGACATTTCATCACAGCAGTATGAATCAAAGCAAATCAGTTTTCGTCAGACACAAGGTAACCACATAATTACGTTCATGTTTGTAAATGATCTGTATGACCAAGAGGCTGGATTGGACAGAAACCTTTGGATAAAAGCACCCCAGTTGTTCGTGACTGGAAATAATTAAGAGTGTGAATATAATTGACATTTATTCTCAATTGACTAAATTTACTAGATTAGCAGGAGGCTGATGGATGCATAGAGAGAAACGTTTTGTTGCGTCTGAGTCTGTCACCGAAGGTCATCCCGATAAGGTGTGTGACTCCATCTCAGATGCAGTGCTAGATGAGATTCTTACTCATGACGAGGGAGCGAGAGTCGCCTGTGAAACATTCACGGGGCTGGGTTTGGTGATTGTGGGGGGAGAGATAACAACAACCTCTTATGTTGATCTGCACAATCTCGTCAGACGGCGGATCAATGAAATCGGATACAACAAATCCTGGCTCAAGTTCACATCAGATACGGTTGGCATACTCAATGCCATTGGCAAGCAATCGCCTGACATTGCTCAGGGAGTAGACAAGGGTGGAGCTGGCGATCAGGGTATGATGTTCGGGTTTGCAGTCAACGAAACACCAGAATTAATGCCCATGCCCATACACTATGCTCATAAATTGACCAAGAGACTCACCGATGTCCGTAAGGATGGTACAATCCCATGGCTGGGACCTGATGGTAAGAGCCAGGTTGTCGTTGAGTATGAAAATGGGACACCCAAGAAAATAAAAACAGTTGTACTCAGCGCTCAACACAAAGAGGATGTTCTCGATCCGAATGATCCATCCCAGATGCGGGAGGATGCAAAACTGAAACTGCGACAAGAGGTCATTGATAAAGTAATCCCAGCCGATCTACTAGACGATGATGTCAACTTCTACATAAATCAAACTGGGAAGTTTGTCATTGGAGGTCCAGTATCAGATGCAGGCGTAACGGGTAGAAAGATTATCGTTGACACATATGGTGGTGCATGTCCCCATGGTGGTGGTGCTTTCTCAGGGAAAGATCCATCGAAAGTAGACCGATCAGCCGCTTATATGACTCGATATTTGGCAAAAAACGTTGTAAGAGCAGGATTGGCGAAAGCGTGTCAGATCGAAATATCTTATGTAATTGGTAGGGCAGAACCCACACACTTTGCCGTTAGAACGTTTGGAACGGGTGATGTAAATAGCAGTAGAATAGAAGGAGCAATCAAGGAACTAATCGATTTGAAACCGCAGGGAATAATTGAGCATCTGGATTTGATGAGACCCATCTACTCCTTTACAACGAACTACGGGCATTTCGGTAGAGAGATACCAGAGTTGACCTGGGAAGACACATCCTGGTTATCCATTAAATTAGCTGAGAAACTTCTGTCCTAGTCGATGGTATGATCAGCGGAGGAACAATGAAAAAGCTATTTATTGCATTCTTAATTACACTTCTGATAGCCGTGCCGGTGCTCGTTTCATGTGGTGAAGATGAAACAACCGATGGCACTGCCGGTGAGGTAAGTGACAACTCCTATGAATATTTAGCTCCAGAGGAGAAATCAATCAATGAAACGCCAACAATAGAATCAATGACTGGTGACAAGATGTCTGTTGATGGCAAAAAGACCTCATCTGTTGATAGAAGATATATACCCGGTGCAGGTTTGTCAGACACTTCTGGATTCAATATTCATATTATTCCCGTCATGGGCAACCCTGTTCTCATTGAATCAAAAGGTCAATTTGCTATTCTATACGGGGCTGGTGATATTGAGTCAGGGGAAATTGTTCGAAGATATCTAAAGGAAAACAACGTTCCCGCTTTGAATTATCTGATGATTCCTTCAAACATTGATGGGACATTCGAAGGTGCATCAGCCATTCTACAGGATATTCCAGTTGGATTCCTAGGATTTGCCGGATATAAAAGTGGTCAAGGTGCAATCGCAGATGTATTTAGGACCTCTAGGGAAAACAGTGTGATGGCTGAACAGCAGAAGGCTGGTGCCATCTGGAACCTTAGTGGTGTTACGTTTGAGGTGCTATATCCACTCAATCCAGGTGATGACGATGATGGCGCGATGGTTATACGTTTTTCGATGGGAGAGATATCCTTTTTGTTAACCAGTCAAATAGATTCACTAGATGAGAAGAAGATGCTTGAGCGTGGTAAGATACAACAGACCGATGTCGTTATTGCCACAAACGGTGCTCCGGTTGGTAGTATGAATGAAGTATTTATAAATGCGCTAAATCCAAAAGAGATAATCGTGTGTGGACTGCCTGATCCTACCAAACGTGAAGCCCTCCCTGAAAACGCTTGGGTGGTAAACGATACTGTCGCAACGGTAATACATGTGGATGAGCATAACTATTCTGTAACTGTGAAGGGGCAGGAATAGAGCCAGTCGTATAAAAACTCTTGATTCGCCTACTGCTTGCTTCGAATAAGTAATGACACATGAAGTTTCATGGCTGGTGTTAAGAAAAATAATCAGTGATTCCAGGAAAACTTAGATCATAGCTGTTATAATTTTGAAGAATGTATAAAATATGTCTATATTTTCATTTCAGATAGTGAAGACAACTGGAAGATAACCATTTGGAATAGTAATGGTGGGCAGTGAAGGATTCGAACCTCCGAAGACGTATGTCAACAGATTTACAGTCTGCCGCGTTTGACCACTTCGCTAACTGCCCAGCAGGCAGGTTATTGTGCCATGAAAACGGTTGACGTCAAGACCAATTAGTTTTACCTTGTCTGTTATTTATCTCCAAGGGATGTATCATAATCGATATGATTAATAAGTTAATAGCTGTCTTGATTGTCATTTTATTATCGATTAACACGATTTCCTGTGTTTGTGTAGTTGAGGCTGATGAAGAGTTTCTTAATGTCCAACAGGTTGCTGATCTCATTATTGAGAAGGTTTTCTCGCGCGACCTGTATGATATTGAAGGGTTAAGATTCAGGGAGATGGGTAACATACCAACGTGTAGGGATGAGTTCAGGTTTGCATTGTGCCTGTTATCTTCAAACAAGGAAAATTATCATGAACTGGGCAATTCCATCCTGCGCAAGTATCTTGTCAGTCAGGTTCGCAATACTGACAATCCCTACTATGGCTCATGGCGGTACCCTGAGTACGTTGCAGTAGATGAAGGATTGGAATGGGACATGTTTATCCCACTGATAGTTTTTCAGATATGGTTTGATGTGAGAGATAGACTCGAAGAAGATGTAATCGAATTGATGCAGGAGTCAATAGTAATTTGTTCAAAAGGACTTGTTTTAACATGGTTTTCCGATTATAGATCGACTCTGTCTCATACAAATTACCATCTAATGTTTGTTTCTGATCTTCTAATATCATCAGAGATTTCAGGGAATGGAATCGGGGAGGGTTTTGCAAAGATAGCTTTTGATGCCTTTGTCGAGTGGACTTTGGAGAATGGAATCACAGAATTCAACTCTCCAACCTATCTTGCAGTTGACCTTCAAGCACTCTACTCAATCGAAAGATATTCAACTGATGAAACAATGCGAAAAGTTGCACAGAACTGGATTGATTTTATTCTGACAGATGCCATGATTCATTTTGTTGGGAAGCAGAATTGGATATGTGGGGCGAACTCTAGAAGCTACAATGTTATAGCCGGCACAGGTGGCACAGTTTTAGAGCTGGTTAGACACATCAGGGGAGGATTAACCAAAGATATGATAGGTAGCGTAGGTGATATATCAACCTGCTACTTCGATTATACTTTTCCCAGTTGGATGGATGATCTGATGTCACGAATCGATAGAGAATTTCTGTTTCAATCCAGGTGGTCAGATGATCCATGGGCTATTAGAAAGACTTACTTTGATCAATCATTTACCGTCGGTAGCACTGGCAGGAGCTATGGTGCCCAGGACAGGACGGTTGTAATTGATCTATCCAGAAAAACACAATGTAGTTGTCAACTAGTGCCGGTTATATCAGTCAATGATAACCCTTCAAGATTACCCAGTGTTGGCGGGGGTTCCGGTTATAACCATCTGAATATCCCTGTTTTCTGTGACCACAATGCAAACAAGCTTATTCAACTATCTCATATTAGGTTCAAAAGCAAGGTCACAGGTGAGATGAATCGGCTTGCTTTGACATTTATAGTTCCAATTGAATCTAAAATTGAGTATATCAAAGGTGAAGGTTTTGCTGTTTACATGCCCGATTCAAAGGTGTTTATAACGCCGTTTTTCTTAAAACAGGTTGGTGATTATTCAACAAAATATAAGGTTCGATCCGATAACATGAGCGGATGTAGGTTTGTTGACTTCGAGCTAGCAAGGTTTGACGAAGGAATTGTTAGCATAGATGATGTATTTGTCGGGTTTGCCATGGAAGTGTATGATTCGGCAACTTCGATCAACTTGAAAGAGTGGCTTTTAGAATCAGATTTAAGAGTAATGAAAAATAATGATATTATCGTGTGTGGTTTCGGAGAGCTGTCGATAGACTACTCAATTCATGATCAATATCCCCTTAACATGCCGTTGGCACCCCCCGAGTACATTTGTTATTCGCCCTTTACATGTGTGAGTAATGGTGTGTTTTATGTTCTGGATAGGGAGATACCACTCAGGCGTTTTAATGTGAAATGAGATGGTAATGTAAAAAATGAGTAATTATTTGGGTGTTTAGCTAAATTGTCTAATGAATACTAATCAGTTCAAATCCAATTGAAGTAATCACCATTTGAGCTAAGTACTTTTTTGTAAGTCACAGTTTCCCGATTCAATTATTTTTTGATGATTTGCAAATGACCTACACTTGACTATCATATCACTCAAGCGAGAAGGAGGTTATCAATGACGCTAGAAGAGGTTGCTGAGAAGATCCTGAAGCTTGCAGACACAGAGTCCGACGGTCTTGCCTATATCGTAAAATTCTGCAATGGAGAATGGGACGGTGGATTCACAGATCAGGTCATATTACCGATAAAAACGAGGGACAGTCTGGCGAAGGAATATGGTTGTGATCTTGAGGGGTACATGACACTGACTGACTTCCACCTGGAGGAACTCAGACAGTTGGGTCCGGCTGATTTTACCGACCAATACAGGACAGCCCTGGAGGTTGCAATGAAGAGCAGGATCACAATGCACAAGAGACCGAACTAGTAACTCTCCTTCAAACTCGAGATGATGTCGAGGGGTGATGCAGACACGAATTCACTCATGTCATAACCCCCGTATTTGTTTTCAATCCTGAATCCGTTTTGCTTTAGTATGTATTCGATCTCCTTGGGGTAGAGTATGCGGATGTCCAGAGGTTTGGTTTCTTCGCTTCCATCCTCAAATTGGTAATAGAGGGTAACATGGTTTATCTGTGTGGTTTTATCGTAATTGACTGATTCTTCAATCGTAATACTCTCACCTGTCTTTGGGTCATTGAATATCGCATGTGGATACCTGTCCTTTGGATTTCTACTCAGGATTTCAAAGGAAGGATTGAAGATGGATGTCACAAATCTCCCGAAGGCGTGGAGATGGTTGTAAACACAAGATAGCATTGAATCGACGTCATCATATGCAAGTAGGTGAAGCATGGAGTTAAAACCAATGAATATCATATCGAATTCTTTTGGAATATTGAAATTCCTGATGTCACCGTTTATCCAGTCAATCGATACATCTGCATCCTCAGCATTCTTCTTAGCTCTGTGAAGCATTGAATCGTTTAGATCTATTCCAGTTAGGTTGAATCCCTTTACCGCAAGAGGGATAGCCAGCCTGCCCGAACCACAGCAGAGTTCGAGGATGTAACTACCTGATTTATCTGCCATCTTTTGCCAGAAATCAAGCTCCCCATCAAAGTGATAACCTCTCGCGTCATAGGTTTCCCCGTCATACAGGTTAATGACATTGTCCGTGTCCATATCCATACTCCTTTCTAGGGGAGTGTACTAACCGGATACAGTTTGTCAAAGGTTATGATAGTTTAGATATGTGGTATTAGGGAAAACATAGGCCAGCAGGGAAAGAAGATAAAAGGTACCTTGTTGGAGAAGATACTCTTCTCTGTGAGTCTGAAGTCACAATCCTCACTCAACAGGAATCCCCTTAATGTAGTTGTGGGTATTATTATATCTACACTTGTTTAGATCAGAGAACAACCATATAAGATGGGGCTTGTTTTCCTTATCAATGTAAAGGTGAAAATCTTTTACATCCAACGTGTGATGACCATTATCATCATTCCATGTTACATCTTTTTCAGATATTACTGCTCCATCAATATTTTTATCTAAGTTAATCTTTCTTCCTTCAAAATCCAACCAGTCAACGCCGTTATATCTTAAATAATGAATTGATAATAATTCGTCGTAATTAGTATCAGATGTTATTTTGCACCATGCAATATGTATATTTTCTCTATTATCTTCTCGAATTATTGGTTTGAAGTAATCATATAACAGAACATTTGTTTTACCCTTGTATATATCCAAAATATGATTTTCAACATCCTTATTCCACAATTCACTTTTCAACGTGACCCAATCATTATCTAAACCCTGAACTAATCCAAGCTTAAACGGTCGATATATTTGATCTGTCCAAAGGATGAAAGGTTTGTCTGAATCGCTTTTGTAAAATGAACAATAATCACCGTAAAATAATCTAGTTTCATAAATTATAGGGTTACTTGTACAGCTGTGTTTGAATATATTGCCATCAATATCCCTCCAAGCTCCATTCTCATAGTGTAAATAACAAACAGGTAATTCATCAGTATAGTAAATATTTTTTGCCTTGCCTTCACCCTCTTCATAGTATTTTTCCAATACCATGAATATATGTGGCGAATCATCAATTCCTAAAAACAACTCAACATTCACACCATAATTAATTTTACCACTTATCACTAAAGAATCGTTTCTATTATCTTGATATTCTGCACCAGATGCTGTAAGCCATTTGTCCCCATCCCAATGAATGTAATAAGATTTGTCCATAGTATCTTTTTCAATATCACGTTTTCTTTCCCAGTATATATGTGGTCGATCTTCGCTGTCTAGTTGCATTCGACACACTTCGCAATAACCATTACCGTCGCCTACATGTAGTCTTGAAATTGTTATATTATTATTATATATCTTCTCTCCGTAAATATTGACCCAATCAGTACCATTCCATTTCATATATAACAGGTCTGAACCGTTAGATTTAACATACCCCCTAGAATAATACGATTCACCGTTTAGCAAAAGGTACTGAGATAGAATATGGGGATAACCATTACTATCAATCTTTAATTGATCGGCATGACAATTTAAAAAGGGAGGTGATTGATGTTTGAGTATATCATATTCTGTACTTTCCATTATTTTATCCAACGGTGTGCCTTTGATGTCCACCCAATCGTTACCCACCCTTCTTACAAAAACTGTATGACCAATATTCACCATCGCATTTATTGTGCCATTGGAATCAACATACACGTACTGAATTGATGCCCCATTATCAATTAAAGGAGCATAACAATCGGTATTAGGATCATAATCATCACCGTCAATGGTGACCCATTTGGCTATTCTTACATGGTCATCTTCAGTATCCACACCATTGTCACCAGACATTGTACAGCATGTAAATACAACAGATACTAATAGTAGGGCAATTAAAACTGCTATTGTTGTTCTTGCTCTCTCCATTTTCTGCTACCTCCATATGGTGATTATATCCTCCCAGCTTGATTTCTCAAGCATAATAGAATTCTATGAATAAGATTAAATACTTATCAATATTAAAATGTATTCTATGCAACAACCCAACCAAATAAAACCACCCTGATATGTCCAGAATTTAGCTTGTAACTACTTGTCTCGTCCATGGTGGAATCTGTGCTGGTGGGTATGGTTCTGGTATTGGCAAAGGTACTGGGATAATGTCTCTGAAAATATTAGTATTTTTTCTTGCTTTCATGTATTAAAAGCCTTTCCCAGTCATTACAGCTATCGCTGTCATACAATTCAGGATGTCTACTTCTAAGCCTCTCCAAACCTATGTCATCACTGCTACTACGATCATCTAATATATAGATTTCATATAATTTATACTGTATCCAGTCATCAAATATTGGCTTGTAACACCCACTCTTATGTGAATCCGATCCAAAGATATCACAAAAACTGTTAATCATGTTACACATACCATCGATTGCTATCTCTTTTGTAATATCTTCACCCAGTTTCCAACCTGCGGTACGGAAACCTTTTAATAAATGATTCAATCTTTTCTCAGCAAATACTTCTAAGTCGGAATTGATATCATCATCTTTCAAATTACACCCACATGATACAGATAGGAAAAGTGTTGCAAGAATTGTCACTAGTATGATTGACACAATTACCCTATTCATACAGAACCTCCTAATACATATCTATATCGATAGAAACAAGATAGCTACCCCTTGTATATCCAATTGACACACTCACATCTGTCCTGCCATGGATATGTAACAAACATCTGCATGGGCAGTAGCTCCTCATCGACACTGTCCACCTTAACCTGTGGATACAGACCCTCGGATACACCTATGAACTTGATTGGGAGATTCATCTCAGCTGAAGCCTCTCGGATGAGCCTGAGACCGTCCATAAAGTCCTTGATTGTAGTCATTTCCTTTACATGAGGATTGCCAACGATAGAGTCAAATTTGGTGCGCGCGCCTAGAGAGACCTCTTCTGCCAAACGCTTTATGCCGGCAATGGAATTGGTGAATGGTCTGTATGGGTTTATGACAAGACAGAATTCATATTCATCCTCTGAAAGCCTTGGCATTATCTGACCCAACGCTGTTGATCCCTGCTTGTCTCCACCAACATCCATAACAAGATGTCTGGAATCATCAGCAATCCATTGATAAATCTTTTGAGGTACAATGGGCATATCAGCAAAGGCGACCTTCCCATCAGGCATCAGCACTGTCAGACCATTTTCCGACAGAATACCAGCGGCATCTCTGACTCGGATGTAAGGTTTTACGACATCGTAGTCTATGAGTGCTACCTCTGTTCCAAACTGTTTCAGCTTTAAAGCGTAATTGATTGAAATCTCTGTTTTACCAGCGCCAACCGGACCTGCAAAGATGGTTATTCTCGGTTCTTTCATTGATTAAATTATCCCCTGGCTTCTAAGAAATGTTGCCACACAGAGATCATTATTGACAGAAACGTTACCAAGTTTCGTGATGCCAGCCTTAATATCATCAACAAGTCTCTTATTGTCAGAAAGAGGTCCAGTCAGGATTATACTCTCAAAATCACCACACAACCAAGCTGATTTGCTTCCGATCTCCTTGAACAAGGTGTATAACATCGCATCATAGATGAGCTTTGCTTTCTCATCATCACCATCAATCATCCCATATACTTCATCTAGGTCTGATGTACCCAGATAAGCAAGCAGACCACCTCTGACTCTTATCTTATCGAGGAGCTCTTCTCTGCTGTACTTCCCGGAAAATGCCATGGAATAGACGCACTTCTGCTGGAAGAAACCAGACCTGGTTGGAGTCATCGGGCCCTCTCCATCATAGGAGTTTGTGATATCAATAACCTTGCCCTTATCCTGAGCGCATACAGACATTTCACCTTGCGAGAGATATACGGTCAATGTCTTTTTGCCTTCTCCCGCCATCAGGTGGTCCATGGTTCTGGCAACCATGCGCCTTTCAATCTCAGGAATACCAGACAGTCTAGCAATCGGTGACAGGCAATCATATGTTAGTGGATAGGCGAGTATTGCCTTGTTGGGGTTAAGGGCATGGATGAGAACACTGGTCATATTGGAAGGGTCCATTCCATACTCACAGGCTGAAAGCGACTTAATAACATCGGATGTCAACTCGATAGAAGGTTTGTCGGTCTTTTGAGTCATGCCGTAACATGCCACACCAATATCAAATACTGGATTGCCCATCTCGCTGAAAGCCTCTTTGATTGCATTTTCAAAGTCCTCATGAGATGTAGGATAGCCAATAGAGAGAAAAGCAGGTTTGCTGTCATTGTTTTCGGAAAAACCGACTCTCATTTCATCGTCTGTTGGGTATGCAATTAATAGATTCATCATTCCGTCCTCCATGTTTCCTTTTGAGTATTCTCAATAAAATAATCTGGATTGGATATTGTAAGTGACCTAACGATACGCCTTGCCTCTGTTTGCAGGCTCTCATCACCCTTGGGTCCGAAGAAATCAATCTGAATGTATCCATTGTTCAGTGGTACATCCAGAAGAACAGACGCGTTCTGTTTACCTTCAAATGTGGTTTCGCACTCGAGCCACCGGGCGGGTACCCCGTCTATCTCTATTTGCTTCTTCTCGACAATTGTTATGCCAGCTATCTGCGAGGGTATCTCAATGGCTTCGAAATCCCCCTGGGTGAGTGTTGAATCAAATATACTCGCGCATGTGATTGCATATTCCAGTTGGTTTATCTCAGACAGTTCCCGAAGCTGAATGGGTCTCTTGCTGAACGTGACACACCTGTAGTATCCGTGTATCTTCAGGTTATCACCACCAAAGTCGTGCATATGCCAACTGTCACTCATTTCCAGAGAGTAGAATGGACCTTCATACCTGAATCTGCCTTCGGAGCTATCACATCCTGTAATAACACCTAAGGAAATGAGGATAAGGCTAATCGAAATTATCAATGAAGTAATTCTCATCATTTATTACTAAACTCCTTAAAGATCTTTCAATCTGTTCAATGTTGTCTTCAGTTGCAACTCCCTCAGCTTTGAGATAGCCTGAGTCGAGTGGGATTGTCATTCTAACAGTTATTATATTGTTAATGCGGGTTTTGTTCCACCAGATGTGCCTGTCACCAAGCGTAGCCTTGGTGGATTCTATTATCTCCTCACCCGGTTGTTTTCTTCCTGATTCCCTTGCAGGCATGTTTTTCCTTGAGAACTGGTCAAAGGACCAGGAAAGATCTATACTGCCAATGTTCCCTGCAAAACGACAGACACCCTCACCACTAGCAACCATATTCAACGATGCAGGAGAAATAAAAGAGAAGAAATCTAGATCAACCCGCTTTAAATCTGTTTGAATGTCACATGATATCAGCAAAGCGAAGAAACAAAGTGCATAAACTAGAAGAATTCTCATCAACTTACAGCTTACATGCAAACAGATAACTCTCAAGTCATGATTTAGATCTGCTAGTATTCCATGCTTCTGGGTCCGTTTACATTTGAATCATATATATCCAGTATCTGCACATCACTCTTTACAAACTTGGATGAAACCATTGGAAGTTTTTCCTTCTCCTGCCATTCCTGGTACCCTCTCACCACAATGAGTTCGATGTAACCGAATACAATGAGTGCAACGAAGGGCCAGACAGAAAGAGACGGAACCATGACTTCTGGTTCTATGGTGAATCTAAACATGACTGGCATGGAAATGAATATCACCAGACACAACCTGAGTATCGTTGTGGACCAAATCCTTTTGTTTGTCGCACCCCAAGATTTTACAATAGAGGGGAACAGGCCCATCCCCGAAACCATGAAGTAAGGAGTGAATGCCAGTTTTGACCAGAAGGCAGTTGCCAGGATAACAAAAAGTACAATAATAAGAACAACGAACACTCCTACCATACCAGCGATCAACTGCCAGAGTATCCAGAAGAGCATTAGGAAGAAAAGTCCACCGAAGGTCAAGAATACAGTGTATCTAAGCATTTTCACCCAGTAGTATCGAATACCGTTAAAGAAGGTTCTTTGGGCTATATGCTTTGGATCAACACATCCAATCAGATAGCGACAACCACCCGCAAGTGCTATCGCACCCAGAAATATCCACAATACTGAGAAGATAAGAATAGTTATTGCACCTTCTATGGTTGGAGTGGTAACAAAGGTGATCAGTGTTTCGATCATAGAGACGCTATTACTCTCGATGAAAGTGGATACTATCTCAGCAAACAGAACCGAGATGTAAAGAGAAGCCGAAAGTGCCGAACCGACTCCAAACAGACCAGCGCCGTGACGTGGTATCATTCTGTTAAGTGTTCTATGCCAGAAATTTGTCATGAATAACCTCCTGTGTTTCTATTTATGTTTTGATAAATTCTAACGGTGTAAAATACTGAAACAGCCCAGGCAAACCAGAAAAGAGCACCCAATGCATACAATAATGGTGAAAAAGACAATAACGTTTGTAGGCCAGTCATTGAATTCTGCGTAAGCTGAACCAAAAATACATATATGCATCCTGAAGGAATTAGTATCAGGATGGTTGACTTAAAATATTTCTGTATGTTTAAAAGTGACTCCATTATCGATCTAAGAAAACCGTATCCATCAGAGTAATAGAATCTCGCGGGGATAAGGATTATCAGTGGGACAGACATCAAGGTGAACTTTATAAGTTCAGCAACAATTGTTGGAAAGTTTGTACCTTGGCTGATAACCGTTGCTGTGTAACCAAGTAGTCCAGACAGTATCCAGATCGGAGTGAACATGATAAAGAATAGTGCGAATTTCTTCCATTTCCTCCAGAAATCCCAGCCAAAATCTGGCAGAGTGTTTCTCACAGAATCCAATACATATGGATAGAGTAGAGATTCAACCATGCTTACAGTGACGAACAGGCAGAGATAAACAATCACAATGAAAACAATGCCTTGAATCCCTTTATCAAGCGATAAAGCATGGTTGAACAGCACGGCTGGGTGGTCGACGGGAATAGATTTGAGAGTAAGGGCGTTTATCCAATCAATCATGCCACCACTGTTGAGTATAAGTCTCATCAATGAAAGAACACTGGAGTATATTATTATCCAAGACAACCACATCATCTGTGATGTGCAAACTAGAACTGAAATGGCATCGACTATTCTCACATATTCTCCGGTTATCTCATTTGTATAAGTGATTATATACAGTATTATACAGTTTTTATACTGTGAAGTCAAAAGCCCCTTCCCAATAATTGATGCTTCATGTATAATAGAGATGATGAGTATGCAGGTTCTGATGATAATATCGGTGGCATTCGCCCTCGGAGCGATAGGGTTGTTGGCTTCATCAAAATTGAAGTTACCCTCAATCGTGTTTTACCTCGTGTTTGGAATCCTGGCGGGACTCTTACTCGGTTCGACTGGTTTTGGTATTATCGAATCTGCTAAACTCAACAACATAGCCAGTGGTATTATCGGCCCTGTAGTGGGGTTGATAATTTTTGAAGGCGCGATGGCATTGGATATCAAGAAATTGAGGGAGACCAGCAAAACAGTTGTTAATCTGATTGTCTTTGGTATGCCGATAACAATCGCTCTTATTGCAGTGCTGGCGCACTACCTCTTTTCGCTTGACTGGGTAACGTCTCTGTTAATCGGAGCCATTCTGTCGGTCACTGGTCCAACTGTTATTACTCCACTGTTCAAGAGGATAGACGTGTTACCCTCTATCAAAAGGATCATGTCTGCAGAAGGCATCATCGCTGACGTTGTCGGTGCTGTGATCTCAATCCTTCTCCTCGAATTCATTCTCACTCAAGGAGCAACGACTGCCATAGTATCACATTTTGTTGGCAGTATATTGATAGGCTCTATCACGGGTTTCATCACCGGGTGGTTGGCTGTTACAACCATTCGTCTGACCAAGCTCAAGGACATAGGGCCAGCCGTTGCCATAACGTTTGCCACAGCACTGATTGCTTATGCTATCCCCGAATATATCTATAAAGAGAGTGGTATAATCAGCACTGCCGTGGCAGGTTTAGTGATGGGCAACATGCTTTATGCGGGGAAGAGAGCCTGTCTGAAGTTCAAGAGTGAATTGGTTACCCTGGCTATTTCAATGGTTTTTGTTGTGCTTGCCGCAACGATCGATCTGTCAATCATGACATCAATTGGCTGGATGGGTATCGTATTTGCCTTTGGAGTGATAATCCTGGTGAGACCGTTGATGGTTTTTACCGTCACATGTACGCTGGTAGTCAATATAAAAGAAAAACTGTACATCGCTTTTACTGGTCCTCGAGGTATTGTTGCCGCATCAGTAGCGTCACTTGCGGCAGTAGAACTCAGCAAGCATGGTATGAACGCTGAGAGTACAATAATAAAAGCGCTGGTCTTCGGTGTTATCATAATAAGTGTCGCATTTGTATCCTTCATTGCCAAACCGTTGGCAAAAAGACTGGGGGTAATTCCAATGAAGATCATTATAATAGGAGCAAACGCAATTGGGTTTGAAACTGCCAGATTTCTCGAGAAGAGGGGAGACAGCGTGACCCTGATTGATATAGACAGGAACAAGGTAGATATTGCAGAAGGCATGGGCTTTGAAGCCTACCTGGGGGATGCTACGGACGAGAAAGTTTTAAGGAGTGCGGGTATAGAGGATGCCCAGTATCTGATTGTTATCACTTCTTCTGATTCAAAGAACCTTATGATCGCTCAAATTGCCAAATCAACCTTCAAAATAAAAGATATTATTTGTCTTATATCTATGCCATCGAGGATGGAAGCATTTTCAGAGCTGGGCATAAAAGCGATGAGTCCAACAATCTCCGCCGCTCAAACGATAGAGTCAATTGTTCATCATAGCTCTGCTTTGTGCCTTTTGGGAGAGAAGGATTTAAATGTCATAGCAGATCAGCTGGTGGTATCCAACCCCATGCTCTATAACAAATCATTGAAAGAGCTGATGATCCCAAAAGGAGCTATCATCTCTCTGATCAGGAGAGCTGGGAATGCACACATTCCCCTAGGCGATTTTGTATTGAAGAAGGGAGATGTTGCAACTGTGTTTTCTAAAAAGGAAGAGTTGGACAATATTAAAAGATTGTTCCAGGGCTAAACTCTCAGGTTCAGCCTATTCAGTTGGATATCCATAACTTGTTGTGATGTTTTGAATATCCATGCCAATCCCTCGTTGTATCAATAGAGTAAAGGTGAAGAGCTTTTTAGCTCAGTTATTGATTTTCTCAATAGTCTTTCAGGCATCAGCAGTTCTCCAGCAAATCTATTAGCTTCACGTTCGATCCGATTTGGTTGAGCCTGTTCGAATGAATCTGTATGACAACCGTTATGTAAAAAGTAGTGGCACAGCTCTTGGGCTATGGTGAAGCGCTTTCTACCAAGCGGGAGTTTAGAGTTTATACCTGCATGTGTACCACAGGCTGTTCTGACCAATAAACCAACCAGACACGAAAAACCTTATAGATCAGCTTTAGTTCTAATCTGGAAAAGATGTTCTCAATTAGTATTGAGTCAGGTGTGGAGAAAGATGAGGAAAGACGACGGGCGAGAGAGAATACACTCTTTATTTCCCTTTCTCCTCTTTCTGCTTGACAAAATCAATGAAGTCAAGGATCTCATTCTTGCCTTCCTCGCTGAGTTCCTTGTTCATTCTGATGTTAAGTCTTATATCATCAAGGTTTGTATCATCAACATCCAATAGATATGAAAGATTGATCCCCAGGAAATCAGCAATTTTTCGAAGTGTCTTTATCTGTGGAGTGAACCTTCCTCGCTCAAGCTCGGAGAGGTTCGACTGTGGAATACCCGTACCTTGTTGGATGTCTTTCTGAGTATAGTTCATCTCAAGCCTGAGTTTCCTTATCTTTTCGCCTATGCTTATTCTTTCGTTCACGATTGTACTTATACCATAAAATCAGTACAATGCAATATCCATATTGTGAAGATATTGCATTGAAGAAATACATAGAAGGTGGATTATGACATTTTTTGATGTATAATGAGTATTGTATGTCATCACCAACAGAACTGATAAATATAATTAATTCAAGTGACAGGATTGAGCTGATTAAATCAATTAAGCGTCAGGATCGAGATTGCCTGCTGTTGCTCAAACCTTTGACCCTGACTATCCTCAACCTGGCAAATCTGGATAAGTATATTGATTATCCTGAAACTATACCGATTATCTATCGAAGGCATCAAGAGATAGTGGGAATTATGGTTGGAATACCTGCAGAAAGATACAAAAATGACGAGACGTTTCCAGAATCACCTTCCAGCCTAAAAAACACAGTTTACACAGTGGTTATTCAAATGAACCAAAATGTAAGTATTTTATCTGTTTTGGAGGGAGAATACATGCAGTACCTAAAAAGCCATGGATTGAAAGATGAATCAAGACACATGCCAATCGATCAGCTGAAGAAAGGGTTTGATATTATCAAAGTGATCGATGATTGGAAGATTAATGACTCGGCAATCTGTTACTGCAAGAGGAAACTCAATTGTGTCTAGGTTCATTTCAACACTCAAAATTGGTTGCAGACAGTGTATTCAGCGGTTACAATCATTCGTTCTCAGGAGGTTAATATGCCAGTAATGATGGTATGTGGTCTGCAGTGGGGGGATGAGGCTAAGGGCAAGATTACTCACCTGCTGGCAGATTCCACAGACTATGTAGCCAGATTCGCAGGTGGGCCAAACTCTGGGCACACGATAGTGACTGGCAATAAAACGATCAAGCTTCATGTTGTTCCTGCGGGTATAATGAAGCATGATTCAATCAATCTCATGGGTTCTGGAATGGTGGTTGACCCTGGTGGTTTGATGCGGGAGTTGAAAGATATATCGATGGTCACTGATTATAAGGGCAGATTATTCATATCGGAAGGCGCACATATGATTCTGAAGTACCATCGATATCAGGAGGACCTGGATGAGAAATCCAGAGGAAAGGGTTCGATTGGTACATCGATGAGGGGCATCGGTCCCTGCTATGCCGATAAGATCAACCGCATTGGCATAAGGATGGGACTACTCAGGGATGAGCGCAGATTGAGGAAGATACTAGCTCGAAACCTTGAAAAAAAGAACACAATTTTTAAAAGACTGTATGATTCAAAACCGTTGACTTTTGATGAGGTGTATGAGCCTGTTGAAAGAGCCATATCTGCTATCGGATCTATGCTCGCTGACACATCAAGGATTGCCCATGATGCATTAAGCGAAGGAAAGGACATTCTGCTTGAGGGTAACCAGGGCATCCTTCTCGATCTTGAACATGGCACATACCCATATGTTACCTCCTCATCGTGTCTGCCCGTATCGGGTATGTCCACTTTTGGTCTTTCCCCCAAACATCTCAGGCGCATTACTGGTGTCGTGAAGGCGTATCAGACACGCGTTGGCAAGGGTCCATTCCCAACAAAACTCGATGATGATGTAGGACAGATGATCAGGGAGCGGGGGAATGAGTATGGCACTACCACCGGTCGACCGCGAGATTGTGGCTGGTTAGACCTTGTTGCGCTGAGATACGCTGTGAGAATATCTGGAACTACTGATCTCGCATTGACACTCATTGATGTGCTTGACACATTCGATGAGATAAAGGTGTGTACAGAATACAAAATAAGCGGTAAAACGGTCAGACATTTCAATCCTGACAGCGGATATCTCGCTCATGTTGAACCTATATACAAACGATTTGAAGGATGGATGAAGAATCTTTCGGATTATCAACAGATAGATGATCTACCTGATAAGACTAAGGAATACATCGGGTTCATTGAGGATTATGTTGGTGTTCCCATCAACATTGTCTCTGTAGGTCCGGGAGAGAAACGTACCGCTTGGAGGAGACCATGATAGAGAGATACTCTGTACCTGATATGAAAGCGGTATGGGACAGAAAGAACCGCTTCAGCATCATGAAGGATGTTGAGGTCGCCCTAGTATCAGCATGGGGTCAGATGGGCGAAGTACCTCGCGACTCCGTTCTCAACATCAAAAACAACGCAACATTCACTCTGGAGAGAGTAGATGAGCTTGAACGGATAACGGACCACGACGTTGTAGCTTTCATCAATGCGCTTGGTGAGACGGTTGGCGATGATGCCTGTTACATCCACAAAGGCGCAACCTCATCCGATATCCTTGATACTGCAACATCTATACAGATTGTGAGAGCTGGAAACATCCTAAAGGCTGACCTTAAATCACTTCTTGAAACTGCGAAGGTAAGAGCCATTGAATTCAAGCACACACCCATGATGGGCAGAACGCACGGCATTCACGCTGAGCCAATGACGTTTGGTTTGAAGATGCTATCCTGGTACGCTGAGTTGTCTCGAGATATGACACGGTTAGAATCAGCCATCGAGATGAATCGAGTGGGTAAGATGTCTGGTGCTGTTGGAACATACTCCAATCTTCATCCTGATCTTGAAAGGGCAATGTGTGACGAGTTGGGTCTCAAGCCAGATCCAGTTAGCACACAGGTTATCTCAAGAGACAGGCATGCTCAGTATCTGTTGGCACTCGCTCAAGTCGGTGCATCGATTGAGCGGATTGCCGTATCGTTGAGAACTGAACAACGAACTGAGATAGGTGCAGTAGAAGAGGCGTTTGGAAAGGGTCAAACCGGTTCCTCCGCCATGCCGCACAAGAAAAATCCCAAAACATCAGAGCAACTTACTGGGTTATCTCGTGTACTGAGATCCAACGCTTTAGCTGGATTGGAAAACGTAGCCCTTTGGGATGAGCGCGACATATCTCACTCGTCCGTAGAACGTATAATCCTTCCCGATTCATCCATTCTTACATCGTACATGCTGAAGAAGATGAACGAAATCATATCTGGATTAGTCGTCCACGAAGACAGGATGAGAGAGATCATCGACATAACAGGTGGAGCGATATTCTCTGGAAGATTCCTGGTGTCACTCATGAGTAGAGGTTTATCAAGGACAAGGGCATATCAGATCGTACAAAGACTGGCAATACCAGCATCTAAAGGCATGGGACATTTGAGGCAGTTAGCGTTGGATGATCCTGAAACACAAAGTATTCTCGGTGAAGCCGAGATAGAATCCATCTTTGATCTTGACTACTACCTGAGATATATAGATACGATTTTTTACAAGGTATTGGAGGAGACCGATGAACAAGCTATATGAAGGCAAGGCAAAGGTTCTGTTTGGAACAGACGATCCTGATGTCCTGATAGCTGAATTCAAGAATGACCTGACAGCGTTTGACGGCACTAAATACGACCAGATGGCGAGTAAGGGTCGAATAAACGCTGAGATATCATCAGTCATAATGAAGTATCTCACTGCTTGTGGCGTACCGAATCACTTCATTGAATACGAACCACCAAACAGACACCTGGTGAAGAGGGTGGAGATTCTCCCCATAGAGGTTATCATGAGGAATACTCTTGCCGGTTCGATATGCAAGCGTTTTGGTTTCTCTGAAGGCAAACAGCTGGAAAAACCTTTACTAGAGTTCTGCTATAAAAACGATGAACTCCACGATCCATTCCTGTGCAGAGATCACATAGTAATGTTTGGGTGTGCAAGCCAAGATCAGATCGATGAGATGACCAGACTTACTTATGAGATAAACGATCACATGAAGCGATTCTTCTCTGAAGTGGGACTGCAGTTGGTCGATTTTAAGTTGGAGTTTGGCGTATTTCATGATAAAGTTATACTAGCGGATGAGTGGACACCGGATACATGCAGACTGTGGGATGTCGAAACAGGTGAGAAGCTAGACAAGGATAGATTTCGAAGGGATTTAGGCGGAGTACTCTCAGCATACAAAGAGGTCTCCAGGAGGATTCGCAGTGATTGAAGTTGAGGTGGTAGTGGAACTCAAACCCGACATACTTGATCCGCAGGGCAAGACGATTGCCAAAGCCCTGACACATATGGGTTACAACAAGATCGAATCTGTCCGGGTTGGTAAGAGTATCAAACTAAAGATCGATACGGATAAAAGGGATGAAGCTGAAAAAATGGCGTGTGAGACCGCTGAAAGATTGCTTTCAAATCCAGTCATGGAGATATTCTCTGTGAGGATTGCTGAGTGAAGGTAGGAGTTCTTGTCTTTCCGGGAAGCAACTGTGACACAGATGCTTTGTGGTCTGCCGGAGATATCGCTGGCAATGAATCCTTCCCCATCTGGCATAAATCACATGATCTTCAGGGATCAGACATCATAATTGTTCCCGGTGGTTTCTCTTATGGTGACTATCTGCGGTCAGGCGCGATATCGATGTTTTCCCCTGTCATGGAAGAGGTGAAGCGTTTTGCAGAAACTGGCGGGAGTGTGATAGGCATATGCAATGGGTTTCAGATCCTAACTGAGTGCGGTCTTCTTCCCGGAGCACTTCTGCCCAATGATACGCTTAGGTTTGAATCTCGCTGGGTGGACATCGAAACGATAACAACGAGAACACCATTTACTAAAAAGTTGAACGTTGGACAAATGCTTCATGTTCCGATAGCACATAATGAAGGTCGGTATTATGTTGACAATGTGACACTTGACGAACTCATTACAAACGATCAGATTGTGTTCAGATACAAGAACTGTAATCCAAATGGATCTATATATGATATAGCAGGAATCTGCAACAGAGAAGGGAACGTAGTGGGTATGATGCCACACCCTGAAAGAGCCTGTGAGCGCATCGTTGGATCAGCTGACGGTCTGCAGATGTTCCAACAATAGAAAGACAGAGGAGGTTTATGGCAAGAGGTAAGAATCTGAATAGGATGATCTATCGGGATCGCAAGGACAACAGAATAGCCAGGCAGGTGGCAAGGCGAGTGACAACAACGCTGGAGAAGAGGAAGATTGAAGGATACTCCGTTACGCTCAAGGCTGGAAGGGTGATCGTAAGATTGCCAAGCGACCTGGAGGAAACAAAGAGAGAGACCCTGGTCAACGCTATTCACGAAACCAGATATTCCGAACTGGTTGATATCGATGATGATGAAAGACGCACAAAAAACGCCCTTGACAATGACGAAATTGAAGAACACTTCAGTGATCAGATCAGTCGATACCTTCCCAAAGAAAATAAAATATCAGGCATTGCTGAAAGTGGTACCCTTACAATCGTTGGAAGAATAAGCAATGCAAGAGCCAGAGAAGCGGTACTAGAAATGGCTCAACAGACTCAGGGTGTTTCAAAGGTTATCGATAAAATGAGGACCCCCTACACGATGGGGGATGTTGATCTTGCCAATGCGGTAGTCTACAGTCTGGGTAACAACAGAGACATAAAGGTTTATCACCTTCAGGTCTTTGCTAAATCAGGTCATGTATTCCTTTCAGGTAACTCCTCTGATAAGGATTCAATAAAAAAATCCGATAAGATTGCCAGTAAGGTGGCTGGAGTCAAGTCTGTCATATCAAGCATCCGATTGCATGGAACCGGAGAAACAGAAGACGACAAACTGGAGAAATCCATCTATTCGGGAATAAAACAATCAGACAATATTCGCGCCAGGGATGTCAACATAACGGTGATCGGCGGTCATGTATTCCTGCGAGGTTATGTGAAGGACACAAGCGAGATAATATCTGCTGAGAAACTGGTATCCAATATACCTGGTGTCAAGAATGTGTATATGGAACTGGAGCCTAGACTTTGATAAATTGCAGTATAAGAGATAGGATTGCAGGTATTCTTGATGATTACCTGCGACAAAAAAGTGTTGACGACCATTCGTTTGAAGTGCTGAGGCCTGATACACCCAAGCATGGGGATTATTCAAGCAACATTGCCATGGGTTTGGCAGGTAAGTTAAAGATGCCCCCCCGCAAGATTGCTGAAGAGATCATCGAATCCATTGATAAATCAATGTTCAGTAAAGTAGAGATAGCTGGTCCTGGATTCATAAACTTCTTCCTAACGGGAGATGTCTTTGTTCAGTGGCTTCGCCACGCACTCAAGGATGATTTTGGCAGGTGGGATATTGGTGGTGATAGAAAGGTACAGGTTGAGTTTGTTTCAGCCAACCCTACAGGACCTGTGACAGTTGCAAACGGTAGAGGTGCACCTCTCGGTGACACTATCGCACGTCTGCTTGAATGGACTGGTCACGATGTCTCTCGAGAGTTCTATGTAAATGACCGTGGTGCTAAGATAGATAATTTGGCTTACTCTCTTGAGGAACGTTTTAAACAGGCACACAACCTAGAATGGAATATACCGGAGGAAGGCTATCCAGGTGAGTATCTACTCGATATAGCAGTTGAGATAAAGATGGAATACGGGACAATACCCCTCGAAATGGATGATGAGTCGCGACACCAATTTTTCCGGAAAGAAGCGGTTGACAGAATTATCAAATGGCAAAGGGATGTATTTTCAAGATTTGGTATCAAATTCGATGTTTGGTTTTCTGAGAAAAAGATGGTTGAGACAGGTGAGATTGAGGATGCTATTAACATATTGAAAGAGCGTGGTATGCTGTATGAAGAGGATGGTGCTACATGGATGCGTTCAACAGACTTGGGAGATGACAAGGATTTTGTAATAATAAAAAGCAATGGTGATATCACGTATACAGCTACTGATATCGCCTACCACATAAACAAATTCAATCGAGGATTTGATCATGTGATTGACGTGATGGGTGCTGATCATCATGGACACATTGGACCTATGAAGGCTGGTTTGGAAGCTCTCGCCTATAACAAAGACAAACTCGAGTTCCATTTATATCAACTAGTTCATCTGTTCAAGGATGGTAAACAGGTGAAGATGAGTAAGAGTTCCGGCGAGTTTATCACCCTTGAGGAACTACTGGATGAGGTTGGTGTGGATGTCTCTAGGTACTTCTATCAGATGAGGACGTCAGATACGCATTTGAATTTTGACATTGACCAGGCGAAGAGCAAATCGATGGATAATCCTGCCTACTATGTACAGTATGCATATGTCAGATGCAACGCAATAATCAGCGACGAGAGAGCTGGTGACGCTGATATAAGCAATGTATCTGTGTTTACAGAGGATGCTGAGCTTAATCTCATCAGAGAGATAATTTCTTTCCCCAATGTAATAGTCAGTGCTTCAAATGCACGAGCACCAAACAGGATCACTCAGTTTGCAGAGAAGGTGGCTGGAGCGTTTCATCATTTCTATCATAAGTGCAGAGTACTGGATGAAGACGATGAGATCAGAAACAAACGACTGTTGTTGGTTAAAGCAACTCGGTGCGTGTTAAAATCGGCACTGTCAGTATTGGGTGTGTCAGCACCAGAAATGATGTAATAAGTGGGAGCAGATTATAGATTTCAAGGCTGAATATGATGCGGAAACTAATATTCTCTACAACAAGTTTATAGGTACGCCCTCGTCTGTTGAGGATGCTGAGTTCATAGCCAGAAAGAGTCTTGTAAGGTATAAGAAGGGAAATGCTTTCAAGGTTTGGCAGATAAACGATATCACAGGCATGGAGATGGCACATCTAAAGTATGTGAATCGCTTTGCTGAAATGGACACCCCCAATTCGGATATGTATGTGATTGATTACTGCGTTGTTTGCAGTAGTCTTTTGGAGCATGTCGCGACAGAGCTTTACGGTAAATTGTCTGGCAATAGAAAAGAGATATTCAATACCGTAGAGGAGGCAAGGGCGTGGATACTCGAGCAACAGAAAAGTAAAGGCGTTAGGGTATCTCTAATGGACAGATAAAACAAATATTTATTTATAAACGAATCCCATAGAAAAACTTGGTGTTGTCTTAGCAGATTAATTTCAATGTTTCAAAAAATATGATCTTATCAAGTAATGTAACAAGCAAACACTATCTAGCACAAAAAATATTTGGTGAGTAATTACGTGAACATTGAATAATTCATCAAACATGAAATAGCTATTTCAACAACCTGAAACTGTCCACAATTTGCCTGGCAAGCTCCAGTTCACGGTATGTGAAATCTTCATTCTGACTTGGCCAGACCATGCCCGTCAAAATAACGCCATCCAGTGGCAACATGAAGCTTGCGAGTTCAACACCCTTCACATCGAAAAACCACCACAATGCTTTCTTGCCTGAGATCGATTCTATTTCGGTTGTACCTTCTGGATTATTCTGAATGAGTACATCCTTCAACTCACCGAGGCTTTCAATATCATTCGGTTTGGCGTTTTCATCTGGAATAATGAGGAACGGGATGGTTATTGCGGTATCGTTGTATGAAATGGTACAACTGCCGTTTGCTCCCATCGTGGCTTCCCATCCTTCCGGGTAGTACACCCTGTAAAGTGATGTTGTTTTTGAGAACTTCAGCTCTTCAGGTATGGATTTTTCACTGCCACATGAAATAAGTGTCAATAGTGAGACAATCGTGATGACTATAATCTTCCGCATGACTTGAATTATATAAAACTTGAAAAAAAAGAAAAGGTGGGGGTATGAAATGAAACCCCCACCCAGTTATTCTGATTCAATTATTTCTATGCAAAGACTTTTTTTATTCGCTCAAACGCCCAGTCTAGTTCATCTTTTGTTATAGTTAAAGGAGGAGCAAAGCGGATGATGGTGTCGTGAGTTTCTTTAGCTATGATACCATTGTCACGAAGCTTGACGACATAATCGTGGGCATGCCCAGCGCTTTCTTTTATATCTATTCCAATCATCAACCCTCTTCCACGGACACACTCTATGATTTTACCTTCAAGCGTTTTGAGCTTACCCATGAAGTACTCACCCAGTTTGGCTGAATTATCTACCAGCTTCTCTTCAACCAGTACATCTATTGCTGTCGTACCAACAACTGATCCCAGAGGATTTCCGCCAAACGTTGAACCATGCTGACCCTTCTTGAATACACCGAGGTATTGCTCATCTGCGGCAACACCTGATACCGGGAATACACCACCACCAAGGGCTTTACCGAGTATGAATAGGTCAGGTTCAACATTCTCATGGTCGCAACAGAAGCGTTTGCCTGTCCTTCCGAATCCAGATTGGATCTCATCTGCGGCAAAGACTATACTGTTGTCATCGCATATCTTTCGAATCCCCTTCAGGTAACCCATGTCGGGGACGTTGATACCAGCTTCTCCCTGAATTGGTTCAACCATTATACCTATTGTTTTGTCTGTGATTGCATCTTCAATAGCTTTCAAATCATTGTATGGAACAATCACAAAACCAGGGGTGAATGGACCGAAGTTCTTGTGGGCATTCATATCAGTTGAAAAACTTACGATGGTCGTGGTTCTGCCGTGGAAGTTGTTCTCAAATACTATGATCTCACCCGTTTCAGGTTCAACACCCTTTACCTCGTATCCCCATTTTCTGATCGTTTTTATAGCCGTTTCAACGGCTTCTGCACCGGTGTTCATTGGTAGGAACATTTCCTTGCCGGTAAATTCGCAAACTCGCCGACAGAAAGCAGGAAGACGATCATTGAAGAAGGCTCTTGAGGTCAAGGTCAGTCTGTCAATCTGATCCTTCATGGCTTTGACTATCTTTGGGTGGCGATGACCATGGTTGACAGCAGAATAAGCACTGAGCATGTCCATGTATTTATTGCCCTCAACGTCCCAGACCCAAACGCCTTCACCTTTTGAAAGCACGACCTCTAATGATTCATAGTTACTGGCTCCATGTTTACGCTCCAGTTCCATATATTGCTTTGAGTTCATTCTTACCTCCTGTGTGATTTTGTGTAAGATAATAGTAACAGCCTATAGATCATTAACAAGGATTCAATTTAAGTAGCTTTGCCGTAATAAGTAATGATAATGGCTTGACAGATCTGCTGATTGGGTGTATTGAATATTCTATGATAATTTCTCGAAAGATAATGGTAGGTATTATGGTATCCTTGACACTGCTTGTAAGTTGTGGTTCTCCGAGTTTTGACAATATCTATGATAATCAATATTTCAGTGTCGAGTATCCGTCCATAATGCAAGTATCTGAGTCTGGAGAAGCAGACATAGTCATTAAAGATATTGGCAATATCAGTCCAATGTTGAGGTTTTCAATGCTAAGCATTAGTGGCATGACTAAGGGAGATACGACCAATCTTTATGCTCAGTACAACGATATTTCATCTAAAGCTATGAATTGTGAGATGAAAGACGTTAAGGTTGATGGAGTGAGGTCATTGTTTGTCAAGATGGCAATCCCTGGAGGGATATCTGGAATGAGTATAGTGGAGATAATCGAATACACCATCCCTCTCGATGGCAAACTTCTTAAGGTAGAATTGACTCCACAGGTGCCAGATGATATTGAACTCGGGCATAGAATAGTCGAGACGATACAATTTCATGAAAACCATTAGATTACTTCTTGCTACAGCGCTTATATTGCCGGTTATAATTTCTTGCTCAAGTGATGAATCCAATGGTGTCTCTGAGCAAGACAAACCTTTGTTGGAAAAAACTTATAATGGTGAGTTCTTTTCTCTTGATTATCCGGCAGGATTCACACCCCTCAGCATAACCGAAAAGAATCCAGGTGTAATACTGTCATCAAAAGACACTGATCTTCAAATTGAAGCTTACTCAAACTGGAACAGTGACCGTAGGGAAGGTGACCTTTATAGTCTTTGGCACAATGGTGAGGATTACTGGGATGAGTTGTCTGAAGTGAAACTCGGTGAAGATTCTGCCTTGTTTGCCTACACGAAAAATGAGTTTGAGTGGCCATTTATATCCGTCATGATCCCAAGAGATGGATGGGAGATGATAGCAACTGTAACAAACTTCTCTACAGATGAATTCATGCTTGCCAGGGAGATTGTCATGTCTTTGAGAATTATTGAAGAGGACTATTCTTTTGATCTTGAAGGTCCTCAATACGAACAATTTGACCATAACAGAGAACTCACATTTTCCGATAATGTGGTAAGCACCGAAGCATTACAGATAAATGTGGATGGGACAGTCATTGAGAATAGTTACAACAAACTGAGTATTGATTGTGATGGTTTTGAGATTTTCATCGATTGGATTGATGATTGGATGATGGATCCTTTCGATATTGAAAGACTCATGAGCATTCAGAACTGGGATGATGTGAACCTCGGTGCTATTGCAATTGAAGTGATCAATATCGGTGTGTTTGATAGTATATGGACTGAAACACTGAAAGAGTCTGAAAAGACAATATCAATTATGATACCACTTGAGGGTGGATACATTTCAGCAGTAGCCAAAAGTCTTGATAGCAAAAAAGAGATCTTGTCAGCGGGATCAGCTTTATACAGCATTAGGATAATTGATCATTTGCAATTCCGTTCCAGGTGATATATAATCGCTTCCCGATAAAACGTTCTGGTTGGCTGGATTAAAAGCTGACTTCAGAGAGGAGAAATGATGAAAAGGATTCCGGTCTTTTTATTAGTTGCAGTGATTGCTGTGGGAATGGTTGTGGGTTGTGGAGGAGATGAGGGAAACGCTAACACAAATCCAGAAGCATCCGCTAACCTTGGGAATAGTTTTGATGGAAGATTTCTGACAATCGGCTATACACCTGAATTTCAAGTTAAGGAGCATGAAGGGGGAGTAACCCTCGAAGGCAAGAACGGCATTAAGATTGAAGCGATATGTATGCCAATGAAGGAATCAAAGATGGGTGACCTTGGTTCAATTGATTCAGTTAAGAGCGATATCAAATCAGAGATATCCAACTACTCCGAGAAGGAAATGAAGCTGGGCAGACATAAAGCTTTGTGGATTGAAGGAGAAAATGATGGCTACCACGGTGTTGCCGCGTTTGTACCGTTTGATGAATGGGTGCTTATGGCAATAACTGATGAGCCGGGTAAAAATGACGAGGACGTTGAACTGACAAGGCAAATAATAAGATCCCTAAGGGTCACCAATACGGATATGCCCGAATCTATAGATTTTGAACCAGTCGAAATAGAAACAGAACCTATAGAAGAGGATTATGAAGAGGAGTACCCTGATACTGATCAGGGGGATAAAGAGGGTGTCAACGACAGCAAAGATGGTGAATATTCAGCATCATTCAAAGATGAAGAGGGTAACGAAATAGATGTGAATGTTTCACTGCCAACGGAGATTGAGGTTGGACCCAATGCAATGACTCTGGGCAAAACATACAAAGGTGAATTCTTCACAATCAAGCATCCATCTTCAGCAGAGGTTAACAGCTTCAGTACAGATGAGATAACGACAACCATGTTTGAGATTGACGAGCTATTCATCACCGTAACAGGTTCAAAAGATACTACAGCAATGAGTATGGGATCGATCGAAGACACAACAATGGTTATCTCAGGACACAATGCGGTTGCAACAAGGACAACGTTCAACGATTCTTTTGTGTATAACTACGCCATAGAAATGGATGACTGGGCAATAATAATAAATGGAACTTCCGAGATCGACTCTGAAGAATACATAGACACCTTTAACGCAATGGTTGAATCATTCGTTATCACCAACGACAATTATTTCGACTAGTATTTCATTTACTTTGCAGACTACAATTCAAAGCCCTGTCTGGTATAAGGCAGGGCTTTGTGCTATTCTGGAACTGATACACACTGCTTGCTATAATGATGACAGATGAGAAGAAAGGAAATGATTATGCGGCAAATGCTTTTCTCCAGGATTTTCTTGGTAATTTTGTTTGTTGTCCTCATGATGCCTGCCACCGTTTCATGCGGAGGTCCAGTAGAGAAAGATAGCGGCAATGTGCTTCTGGGACCCTACTACGCCATCAACTGCCCAGAAGGGTTTCAGGGGAGATGGATGGAAGATGTTTTGGAAATCAGTGGAAATCCTTTCTCTGTTATAGTAGAGGTCAAAGATCATCAGGGAGCATTGATAGGAGATATTGACACAATTGAAGAAGCACTCAGTGCAGTCGAGTCCGAACTTGTAAACATGGAAAGAGAAACGATAGAGGAAAAGGATACCATAGGGGTGTTGATAACCGGGAATACTGATAAAAAAATGGCTGTGGCATTATTCGTTCCAGTGGAAGAACGTATTATTACTGTTTTCACAGATCCCCTTCCAAATACTAAAGGTGACTTTGATAAAGCTGTTGACATTGTGAAGTCTTTCAGACTGACCGACCCAGATTATTTCGATAAGGATGACAATAACACATCGGATAGCAATGATGGGGATGTCGACAATAGTAATGGAGAAGATCAAGATAACAGCAACGGAAATTTCACAGACTCGAATCAAGACGATAAAACAGAGCTTTACTCAAATAAATATATTGATTTTGAAATATCACCCTTTCTTGAGCTGACATCTGATGATGACAGATTGACGATTCTTGAACCGAAAGAGGGCGTGAACAGTGATCTGATCTCCCTTTCAATTCAGTATGTTAACCTTGGTGATGATATGAAGGTTGAAGAATATGCTCAAGGCATAGCAGATCAACTCAACAGCTCAATTACTTCAATGGAGCTTGGAAATATCAAGTACCGTCTTATTGAATCTAAAAGCGATAGCTATTCTGAGTTTCATCTGGTTGCAGAAAGAGATGACTTAGAACCTTTAATGATTTCAGTTTTTAGCTGGTCGAATAGAATCCCCGATGATGCAATGTATGTATTAAAAACTATCGAGATGAAGTGAGGTATATATGAATAACAAGCCAATAACATTGATGGTTTGCCTGATGCTCGTTTTGTCAGTGTTTATCACCTCATGCACAACAGAGAAGACTGAAAGAGCAGATATCGATGTCACTGATGAGAAAACGATTTCATTGGGACAAAACTCCTATGATAAAGATGCAAACAAGATCAGTAATTCCTTCATTGAGTTTGTTATGCCAGATGGTTGGTCGATTGTTAATCGAAACGAATCTAATATTTCAATGTCTCTGATGAATGAAGATAGTGGGATATCAGGTGTAACAATACAGTTTATCGACACTGGCGGTATAATGAATGCCAAGCAATATATTGACACTACCGCTCGAGGTGCATCAAACCCACAACAACTGAATACACGTGATCCAAATCCAAGCAATGTTGTGTTTCAAGAGCTTATTGCAACTATTTCTGGTTCTGACTCACAAACACAACTGTGGCAATATGTAACAAACACTGAAGACGGGAATATAGTTTTAATTAGTGTCACTGGTGTACCGGAGAATACCCAAGAGCTAGATTCCCTACTAGATTCAATAAAGGTGCTTAGATGAGAAGAGTCTCGACTGCTCTTATTTTCTTCTTAATAGTTATATCCTGTTTTATTTCATGTGGTGGCGAAAATAACTTCTTTACAAGCGAGATTGAAACAGCCGAGCAGGTCTTTGAAAACATCGTGTTCAACAGACCTGCGGATTGGGTTGTAAGTAGTGGGGAAGGGGAGTCCTTAACGCTTGAATCGAACAGAACCTCAGGAGATACGTTTGTGATCGATGTTCAACTCATCGAAGATATTCAATTACCATCCATGGACTTTGCTAAAAAAGTACAGGATGAATTGGATAATATCTCTCAACCAGAAGAAGTTCAATTCGGTGAGAATAAATACGCTAAGATAACAATAACACAAAACATAATAACACATTCCTATATTATCACATTTGATGATGATGCATACGTGTTTACCTATGGGAATTTTAACAACAAACTCAGTGAAGGAGCGAGGATTGTTCTTTCTTCAGTCAAATATATTGAAAAACCCAACCTTGAATAAAAATTTAAATCCTGTTAACATTATAAACGAAGGAGAGAGATTATGAGAAACATTTTCAAGGTCATTGCCGTGATGCTAGTGATGATTTTGATTTCCTCCTGTACATCGAAGGAAATCAATCTTTCAAAGAGTTATAATGGTGATCTGTTTTCGTTTGATTACCCATCAGAATGGGATCTTGATAAGGAGGAATCTGCAGTAAGGATTGTTAGCAGTGGAATGATGCTTCAGTATGGGGTTGTTGAAGACAAGAACTCTAGTTTCCGTTATATTAATTCAATCTCCTCTTCCCTTGTTGAAATGATGACAGGTGATCAAAGTGTAATATCAGATAAACTTGAATCTCTGCCTTTGAAAGCTGAAGAAGCCGAAGAGACGATTCCATCGAGATGGATAGAGACGAGAAATGACAACGGCAAGGGGCTTATAGTTTTTGTCCCGATCACCGGTGCAGTATATGTAATGCAGGTTTCCCCAGGCAAATATAAAGCCCGTGAATTTGCGGAGGCAAAAGCTTCATGTGGAACATTCAAGCCAATCATCACAGAATGGAAATATGAAGATGTCGCCCAACGGCAGGACAATCAACAGTTTGATATATTTGATAACGAGTTTTGGTTTATGAACTATAACAGTGATTGGGAGATAGAAAAGACAGACAACTTGATCGAGTTTATCGATTTTGATGGCGTACCAGCCCTTACAGTAACCGATTACCCTTATCCATCTGCCAATCCATCAGCCCCCTCTTCAATTGTATCGTGGCTTGATGAGAATTGCTCTGATGAATACAAAGCCTCTGCTGAAATGAAGGTGTTTACACATACCTCGATTAGATCTGATGATGCTGATGGATACTCATCATACTACATGCCACTCAAGGGCAAGGTGCTCGTATTGTCAGTACACAATTCCGTTGAAGATGATGTAATGAACGAGATAATCCATTCATTCACCTATTTTATGGACAAGGACCCTGGTCAGATTGCCAGAGAAGATCGAGATAATGCAAACGATTCGAACCAGGACTCCAACCCGGATAAAACAAACGGGAATCAGTCCGTTCCAAAGGGTGAGAAGGCAGTAACCGATACATATGTTGCAACACTTCCTGCAGGGTGGTCGTTTGATGAAGTCTCAAACCTTCAATCCTTTGTTCTTCCCCCAGGTAATTCTAACAGTTCATTCATTTCTATAGACGTCCAGGATGCTTCAACATATTCCGGTATAGATAACGAAATCATGTACTCTTTCTATCAGGAAGATCCTGGTATGAATGTTGGAGAGATGAAGCATGTTAAGCTTGGTGACAAGGATGCTGTTCAGTTTGAAATCAACGAAGAGCAGACAAACCAGATAGTCACGATATACATAGGTGAAACCAACTTCTTCAATATAAAGTTGATGAATGAAGATGGCAGATACGAAATGGAGTATCAGAAATTCATCGAGTGGTTCAAGGTGGATTGATGTCACATCTTTCTGTATTTTCCGGTAAATTATCTAACTATCTAAAGGGTACGCTGTTTAAGAGATGGTGGTTGGCACTCTCGTTGGTGGCTTGTGTTCTACTTGTTGCGTGTGAGTCTGAAACTACATTAACCATCTTTACAGTTCCAGACAATGCCACTGTCTCTATCAAAGACTCAACTCATATCGCACCTATTAATGAGCTCATAGTAGAACCAGGTGTAATAGATGTTGAAGTATCGCATGTGGGTTATCTTCCAAAAAGAGTATTCGTCGATGTTATGAAGGGCGATGACAACAGATACACGATTAAGCTTGATACCGAGAGAGAGGTGGATGCTGAACACAAGCCCATTCTCACCAATGAAGGATTCCGAATCCGAACAGTTCCAGAAGCGTCTGATGCAACTTGCTTGATCTCCTCCATTGTCACTGGTGAAACACATACATTTGACCTGGAAGAGACTCCTATAACGGGAGATTGGACAAAGATAATGCCTTTGGCAGGCTTTAACGAGAATACAAACTTTGTAGACATAGTTGGACTCGCAGTATGCTCTGATAATGGGGATTATGGTGTCTGTTCCCTTGGCTCATTAACTGACGCTATGTTAAAACTTGAAGAAGTGGAATGGATGGATTCGAGACCCTTCTGGAGTTATCCAAGAGCTAGAGAGTTTGATGATGACATTTCACTGACCACCTTTCAAGAAGGCAGTTGTCAGCTTATAAACGATAATAAAGTAGTATCTACATACAAAGGAAATGTAGCCTTTCATGGTCGAAAAACAGACAAAACCACAATTTGGAATTACATAACAACTGAAGGTAGGCAAAAGGTTGTTGAGCTGGACGGTGACTCTGTAAAACCAATATGGGAAGGTAAGTGGGCTTTGGGCGCTTTCAATCACGTTGATGGTGAAGCGAGTCCAATTGACTTTATTGATGAACAAACGATTGCAACGGTTATATGTTCTTCAACTGGTTACAAGCTCGTAGTAATTGACCTTTCAGACAACAAGATTCTCTCACAACACAATATAGATGTATTCCCGAAAAATTTGTCAGTAGTACAATATGATGATGTGTTTGGGATAAATCTTGAGTACAGAGATTTAGTATGTAATACGTACACATGGACAAGGGAACTTGGGTTTGCAAGTAACCCGGAAGTTGCCAATGGAGATTTTACAGCAATTATTGGAACATGGTTGCCAGCCGGCAGTAATCGATTCGAGTTGAGATTCCCAGGTGATTCAAATCTGTCTGTCTGTTTTAGACTTCAAGAAGATGAGCTGGTTGCCGTATGGGCAGGCTCTGTTGATTAGATAGACGCTTTCTACCCCTTTTTCAAATAGAAGCTGAATCTTGATCCCTTGCCCTCCTCCGACTCAATTTCTAGCTTGCTCCCGTGTTGATTCAGTATATCTATGCATATTGATAATCCCAATCCGACCTGTGTGTCATATTTGTGTTCCTTCCTGGGTATCTTAATAAATCGTTCACCGAGTTTGGGTATATAATTGTTGGGAATGCCGATACCGCTGTCTTCGATCCAGAATAAAACACGGTTTTCTCCAGGTTTTACTCCAATGACTATCCTACCGCCCTTCGGTGTAAATCTGATGGCATTGTCGGTGACATTCATCATTACCTGAACTATTCTGTCCCTATTGGCTACTACCTTCACCTCATCGTCTGGGATGTTTATATCGAGGTTCACACCTTTCTTGAAGGCGTACGCCAGGTACTTGTCCTGTATCTCGATTGCAAGGTCAACTGCTCCAAACCGCTGTAGTTCGAAAGCCACATTCCTGTTCTTTTGGAACTCAATGATGGATGTTACGAGATTGTTCAATCGTCCAATGTCGTCGAGTAGGATCGCAAGAAAACGTTTTTTGTTCTTCTTGTCATCATCTGGTATCAATTGAAGGGTTTCAACTGCCGCTGAAAGTGATGTAAGCGGTGTTTTCAGCTCGTGGCTAATGTACTGAGTGAACTCCCTCTCAGATGCCTCAAGTTCCTTTTCTCGAGAAATGTCCTCACAGATTGTAATCGATCCTACGAGCTCCCTTTCCCCCTCGATGGCTGTTGTCCTGACGCGAATCACTCTTTTGCTGGGTTTGTCAATTGTCAAAACGGTTTCACCCTCCGCAGACAGGATACTCTCTTTCATCTGAACTGGAAGGTTACACTGCCGGACATCAAATCCAATAAGTTCTGGGAGCGACAACCCAAACATTGTCAAAAAAGAGGCGTTTGCGTGAACGAGCCTTCCATCTATGTCAGCAACAATCAACCCGTCCATCATGTGAGTAAATATAGCATTAAAACGACTTTTTTCTTCTTGAGCGACTGTGAGTGCCGCTTTGAGTCTAGTGACCATAATTTGAAGAGCGCGTGACAACTGAGATATCTCATCATTACCCAACAATGTGAATTTACGTTCGAAATCACCAGCGCTTATTGCTCTGGCATCATCAATGAGCTCGAGTAATGGTTTTGTTTGGTAACGTGTTGTGAAATAAATAACAATTGCCCCAATAATCAAAGCAGTTACGAATGTTGCAATGATCAGTTGAATCAATTCCCTGATCTGGTTAACTAGTGCATCAGCAGGGTAGTTAATGACGAGGCTGGCAACATGATCATCTTCATGAATAATGGGACTCGCGACTACAACATACAGCCTGCCATCTATCATCCTTATTGAATTATCCTCTTCCCCGTTCCAGGTAGCCTCAAGCTCGGGGTAATCATTAATGGGATGAATACCAGAAGGTCTGTTCGTTTCGAACAGGATACCATCCTCGTCTACCAAAAACATGGGGATGGTTTTCGAATATTTTTCTGTAAGGTATATCTCTAAATCAGCAAGACTTGAATCAGCTAACCCGTTACTTATATCGTATTTCACCCATGCTTTCAGCGTAAAAGCATCAATGGTAAGTCTTTCTGCAATATTACTGGAGATAGCAAAATAAACGTATGCCCCAAGTAACAAGAGAGTAAATAGCAGGCATAGTGTGAAGGTCAGGAAGAGCCTGACCCAAAAACTCAACTGTTATCGTTTTGTGGGCTCTGATGCGATGAGGAGAATTTGTATCCCACACCCCTAACCGTTTCAATATATCTGGGTGCCTCTGGCTTAGGTTCGATCTTCTTCCTTATCCACCTAATATGGACATCAACTGTTTTTGTATCCAGTGGTTGATCTACTTTCCAAACCTCTTCCATGATCTGTTCACGCTTGAAGACTTGGTTGGAGTTGGATGCAAGATACCAGAGGATCTCAAATTCCTTATACCCGAGCTTGACCGGTTTGCCTCGAACTTTGCATTCACGCTGTGCATAGTTCATATAGATATCGCCGTTCGTGATTTCCTTGCGTTCTTCTTCCTTCTCTTCGGCGGCACCTTTCTGCTCGGCTACCTTGAGTCTTCTCTTTATATGAGATTTCAGAACTGCCATTGAGAAAGGTTTGGTAATGTAATCATCAGCCTCCATCTCCATGCCAACAACTTCATCAATCTCAGTTGTCTTTGCAGTTATAATTATCACAGGTACACTCGGATCTTCTTGCCTGATACGCCTGAGTATATCGATTCCACTCTGTCCCTCGGGGAGCATGAGGTCTAAGAGAATTAAATCCGGTTTTCGTCTCTTGAAAAGCTCCAAACCTTCCTTGCCAAGTGATGCATGATATACACTGTAATTCTCACCCTCGAGGTTGAATTTAAGAGACTCAACAATGCGGTACTCATCCTCGATTATCAGTATCTTCTTCTTCTCTTTCTTTGTTCTTTCGGCCATATCGGAGCCTCCTGACTATCAACAGTTTAACCTTACAATTTAACTTGTCAACATATTGTAATTGAGGTCAGACAGAATCAAGCGGGAGTCTGGATATAGGTTGAAGACCAAGACCTGATTTAATACCGAATCGGTAGTAGAGTAAACCACAATACGCAATCATTGCACCATTATCAGTACATAATTCTGTTGGTGGTACATGCAATGGAAGATTCATAGTTTCACAGAAACTCTTTATACGCGATCTAATATACCTGCTTGCTGAAACCCCACCAACAGAGAAAATGGATTCTGGTTTGTATCGAACAGTAGCTGTCATCAATCTATCAAACAATTGATTGCTAATAGCTTTCATAAATGAGGCTGAAAGGTCTCTTTTAGGTAATTCTGGATAGCGCTGTATTGCCCGGATACCTGCTGTTTTGAGACCTGAGAAGCTGAAATCCAGACTATTGTCCTTGAGTTTGACCGTGGGTAACTCTACTTTTGAGGAATCACCAATCAGAGACATCCTGTCCAGCTCAGGTCCTGCTGGGTATGAAAGACCAAGCACCCTTCCAAACTTGTCGAGACTCTCACCAACAGAGTCATCTCTCGTTGTCGATATGAGCTTGAGTGTGAAATCAGGATTGAACATTATTATTTCAGTGTGTCCGCCTGAGATGAGTAATCCGAGCGATGGTAGTTCCATCTCAGGATTGGCAAGCATCGCTGAAGCGACATGCCCACGCAGATGGTTAACCCCGACCAGTGGTTTGTTCCAGATATAACTCAAAGCTTTGGCTGTCTCAATGCCAACCAGTAATGAGCCGACCAATCCAGGTCCATAGGTACAAGAGATGATATCAATCCCATCCTTTGTTAAACCCGCATCCTTCATGGCAACATCTATTATTGGGATTATGTTTTCCAGATGAGCACGAGATGCTAGTTCAGGAACGATGCCACCCCACTCGGCGTGTACCCTGTCCTGTGATGATTTGACCTGCGCAATGATATCTACACCATCGACTATACCAACAGCTGTATCATCGCAAGAGGTTTCAATACCAAGTGAAATCATTGGTGTTCTGTAATCCTTATTTGAATTATATTGATTACATTATTCAATTGTTTATCCATTCTTTGAAAGCTCAAAAAGGTATCTGGGTCTAGCTTTCACCCAGTTTGTTGCAGGCGCAGAGTTCATGGATGAAAGCACCTGTGTAGGGGTTGGTGATTGAGTTATCTTCTTTGCATGTTTAGGTTCAATTCTACTTGGCGTGACCCAATTCCAATCAACTTTGTCGTAATCATAAAGCTTGCTTCTGTCTACAAGTCGTGGTGTATCTGAAATAGAACCTGAAAATGCCTGAATCCACCAATTGACCTGTCCGGCAGACATAAGCGCTAGTGTTGGTCTCTCAAATCCCTCCGCTAAAACCGAAAGTGTATCAAGGGTGACAACGCTTTTGCCGCTCGTGTATGCCCAAGCCCTGACAGGAGCAAGTCCAACGCGTATACCGGTCATGCTTCCTGGTCCTGATAATGCGAGAAATGTATCGACTGATTGAATCCCGCAACCTATCTCATCGAGGCAAGACCGAACGCTGGGTATGATTCTGTTCCCTGTCATCCTTGTTCTAACAAGCTTTTTCTCAATAAGAATAGAGTTGTCTTCAGCTAGGAAAACATACTGAGGATGAGTGGCAGAAATGATGCCCAGTACTAATCCATTTGAAATTTCAGCCAAACTTTTCTCCTTCGTGGTCCATCAAACTCAGCAAGGTATACAGCTTGCCATGTGCCGAGTTTAGGATTCTCATCTTCTATTATCAGGGAAACTGATGAACCAACAAGCGATGCTTTAATGTGTGAATCAGAGTTCCCCTCAGCGTGTTTGAAATATTGAGATTGAGGGATTAGTTTCGAAAGATAAGAGTTCATGTCTTCTTTTACATGTGGGTCTGCATTTTCGTTTATGGTGATACCACAGGTGGTATGGGGTACGAACAGGGTTAGCACACCACTGCTCCACCCATATTCTGCACAAGCTGAAGATATCAGGTGTGTAATGTCTATAAATTCCTCTCTCTTGTTGGTTGAAACATCCAGTCGTTTCATCGCACCCTTTCGAGAGCTGAGATAATATTAGATAACCCCAGACGAATATGATTCATATTCACACCACCCTGAATATAGATGGTGTATGGTGATTTATCAAGACCATCTGCAGAAAGCTCAAGTGTAGAGCCAGACACAAATCCTCCACCTGCAAGCATTACATCTGCTGTATAGCCACCCTGAGGAAACGGTTCTGGAATTGCCGTTGAGTCGAGAGGAGACATGGTTTGAATGGCTGATCCAACAGCCATGAATGACTCCCTGTCAGGTAGCTCAATCGATGTTACTATGTCTGCCCTGTCATCGGTGATCTTTGGGTAGACACCATAACCCAACTGAGAAAGGCATTCAGAAATGAGGATTGCCCCTTTGACTGCTGAGGCAACAGCTGGAGGTGAGACGTAGATACCCTGGAAAAAAGAATCTAGGAATCCCCATGTAGCACCGATTTCAGCACCAACACCAGGGGCGGTTACTCGAGTTGCGATCCTGTCTATAAGATCCTTTATGCCAGCAATGTAACCACCCGTTCGGGCGATGCCTCCGCCAGGGTTCTTGATAAGCGATCCTATGGTGATGTCAGCCCCTGCATCAGCAGGCTCTTTTACACTTACGAATTCGCAGTAGCAGTTGTCTACGACGATGACAGATTGTGGGGATCTGACCTTTATTCTGTTTATCCAGTCTTCGAGTTGTTCGATGGTAACGGAGGGACCTGGTCGATACCCGCTGGAGCGCTGGATGTAGACGATTTTGGTAGGTTCGTCAAGGGAATCTGTCGACTGTTCGAGTCTCCAGTCGCATTCTGCATAATCAATATCAAACTCAGCAAGAGAACCTCTTGATTGACGGATACCAATCACCTCTTCAAGCGTGTCATACGGTCGACCTGTTATGGATACCATTCTATCTCCAGGTCGTAAGAGACCAAACAACACTGAAGCAATGGCATGGGTTCCCGATGCTATCTGTGGTCGAACCAGTGCTGATTCTGTACCGAAGACATGAGAGAATACCCGTTCAAGTTTGTCGCGTCCCGCATCCCCCAGTCCATAGCCAGTAGAACCTGCAAGGTCTGAGGTGGTCAAACCGACTACTCTGAAAGCATAAAGTACCTTTTCCAGGTTAATGTCACCAATCTGGTCAACATCGGCAAATCTATCAATCAGATTATTCTCGCAATGTCTTACAAACTCGTATGTTTTTGCATCCATCAGACGATTATCCCCTTCAGCCTTCCGTCAACGGATTTGATGAAAACATTAACAATATTGCCGATTGGGTGTCTTCCATCTATCTCTACAAACCTTCCTCTTTCATTGATGCCTGTTGTATTATTGTCAGTGTAGCTGAGAGTGAGAACCTTTGTATGAGTGTTCAGGTAGTTGTTTGTAATTCGTTTGCCGATGACCTTCTGTTTCTCCAGTAGAAGGTTTATTCGCCTGTGGAGTTCTTCACTGGTGCATCTTCCAGTCATTTTCTGGGCGGCTGTTTTTGGTCTTGGAGAGTACATGGCACAGAAAACCTGATCGAATTGCACATTATCCATCAAATCTAACGTTTCTTGAAACTGCCCTTCGGTCTCGCCAGGGAATCCAACGATTGTATCCGTTGTAATTGCACACACTGGAAACTCTTCTCTTATCTTTTTGACGAGATGAAGGTATTGATCTTTTGAATATCCCCTAGCCATCCGTCTGAGTATATCATCTGAACCGGATTGAACTGGAAGGTGGAAGTAAGGCGCGAGTCTATCAAGTTTTGACATCCTTTCGATAGTATGGTCATCCATATCTTTTGGATGGCTGGTTATGAATCTTAGTCTCATCAAACCTTTTATACTGTCGATACGCTCAAGCAACTTTATGAAACCGTGCTTATCGCCTTTATCCAGTCCAAACTCATTGACATTCTGACCGAGAAGCACAATCTCAACTGCTCCGTTCGATATTCTGTTTTTTACCTCATCAAGAACTTCATCCTCATTTCTAGATTTGAGGAGCCCTCTCGTATAGGGGACAATGCAATATGTGCAGAAACAGTTACAACCAGAGGTTATCGGAACGTATGCAGAAACTTGAGATTCTGTTTTAAGATTTATACTACTCGCAAACTCAAATGTATCCTTCATTGCTTCTATCATCTGATCCTTGTTGGGGTAGGTACCGATGACAAAATCTACCTGCTGATGGTTGGATTTGAATGACTGAATATCGATGGCTGGCACACAACCTATGACACCTATCCTTCTTGGTTTGCCTGTTTTATTTCTCATGGCAACCCACTTACCAATGAGTGACTCCATCTTGTGAACGGATGCCTGTCGAACAGCACAAGTGTTCACCATCATGATATCTGCTGATTGCTCATCGGATGCCTCATATCCGATACTCTTCAATACTGACGCATAAAACTCGGAGTCAGCCTTGTTCATCTGACAGCCAAGTGTGTGGATAAAAAAGGTTGATTTCATCTACTAGGGGGTGAGTCTCTCAAGGTCACGTGGGAACAGCACACCCTCACGAATGTTCTTCAGGCCCAGCATCTGGCAGGTGATACGCTCGAGACCCATTGCCAGACCGCCATGCGGTGGGATACCATACTTAAAAACATCCGTGTAGAAAGTGAAATCATCCGGATTCATTCCAAAACCAGCGATATTGTCACTAAGCATTTTGTGATCATGAATCCTCTGTCCGCCTGTCGTTATTTCTGTGCCTCTGTAGATAAGGTCAAAGCCCCTTGTTTCTCCCTCGTGATCGAGATCAGGCATGGTATACATGGGTCGCTTCATCTTTGGATAGCCAGTGATGAAGACAAAGTCAGAGTTGTATTCTTTCTTTGCCCAATGACATATCTTTTTTTCACCATTGGGATCTATGTCAAAGTTCTTCTCATAGGTAACCTTGTATTTATTCTTCAGGATATCGTGTACCTCGCTCATCCTGAGCCTTGGAATCTCATCGGGGATTGATATCTCAGCCTTCATCGTTTGTAGTGTGTCTCCATGATTCTCAATGACTGAGTTCACCATCTGCCTGAGGATGCCCTCTTGAGTGTCCATCACATCAAATTCATCCCTGATGAAACCCATCTCCATATCCAAAGATGTATATTCATTCACGTGCCTGGTTGTCTTATGGGGTTCAGCTCTGAAAACGGGTCCTATCTCAAATACACGCTCAAAGACACCGACCATCATCTGCTTGTAGAATTGTGGAGATTGAGCGAGATAGGCGTTAGTTTCGAAATAATCGACCCTAAACAGGTTTGCTCCACCTTCTGTCCCTGAAGCAACGAGTTTTGGTGTCCTGATTTCTGTGAAATCCTGCGACAGAAGGTAATCCCTGAATGCCTGTGCTATGGTTGATTGAATCTCGAATATCGATTTGATTGATGGATGGCGCAAAGAGAAGTATCTGAAATCAAGCACCCTTTCCAGGTGTTCCTTGACGTTCTTCTTGTTGAGTTGGATTGGTGGTTCTTCTTCAACCTTTTCAATGATATCAATCCCTGTAACCCTGACCTCAAAGCCTGCTCTTGCAAATTCAGATTTTACAACATTGCCATGAAGCCTGATGATAGATTCATTGGTCAGCTCTGGCACCTCAAAGTCTGGATTCTCAATTATTCCCTGAACAGTGCCTGAGCGATCACGCAGAATAACAAATGAAAAATCTGAGAGTTCACGGACGTTGTGAAGCCACCCCTCAAGGGTGATTGTCTCGCCAATATGGTCAACGGCGTCTTTTGCAAGGGTTCTTTTCATATATTTCCTACCTTCCCCGTCAATAGTATTTAGCAGGCAATCGGTTTCAAGGTAAATCAATTAGGCTAGCTGAGATCGACAGCTATGCCTATTGATTAGGATCGATGATGGAATCAATAATTGCAATTTAATTGTAATAAATATTTACAATCGTAGAATGTTATTGCGATAAATTATTAGGAGGTGAGATATGCCAGGTTTTGATGGAAAAGGACCAGACGGAAGGGGCGCAGGAACAGGTAGAAGGCTTGGACCGTGTAGCAATGGTGGAAAACCTATAGACCGTCCCTATGGTTTCGGTCGAGGATCGGGAAGAGGTCTGGGCCGGGGATTCGGTAGAGGACGTGGATTTGGGCGTGGCTTCTTTGGCTGGGGCTCACAACAGACTACCACCGATAAGAAAAACGACAACGAATAGAATCGCTGTATAATCTAGCGCTGTGCACTGACTTGATGTCGGTGCACCAAAATCGATCATGGAAGGTGAAATATGAAGATAGCATTCCCCACTGCAGGCGACAATCTGAACTCAGCCATCGAGGATGTGTTTGGCAGAGCAAAGAGTTTCCTTATTTTTGATACTGAAACCAAAGAGATCAAGATCATCGACAATACCGCCAATCTTAGTGCGGCTCATGGAGTTGGTATTAAATCAGCTGAAACTGTTTCAAAAGCTGGCATTGATGTGATGGTGTGTATGAACTGCGGGCCAAAGGCACAGGATGTGCTGGAGTCAGCAGGCCTTAAGATAATCGTGACCGATGAATCCACTATCTCTAAAGCCATTGAAAAGCATAATCTGAATTAAGTATAAGCATCTTAAGGATATTCATATCACTAATATGTTGATTGCAATAGCTTCTGGAAAAGGCGGTACGGGTAAGACCACTGTTGCATGTAATCTTGCCAGAATTGCCAAGACCCCTGTTACCCTTCTCGACTGTGATGTCGAGGAGCCCAACGATGCATTCTTCATCGGTGGTGATTTGATTGACCAAACCGATGTGTCAATAGAGACCCCTTCAGTAAACGACCAACTTTGCACAAAATGTGGCGTGTGCAGTGATTTCTGTAAGTATAATGCAATTATCACTCTCCCAAAAAAGGTTATTGTATATGATGAAATGTGCCACAGCTGTGGTGGTTGGATTGTCTGTCCTCATGACGCGATCACTACCAACCCCAAGAAACTAGGAGAGATAAGTATATTTAGAAATGGCGAGACAACCCTGGTTCAGGGTCAGCTCAAGATAGGCAATGTGATGTCTCCCCAACTCATATCGTCTGTCAAAAAACACATTTCAGTGAATGGATTGAACATCATAGACGCACCACCCGGCAACACATGTCCGGCAATAGAGGCTGTTGACGGAGTTGACTATGTGGTGTTGGTCACAGAGCCTACACCCTTTGGACTGCATGACCTGAAACTATCAGTGGCTTTGCTGGAGAGAAGAGCATTACGTTTTGGCGTTATGATAAACCGTAGTGATATTGGTGATGATGGGGTTGAAAAGTTCTGTGATGCAAAGGGGATTCCGATACTCGCTCGAATTCCAAATGACATGAGGATTGCCAAGGCTTATTCTATGGGAGACACAGTCGTTCAGTCAATCCCAGAATACGCTGATCTTTTCAGGCAGTTGATGAACAGGATTGAGGGTATCGCATGAAAGAGCTTGTAATAATTAGTGGTAAGGGGGGCAGTGGCAAAACCACTGTATCAGCATCGTTTGCTAGCTTAGCAAAAAACTCTGTGATATCGGATTGTGATGTTGACGCACCGAACATGCACATCCTGATGAAGCCTGAAAAAACTCGGACCCACGATTTTCACAGCGGTCTGCTGGCAGAAATAGATCAGAACAAATGCACCTTTTGTGGTCTCTGCTATGAACACTGTCGATTCGATGCTATTGACAAATCGACTGATAAAAGTGGTAAAACTATCTACAGGATTGATGAACTAAAATGCGAAGGCTGTTCGCTATGTGACTATGTTTGTAAAGCTAACGCTATCAAGCTGTCCACCCCGAAGAGGGGTGTGTGGATGGAATCGGATACGAAATATTGTCCAATGATCCACGCCCTGCTGGATGCGGGAGGCGAGAACTCAGGGAAACTCGTTTCACTGGTCAAGTCAAAGGCGAGGGTCAAAGCCAGGGATGATAATTCTGATGTCCTGATTGTAGATGGACCCCCTGGCGTTGGATGTCCTGTAATTGCTTCTATAAGCGGGGCTGACCTGCTTCTCTTGGTAACAGAACCCACCCAGTCGGGTAAGCATGACATGGAACGTGTCATCCAGCTAGCAGACAGCTTCAAAATGAAGGTAGCCATGTGTATCAACAAGTGGGACATAAATCCAGAAGTGTCGGCTGAGATTGACCGGGTTGCAAAAGAGAATGGTGTGATGTCTGTCGGTCGCATTCGATATGATGAATCGGTGCCAAGGATTCTATCAGAGGGAAAGATAATAGTTGAGCAGGATGGTGAGGTGTCTGCTAATATCAAGAGTGTTTGGTCGAGAGTACAATTATTCTTACATTGATTTCGCCGTTTTTATAAATGAATAGAGCACTATGTATCTAGTACTTCTTTGCTCTAATATAATATGTCCAAGTGTATACGTTATCATCGTTTTTTTTCTACATCTTCTAGTATGGGGTTATCTGTTATAATGCTAGGATGAACTGATTGTCTTATAGAAACACTGAATTGCTTATTCATTTTATCATCAAAACCTGCATCTTAATTAACTACTCTCATTCTGACTTTCAACTCACCATTTTGCCAGTTACCATCGTCATCAATTAGTCTCAACATCTCATTAACCGGACCCTTACCAACAAAATCAGATTCGACAACTCTCTCAATCATACACACCTCCTTAAGTATTTAAAATATTAACATAAATATTACACACAGTCAAGTTTAAATTATATTGAATATTATTGATATTATTACAAAATTGTGAAACTAACAGTTGAACCTAACGGTAATTGCGGTTGGATTAAAATAAGGTTAGTAGATCAGTAGTAACAGTCCCATTTAGTTTCTTCTGCCATGTTCTTCAATTTGTTTTTGAGTTTTTTATCTCCTTCCTTATGATCCTTTGGAGCATCACCAGACTTCTCAGATACGTTCCTGCCAAAACCCAGCGATCTCAATGAAGAACGATACAGTAGTAAGGCAAGCACAACACCAACGATTATTACGATAAGAGCTACTGATCCCAAGTTGTTAACAAACCATTCCATGTAATAAATTGTAATCAGTGAAAAAAGAAAGTCAACAGGTAAAGACATAGATATTCTTGACCTGAAGGCAACTTGAATTAATATCATAGTGAGTAGCACAGCTATGTTAGGAGTTATACTTGTGATGGTTGTTTATTCAGTATTTCGCGTACCTTATCCTGATTATTCTTTACCCAAAGGTACTGTGAGCCACAGGCTGAATTACTGACAAAGTAGAGAGATTTAGTAATTTCTTTTCCGTCTGATAAAAGAGAGTTTTGTCTTGCTTGCCTTAATTCGCGAGATAGACACTCACCGAGATATTCAAACCTTTCATCCTTATCCAATTCAGTTATATTTTCGTTTTCTATAAGAGATTTCAAATTCTTTGGATCTGCAATTACCTTATCACATCTGTAAAATTTGTGATTTCCTGCTGTACAGTCTTGAAGATAATAGCTTTCTGATTTTAGGTTATGCAGATCTTCTAGAATTCTATACAAATTATCGTTATATTTAGAAACATCTTCATTGATGTCATTTATTAAATTAATTAATGGGTCACCTTTATTTCCTCGCAGTATGGATAGAACTTCCTCCCCAGTCTTCTTTAGTACGAAAAAGTGATTGCAGTTAGGTAATTTTTCATCATAACCTTCTCCAATTAAATCGATTGTTTTGAGTGTAGTGATAGTACTTTTTATCTTTTTATCGCCTTTGATAAATTGTGCTCTATTAAGATCGATATCATTGACTTTGAATTTCTCATCATACCCATCATGACCAGCAATTTTTGAGATACCATATTGTTTTGGAAAAAGATCGATAGCAGAAAGAAACCTTTTTTGTCTGTCATTCAATTTACAAATAATGCTATACGCATCGTCTTTTTGGGGATCGTCCAGAGTATCAGGTTGCTTCTTTATATTCTTGCCTTCTAAATGGCTTATATAAACTTTGGTAAGTGTCTTGTCTAATCCATCAATCTTCTTATCAAAGCTATCATTGTAGGATTTTATCAATTTTGACTCAGCTTTATTCCTTGTAATTGAGTATATTGAAAATCCAATACCAATAAAAGCCAGTAAAACTGAAACTCCAATTTGGATCCAATCAGCAAATGACATATTAACCTACTTCTTTGGTTGACATCAGTTTATCGACTGTCAGCCATTTTTTATTATCCCAGCTTGAACATCACCCCAAATCCACCCCTGGGGAAGTTCCAGGTGATGTTGGTGTAGGGACATCCGATGCGACAGCTACCACATTCCAGGCAACCCTCATACACGACATTTATGTGATCCTCTTCCCAGATGTAGACCTTTGCCGGGCAGAAGATGGTGCAGGGTTGTCCGTGTTCCTTAAGGCATTTCAAGCAGATTGACTGATCGGCAATCTTCAGATGAGGGGTTTCGTCGACCTTGAATCGAGTTGTGTACAGCTTGTCTTCTATCTTACTCATCTTACAATCCTCCATCCTTTCCAACCGATTTTTAGAAGTTTCATCAGCCCTATCTTCTTGCCAAAGTTCTTCTTGATTCTGGCTTGTTTCTCCCTCTTTGAAGCTCCATCTACCCTGAGCATCTCCTCACATGTCTCGCCGACAAACTCGGGGAGTGTGCTGAAGAGGTCTTTGTTCTTGAAGAGGAAGTGACCAAAGCCCTTGTATTTTTTCATATCCTTGCCGACAAAACTCTTCATGACGCGTGTGTTGTACACCTTTAGGGCTTTTTCGCTCGTGTCTCCTTTGCTAATGGCTTCCAAAGCCATCTCACCTGCCATGCGACCCGTTGCCTGAGCGAGGTTTGTACCCTCTCTGTGAAGTGTGTTGAACAGCATCGCCGTGTCACCGGTCAACAGATAGCCATCACCATAGAGCTTTGGTATGGTGTCCCAACCACCCTCAGGTAGCCAGTGTGCTGTGTATTCCTTCAGGGTGCCACCCTCAACAAACGGCTTGACAAATGGGTGTTCCTTGAGTCTGTCAATCAATTCATACGGTGTGTTCCTGTTCACCATCCATTGTTTCAGGTTTGCACCAACTCCAAGTGAAACCGTGTCCTTGTTGGTGTACATTATGGCAACGCCGTCCATGCCGTCTGCCATCGAACCAAGCATTTCAAAGGTCACACCCTCGCCCGGCTTGACTGAAAATCGCTTGTTGACTTCCTCTTCGCCGATTTGGATGTTCTCTTTAACAGAAAGTGCTACATTCTCTGGCTTTACCTCGGGGCGTATGCCGGCTCTAACAGTGAGAGGTGACTGGATACCATCTGCGAAGATGACCATCTTTCCAAACACATCTCCGTCGGGTCTTCCGGTCCTCACGCCGGTAACTCTGCCGGTGTTATCCCGAAGCACCTCTTCAACACACGTGTTGCATATGATAAGTGCTCCTGCTTCTTGCGCTTTCTTGGCAAACCAGCGGTCAAACTTAGCACGGTGTACGGAAAGCACATTAGGTGGATCCTCTGCGAACTTGCCCGTTTTATAGCCAACCTGGAGCGCGCCGTTGTCATTCATGTATACGAGTCTGGAGTCGGTAATCCTGCGTTCAATGGGTATCCTCTTCTCGTTCCAGAATTCGGGTACGAGTTTTGCAATCTCGGATGCGTAGACTACGCCTCCAAAAACACTCTTTGAGCCGGGGAACTCACCTCGCTCAATCACGATTACCTTCAAACCACCCATTGCCGCAACGATTGCTGAACTGATGCCTGCTGGTCCAGATCCAACGATGATCAGGTCAAATTTCTCTTCCATCAGTTCAACCTCCTCTCAAGCTCCTGTATGAGGTTTGGAACAACCTCTTGCCAACGCTTGACTATGCCAACGGTCGATACCTGGAAGATCGCCGCCTCGGGATCACTGTTGATCGATATAATTACATCGGAGTTCTGCATGCCCACCAGGTGCTGGATGGCACCGCTTATACCTACCGCAATAAATACCCTTGGGCAAACGGTTTTACCCGTTTGACCAACCTGACGCTCTTGGGGAAGCAGTCCGGCCTCGATCATTGGCCTTGAACCTGCAACCTCACCGCCAAGTAGGTCTGCCAGCTTTTTGAGTTGCTCGAAGCCCTCCGGGCTGTTGACACCTTTGCCACCAGCTACAATTATCTTGGCGTGTTCTATCTCAACTGTTCCGGCCTTGTCTGGGATGAATTCGAGTACCTTTACGGTGAGGTCTTTCGGATCGACTGGTATGTCAACGTTTACTATCTCACCCTTCCTAGAAGTATCTGGTTTACCCTTCTTAATGACCTTGGGTCTGACAGTAGACATCTCTGGTTGACCCTTCTGGCAGAAGATGGTTGCCATTATGTTACCACCAAAGGTCGGTCTTGTTGATAACAGCTTGTGAGTCTTCTCGTCTATGTCCAACCCTGTACAGTCAGCTGTCAGACCAGCCTGAAGATTTGTAGCTACGGCACCTGAAAGGTCTCTGCCTAGCGGTGTTGCACCAATAAGAACAATCTTTGGTTTGTACTCGTTTACTACCTTGCAGAATGCGTTGCAGTATGTGCGAGTTACATATGTTTCATATGCAAGATCGTCCACAACATACACGGTTTCAGCGCCGTATGAAACTGCTTCTTCGGCAAACTTGGATGCTCCATTGCCGATGATGAGAGCCTTTACCTTCTGGTTGAGTTTTCCGGCAAGACGTGTTGCCTGTCCCAACAACTCCCAACCTACTTCATGTGGTTTGCCATCTGATATTTCAATATAAACTAGTACATCCAACCATTCTTTTTTGTCAGCCATCACTCCGCCTCCTGACCAAGAACAGCTTCCCTAAAGTGTTTGTTTTCAAAGACAAGATCAAGTGCTTTTTCAACAGCTTTGTCGTCATCAAACAGAGGTCCACCCTCTGGTGGTGGCGGAGTGAAGATCCGTTTGACCCACGTGGGGCTTCCCTTGAAACCAATGTGGTCAGTGTTGGCTTCTATGAAGTCCGCAGACCAACTCGGTATTTCGTAACGTTCAGCCTTAATGAGGCCGGGAAGTGATGCATACCTTGGTTCATTGATGTCCTTCTCAACGGTTATCAGTGCTGGTAGCTGAGCCTGGACAACCTCGACACCCTTTGCCAACCTTCTTTTTACTACCAATTTCTTTGATTTGAGTTCTAGTTCGTCTACATCGACAACATAGGTGATCTGGTCGTAATCAAGTCTGCTGGCAATGCCAGGTCCAGTCTGTGCTGTGTCGCCATCAACAGCCTGCTTCCCACAGATGATCAGGTCAACCGGGCTGGTCTCCTTTGACAGTTTCTCAATGGATCGAGCCAGCGTGTATGATGTAGCGAGTGTATCTGCGGCGGCAAATTTTTTATCTGAGATTAGATAAACCCGATCAACGCCCATAGACAGGGTCTCTTTGAGTGCAGACTCAGCTTGAGGGGGTCCCATGGTCAATACTGAAACCTCACCTCCATACCGCTCTCGCAGTTGCAATGCCATCTCAGTGGCGTTTAAATCAAAGGGATTTATAATGGATTCTACTCCTGCGCGCACAATGGTGTTTTTCTCTGGATCAATTTTCACCTCTTGCGTGTCAGGCACCTGTTTGATGAGTACCGCTATGTGCATAGGTTAACCTCCTTCTGACTATTATATGTTCTAATAGTCACACATCAAGTATTTAAACTACAGATAGTTAAGATATGATAAAATGAAATGGTCGATCAGAATGTGTGTTAATGATTGTATTTTGCAATATGCCTCTTGTAGAATATTCCAGCCTGCTTGATTCTGACCGCCCAGTCTTTGAGTTTTGGTGGACCTGAAAAGTGAATATTGTTCATATCACCCATCCTACTAGGTGTCGCTACTACAAGTCTGGGTTTGAGAATACGGTCAGATGTTACCTTGGCAAGTGCCATCATACCGAGAGTCGTTACCCTGTTCATGATGAACTGAACGCCCTTGATCTCGTTATAAGGAAGAAACAGCCATCGTCTCTTTCCCAGGTAATCGACTGATCGAAACTCGAGACCATCGGGCAGTATGAAGAGATGACCAGAGGCTTTGATTGTCTGCGAAGGGTGAGAGCCATCATAGGTGACACGTGGAGATTTCTCCAGGATGTAGTAATTCTCGATATCAGATCGAGAGAATAACGGTTTCTTCGTTTCCCTGATGAAATCAAGAAGATCATATCCGGCCTGTATCAATATAGGCTCACGCTGACCAAAGTACATGAATAGGTCAACATCCTCCTTGTATTCATCATATACACAGCATGTCATGTCTGGAATGTCCCTTGAGCATGCCAGGTCTGGTGGGAAAGCGGATACAATGCGATGTCGGGATACCAATAAAGCACCCTCCCTGTTGCCGTTCCTTGACCATACCTGCCACCACCCAGAGAATCTTGGCGCTGATAACCCGTTCCTGTTAAGAACGGATTCCAATTGAGAAGGGAATGAATCCATCGACTTCATCGACAATATTATAATCAGTTGTGCGCTATCTGTGATTAATGTATGGTGATATTCAGGTTATCTTTGCAAATTCAAGTGTAGCTTGTATAATGCATACATGATCTGGTGGCAGATAGTGCTTTGGTGTGTGTTTGGATTGATATGTGGAATTCTGTTCCTTCACCTTGTGATAATTCGTATTATTCGTCACATATGGAAGTTTCCTATCCCCTCATGGGCAATTGAATTCATTGAAGGACCTCACAGAAACAGAGTTCAACCACCAGGGCAGGTTTATTGAATGGATGGGAATCAAACCGGGTATGAGGGTGCTTGAACTTGGACCTGGCGCTGGTGTGTTTACATTCCCCGCCTCTGAAGTTGCAAGTGAGGTACACGCTATAGATATTGAACCAAAAGTCGTTGACATTATTAGGAAAAAAATGGAAGAAAGAGAAGTGAGAAATATTTTTCCAGTGGTCTCAGATGCCCACAACCTTCCATATTCAGATAGTACCTCTGACATGGTTTTCCATGTGGCATGCTTGCCAGAGATACCCAAACCAGTGGGAGTGTTGAAAAAGGTTAAAAGGGATTTAAAGGATGATGGTATTTATGCTGATTGAGAGTTGTTCTTTGATCCAGATTATCCTCTTGCCAGCACTATTGTGAGACGGGTAAATAAAGCAGGATTTAAGAAGGTATTAGCCAATGGTAATGGCATTCATTAAGTGTTGACATTCAGCAAGGACAGGTCATTCACAGATAACAGTTGATATTCGGTTATTATTAAGTATAATAATTTCCCTTACATTTAAATTGAAAGTTTCATTCATTGTGCTATCATGCTCATGTGCAACTAGATAGGGGGTGTTATGATGAATACAAGAAGAATTATCACATCGGTGATAATAACTATAGTATTGATTATGACGGTAGGCATTGGTTATTCAAAAGAAACTGTTACTAACACAAGGATTCTCGATGTAGATGAAGGGAGATTTGTTTGTACTACTGAAGCGGATGAGATATTTATCCCTGTTTACACTGCTGGTTATATCCTTTGGGCTCAGAGATTGAATAGTGAAACTAATCTTATGTCGTGCAATGTAGAAACAGGAGAAGTAGTTCAAATCAACGAAGAGCCAATTAGATATATATATGATATTTATCCAAGTATCACTGTTGCTTTTTCAAACGGTTGGGTGTCATACATGTCAAACTCATCCGTGAATAATGGTGTGTTGTGGCTGGCACCCGTGGATGGTTCGCAAAGTCCCAAATTAGTTTCATCATCTAATTGCACCGCCGTTTCATATCCTGAGTTTTATGGAGACCGTCTGTATTTCTGGCAGAAGATGGGAGGGGAGGAGACTTCAGGTTTGTACACATATCGAATGTCTGATGACGCAATAAAGCTTGTTTATGCTCTCGATCACTCGATGATCTACAAATTCGATATCGATGAATGCTATATTGCCATATACAGAGATAGTCACTGTGTAACAATAATCACACATGAAGGAGAATTAGTCAGAGAGATTGATTTTGAGGAGGATGAGTCTGTCGAGTCAGCAATGGTATTTGATTTGTCAGGTGGTCAACTGATGGTTGGAAGGAGTATTATTTCCAGCGATAAAGATAACACAAAAGAGGATCTCTACCGGAAAGACAATTTCTATTCACTCTATGATATTGCCAATGACGAGTTTATCGATCTCAATGATAAAAGGAACCTTGGAACGCTTTCTAACTGTATCCGGATATCACCAGATGTATTTGCTTTTATCAAGCTCTATCCTATTGAAGACCTTTACAAAGAGACTCCTCCTGGAATATGGAGTATCAACATTGTGGATCCAGAATGTCATGATATCCAGTCATATCCTTATAACGGACCACAATCATTGGAAAAAGACCCCAGAGTTATTGAGCATTCAAGTATATGGGATGATCTGGTTCTATATCCAACAGGTGATAATCCGGATGAGTGGTATCTTGATTTATATGACACAAAGAATCGAACGGCCTATAGAGTGACTGAGAAACCGAACGAATACCTCTATCCAACAATAAACGATTGGCATATTACCTACTTCATAAAGGGTATGGATGTGGGCAAGTATAATCTACTTATGCACTCGGTTGAAGGGAATCCACTGGCGAATGAAGATAAGGTTGACAGAGATAGGGAGTGGGTAGTTGGGGAGAAGATTGTTTGTTTAGAATCAATAGAGATTTTTGAGAATTGGACATATGATGAACCTTCAATAATGAGTGCTAGTGGTTATGTTGTATGGAAGGAGAAACTAGATGACATTATCTTCTTTCGTTCATATTCATTTACTGATGGTGAAAAATATGAGCTGATGCAAACAAGCACAGACAGGCTCTACTCTGGTAGCAACCAGATACAATGGATGCTTGATAGCGGTCACCTTGCAGTCATGAAGGAGGATGAAGAAACCAGAGGTTGGAGGGTATTTATTGTTGCTCTAGATGGATCAGAATCAACAATGATTGGCGATGGCAAATCTATTGATGATCATCTACTCGATATGCGTGATGGAAAGGTGTACATATTTCAAGAATACAGGAACAGTAAACTCAGCTGTATCCAAGAATATGATATAGAAAATGGGGTAACAGAATCTCTTTTTAAAAGAGAATTATTACCCAGGACATTTTATAGGGTGGGAGAAAGATTCCTCATCAACTCAGTAAAGAGAGTGGAAAGCTTGGATAGATCGACGGACATACTTGTTGTTGACAGACAAGATAATCTTCAAAGAAGGCTTAATGGTGTTCCATCATATCCACTTTCTTGGCCTTATTATACGATGAATATAGTAACTGATAAATATGTATTTTTTTTACAGATTAAATCGTACCTAGATTATTCTGCACCTCTTGACTACTGGATTGAGAGAAGAACAGTGTGTTATGACCTTGAAATGGATAGTGTGTTGTATCTGCCATATTCTGAATTTGTTTACTGCAATGGTCAGAGAAACTGTGATACAATTATAGCACTGAATTTTTACAGAGGTTTTCAATATGCTTGTTCAGCTTTGAACCTAAAAACTAGGGCATTTAGCAAGTTAAATAACATTCCCATAGGTTTCTTCAATAGGTACAATACAAGTCTTAAATCAATAAACGATGATATGCTTGCAGTTGGAACTCCTGTCTATAAGAGTGACGATAATTTCAGGGAAAAACCAACGTATTCAATCTATCTGATTGATATAAAAACCAATAAGATGTACTCGGTAGCAGAAGAATTGGAATACTGTAGTTCAATACTGCTGGTGGATGATCGAATTGTGTACATAGAACCATCAGAAATTGATGGATATAACATAGTTACACACACAATCACGGAGAAGATCCCTGTGAAGGAAGAGTAATTTTCTGTCTATGCTTATTCCCTCTGCCGGAAACGGAGGACCAGCAGAGGGGGACTTCCTGATATTATTCTGAATGGAATTATACTTGGAATCATTTATGGTAATAATTAGTCATATAATATGTATTATACATTACTATACATTCTAATACATACTATAATATATAATATATCATCAAATACTATTATATATCGTAATAACAAATAATAGAATGTATAATATATGATATACCATATCATACTACCTAAATATATATATTTATATATATTACATATGTAAATATATTTAAATGATTATATTGACAATATATTAGAATATAAGTAATATATAATAGATATATTTATATTGTATATAATAATATATGGTACTCAACTAATTCACTAACTCACATACACTAGAAAAGAGAGCCATGAAGAAGAAAAATAAGTATG
>CAZTGD010000005.1:0-76842 GCA_964613055.1 uncultured Caldisericales bacterium | reverse complement strand
ATGATACACTCCTGTTGGAGTTGAGGAGCAGACCTCTAAAGTAGTCTAGCCCCTTAAGTATTAGGACAGAAACGATATGAAAAAGGCATACATTGCTGTTTTTCTTCTTTTAATGTTGACTGTTGAAGTGTGGCCTGTAAGTGCAGGAAATCAGTACTGGACTACCTGGAAAGGTAATCCAGGAAGAACCTCCAACATCAAGGTTGAAGGGAATGCTAGACCCCTAATGACAAGGGATTGGCATTTCTCCCCATTGGGAGGAATCTTCTCTCACCCAATATCTTTTAACAACAAGGTTTATATATGTAGCAGTGAACAATTCAATGCATTAGATAGATCTACAGGCGCAACCATATGGCAATTTGCAGGTGACAATAATCATATGGTAAAACCATCTAAAACTGGTCAAAGCATTATTTTCTCAAATTATTATGCAGACCATCACGAAATTGTCGCAGTCAACTACTCCACGGGCGATTTGATTTCAAGAATTACAACAGAATCTTATCCATCTCTATCGTTGGCTCTAGACAACCTTGTGTATTACACAATCAATGATGGAGATCAAACCATTTTCAGGTGCAAACGAATTGATGATGGTAGCCTTCTATGGGAATATCCGATATCGAGTGACTTAGTAACTGATTCCATGGACGATGATACTCTATTTATAAGAACCACTGACATTGGTAAAGACACCACAGGGAAAATCCTTGCTTTGAATTCTATGAATGGATCATTAATCTGGCAGTTGAAACCAGAAACCTTCGATTGTGATTTTGACACAAACATGATTGCTGACAACGGAGTGTTGTATGTTGGAAGCACGAGAGAAGAAGGAGCTTTGATATTAGCAATATCAGGTAGAACCGGAGAATTGATGTGGAAATATCAATCCAAATCCACAAAAATCACATGCAAGGCTTTATCAGATGACAAATTGCTGGTAGCAGACCAGACAAGGGGTTTGTATTGCATATCCGCGCAGACTGGAGATCTGCTGTGGTCAACGGCAAGACCAGAGATGGAGGACTGCCTGCTGGCAACGACAGATGAACTTGCATATGTGTGTTACCATGATTCATCACTAGAGGATAACTCTAGATCAGATAATAAATCTATGGTGATGTCAATTAATATAAAGACAGGTGACATACTCGACAAGGAGAAGGCGGAGTTTACTCCCACCTCGATTTGTGCGGATGATACACGTGTTTATATAACAACAGCAGAGGGAGAACTCCAAAGCTACAAAACTGATATTGGTCTGGTGGGAATAATTGTTCAACCCTCTGAATCCTTTCTGGTTCCAGGTCAATCACAGGACTTTACGTTCATAAACTATGACATGCGAAAACAGGAGCTGGACAATATTGATGTAAGATGGACAGTAAATCCACCTGGACTTGGTCAGATTACGAAAGATGGTTTTTTTACAGCAGGCAATGGAGATATCAAGCGTGGCATTATCCAGGCTCACCATGGAGAGATAGCTGGTGTTGCTGTTGTAAATATCTGTGATGAACCAGAGCTTGAATCAGATACGATTGATTTTGGATTGATAGCTGAGGGCGATAAAAAGACATTAACCATTAATACAAATATGAATAGATACTGTAGATGCAATGTTGATGTCAAGGAACATCCGGCGTGGATTTCTGAGTGTTCATTTACTTTGGATCCCCTTACAGAGATCGTGACATTAAGTATCACAGCAGATGCGAGTGAATTAGATCCTGGTGAGTATGCAGATTACGTGGTTTTTAAATGGGTAGGCGGAGAACTTTTACTCAACGTCAGCGTAAACGTAATGAATACAGATATTCCAGCTTTTAAGGTGTCTTCTGATAGAATAGATTTCGGTAAGCTGACTTGCTGGGACACAGACAAACACGATCTAACACTACACCTTGAGAACCTCGTTGATGAATCCATCGGTTGTGACATGATAACAGAAGACACCTGGCTTGATGTGAATCCAAGAGGTACAACGGTCAAACCAGAAGGTGGTGACTTCACCGTCAGTTGCAAGGCTAACAAGGTTTTACCGGGTCAGTCGCTGACGAGTATAATTAAAATCAAACCTCAGTTTGGATTGAGTCAGGAAGTGACGGTTACAGTAGAGAAACTCGAGAACACGACTCTTAAGCTAAGGATTGATGACACGAACGCCGTTATTGACGGTAATGCGTTTGGTCTTGATGTACCACCCAACATCGTCTCAGGTAGAACCATGGTTCCCATACGCGTAATAAGCGAAGCCTTCGGGGCGACAGTCGATTGGAATGGAGAAGAAAGACGCATAGATATACATTTCAGTGGGGTTGATGGCATCGAAAAACATGTTGCCATGTGGATTGGCATAGAAACAGCTGAAGTAGACGGTATTCAAGTTAGCCTCGACTCACCCCCTATTATTGATTCAGGAAGAACCCTTGTACCGGTAAGGTTCATAGGTGAAGCCTTTGGAGCCAGTGTTGAATGGAATCAGACAAACAGAGAAGTAATCATAATCTATACACCATGATTCATTAACTCGAGATATCACAACCTCAGTCATACCCACTCAATTCAATCCTGTTATGGTATTTCTACTAAATGATGACTATTAACACTTAAATGAACTGAGCATCGAGGTTGTTAATCCTGGAAGATTGATAGTTATTTAGTTTATTTTATTCAGCGTTACAGTCCCATTTAAACAGGTTCAACAGGTTGTCTTCGGTATCCTTGAAATACACCGAGTAACCGATTGTGGGTATTGTGATTATCTCTGAAAGTATCGTACCACCGGCCTTCTTTATCTTCTCAATTGACTGATCGATGTTGTCTGTGCTGATGCTGAAATTGTTCTGAGTACCCTGCTCACGCTTCATGATTGCGCCATCTATACCCGGATTATCACTATCACCGGTTGTACACAGCCAGTAGGGTACATCCCCTTCCCAAGGCTCAATCTTCCAACCAAATGCTTCCTCATAGAACCTTACAGCCCTCTCTGGTTTGTCGGCTGTCAACTCAAAGTGCACTACTCTATTCATTGTTACCTTCCTTCACATTCTTTCCATCCAAATACCACACCAGCATGTATGCCAGACCAACTATCACAAATGTTGTAAACACCCAACCCGAAACATATCTACCAGATTCAATCAGATGAGTTAGCGTAAATACTAGATAACCACCTATGATAAGAATCGATGCAATCAATTCTCTAAACCAACCTATGACGAATCCCGCATTCATAGAAAACATACCAATAAACATGACCATATCATATATAGTCAGTGGTATGTTGGCACTCTTATCTTCTGAAAATAAACTGCCTATCAAAATCAGAAACATTAGTAGAAAGAGTAATGAACCGGCTATTCTGGTTATCCATCTCATCAAAGATATCACGATTCGATAGTTGAAACCTTGGTTTGTCATTGTAGAACAATTGTAGCCTTGATCAAATATTGTGTCAACAGATGCTGAAAAGTATTTATGTAATTTCATGATCTTTTATAACAAGAACTGATTATAATATTTCTGTAGTATTCCCAGGATATCAGTCCATAAACCATCAACAAGATTTATTACCTATAACCATTGAGATGATGTATGTTGGATAAAAAAAATCTGATCTACCAACAGGTTCCGGTGTTTGCAACAGTCAGATTTACAGTAATGTCCCAAACTACATTTACATCCAAGGTCTTTGGTCCAGTTTCTATCTGATCAACAATGAGCTGGTATCTGCCCTTAGTCAGTTCTTCAAAAGAATACTGATCTGAAAAGTATTTTTTTGCTACAACATTTTTATTCTCATCCACCAGAGATATAGTAGTCGATGCCGGTTCACCTGATTCGTTTACGACAGCTCCACTTATGCTTAATCCTTCTTCCCTTATCCACGTTATATCGAGGTGATTGATGCCCTTTACAAAGTCAACGATCTCGCGTTGGGTTTCATCAACCGTCCATTCTGCCTTTAGTACATGTCTGCCAGGTGGAATAATTCGATGATAATAACCTGTCACAGGATCGGGGGTGAGTTCTAATCCGCTCTTACCCAAGTATATATGAGCATCCGGCACTTTACCTATAGCGTTTTTAACATAACCCTGAACAATGCAGAAAACTTCAGGCACCCTCTCCAGGAAGAAGAAATTCATATCGAGTATCTGCTCAATGGTTGGCTCAATGAGGTCGTCCCCCGGTGTGAAACCCGTCTGTCGATCTCCAATCTCTATGGTATATGCGGCAGTGCCATGTTGAGAATATAGGTAATCGGTGCAATCACCTGAGGCTACATAGAAACTGGCTGATCTCATTGGTAAATAATCATACTTGTCAGCGTATGGGATACTCTTCTTTTTGTTATCGTCATCATCAGGGGGTCCTGTCTTTTCAGCCAACCCAATGGCGATACCCTCAAGTTCATTGTTCCAGGCAGATCTGCTATCATGATAACCCCAAGGATACAGAACAAGGTCACCGAATGTGTGGTATGTCAGGCATCCAATAAAAGGTATCTTCTCTGACAAATCTCTTATCACTTGTGTTTCCAGCTCTGAGAATGGAGACTCGCCCCTGTAGATCTCTGAGGTGGGATCGCCTGATGACCCATCGCCTCCCCACATGTACCCATAGTTTCTATTGGGATCAACCCCATACCCTATGATCAATGGCTTCCTGTTCTTCCTCCACATGCGGTCAAAATCAACTGTGTATTGGTGACCGTCAGGGTTGAGCATTGGGATTATCCATATATCAAAAGATTCTAGCCATCTGTCTACCCTGGGATCATTGTCATAATTCTCAGCCAGATAGTGACACAGCTCGAGCGGAATCTCAGCGCTCATCCATTCTCGCGCATGATGTGTTCCGATGAAAAGAAAGCCGGGGGAAGGCTTTCCGGGATAGAATCGAAGTGCGTGTATCGGTCTATTCTCATGGGTGTGTCCTATTGTCCTGAACTCGCATCTTTCTGGGTATTTTTCTGCCAGCTCCTTCAATTCCTGCTCTATCTCTTTCCAGGTGTGAAACAGACCCGGTTCAGTTCGACTGTATATCTTGTTCAGAACGACTGCATCAGTGGGTACCTCATTTTGTTTGCACAGACAGTAGTACTCGTCATCACCACTTATATGAAACACCACCTCACCAGCTGGCTCTGTGGTGTTTATGTACATCGTGAAAGTATCTGGGGTCGGTGCTAAAAGGATTAATGACAATGATAAAACAAAGATCAGCAATAGAGATTTATGGATTTTCACCTCGTCAACCCACCCTGTATGGCTGTTCCATAGGGAAGCGTTTCCTGAATCATATCATTTATCGTTATAGTTAGTATCCCAGAATCTCGGTTTGTCTCAGTGAGTGTCATCAGTATCTGTTGAATAAACGCCTGTTCATAAGCACGGTTTTTCATCAGCTTTGTATCCACCATCAGGTTGAGCTTAACTTCATTGCCCTCCCGTTTGAGTGTAGCCTCAGTTCCATCAGGAATACATGACACTATTGTATTCTCCAGCTCGGTAGGGGTTGGACCGTCTAGGAGATAATTTAATAGTTGTGGCAATACCTCACCTGCAACCGACAGCATCCTCGAACAGGGTACTATATGGTATTCACCATCTTCAGACTCACACGCGAAATACACCAGTGTCGGGTTGCCTATGCCTTGCAATTCAAATAACCTTGACTCATCCCATCGTGTAAAAGGATTGTTATAGCTGTGATGCCCAAACAACTCATCCACTTTTTCCCCATTGATGAGCAACTGAACACTCCTTACGCCTGTCAGTTCTGTCATGGTCAAGGTCAGCGATCGCAAAAACATTGTTTCGGCAGAAGCACTCATGTTTGATTGAAGTATCTGGGCAGACAGGTCCAGGGTGAGTAAAGACTGGTTGAGTTTGGCTTCGAGCACCTTCGTCTCATGATTGATATATGAGTACAAGTCCTTGCTGATTGGACCCTGGATGAATCTTCTCGCCAAGAGTTTTGCTGTTTCTGCAGTGTCGGTTGTCTCTCTTACCAGAGTGTACTCTATGGCTAAAAACCTGCCACGTTTCTCGGGGAAGTAAAGGCGGCATGTCTGAATAGCCACATCTGAATCAAGGGGTTCTGTGAATACACCAGAAATATCAAAGGATTCACTCAGTACAGTCGGTTTCTTGCCCTCAATCTGAAAGGTTACGCTGTCTATACCTGGTAGAAGAAGCAGTGTGTTTATTATTGAGTATGCAGTGTTCTTTTCACTTACCATACTGCTTATTAATTCCTTCACGTTATCACTGAGATTCACCACAGCGTTCTTCTCTTCTATCTCTAGTGAAATGAGTCTCGTCTTGGGATTGAGTGTCGGTTGAGTGAAAGTATCTGAGCTGGGTCCACCGATAAGAGCTTCGATAATGTTTCGATAAAGGTTACCACTGTCTATCTCTGAAGGTACAGCTGTTAGCGAACCAATAATGTCGTCATAAAAAAACAAATTGACATTCTCGGTTCTGCTTCTACCCCCAAACATACAACTCGCCGCTGACCACAAACCCCAGACGACCATTATGAGAATAACTGTCAACAGAACCAACCTGAACACAATTTTTGCGAGTTTTCTCCGTATCAATCTCTTCACTGAGTGTATTGTATAATCTGATTCACACAATTCAACACATTATGTTTGCTAATGTATATTGTGTATTGGATAAACTGTTCCCTAATTATCAATAAAATGATATTGAACGCAGTATGATAATGCATAAAATCGATTACTATGAGAATACTCAGGTCTCTAGTAGCTGTAATCATGGGTCTGGTCTTGATCAGTATGCCATTGAAGATGGATGTTGAAGCGACCAACATTTCAGTGAAGAGATTGACCGCCTGGAACATGGAAAAGAAGTCAGCTACAGCAACTGCAGGTTTAAGAAACCTGGTTGTTGAAGGTGTCGGAGGGCAGATAACAGCAATCAGGATAGAACCCGCCACTCTGCAGGTGAAGAAACTGGTAAATATATATAGCCCCGGGTCTCTAAAGGGGCCTTCATGGGCACCCGGCACAGTGGAGGTTTTGTCTGAACCTCGACTCCCGAGGTATGGAGATTGGGTGTACATGATAGCACGGTCGGATGGAATCAGGTACATAATGAGTATCCACGTGACCGGCGGTGGTGCTAAGTATTACCGTATTCCAGACACACAGATCGGAGACGTTAAGATCAGGTGGAGTCCCGTCTGGTTTCAGCTGTCTCTGACCGGTGACAGATTCATGTCGGTGGTGAGTGGAAAAACCATATCGGGAGACAAGAACGCTTACTGCACAGGGTTAGTCACATTGAGTACCAAGGGCGAAGGGTTTAAGATACTCGTAACACCAAAGTGGGATGGAGAGAACTTCTACCACGGGGATAATGATGTCGGTGATCTGGTTGCACCGATTGGCATGAGTAGAAGAAGTGGAGAGTTGTTTTTCAAAGCTGAGGTTGGCAATAGTGGTGATCACGGCATATACACATGCAAACATGATGGAAGCAATCTCAGACTCATAAATAAAACCATCGGGACATACACAAACACGATTAGTGGTTACAAAGCATGTTCACTGGACTACGCCGCAGACAATGGCGAATACATCATCCTGAATGACCACAACATCAATCATGAACACGCGGTTACCATAGATACCGAGAATGGTCAGATTGTGGCATACCTATCTCATAATTGCAAAGGGTTATCCGATGATGGCATGTATTCTTTCTTCCAGGATGAATCGGGTTTTGGGTTTGAATTCACAGTAGGAGGAAACTCATTCACCATTATCAAAGCGGATGATGCTGACTATCCTGCCACTTTTGATCTGAATAACGATGGAGGTTCGTGTACCCCCAGGGACAATGTTTCTGTAAATCCATTCGGATATCTCGCTCTTTCAGAAACTGACATCACATCAAAGGGTCAGGTATACTTTATTGGGCTGACACAACTTCCTGTTCTAAAGAAATCTCAGTTGAAAGTGGTGCCGTCTGTGTGCGACTTTGGTATCATTGAGGATGACCAAACTGTAAAACTTGATATTCAAAACACCTCGGGGACGCTTCTTACAGGAGAAGCCAGGATTGAAAGCAGGCAGGGATTTAACCCTTTTCAGCTCTCCGGTAAGGAATCTGTCGAATTCACAAACATCACCGATCTTGTCGTATACGGGAATACCGAATCCCTTGGTGAAGGCTTTACATATGAAAGAACTATCATACTAAACTCCAATGCAGGATTACTGGAAGTTCCAATGATCCTCACTATCAACAATCCCGACCAATTACTTGCTAGAGTTGGTCTGGATAGAACAACGGCATGGATATCAACTGAGAAGGTTAAACTGCAGGTTTCACCGTTCCTCCAAAACGCAATAACTATGGTTCCGCTGAGGTTCATCATCGATATGTTGCCATGTGATTTTGTGTGGGATGCTGAGAATATGAAAGCTACAATTGATTATCAGGATTATCATTTTGAGATAGGGATTGGAGAAGATTACTGCATCATTGGCAGTGATCCTGTAGAAGTCAGCACACCTGCAGTCATAAAGAATGGTCAAACATTTATCCCACTGAGATTGGTCACCGAAGCGTTTGACGCTCAGATAAAGTGGTTCGGTGAATCACGCTCAATCCTCATGTCATTCCCCCAGCCAGTGTGGGGCAGGGAGTCACTCACTGTCGAGGGCATACCAGCAGTTGCTAGTGTGACTGTAAACTATGACAATAAAGGCATAGCGCCACTGACACTCAAGCACATGAAACGGGGAAGGTATATGGTTGAAGTAAGCAAGGAAGGATACAAGCCCTATTCAACTGTAATTGAATTGCCGATGAAAGACAAAGAAAAGGGTCACCTTCTATACTTTCTTGAGCGAGTCGTGCCAACCCACACGCTATTGACAGTAAACAGCAATCCTGAGGGAGCATATGTATATATTGGTGACACACCCTATGCTAAAACCCCCTGTGAGATTGAAGTTGAACCAGGGTATCAGACGCTCAGGGTAGCACATGCTGAACACCCAGCTCACGTTGAGCAGATAGTCTGCCTTGCCGGTGAGGAGATGGTCTTTGATATTGATTTCAGCGATGACGAGGAGCGATTGTCAACGTTGATGAAGCCGACATCATATACCGGTGAAATAGATTGTAACTACGACAGTGAACTAAAATTCAACGTCAAACTCATAAACCAGATGCAGGTACCTCAGGCATTCACAATTGAGTGCCCTGATGGGCTTCCAATCGGTTTTGAAAGCGTTACCGTTGAGACCGCTTTGGGTCAATCAATTACCCATGACACTCCATGCATAGCACCAGGTGAGTCCCTTGCGTATGCAGTGTCTGTAAAAACCAACAACTGGATATCCCCAGGCGATGAACTCAACGCAGAAATTGTTGTTATGTCAAAGGATTTCAACTCGTGGCAATTCAGGTTTCCTCTGAAGGTAAACGTAACTGGAAGAGAGATTGGTGAAACAAAGCTGGAGATCGCCGCTCCCAAGGATGTTGATGTTGGCGAAACATTTGATGTGTTGTTGAGGGCTGAAGATGTCTTTGATCTGAACGCCCTTACTGCGAAGTTCATTTACAATCCAAACAAGATAGAACTGATAGGTGTTTATCAGGGTGACATGTTTGAAGGAATCACAAAAAAGATATTCTCCTGGCGACAGGTTGGTAAAGGTGAAATCAACATAGCTGGCCCCGTCCTATTGGGTGATATTCCTGGCGTTGAAGGCAGTGGGACACTGCTTGTTCTCAAATTCAAGGCAAAAAAAGACGGCGAAGCGGTGTTGGATTTCTCTAGCGTCAACCTATTCAACAGTGATGGCGAAGAGATAGAGCATAATATCGTAAATGCTAGAGTGGTTATAATGTGGGACACGACTCCAGAGCCCAACCCAACACCAGAGCCAGATCCCGAACCCGAACCTGACCCAGAGCCTTAGCGACATTTGCGCAATCATCAAAGTAGTGTATCATTTGATACACCAAGATGAAAGAAGGTGCGTATATGAGAAAGTGTCTAGTTCTGTGTCTTATTGTTATCCTTGCGATTGGTGTCGTTATCGGATGTGGCGAACAGAAACAACCGGAAAATGACCATGATATAATCAACGCAAACATGAAGAAGATGATGGTTCCAATGTCCAAAGACCCCTACTCGGGCATAAGGCAAGCTGTGTCGAAGGGCATGCCAGCCAAGGGTTCTGGTTATGAGGTGTCCTATCTTGACCAGGTAAACAACGGCGAAACCATCAACCTCGTCTTGAATCAGATTCAACTCATCATACTCCCTGCAAACCAGACCACACCCTATCACTGGAGCGAATTGAGAATCGATGACAAGTCAATACTTAACGTCAACTTCGACGAGTACGTGTGCGATGATAATCCTGAGAAGATGATGGGTGTTGGCGGTCATAGGGTTTATGAGATTGCCGCAATCGCCCCAGGCAAGACAAAACTAACAGCGGTTCAAACGCACGTTGCAGACGAGGAGGATGTGCTGGAGGAGTTCACCCTGGAGGTTGTTGTAGAGGAGTAGCCTGCAATCAAATTACCTGATACTCAAACATTGAATCCACAATGCTGGAGAGAGATTGCCATGGGGGTGCCGGAGTTATGCTTAGACTAATTGAGCTGGAAAAGCTTATACACGAAGAATCCATAAGGATTTCCGATGAACTACTCAAGATTGCCAAAAAAGGCGGATCAGAGGAAAATATTCGTTTGGGATTCAGTGAACTCATCAGCCAATTCATTAAGAAATCCGAAATAGATATTGAAGGAAATCACGAGTACGAACTTGCAAAGGGCAGAATCGACTCTAAATATGGTGGTGTGATAATCGAATACAAAAAAGCTGACACAATCACCATTGAACATAGCAAAAACACCCAGGCTGTGATCAATCAACTGAAAAAACGTTTCAAGGATTTCAAAGAACAGGAGAAGGTTGACCCAGAAAAGATATTCGGTGTTGGCACAGATGCTTCAACGTTTATCTTTGTGCGCAATAGAAATGGCAAGGTTGTAGTGAGTGATCCAGTAGATACAAACTCCAGTGTAGTGGAAAAGTTACTCAGAGCACTCGTAGCAAGCGGAGCCATAGGCAGGAGTCTGACACCTGATAATCTGGCTGAGGACTTCGGCGGGGACACGGCTGTTGCCAACTTCGCCATAAGCAATCTATACGATTCGCTGTCGGCAACAGAAGAGAACAAAGTCAAAACCTTCTTCAAACAGTGGAAGCTTCTCTTCTCACAGGTCGGAGGTCTGAACGACACCATCAAAGCCGCCAAATTCAAGGACCTAGGCAAGTACTACGATATCAATAAAGATGAGATTGACTACTCAATACTCATCTTCTCCATCCACACCTACTACGACATAATCATCAAACTAATCACCTCTGAGATGGCAACATCAAGCGAGAGCTTCGCTGGGTCAATAATAGGCAAACTCGCCCATGCAGACCTAAAAGGCGTTTATGAAACTGTCAGGAAAATGGAGTCCGGTGGTCTGTGGAAAGAGCTGGGCATCAGGAACTTCCTGGAGGGTGACCTGTTTCTGTGGTACCTGGCGGATTGGAATGATGGTATCGCGGAGTTGATTCACAGGATTGCATCAAAACTTGACAGATACGACATCTCCTCGCTGTCAGGCGAGTCCAGTGAAAAGCAGGACCTGCTCAAGTCTCTGTTCCAGCGTCTCTTCCCCAAAACACTCAGGCACGACATGGGCGAGTACTACACCCCAGATTGGATGGCTGAGTTCCTGCTCAACGAAATTGGTTATGATGGCAACCCCGACAAGAGACTGCTGGATCCCGCCTGCGGGTCAGGCACATTCCTCGTCTGTGCCATCAATCGAGCCAAGCGCTGGTTCAGCCAGCATAGATTCGAGGTGGAATATGGCGAACGAGAACTGCTGGAGAAGATAACAAACAACATCATCGGCTTTGACCTCAACCCCATGGCGGTCATCGCCTCGCGCGCCAATTACCTGTTTGCACTGGCGGATCTGGTGCACCGGGTTGGCAGTATTGAGATACCCGTCTACCTGTGCGACTCCATCATGAGACCCAGCGAAGGGGACAGACAGCTTTTCGAGGGTGAAATAGTGTTTGAAACGGCAATCGAGGGTGTCAGCTTCAGGGTACCGAAGGAGGTTGTGGGCAGTCTGCAGGACATCGAGACCTTCTCAACCCTCATTGAGGAGTGCGTGAAAAACGGCTACACCAGCGATGAGTTTGTAAACCGATGCAAAGACAAGGGATTCAGCGTTGAAAAGGAGCTGGATTTCAATGCGCTCTACAAACAGATGCAGGAACTGCACAACAAAGGCATGAACGGCATATGGGCGAGGATACTCAAAAACGCCTTTGCGCCGCTGTTTGTGCGTCCCGTAGACTTTGTTATCGGCAATCCTCCTTGGATAAACTGGGAGTCATTGCCCGTAAGCTACAGGTCAAAAGCAAACCATCATAAACTTTGGAATGATTACGGGTTATTCACGCTGAAGGCTTCGCAAGCCAGATTGGGTGGTGGTAAAAAAGACCTGTCTATGCTGATGACATATGTCGCCATTGATAAATATCTGAGGGATGGTGGAAAGATTGGATTCATAATCACCCAATCAATTTTTAAAACCAAAGGGGCTGGTGATGGCTTCCGCAGATTCGAGTATGAAAAGGGTGATGAAAACAAGAAGAAGACAACATATATCAAACCACTCATAATACACGACCTGTCAGACTTCCAGTGCTTTGAGGGGGCTACCAATAGGTCGTCTATCTTCATCGGCAGAAAGAGTGATAAAGCCTTTGACTATCCCGTGCCATACACGGTGTGGAGGAAGACTGCCAGGGGCAGGCTGGACACGAGGGCAAAGCTTGAGGAGATTGAACAGAAGGTCAACCGAGTCGAGATATCGGCAGAACCAGTGGACAGTGGCAAGCCCACCTCCCCCTGGCTGACGGCGCCGGCAAAAGCGCTTGCTGGCATAAAGAAGGTTATCGGTAAGAGTGACTACAAGGGGTATGCAGGGAGTTGCACTTGGTTAAATGGTGTCTATTGGGTTAATGTTCTCAGGGAGTTCCCAGATGGTGACCTGCTCATAGAGAACCTGGGAAACGTTGGCAAGAAGAAGGTGAAGACCATTCAGAGGCGTGTGGAGGGTGACCTGGTGTATCCACTGCTCAGGGGTAGGGATGTCCAGCGGTGGAGCGCAGAACCATCCTGTCACATTATTCTATCTCAGGATCCAGAAACTCGAACGGGTATTGAAGAGTCGATAATGAAGCGTGAGTACCCCAAAACATATGCCTACTTCAAGGAGCATGAGGTAATGCTGAGGGGTCGCTCTGGTTACAAAGCCTATTTCAAACACAAACCAGATGCAAACGGATACACCGACCCATTCTATTCCATATATAACGTTGGTCCATACACCATGTCACCGTATAAAGTAGTTTGGACAAGGGTAGCCAATGACGTAAAAGCTGGTCTTATGAAAGAATCAATTGTTGGCTCAAAACACAAGTGTTCGCTACCCGTTGAAACAGCTACTATGGTACCCTTCGAAAATGAAATTGAATCACATTACTTCTGCTCTGTTATTAACTCAAACCCATTCAGGCTATTGATAATATGTACAAGTGTTGCAGGAACAGGGGGATTTGCACCACCCAATATTTTAAAAAAAGGTAGGATTCCTAAATTCAACCCAGAGGACAAAACACATCTCGCACTGGCAGACCTCTCAAAGCGTTGCCACGGCGAGACTGCCAAGGGGATCACAGACGCGGTGGTTGAGCTTGAGGCGCAGATAGACATGCTCGCATCAAGCCTGTGGGGCATAAACCAAACAGAGCTGTCCGCCATCCAGCACGCCATTGCAGACGTCTGACAATCTAACCTGCCCTAGGGTACCTTGCTTTTATCATCCCCGGAAGACGATACCCTTTGTCATTCAGGCTTGATGGGGAATCTTTTCTTCGTCATTCCTGGCCCTGAATTGAAATCCGTCTACTTGAATTCCATACCCTTCTTATGTCATTCCTGGCTTGACCAGGAATCCAGGGTTCGAGACCAACTACGTATGAGTTATTCAAAGCCTTCATTAAAGGATAAACGCAGTCGGAACTCCCACTGGATTCCCGCTTGCGCGGGAATGACGTAGAGGATAACGGGAATGACGAAGTAGAAACGGGAATGACGTAAAGGATAATGGGAATGACGAAGAAAAACAACAGGATTAACAAAGTAGAAACGGGAATAACGTTGGGGAAAATGGAAATGATGAGGAGGATCATCTTCCTTTTAAGGGAAGAGAGGAGGAGCCAAGGATGGAGAACTTATTGTGTGCGTCAGGAGCATAATGCCCTTTACCCTACAGGTTGCTCTTACGTCTCACGTAGGCAAGCACCTTATCAATCAGGTCGATCTCAAGGTTTGTCTGGTTTTCAAATGTGCCCAGATACGCCTCGTGCGCCTTGCCCAGGTCATAGCAGGTGGAGTCGCGAACGTTGACCAGCAGACCAGCCAACCCGCTTGAAATAAACTCCTCCTGATGCTTGATGTAGAACGGCTCGCAACAGCTCCCAACGTATGATACACCACCCTCACCCTTGATGAAGTCAAACTTCACCAGCAGATCCTCAAAGCTGGTGACCGTGATGGGTATCAACCCCATCTCCTCTGCCATGGCGTAGCCATCCCCGACTGTACACTGCATGCACTTGGGACATTCGTCTTCATATCGGAAGGCGCATTTGGCACCCTTAGCGCAGTAGGGAAAAAGGAAATGCCTCGGGTTTATACCGTCTGCCGGATGAAAGTTGACGGCATAGAGGTTGTTGGCTTCGTTGGGCGTGAAACCTTCGTCAATCCAAGCCAGTTTCTTGAACAGCTCCTCAAAGGCGGACTTGAAGTCGCCTTCTGGTATATCTGGATGACTGCCCAGAAAATCATCGATGATTGCATGTATAGTGTCCTGACTGGTGTGGATGTTCTTGAGCATCCTCTCCATGTCATAAAGAAGTGTTGGATTTTCGATGAAGAAATCTCCTGTGATCAGCGTTGAGCGGATCATTTTCTGCTTGGTGTTTATCTGAGAGCTGACCTTTATGGTGCCAAAATCTGGGCTACGGAAAGAGCCGGTCAGCAGACCCTGGGTGTCCTCTGGCAACTCGATTCGATTGACCCAGCTGTCTGATTTAAAATAAGGGTGCGATTTTTCAATTGTTGACAACTCATCATCTGTCAGAGTGGAAGGCTCTGTTTCAATGCCAAGTCTCTCCCTGAAACCGAGTTTCATGGCATGCATCAGCTCTTCCCTGGAAGGAATCCTCCCTATCTCATGCTCGATGCATGTGACACGCTCTCGAACCGAGTCGATCTCCTTTGGCTTCAGCTTCTCAACTGGCACCTTCAGGCTGTAGAGCATCTCCTCTATCCGGTCAGCCACGAGCAGTGTTCCCTGAAACAGGAAGCAGTCACCGTGGGTGATGCCACCCATACCGGTTATCTTTTTGCCTCCAACCTCTATGTCATTACGAGGTTTGAATTCAGCGTCAATGCCAAGTTTCCTTAATCCAAGAGCAACAGCAGTGCCAAACACCTCGTAGAACTGACCAGGCTTTCCTCCAAACATAGACAGCGGGGCGACTATCTCCCATCCCACCTGTGATGGATCAAAGTAAATAGTACCACCACCAGTGATACGTCTGTTGATATCAATACCCTGCTTACGGCAATAATCTACCCGAATCTCTTGTGCAACCGACTGGAAATAACCCACCATCACACATCGCTCAAATGACAGGAACCTCATCACTGGTTGATTGCCCTTTTCGTGGATCTTCAGTAGTGTGTCGTCACACGCCATGTTCCAGCTGGCAGACTTCACGCCTGTGTCTATCTCGCGAAACGGTTGCATGTCACTCATCCTTGTTTTCGTTTCATGCCAATCCAGGAGGATTCGACAGCTTCTGCAAGGTTGCCCCACTTATCTTCAAATAGCTTTCTTCTAGCTAGTCGTCTTTCTATGAATGAGCGATATGTCCTGTCTATGGTTTTTCTGTAAGCCGTCATCGGTAAACGATTGTTTATTACTCTTGACAAAGCGGTCGCAGAATCATAAGCAGAGTTTATCCCGGCGCCCGTAAGTGGATCAGTCAGCCCAGCACAGTCACCTATCAAAACCACATTATCGCTGATATAACCAGTTACACCATACATTGGAATCAAACCAGCTGACAGGTTATCCGGTTGTCCGACAACCATACCCTTATCCTTGAGATAATCTGTAAAGAATGTCAATGATCCCTGAATGTTGCCGGTAGTACCAATACCCACGTTCGCATAATTGGCTTTGGGGAAAACCCATCCGTAACCCTTTTCTATCTCTGGCATGAAGTAAATGTGAGTGGAGTTGAATGATTTACTCGCTTTCATTCTAACATTAACCGCTGGCAAGACAGGAGATACAGGCATGTTGAAGCTTCTGCGAACGATTGATCTGGGACCATCAGCACCCACAATCAATCTCGCTTTGTAGGTGTCATTGATTGTGTCGATATGCTCGTGACCGACATGAACCACACGTTCACCAATACGAACGTCAACGTGATTCAATCCTTTCAGCATATCCCTTTGCCAACCCTCTCGGTCAATGATCTTGCCTGGAAAAGGCATCTCAGTCGTAACATCATCATAGCTGGTGATCATGGATCGAGTTGAGCTGAAAGGCTTCACTGGGAACAATACAGGTACCCACTCGGCACATGCGATGTGTTTATGGGGATGTGTTTTTGCATCAATGAGTAGTATCGAAAAGGATTCGTCAAGCAGATTTGCCAGCGTCAATCCTGCAGGACCAGCGCCTATAATTGCTACATCATACATGGCTAATCAGAATAATCCTTCAACTCATCTCTGATTGCATCTATCTCTGGCTGTGTAGGCGGAAACGGGAAATTCCTCAATTCATCGGAGGGTCGCTCGTTTGCATACGGTCTGTTGCATGCCACCTCGCCATCGTTGCCCGTACAGCCTGATGTCATGAAAGGTTTGCCAATGGATACGCATTTATCAGTATCAACTCCCAAGTCAACCACACGGTCATTTTCATCAAATGACATCTTGCTGGCATGTGTCAAGCCCTCGTCAATGAGATACCTGGCGAGTTGAATGCGCCTGTATGTTGGAATTGTGGGTCTTGGATGATCCTTCAGCTTTGAGTTTGGCTCTGGGTAAAACGAGAAGAGATGAGTCTCTCCTCCCATATCCTTGACTCGCTGGATGGACTCGATCATCTGTTTCTCTGTCTCTCCCAGACCAACAACAAAATGACTGCCGACGTTACCCTCACCATAAACCTCAAGCGCTGATTCGATCATATTCCAGTACTTATCCCAGCTGTGAGGTCCTTTCACACCCTTACCCCGATGCTTGTCAAACAACGCAGGTGTGGCAGTGTCTACAGCGATTCCAACCTTGTCTATTCCAGCATCCTTGAATGCCTGAAAATCCTTTGGGAACATCACTGTTGGTGATACGAGACCCGATATGGGTACATCGCTTTTCTTGCGAATCCTCTTTGTTATATCGATGGTGTCTGGAACAGACTTTCTTCGGGTGATCATGGATATGCATACCCTTTTTACAGATTCCTCTGATGCAGACGCTATCCTCTCAACAACCTCATCGGTTGAATGCAGTGGCCAGGCTACGCGGATGAAGGATTTTTTTTCATACTCTCCCTCTCGCCTTGATTGGAGACCGCAGTATGCACAGTTGGCTGAACAGCCTTCATGGTAGGTCAATAGAATGTTGATGCAGTAAAGCTTGGCGTCTCGGTAGAAACTGCCACCCATCAGGTCCAACGTCATCGCGGCCGCCTGACTCAATCGAACATAATTAGGACTCTCAAGAATCTCTTCCATACGCAAAATTTTCTCACATTATATCAGCGGTTTCAAGGAAGGATCACTACTATTACATCATAATAATCAATTGAACTGTGTAGATACCCCAATTTAGCGTCTACGGCTTTTTCACAATCTCAGGGAAACGAAGCTCAAAGAAGATTGAATCTTCGTCATTCCTTGTTTCCATCTCATCATCAAACGCTTCAAGAACCGGTTGTACGGGTAACATCACATGGTTGTCTACATATTTTGAAGGCAATGGGATCTCTATAGTGGTCGATGATTCAGAAACTTCATCGATGGATATTATGTCTGAACCAACACAATTCCCGACCGTTATTCCATTCCTCTTGAGTTGATTAAACTCCGTTTTGCACGGAGCGTCTTCGTTGCCTTCCCACCTCTCAAGCCCTGCATCCAGCGCAACTGCTATTACCCTCAGAGGTAGATATAAACTACCATTAACTATCTCCGGAGAAGGTCTACATCGGATTCGAATACCGTTTACATCGATCCAATCCTTTCCATCAGTGACCTTCATAATTATCAGATCATGCCCCGGTACCCGCTCTAAATCAACAGAAATGGTAGATAACTGACCACTTTCACTCGAGACTTTTACTACTCCATGATTCATGCCCATAGAAGCATTTTGGGTTATACATGTTATCCCAACCGTTTGTTTTTGACCAGGTTTCAGAGTACCGTTGTTTCTAGAAAAGAAAAGCCAGGGTACATTGGTCTCCACACTGTAACCAACAGTCATCTCACCGGTGTTTGTGAGTGTTATCGGTGTCGGTTTTGTGAAAACGTTTAGCGCGCTTGTGAGATTTAGCTTCGAACTGTCAACCGTAATAAAACCCGGACGCGGTGGCTTTGGTATAGCTGTAACCTTTGTGGCTGTGACGGGTATTGACAGTTCGCCATACTCCCATGCTACAGTGATTATTGATTCGTAAACACCGTCTGGTTTCCCTTCAAGGTCTGCAGAGGCAGATACATCCATCTGCCCACCCCCAACAAAACCTGAACTCTCGGGTCCAACACTCAGCCAATCAGCGTTTGATGTTATGATCAGATGTGTTTCAGATATTGAGTGGTTGGTCAGCGTTATGTCGGAATTGAATAAATGAGGATTATCGGCTGTCACTTCTCCTAGATTCAGGCTTTCGATATCACTCGATATTTCGTAGCCTGCCGTCTTCATAGAGATTATCTTTGAAAGAGATGTCGCTATCATCATATTGTCGCTGACCGCCAAAGCGTTTCCAACTGTTGAGCCAACCGTATCTATTCCCCATATCTCGTTGCCATCAGATTCGCTTCTTATGGAAACGGCTCTTTCTAAAGTGAGAATGAGATAATCCCTTCCCACAATGGGTTGTTTGGTACTCGACTCCAGTTTTTTTTGCCAGCTTGTCTCTCCGGTCTCCACGTCAATCGCATACAGTTTTTTACCCTCATCTGTACATACAAATATGGTGTCATCAGAGATAGTTGCTGGCCATGTGATTGGAGTTTCATCTCCACTTATCCACGACCACCTCTTATCGCCTGTCTTGTAATCAAAGATTGTAAGAGAATTCTTGGTTTCGACAGCCACCAAACCGAATCTCGTTGAAGTGTGGTTAATCTCACCATCAACGGTGCTCTGCCATAAAACAGAACCATCACTCTCGTTTAGGACCTGAAACTGTCCGTTTGACTGTGATGGGATTACAACATATCCAGGACCAAGCGTTGGTGAATGAAGCTTTGGCTGACACCACTTCCTCCAGCTGATTCGACCCGTATCAGGATTTACAGCCATTATTTCAGCACTTGTTAATTCCTCATTAGCACCAATAGCCAGTATGAAATTCTCAGAGCACTTAGGGCTGGACATGAGCGCCCACCCTGTTCCCAACCGGAAGAACTCACATCCTCTCTTCAAATCATAAGCTATTACATATCCACCATTACAGGTCACTATGCCGAGATTATCGGTTATGGTTGGTGAGTCAGCAATGTACCTTGGCGTAGTCAGATGACTGTCCCAGATATTGTCTCCGGTTTCAGTATCAACGCACATGACCGATTGATGATCGCTGATGACAATCGCCTGTTTATCATTGGATGCAGACAGCCTTCCCCTTGCAGTTGGTTTGATTGGAACAGACCAGTGCATTGTCATTGGATTTGTGCCTATGAAGTTTGCCCGACCTGCATTGCCCGGGTCACCGTGTCGATTCTCTGCATCGATAGACCCACCTTTGACTGGTACTACAACTAAGGCGATAACCAAAGCAATAGAAAGAAACGTTCTATTCAAAACCATTGAAACATATTATATTACTGTTTTGTTTCAATCTCAACTATCTTGCAGGACCATCCAGTCTGATCGAGTATCGTCGATGTTCGGGGTGAGTTAACTCGGTTTTGGCGATCATCAATGTTCATGGTTGCTCGTACCCAGAACTGATACTTACCTTCACTGGGTGCAGTTGCTTTCAGCAATACCTTTCTTGTCGTACCCCTGCCCCAAACGTTCCACTTGACTACCGCACACTGATGAATCGCCCTTATCTGCTGACCATCTCTGTGCTCAAGAAACGAGCCAATGTTGTATACGTGTGAGAAACTGGGATACTGCGCTCCGGTGTCGGGGTCAATCTCAAGGTTTGCGTTGTCAGGGCTTGAGACAACCACTTCTGAGAGTCCAGCCTGATCACCATCGTTCCTCACATATACACTTATCAGAAAGGGCTGACCTGGGATAGGGTTCGGGGGATATGTCTCAATGAGATAAACAGCTGGTTGAGGTCCTGCCTCTGACAACTCTAATACCGGTGCTGTGGTGGTCATTCCAGAGAAGATAGTCACCCTTGCCTCAGCAGATCCAAACCCAGAGTGAGTAGCACTCACAACCTGCTCTCCAACACCCAGTTCCGTAATCGTGTATTTACCGTACTCGTCAGTCAATGCCGTATGACCGGCACAGGATACAACCGCACCTTCAATGGGCATATTGGTCCCCTTCTCAATGACTGAACCGATGAGCGAACCGTCACCTGAGGTAACTGTGAAGCGACCGATATAGTCAGTTTCGAGTCCGTCAAGATCAGCGAGAAGTACTCTCCACCAGTGGTCACCTGCTGTCAATGGGCCAATGGCTGGAGTGACATAATCGATAACCTGCAGTCCACCCATGTCGGCTGTGTACATCAGCTGACTGTCCAACTGCACTTTGACCTGGCTGATACCCCTGTCATCGTTTGCCCTTATATGCAATTGGAACGTTTCCTGTTGTGGATAAGGGGGTTGAGGGATGGCGGTTATGTCTATAAAACTTGGAGGCTGTTCTCTACCCCATACACGGTACCATATCTCTCTGGTCTCTTCCCACTGAGGCCAGGTCTGTCTGAACTTGAGCCTGTGCCATCCAGGCGAGTCGGTGGGCAGGTTAAGAGATTCATATATCACGGTCGAACTACTCGCTGACAGTAACTGCTCCACATCGGAATACGGGTTGTCATCAATCAACCATTGACCGACAATTTTTACGGTTCCAACTCCACCTACATGTAATCCGAGCTGTGCAATGAGGGGATCTCCCTGTTTGACAGTTGTGCCATCGGCGGGGTATATGAGTCTTGGCCATACCCACGATGTCCCGACAACGCGATATGTGATGATATTTGAAGCGGCAGTCACTGGGCTGGTCAACCTGAAGTAAACGCTGTGTTCTCCAAGGCCTGAAGTTGGTACTGTCAATGTATAACTGTAAACACCAGATTGAGTTATAGTCTCATTGAGAGTATGATACAGCTCTCCATCAACAAAGAGATGCCCAAGCAACGGTGTTACTCCATCCTTTGCTATTGTGATTCTAAGTACAATCGAGAGGGGGCTGTCCAGGTGAATTGTTGTGCCTTCAATAATCGGATCTATCTTGACTACCGTGCCTTCTGTTCCCTCTACAGTGTAACTCAGCTCCTTTGATTCCTCGGTGTAGGGAGACTTGAGAACCAGTTTATAAGTGTGGCTACCGGGAATATTTGTTGGAAGGCTTTGACTCAGTTTTATATAGGCATCGCCGGCAACAAATGCCGTTTCGCTGAACTCGTGACGTTCACCATCAATCAACCAGTACCCATCAACCACCTTGCTTCCGAACCCAGTCAGTTTCACCTCAGCGTTAGCGGTTAGCATTTCTCCAGACTCAACACTCATACCATCCTTCGGGGATTTGATACTGATCCTCTTGACCTCACGAGCGGTAACAGTATACCTGGCGGTGCGCGTTTTGGTGACGTTCGGGTACAATACCTCAAAGTAGACCTCGTGTTCACCGGTGTAGTAGGTTGGCAGATCCGTTTCGAATACAAGATACTGGCTGTCAATCGGAGCTGTTATTGTTCGGTAATAGCTAGGTCCAGGCACACCATCAACCATGAACCTGCCAGAGATGGAGGTTTTTCCTTCGCCTGACACAAAGAACTTTACAATCCCCGTAACCTTCTCTCCTGCGGGGACTGTTGGGGAGGTGGAAGGCTCCTCCATGATAACAGAAACAGTTGGTGTGTCAGCAGAAACCATGGGTTGCACACTCAGTAGAATGAGTAAAACCAGCACTATTGTCGATATACGTCTCATATCAACCTCCATTTGTGCGTTTATTGTAAAGGATTATCTTGTATAGTCAATTGCTTTGGAATATTAAATCTGGTGATTATTGTTCTATCGAGTTAGCTGTCTTTTATTCTACCCGCCAGACAATCGGCACAAATATTCATAATCACAGTATCCAATGAATGGATACAGATGTAACATCTGTACGAATACAATGAAAAACATTATCACATGTCTAATTTATCCCACTGAAGAAGCACCAGATATACTCTGACGCTGAAAATCCATGGTCCTGTTTGTTTGGCCAGGTATGATCGTGATCATCAACAACGACCAACTCAACTGGGTAAAATCCATCCCAGAAAAATGAAGTGACGTTCTCGCTTAAAATTCTTTCAATCGGATCAGAATAATTGTGATTCCTGACTGCAATATCATCTATCATGGCACTCACATCTGGGTAGTGACAGGTACCCCTTAGATTTTCACCACCATTAAAGGGAACGGTTAGATCATCTGTCCCATGTATGTGGAGTATTGGAATGGGTTCGAAGGGTAAACACTCACTGTTTACAAGGGGACCCGCAACTGATGCGACACCGGTTAGTCTGTCTGATAACTGGCAAGCCAGACGATGACTCATCATCCCACCCATTGAATGACCACACACATATACATGGTCAGGGTCGATAGATAACCTCTCGCTTATACTGTCGATTACCTTGGCAATATACTCAATGTCTCTGTCGTCACCATGAACCTCACTGAAACAATCACCACAGTGCCAAGTTCTCATATCTCTCTCACCCAAATATGAGTTCAGTCCTCCGTTTGGAAAGGCAATCGCAAATTCCTCTTGCCTGTATAAGTCAAGGAATCCAGAGCTTTGTATGACATTCAGAGCTCTTCCTCCTCCACCATGAAGCATCAGCACCAAAGGCATTATTTCACCTTCTCCAGAGGGAGCATACAGATAGTATGGTCTCAACTCACCTTCATGATTTATATTCACAGCCCTGAAATAATCTTTGAAATCTGGGGGAGTCGTACTCAATTCATCAAGCGATCTGGTTGTACAGTAAGTGATAAATCCGTGACTCTTGCCCAACCTGTAGGCTTCATTCGACTTGTCAACCGCATATTCGCAGTTGAAAACTGGCAATCCAAAATATTGCCACACTCTCAAATCCTTGATGAGTTCTGATGTCCACTGAGCATCAACTGACATGTCCGCTATAGCATCAGATGTCTCCGGATCACCACCTCCATCCAACCATATTGCCTCCTGAGCAATACCATCGAAAAGGTTTCTATAACTGGGGATTCTGCCCATCTCGGAAGCGTTCTGGGCAATGAGCAGGAAACCTGGATTGTGCTTCCTGCAATGACTCGCTAAAATCCTTACAAACTCAGTGATTTCATCCTCCAGATTTACACCTTCATCCTCGGCAATACTGATCAGTAGCTCATAGTCATACACCTCCAGCCAATCCAGATATGCTCCATCATACCCGGCCTTTAGCAACTCATCAAATTGTGCCAACATGATATTCTTCCACTGGTTATCCCAGAACTTCACACAGTAGTTATCATCCCAACCATCAGGATCAGCACCAACAATCCATTCTGGGTTGCCTATATCCCAGTCATCCTGCCAATATTTTCTGTAACTTTCCGCCTGACCTACATCTATATATGCGATTATGATTCGATCATCTCTACCTTTTCTCAGTTTTGACACATCATCAACGTCATTGTTATTTTCTTCCCCCTTTAAACTACCATTCCTATCAACAACAAGCAGATCATAGGAAGATTCAGCCAACCTATCCAGTTTCTCATCGGAAAGGTCGTCTATCTGGTAGGCCCAGTTAGCAATCTCCTCTAAAGGGTTTGTTAGCTTGGGATGGGCTTCAAAGAAATGCCACAGCTCCTCAGTTGCATTGATCGAGCATGTTGGATCTACACCCGTTGCCGGTATGTAGTTACCACCCGGCCAGGCATGCCCGAATCCCTTAATGCTGATGAGTTTGAAATCTGCCCCCAACCTGCCACCTCCGAAACTGTCAATGGCAACCTCGTTAATCGTATGCGTGTCGGGTGTTCGACTGCATCCATTGCATTCTATCCAGAAATCCCGTGCAAAGAACACTGACTTGTCTACTCTTTCTACTCCAGCCTTCTCTCCAATTCCACCTCCATACGGAACATGCTTTTCATCCTTACCGTGGATGTGGATTATCGAAATAGGTTCACTAGGTTCACAATTACAGTTAAGTGCACCCGCAACAATTCCAACCCCAGCGAGTTTATGAGGAATCTCACAAGCAACACGGTAGCTCATAAACGCACCATTACTAAAACCACACGAGTATATTCGTCTTTCATCTATGGCAAGGTGTTCTGTCAAATGATCAATCAAAGTGCTTATAAAGCCAACATCATCAATGTTATGATCAAGTGCATATCCACAGCAGTCACCTCCTGCGTTCCACGTCAACAACCTGTCACCTAACCTACTAGTCCCATTCGGATAAACACATATGAATCCTTCCTTTTCTGCCAACTTCGAGAATCCTGTTGCCTCTTCTATGTGGTCAGCATTTCCACCCCCGCCATGAAGAACAAATACTAGGGGTAGTGTGGTTTTTCCGTCATAGTTTTTAGGAAGATAGAGATGAAATGTTCTGCTAAGTCCATCATGTATGATTGAATCTTTGTTTATCCCAACAGAATATATAGTCTTTGAATCCACCAGCATCACTGTTGTCAAACCAATCACAAGAACTAATACAAGTCCAAACGTAATTATCGATTTCATTCGATCCTCCTGTTTAAACTATTATACGATAAAAACGCTTTCATTGTAATGCCCTTAAAGATGATTCGGATTGTGCTATTTTTTATTGTAATGAGAAAGCTGATGTTTGCCACGAGTAACAAGGGAAAGGTCAATGAAGTAAGGGCTTTGCTTCCTGATTATGTCGATATCCTAACACCGAAAAACATGCCCATGACTATGCCAGATGAAACAGGCACCACATTCGAAGAGAATGCGATAATCAAGTCTGAGGGAGTGTTTGAGCAGTGTGGTATACCCACGATGGCTGAGGATTCTGGACTGGTGGTTGATGCCTTGAGTGGTAGACCTGGTATATACTCCTCCAGATATGCTGATGATCCGGTACAGGCTTATCTCAAGGTGTTGGACGAGATGAATGGCGTTACAGACAGGTCAGCAAGGTTTGTCTGCGCACTGTGCTTTACATGGCAAGGAGGTCAAAGGTTGTTTGTTGGGTCGATGGAGGGTTCGATTGGGTTTGAGCCTGTAGGTGAGAATGGTTTTGGTTATGATCCTATCTTTCTGTTTGACGGCGAACACACCACAGCTCAGATCAGCAAGGAAGAAAAGAATAGAATCTCACATCGAGGTGAGGCTCTTGCTAAATTTGCCCGGTGGTTTGTGATCAATGAGAGTAGCATAATCTAGAATAGAAAACTTAGAGCTTGATATATTTTTGATAGGTGTATTTTTTTATACGGTAGGGGTGGGGTATATTTACCTCATATCACCTTTTTTCTGCAGGTGCAATTTTGAACTCTATTGGCATTTAGAAGCCAGTAGCACTTTTGCACCTTTAGCTTAGTGTATTCAGCACTACTGGCTTTAAACTCTTATGATTTTAATATTTTGAATATACTGGCGATGTAAACACCTTCTCATTTGGATGCATGCCTGGCACGTAGAATTCAACCTCTAATCTGATGTACCAAGGTGGATCCCCGAGATCATCTTCATCAAAATCTTCATCAATATAATACCAAACCTCGTCACTATCATTTATTTTTATATTTTCTGTATTGTTGGTGCTACATGGATCGCCGGCTTCAGGGCACTCAGTACTTAGATCCCAGGAGCTAAAAGACCCATATTCTTTCAGTAATTGTTCTTCAGGGAGATCTTCGTTATTGATGTAGAGTTTTGCTTTTATTGGATATCCAAAAGAAAATGCAGATTTTGCAAGAATACGAATTCTTACATCATCTTCAGTTTTTCGATATTGGTAATCACAACAACCCTTTTTCCAAGCAATAATATCACCAGGACCAATTGATGTAAGGTGATCACCGCAATACCAATTATCTTGGCACTTTCGATGAAGACCCCCTCCATAATAACTTGTTTCACCTGGATACTCCCGATCACATGTTGTAGAAAGCCAGAATGTAGCAAAACTTCCTCTACCAGAGGCAACAGTCTTGCCTGTTTTAAGGAAATACCCAAGAGGATGAATTAACCCTGAACCTGATTCATTATAATCATTTTTGTATGCATTAAATTCTCTTGCTCTAATATATGTAACATTTTTGCCATAGTATCTATTGTAAGGACCCATCCACCAGCGGAGAACATTAGACGCACCAACAACAAATGGGTGTAGACAATCCCTACCAACTAAATCCGGCGGACCGTCAGTTGTCCACGTGAAATCTGGGGGATGTGCTTCAGTAACAAGTAGCTTTTCATCCTCTAATTCATCCTTCCATCTTTCAAGAGTCTTATGATTATGTCGATAATCACCGTATGACCCATAAATTAACTCCATACCATCATAACCCCAGTTGCTTTCACATGCACCCACAGTACAACCACAACCACCAGAACCTACTCTGTGTCTCATTCCTTTTTGGTAAGGACAGATTGACTCACAACCTTCTGGCCACAATCCCCAAGGATCTTCGTCTGGTGATCCAGGATATTGCCATGGGAAACCCCATGAATCTCCATAAACATTATTTCTTGCTTCCCAAGTAAAAGGTTAGTATTCCTCTGCTATTCCGTGCATCATGTCATCTATGTATGTAACTTCCGCATCTCCAGAACTTTCACAAATTGGTTCGTGTGGATGAGCTAATATCGAGGAAACGTATTTATGTAATGCACCACTATCATCATATGAATTAACAGTGTTTAATAGATTGAGTTTATCATGTTCGAAGTTATCTATCCAATTATGTCTATAGTTAGCAACCAAACGACTAGTTCGAAATTGTTCACCGCAAGTCATACTGGGGATTATATATGGTTTGTTGGCTATTTCTTGTGAATGAGTGTCATCAACATTATCAGTTTTCCCAACAACAACAACATCTCTTTCTAATGCCTCTACATACTTTTCTTGCCTATCACATGAGCATTTAATAGCATTTGGGCAAGGTAAGATATCGTCACCACAAGGACTACCTGCTATATCAGTAATAACATTATTATACGCAGAGTCTGCATCATCAGAGCACATAATCCTACCTCCAGAACCATTTGAATGATCTGCGACATAGATAAAATCAAAGTTCATTTCCCTTGCCTCTTCAGTTCTCTGAGTGAAAGAGGGACCTCCTGCTTCATCAATATTACCACATCCTGTATTAGAATGAGTGCACCCACACCATTCTCGATCGTCATCGTTGTCATTTGACGGACCAGATAATCTTAGTTTTGAACATGTAGAGTGAACATGCGTATCACCGACATACCAATCAGTTGCCAGTCTCTCTGAACCTACAGAATGTATTGGTAACGGTTTTTCATAATGTATTGTGCATATCTTTGTCACTTGAATTTTTTCTGTTCCAGGTATAGAGCTATTTGTGGCATTAAATGTTGCTCTTATGGGTATTTTTATTGTCGCTGGAGGATCAAGATCAGGAATGTCTGCAACATCATCTCCTCTTGAATTGTACTCAATACCATAATATAAATATCTAATATCTTCGATGCATATGTTGCAATTCTTTGGTTGTTCACCAAGTTCACACATCTCAGAGTCAAACAGTTTGCTAAAAACTGAATCTGCATACTCAGGGTGAATCGTATCAATTACCGGCATACCTATAGCCTTTTTTGCATCTACTACATCCGATATTTGTTCAGCACCATTTCCAACATCACAGTAATAATCTGTAGTTGTATTTTTGACATTATCCAATGATTCGTCTATTTCAAAGCTATCATATAGTTGCATATTATCGAAGTCGAAGTAGTTGAATCCCTCTCCATAACAACCAGTCATGTTATGCGGGTATAAGACTTCAAGCTTATCAAAACTAACTGTCCACCCTTCTCCCTTAACGTTCATGGCAATATATGGAATAATTACCGAATAAGATGTGGTAGCATCTGCATCCATTGTTGCATTTGCTGGTCCCATCTTTTGTTTAATCTGGCGTAACAACTTATGTGGTTGGCATTCAAAAAGTATCCCAGAATCACTATCTTCAGGCACCTCGATTTTTATTACATTAGTAGTTTCAGTACCATCTGTAGATTGCAAGGAATATTGGCTTTGATAAGACAATGGAATCATGAGTTTTACACCAGTCTTTGGAATCTCAGAAACAAAGCTTACCTCCAAATCTGATATTGGTATATTCCCATTGAGATCACCGAACCCAAGCTGTGAAGCACCCCCGTCAACTGTTATTTTTGCCCCAGTGTATACAGTTTTTCCGGGGATTACTGTTACTATGTTTGGGTCAATATTCACTCTCAACCAAGGTAAAGGTGGATTAACATTCACTTTGATTTTTACATCACCGGTATATCCATTATTAGATGTTAGAGCAATAGAAACGTATCTAGAATCACCTCTTTCTATTTCGAGAGTTTGCGAGCAATACACTGTTATGTCGCATCCTTGCTCTTTAATATCAATCACTGTACTCTCAGACATTGTACCACTTGATACTGTAATGGTAATGGTGTCTTCACTAACTGTGGTGTCTCTTGGGATATCAATTTCGTATAATACTGAATCAGATGTCATTGCTGGAATCGTAATTGAGGTTGTGGCAAATTCAGTCTCCCAATTTGTTGGTACACCTGAATCCGTAAGAGAAAATATAAGTTCAGTATCACCAAAGTTGTAGATATTTATTCCATATGTAACCAAATCTCCAGGTATCATGTTGCCAATTATGTGGTATGAATCTACATTATAATTACCTCGGTAGACTGTTAGTATAACACTGTATGGATTCAATGATGACTCAGCATTCAACGCAAAAGTGAATATGTCTTGTTCGTTATCAGTGAACGTGATTGTTACATTCACTACAACCGATTCACCATCGATTTGAACGGGATTGTTGACATCGTAACTCACCATCGCATTATCAGGAAGATTGATAATAGAAAGATCCACTTCACCTGTGAAGCTGTCACGTGGAACTATCTCGACTCTCCAAGTCGCAGAGTTTTCACTTGATGATATGCGTCGAATTGTGTCGTAGCAAGTAAAATCGTAATCTATAACCTTCAAATTATATTCAATGATAATACCATTCCCAAAACTTATCTCAATCTTGTATTTGCCGGATTCTATTGTTTCATCTGCATCAAAAGTGATGTCAATTATGTTTGATTCTGTTCCCAGGTCACCTGGTAATTCCTCTTCTTCATCAGGGGTCATAGGATTTGGGTCTATCGTAATTGTCAAACCGTCGGGAATATTGGAGAGAATAGTTGCTGATATGTCGCTTGCATAGTTATCCACGAAAGTAAAACTAACACTTCTGTATGATTTTCCAGGAGGCAAGATTACAACATCTCTGTTTGGAGCATCAATTGTATAGCTTCTTATGTTTACTGTAACCGTCTTTGTCCCAATTACATTACTTAGTTCATCATAAGCATTAATTGTCACAACAATACTAGTATTAATCAATTGACTTGTTGTCTGAAGAGTAAGAGTAGATGTAAAGCCGGTGCCACCAGAGAAGTATCCTATTGATGGCACTATGGATGCAGAAACTTTGGTTGGATCTGCAGATGTAACCACAAGATCTACAGATGATTTATCCAGAATACCTCTTAACCCTGTAATTGTAACATCAATATCTTTGCTTTCATCAGGTCCCATGTAAACACAGCACTCGCTACATTCAATTTTTGCTTTAGCTGGTTTTTTAAACATGAGAGCTTTACCCTGTAACACACTAGGTGATTCTTCATCATTGTCAGGTATCATCCGCGAACATCCATAAATTGAGTCGATACGTGTCCCATCTGAAAAATAAAAAATGTATGGTATGTTAACGATGTCAGTTTCTATATCAGGTCCCCAGAATTTAACTTTATCTTGTTCCCATTCAATAATCACACCTGTGTCGGGAGGTTCAGGTTTGATTATATTGCCTGGCGGTCTTGGTTCTGGAGCTGGTGGAGGTATAGGGGGAGGTTCTGGTGTTGGCCATGGTGGGAGTATAGGATCTGGAGGAAATATTTCTTCCGGAGGATCCTCATCATCACTATTTGGTGAATCAATTGCTTTCAAGTATGGAATATCTGATGGGAAAGATAACCCATTAAATCCTTCCCATTGGCTCATAGCTAGATTGTACTCTCCATAGAGAAGAACACCATCCGTATAAGATCCTTCTGCCCATATGACATATGGGTTGCCCGTTAAATCATCTATTTTGAGTCTCGAAAAGCGTGCATTACCTGGATAATCATATATATCTGTTATTGGACCACCATTTAGGCTTGTCCAACCAGTTGGCGTTCTCTTTGCGACAAATAGATTTACACTACCTAAACCCAGATCTTCCCAAATTAGTACCAATTCACCACTGTCTAGATAACCAATACTTGGAAAATCTGCTTGACCACCGGAGGGAGGTTGTATTGTCACATATTCGAATCCCGGTTGTCCATTTAGATCAGTCCATTCAAGACCATTCCATGAACTAAGTGCAATTTGAGATATACCACCTGTACTACTTGCCCATGCACAAACTGGATTATTGTTTTGATCAAAGGTAATGTATGGAGATGAATTGAATGCACCTGCATTTGGCAGTGAGTCAACATCATCAGCAATTAAACCCCAACCATCATCTGACAGAGTTATCAACTGTATTATGCTAAGTGTCGGGCCAGTACTAAGTGAATACGCTATGTAAGCAATGTCATTACCGTAAGCATCTTGACTAACTCTCATATAATGACTGGATACTTCGGGAGAAATTACAAATGGGAAATCGCTAGAACCACCACCGTCCCAGTATGACTCACCACTTTCATCGTCAAATCTGAGTATGCCTGCATACAACGTTCCTGTTGTATCAGAGTAATTCTTCTTAGACAACCATGTAACCAGATATCCATTATCATACTCGATTACCAATGATCCCATTGGTATGTCATTCGACCAATCAAAAACTTCTATTCCTTCGCTACCATCAAGCCTTTCATAATATGAGTAGGTGTAGTCTTGGTCTGCCCTTGCTTCTTTTACTTCAAAAGGGTTTGTGTCTGCGATCGAGCAACCCGTAAGGTTAGCAATCATCAGCAGTACTATTACAAGTGCAATCTTCTTCATATTTAATCCTCATTTCTTAATACTGAACATGTATTATATCAATGAACAACCTATACATCACCACCGGTATACTCCTCGGAAAGATAGTATTTATTCACAAAATAACCCTCTTTGGTTTTAATTATCTCTATTGTCAAATAAGAATACTCATATTCGTTTATTGTAACAAATAAATACACAAAGTATCTGTCCTCATAAACTTCTTTTACCGGTGGCATGCGTTGATTCACTTCTTCTCTGGCTTCTGCGTTTATCTCATCTAACATTGTCATATAATCAATTGCATCTTCATCTGTTAATTCTTCAGATGATAATTCATAATAATCCTCATGATTTTTTGTTATTTCACTGATCATGTCAGCCCTGATCTGCCAGTATTCATTCTTAGTAATCTCATTACCAAACTCATCATAGTAGAGTGATTTTATGATTGCTATTTTATCGAGTCGAAACTCATCTGGTTTAGTATATTTCGCGTAGTACTCTAGAGAAGACCCCGTTGAAAGTGTTTCACTTTGTAATGTATCAGGATTGATACAGCTTAAAAATCCATCGATGTCCCTTTCTTTTATGAAATCAAGAAGGTCGATGGCAAGTGATATTGGATCGCCCCAACCTGCTATTTCACTATCGATATGGTACCAAACTTCTTGGTTCTTTGGGATCTTTCCGTTGCCTTCAAAAGACGGATCATCTGAAAAAATGTTGATATCTATAAATCCATCGACATTTTCAGAGTATTCTAGAATTTGTTTATCTGGCGTTTCATCATCGACCTGGTTGCCATTGTCACATCCATTGAATAATCCAAGTGACGCTACTAACACAGCCAAGACAAGGAATTTTATAAAACTGTTATCCACTCTCTATTCTCCTCTCAAAACCAACTAGTCTTATCTAATGAAATAACCACTGCGACATTCATTTACATCCTCTGGTAGAATTGAGTTACCAGAGTATAGAGTAATCGACCCGTCTTCACCCAGTTTGTATAGATGGTTTTCAATGATAATCAGTGGTGGTGTCTCTGGATTGGCAGAGCATGATCTAAGTGCTTTTACCTCTCCTGTAAGATATTCTGGATCTCTGTCATCAAAGTGAGGTTTCTCTTTCCTTATTATTTCAACATCTCCAGTGATTGGATGGAAAAGGTAGTATATGTATTCACAAGCAGAGTTAGAAGTCTTTATGATTGCTCTCGGTTTATTCTGGTAAATGGTCGCTCCAAGGTAACCAACTACATTACTCTTTAAGGCATTTTCAATTGATATCCCCAACTTTTCACATAAATCTTCAGCTGTCCATATATGTTTGCCAGTTTTATCGCTTATGGCATATGAATAGACATTATTCCATCCCACATAACCAATTTCACTTCGAAAATCATCATAAGGTCCATACCAACTTGTTATTCCTGTTACGTGATCTGTTACCTGAACTCTCGGTCTCACAGCATAGTGATCTTCAAGCACTTCGGTAGAAAGGTCTTCGACATTAAAACAGATTATTACAGTCTCTGGATCTGGAGGGGATAAGCTCCATCTGTGTTTAATCCTGGGGTCATTCTCAGCTTCATATTGAGACCAGAACCTGTCTTCTGGTATTGTCTTAAGCATTATAAGCTCTGTGTCTGATTTCCAGTAGAGTGGTCTTGTACGTTTAAAATCATCCCAATTCAGTGAGCCTTCTTTTTGTCTGGGATTCATTGTGTAGTAGTAGCCACTATTGAAATGTTTATAGTTCTTGGTTTGATTATCGTATACAATAGAGAATGAGATAGAGATATTTTTTATTGTTCTACCTTCAAAGTGTTTATCTCCAATTACAGGTTTTTCGTATGAACAAGCGAATACATAGTATCTTTTATCAGGAGAGATAGCATGTAAGTGAAGTATTCCTGGGTGTACCTCGTGTTTCGTAATTCCACTATCATCAACCAGGCTCGAAAAATACTCATCTTCAAACTCAAATGCGGGAATCTCGAATTCTACCCTTGGGTCGTTGCAATCCAGACTGTTTGAATAGATGAAGTACCCTATAACAGATGTTTTACCATTAACCTTTTGTGTTTTCTTTCCACAAAAATAGATACGTTGTCCATCGTCTTCATATGTGCTTAGATCAATGGTGCTTGTTAGACCAAAAGTACTTGTTAGTATGAGTGCTCCATTCATATCAGGTGGGGGAAGTTGTGTGTTCAGCTTAAACATAGCACCTTGAGATGATCTTTGAAGTTCAAGGGATTGCTTGTTACCCTGTGGGTCAACATATACAACACTTTCTATCACATCTGGTTTTGGGGTTACGCGTATGGTCTGTTCACTTTCCCAGTTGTGTCTGTCGTAGTCCAGTAAAACCTTTGGCTCTTCTAAGACATCAAATCTTGCTACGACACCCCTTGTTTTCTCTTGCCCAGCAAGCTTTACTGCAATAGGTAAATCATAGCTTTGAGCGTACAGACTGTCTGCAGGTATTGTAAAGTTAATGGTGTGTTTGTCTTTATCAGGTGTTAGTATGTTTATCGAACGATCTCTATCCCAGTACCTGGCATAATATGGCTTCTCGACAGATGTGTCTGAAAAGACTGGGTAATAATAAACACTCTCAATCTCATCCTCACTTTCCACTGACACATGAACATCTGTACCAGAGTACATGTACCTTTCTGAAAGGGTGATAGTAATGCCGTTAGTATCACCACTTATAGACGCTTCCCTACTTGAGTTATTTTCTTGGGTGATACTTCTTTCAATATTCTGTTTACCTTGATTCTGTGTGTCTGACGAAATGTCACTGTCTACAGAAGCACACCCAATTACGACAATTGAGATTATTACTATAGTAATTAAAAGATTATATAGGCTGTATATTTTCATTAAGACTCCTTTATTTACAAACTACTGTCTTGTTGTATTTGTACTGTTTTCTCCTACATCCATATGGATCCATTGACCAGGGTCAGTTGTATATGGGGGGAAAACAGGCATTCTTTCAAGTTGATAAACATCACCAGGGAAATCCATAACGGTTCGACTTGTAGGAACATCATGATAAAAACCAGTATTTTTATTTATAACACAAGAATTGAAACCATCATCGTTTTCTTCACAAGCCCTATAATATGGATGTCTGTTACCTTGATACCACTCATGTGTAGATGGTTCGTGCATAAACAAACCGTATAAACTTAACCCATCAAATCCATTACCTCTTTTGTCATATGGCACGAAATAAACATTTTCTTCAATTGTTACACTGTGGAAGTCGACTGCTTCTGGTATACTGTCGACCATCAATGCATGCATAGCTTTTGTTGGATAATATATCGCGTCAGTTTTTAAACGAGTTGCTTTAAATGAGAGATCCAGAGCTCCACCGTATAGATGTGTTGAATAAGGAGTACTAGGCGAGATATAATAATTAAGGTTTGGGGTTCTAAGCTGAGTCATACGAGTTGTGTTGCTGATTCCTAATTTCCCCCATAATTCATGAATATATTGTAGTGTTCTGGGTAAACCTCCACACGGGCCTACCCTGATCAATATTGGTCTTCCATCATATCCAATAGGAGTATTATTCTCTAAATCAATTGCTGATGTGTACCGATTATCATCGCCCATATTACTATTCTTACATGGAAACGCAGATGCTGAGTAGATCTCATTAATCCATAAATACGACATATTCGCATACGTTTTACTTTCACCCTGTGAATTAGTATGTTGAAAAGAAACTTTATTGCTTCTGAGAGATAATAAATTCATCCTCGTTGGGTCAATGTCTGTTGTAAAACTAAGGAAAGGATCATTTTTATTTTCTCCGCTTTTTCCATTATCATTAACACGCTGATCATAAATAATTACACCTACACGAGCAAAACGTGAGAAATCATTATGACAAAGTGGTCCATTTGGATTGGCTATACTACCATCAACATCTTCCCAGCAATCATTTGAATCTATTTCATAACCGTTGAACATTTTATCCCATGTATTATACGCATATGTTGAGCCAAATATTAAAGCCGCATCTCGTACAGGAATACAAAGTTTAAAACCTCCACCATCTTCAACATCATGTCTTAAAAACGGTGTTCCTTCAAGTTTCCAATAACATATTTTTGCGACAAATCCTGGATATTTTTCATTTTCCCAACTACTTGCACCTTTTTTGTAATACTGTATTCTTGGGAATGTGAGGGTGTTATAATACTCAATTTTATTATATTGATTCTCTTTTATCCTCATTTTTTTTATTGGTATTTCGTACTGAGGAATTTCGACAATAGCATGTTCCATCCCAACCATAAAATAAGCAGTAACACCATTACGAGTAATCAACGCAGCACCGCAATTTACTCCACCAATTATTCGATCGTTAATAAGTTCTTTTTCTGCTACTGAACTTAAACGACCGTAATAACCGGGGTTGTAACCAAGAGTACAAAAATTGTCAAAGAATGCTTGCGCTTCAATATATACACAACCTCCACCTAGTCCTGTCATTTCAGGAAGGGGAGGTGGAGGATCTTCGAAACTATATTCCCTCATCCATTCACTTTTACTCATACCTGAACATTTTGAGTAAAAAACATCAGAATCACCAGGTTCACAAGGTTTTAAGACAGGATCTTCTAACCCTAAATCATATGGAGCAAGAACATTTGAAATTGGTGGTATGTAATATCTAGTTTTCAGTAGCATTGGATTTACATCTATTCTACCATCATTTTTCCAAGTATCTGGGTCAGGCCAGCAGTAATCTAGTTGATTATCTTTTATACAATGTTTATCACCATAGTTGCTTAATCGTATTCGAGCAGGTACTGTTGGTCGCTGAAGAATTACTGCACAGGCATCTTCTGTGCGTGTATAGTTAATAGCTTGTGTTTGGTATGTTGTCTGTCCATCATCAGCAGGGCACCCATCACAGCAATCGACCCAGGGACCACAGAATGTATTTGAAACGATGCTTCCGCCGCTGTCATAATCTAGCATGTAGTATGTGTAGCAGAATTTTGCTCTGATGTAACAATTCCCAGTGAGTTTTGTCAGGTCTGGCGCTCCAGCATCCCAACCTTCAAGAGCATGATTTAAGGATATAAATTCTCCACCAGTGTATCGAAACAATAAACCATCATCGTGATCGCCTTCAAGTTGACATCCTGCGTTGCCAGGTGGACTTTCATCTTCTTTCATATTTGATTTATCCCATATTTCATAGATAACGGCGATATTTGCACTCGATGGTACGATCAACTGGTTGTTGTCAAAGTTTTCAGCCATGTAGTTGACAAAGTTCTGCCATATAATGTTTTCTTTTACCCATCCGTCTTCATTAACTATGATTTTAGCATTCTGGTGTTCTTGACCACCCTGTAACCAAGAAAGGAATTCTGTTCCACATGCATCAGGACTGCTTACTCCAAATCTTGTTTCTAGAAATGATTGAGGGAATTCTGTTTGTACTTTTAGCAGTAGTTCGTAGTCATCGTAAGGGGTGAAAACTGCATTGGGGTCGTCACATGCATACCATACTACATCGCGATCTGTATCTCCAGGTTCTTTTATCCCAATTCTAAGCGAGAATGGAGCCATAACAGAAAACATTTCAAGGTTAGATGGGTTCGCTTCAGGGAAGATATCTTCACAATTCCAATGCCAGCATACAGGTGTTTGAGGTTCTACGATACTGGTCGAATTCATCGAATATCTTTCATCAGTTTTATCACAAGGGCATTTTGCGTTTACTATGGATATTGAAATCATTGTTAATGCTAATGATAAAACTAGAATGGTAGTGAAACACAGCTTATATGTTTTTGATTGATTTGTCATTCGAATCCTCCAAGCAGTTGAAGTTGTAGTAACCCATTTGCATCAAGCATCTGTGCGTAGTATGTAAATTGAATCTAATTTCGAAGCAACTCACACTCAAATAATATTAGATTCATTGGTTACTGTCAATGTTTATCAGTTATAAAAACTCAAATATATCTAAAAGATCATTATATATGTTAATTTGAACGTGCTTCATGTTGTTACTATTGCACATAGTTAACATTTATGGAATAGACCATACAATCTCTCTGATAGTGGTAATCTTTTAAGTGAAATATGATATTATTAGGAATCATTATGAATAAGGTAGATATAACACTGAGAGCTGGATATGCTGTCAGTCACACCTTCAGACTGCTAAATATTACATATATATGACTATTACATTATATAATTAACATCTCAAGATATTCGCATCTATCTGTTTGCACACCTGTATTACTCTGACATTCACCTGCATATTGTCGGTTAACTTGTAAACATGTATCAATGATTATTGAGTGTCTTTAACAGATATTTTGCCGATAATATGTTCGGGTATGTGCTTGATTGTGTTATCTACTGCCTAACCAGTTCCCTGCTCAACTGTATTCTTGTCTTAGCTCTATCTTCTATGCAATGATTCTTTGTCTTGACTGATATATTCTTTGTCTTCTTCGCTGTGTCCTGTGTCTTTTTATGTTCTCGGCTATGGTTTGCTTTATGTCCGACTATTGGCAGTCTTTGGGGATTAGGTTGTACCCTATGGCTGGATTATACCTTATGGCTGGATCATAAGCCATTGACACAGTCAGTATATTTGCTAGTCTTCTTCGCTATGAGTATAACGAGTGCCATTGGCAACACACCTCTTGTAAAGGTTGTCTCATCTGAGGGCAATTGCTTGGATGCAAATATATGTGCAAAGCTGGAAGGGTGTAATCCTAACTTAATGTCATAAATACCCTGTGTTGAACCTCCCAAAGTAAACGGATTGGTAGGTTTGTAACAGATGATATCTCCCCCAGTACATCATACTCATAGGATATCTTTGTAGTAGCAGAAGAGTCTGTTACCTTGATGACATTGCCATGTATGTCATAGTGGTAGTAGTAGGTGTCAGAGAGTGTTGTTGCTGTATATGACTGACCATTAACAGATAAAGGTTTGTTACCATCTGAAGGCTGTCTGAAACCCCCCTGTATCCCCCCTTGAAGAGGGGGGCTTGGGTGTGAGGGTTCCACATAAGGTTCCTCATATACTCAGCTAGCTCTGGGTTGGTGAGTTGTAGGGTTCTGAATTCAAACACATCCTCACTGGTTATCTCTGGGGTGTAGGGTGACAGATACCTTGACCTTAGAAGGGAGGGTGGTGCCTTGGTGTAGGGGTAGTGTTCCCTTGTTGCCTGTAGTCTCTCATTGTCTTCAAGCATTTGCTTCTTGAGGGTCTGTTGTTCTTCCCTTGAGAGGGTGTTCCAGTCATGTTCATTCAGTAAACCCCCCTGTCCTGCGTTGCAGGACATCCCCCCTTGACAGGGGGGTGTGGAATGGAGTGTGTCTTCAGAAGGAAAGTTTGAAGAGGGTGAGGAATCTGAATCCCCCTGTCCAGTCTGGCAACCCCCCTGTCCAGTGTGTAAACCCCCCTTTATTCCCCCTTGACAGGGGGGTGTGGATAGCTGTGGTACAACAACAGTGGATACTAGGTATGTGCCTGAGTAGTACTCTTCCTTTGTACAGTTACCATTATCATCATAGGTGAATACCCTGTAGGAGTTGTCTTCATAGTCTACTCTAGTCAGCTGGTCTGCAAGGTTGAAGGTGAGGTCTGTGTTGTCTGTTCCTCCTACGTCTATGTCTGTCCTGTTTCCTCTGGCGTCATGTATGCTATATATCAGATTTTGTCTGCATGGAATCATTTATTAGGAAACAAACCTGATAAACTGATCCAATCATTACAACTGTCGCTATCATACCATTCAGGATGAAGACTGCTAAGTCTCTCTAAACCTATGTCATCACTACCACTACTATCATCCAATATACTGGTTTGATATAATTTGTACTGTATCCAATCATCAAATATTGGCTTGTAACACCCACTCTTATGTGAATCCAATCCAAAGATATCACAAAAACTGTTAATCATGTTACACATACCATCGATTGCTATCTCTTTTGTAATATCTTCACCTAGTTCCCAACCTGCAGTCCTATAATTTGATAATAAATGGTTCAACCTTTTCTCAGCAAACTCATGTAATTCCGATTTTACATCGTTATCTAAACTATTGGTTCCACATGATGAAAATAACACTAATACAGTTACTACAATCACCAATATGACTGAAATTAACACCATTCTGTTCATTGCACTCCTCCTTCTTTATTCTATGCGGTGTCAGGATTACCTTGATACACATCCTTCCTGGCAACAAGGATCGAACATCAATATCCCTTTCATATCCAACTCCTTTACGGTAAACATCATAGCAAGTTGATCACAGTATACAAGCATTTGTGTACTGTGATACAAGTATCATCATGTAACAACCTGCATTTGTTTCACACCTATACGTTTCAAGTATTCTGTGTCCTCTCGCACTTACCGCACAAAAGAACACAGAATATACCGTTAACGTTATAGTATCATACACTCTGGTTTACCATTCTTCCAACCCAAACGGTGGATGGATTGGATCTGGATCAACTTCAACAATCCATGGTACCCATACCCCACCAATACGTTCACCTGGTCCATACCCTTCTTCGTATATAAAGTGATTTCCTCCCATGTTTGTCCCAGCCCTTCTTCGTCTATAATTTACTCTATCACGATGTTTCCACCATGCGGCCAACAGTTTCATTCTTTCATCTATTTCCTGGTCTCGCTTGTAATCCTCGTAAGTTTCGAAACCAGCATATTTCTAGTCGGGAATGTTACCATCGAGTTTTACGTTTGTTACCTCTAGATTACGAGATACAATTATCCAGGTCACCTCTTCTACATCTTTTGAAACATCAAAGCTACATGTGCTTACAAAATCAAAAGTTTTGTAATCTACTTCGACATCGATTACATACGATTCAATGGTAAATCCAACTGAGACAGCATCAACAAACGCAACACAAGGAATTGAAGTGGTTAATAGCACTATTGCGATGACAGCGACACACAGCACTCCACTTCGCATAAACACCCTTCCTATACTGCAATATACTGACTCAGAACGTAACAGGTTTAATGAACGAAATTGTCAAGAATTGTCTCAAATAAACGGTGAAAGGACATAAACAATCGGCGTTCCGTCTTCTTGTATTGCAAAAGCGGTTGAACAACCCTTGCATCCTGTACAATCTCCCGAATCACAACCAGACCCCCTTGACATGTCCAGTCGTCTCAGGTGACGCTTTATCCTCAGTTTATCAATAATTTTTCTGATATAATCAGGTTCTACTCCCAAAACAACGGATGCTTCTGATATTGTTGTGAATCTCTTTTCCTTAATAAATTCTATCAGATCACCCGGTTTCATTTATTTACATCCATACCCTGTCCTCTGCATATCCATTAAATACAGAAACAAATAGCTCATGTCAGATATAATAGCACCAAATCAAACAAACTGCAAAGGGGGCGAGAGCCTGTCAGATGTGGGGGTGACAGGCTCTCGATTGAAAAGGTGGGGATACATTTGTTGTGATTATCGATCCCCTTATGTAGAAAGGAGTTATTTGTGAATGATACTAGAAACGCCTGTATTTGCTGACAAGCCACATGATGAGTATTATCAATAGCAAACCACCTAAAACTATTATTGGGATCACTGGCACTTCGGGTGGTGGTTCATCAACTTCATTAAATAACTCATAGTCGTTTAGCAAAAGCAGATTATCTCGAATCTGTTCCCATTGAACATTGAATTCGTCAACTATCTGTTTATCTGGGTTCTGAGTAAACTTCACAACCCTTCTGTTTTCAAAGTAATTCAACGGTATGATATCAGCGGACAAGCTGAGTTCAACGCTCTCACCTGTCGATAAGTTAGAAATAATGTAACTCATTGAGCCTATTCCAATATCTTTGGAGAGTTTTTTTATCTGAGGGTAATCTATATCAATGGGGATAATTGCATTATTGCTGACGAAAGTGAATTTTCCAGACTCAGTTACACCAGGTACATCATCGGAAGTGCCTGTCATATACAGACTGTAGTCTCTTGAACCACCACCGTTCCAATTGTTTTCTACGCAGAGCTCAGATCGATTGATTATTCCATCATCCCAGAGAATATCAGATGCGTATAGCACAGCTCTGTAGACACCCAATCCACAGGGACCTATGCCTGTTGCTCCACCATACTGAGCATCGATTGTCTTCTCTATCTCGCTTTTAGTCATACCCTGACTAACGAACCTTTCACGTGTTGACTCCATAGACCTTTCATTGTGATACTTACCCAGTATCTTAGGGGTGAGTTCGGTTAGTTTGCCACCATCCCTTATCTGAATGGCTTCAAGCTCAAACTCTGGGACGGGTTTAGCTCCAGGGTTATGAGCAGAAACGGATAAAGTGAGTCCCGATAAACCAACCACAGTAAAGAGTAGAGTTATTATCGCAACTATTTTGCAGTTATAATGTATCGCAGTATTCATTTCTTCTCCTTTTTTTGAATTTATTATTCTCTGACTAGCAAATCGTCATAAACAGACGAATTGATTTCAAACGCATCATCGATAAAACAAAGAACTATTCTTGTATTTATTGTCTTAACGTTGTCCGTCATACCGGCTTTCCTATAGGCTGATAGAAAGTTGCTCCATTTGAAACGTTACCACTCTGTGATACCGAGATGACTTTACATTCAGAATAACTCAAACACGCTGAATTCTGCTTACACATCGAACATGACGGGTAGTTCTTTTTAGGAATACTATTACTATCAGTTTTCTTCAGTTTTCCTGTTACCACAAGAATATCAAGTATCCCTTTAAGCTCATCAGTCGTTAGACGAAGCTCTTTTTGAATATCCATCATCGTTCTGAATTTCCCGGTTTTTATGAGTTTAAGCACTTTACCAATTATCATTTATTCACCGCCACAGCCTACATAACCAAGGAACCTATTTGATAAACGACGAAAGACATTGCCCAACCAAGTGAGATACCATATGCTATTGAAAACCACATCCACTTCCATCCAGCTTCGGCTTTAATCGCACCTATGGTTGCAAGACAAGGAGCATAGAGATTAAAAAATACCATCATACCAAGTGCCGCAGGTGCTGTGTACCATGACGCAATTATCGAACTATCACCATCTTCACCAAAGTTGCCTAATACACCAAAGATAGATATTATAAGTTCTTTGGCGACAAATCCTGCAATCAAGGCTATCACTGCTCTCCAATCTAGTCCCAGCGGTTTCACCAGCCACTCGAGTGAGTGACCAATTCGACCAACCAGCGATTGCTCAATCGACTCAACACTCAATGCAACTTCCGGCATCACGCCTAGGACAAATATTGCAACGATTGCAACGAAAGAACCGATTCCAACCGTCCTAGAGATTGCTGTTCTTTGCTTTGGATTGCCATAAATCTTACCAGCAAAAATAGAATGTATAATAGCGATTAATGCTATAGCTATCATCAACCAAATCCAAACAGCTACATTAGCCCCACCTGGGTTGCTCGTTGGAGTATTCGAAAGCGTCCAGAATACAATAGCGCCTATCAGGATTACACCACCAGCTTTCTCAAGGAAATGCTTTGTTCTGTCCCATGTATGAATGAGTACTGAGCGTACAGTTGGCCAACGATATGGGGGAAGCTCTATTAGCAATGGTGTGGGTGGTTCATCCTTGAAGAATACTCTACCAAAGACTGAAACTAGAATAACTGCCAATATAATCCCAAATGCAAACACAGACCAAACGACTAGAGATTGTGCTAAAGCAGTTGAGAAAAATATGGTAGCAAGAAAGAAGAATACCTCCATTCTCGCAACACATGAAACCAAGGGAGCTGTTAGTATAGTCAGTATTCGTTCTCGCTTTGAGTCTAGCGTTCTCGTAGCCATTACACCAGGAACAGAACACCCGAAGCTAACTACAAAGGGGATAAAAGCCTTACCAGATAACCCAACGCGAGACATGATTCCATCCATCACATAGGCAATTCTTGCCATGTATCCACTGTCTTCGAGAAAGCTAAGAAATAAGAACAAAATCATTATCGATGGAAAAAGAACTAGAACTCCTCCAATTCCATCATTAATGACACCACTGAGGAAGTTGCCTATGTTTGAAATCAACGTTGATGATGGGTTAACGAGCGCTCCAAACAGTACAGTGTCAACCCACTCAAGTCCTTGAGCAACCCAATCTCCGACAGGCGCTCCCCATGTGAAAGTGGCATAAAAAATTGCATACATAACAAAACCAAATATTGGCAAACCAAAGAATCGGTTGGCTAGGTATCGGTCTATTAAGTCAACAAATCGTTGTCTCCGAACAATCCCTTTAACTACCTCCTTGGTAATAATCCTAGCTTGCTCATAACGCCTGTCTATGACCATCGTTTCAACGTCATCACCAAATATCTCCTTCAACCGACTCATCTCTTCGTCAACGATCGAGTGAACAATATCCGGGTGATCTATTGTTTCTACCTCTTCTTCAATCTTCCTGTCCTTTTCAAGCAACTTATGTGCAAAGAAGTGAGGTGGATAACTCGTCTTTGCTATCTCTGTCTCTGATAGTGCTTCTTGTATTCTCCTCGTTGAACGTTCTATCTCAGGTCCATAGTCAACCAGATACTCGCTTCTTTTTCTTGATTGTGCTACTTCAAGGAAAGCGCACATTAATTCATCAACACCCTTGCCAGACGTGCCAACCGTTGGGATTACAGGTACGCCGAGTATCTTTGAAAGCCTTTTTGCATCTACCTCAATATCCCTCTTCTTTGCTTGATCTGACATATTAAGTGCAATAACCATTGGTACACCCAGTTCAACGATCTGAAGTGTCAAAAATAGGTTGTGTTCGAGTGCTGTTGCATCAACAACATTGACTACAACATCTGGTTTTTCTTTAACGATATACTCTCTTGCAACGAGTTCGTCTTCTGAATGAGCCGACAATGAGTATGTACCTGGCAAGTCAACTACATTCATTTTAACGCCTTTTACCTTACATCCACCGGTTATCTTTGAAACGGTAACGCCTGGCCAATTACCCGTTGTTTGCATAGCGCCAGTAATATGGTTAAAGATTGACGTTTTCCCAGAATTGGGATTTCCAGCAACTCCTACCTGTATTTCTTTAGTCACCATCAACCTCCTCACAACATACATGCATAGCCATACCCCTGCCAAGGGCTATCCTGACTGAGTCAACAAAAACTATCATTGGACCTCCCGTCCGGTCATTTTTTAGTATCTCTAATACCGAACCAACGCCAAGTCCCATGTTAGCTAACCTTTTCTTCATCATAAATCCACATAGTGAAGCTACTCTGCAATGCGAACCCACTGAGAATTCACATAGTGGCTTTTGAGATTCAGGACAATCTACAAATCTGTGCCTGGGTGATCTGTGCCAACGTCCACCGCGACCGTGTCTTCTATTACTGAAATCATTCATGATCATCTCCTTTTGCAAGATTGTTGCAATAAATATATCCACCTCATTTCATTTGTCAAGTAATTGAATAATCTTCTTGAATCCGACTTAATCATTGATTTGATTCTATTATGGTTAAAGGTATAAGTAAACAGAATTTGCTAATGACTGATAGATGCGATATTCACTACTTTTGTCATCTATTAAGATGCATCCTTGACTGTTATCCTTTTCAGGTTATATTTCATAAACCGTTGACCGAATAGGTCAGCGATTGACATCGCATTCCGTTTGTGGTAGAATGCTTTTTCCCTGGGACGATCTCTGGGAGATGTGGCAGTTTGAAAACTAGATAGCAGTTCATAAAGAAAGTCATGATCCGATACAATTCCATGAATGACAATAGGTGTGAGAGCACCTAACAATAAGATGCTCGAAGAGTTTGATCCTGGCTCAGGATGAACGCTGGCGGTGTGCTTTATGCATGCAAGTCGAACGATGAAGCAGAGCTTGCTCTGTGAATTAGTGGCAAACGGGTGAGTACAAGATAGGCAACCTACCTCGAAGACGGGAATATACGGCAGAAATGCCGGGCAATACCCGATAATGTCTCTTCCTTCAAGGGTTGAGAAGAAAGGTGCAAACCGCTTTGAGACGGGCTTATCTCCTATCACGGCAGTTGGTGAGGTAACGGCTTACCAAACCTACGACGGGTAGCTGGTCTGAGAGGACGGTCAGCCACATTGGGACTGAGACACGGCCCAGACTCCTACGGGAGGCAGCAGCCGGGAATATTCGGCAATGGGCGAAAGCCTGACCGAGCGACACCGCGTGAGCGACGAAGGCCTTCGGGTCGTAAAGCTCTTTTATTTGGGAAGAATGCATAGTAATATGTTTGACGGTACCATTTGAATAAGCCCCAGCTAACTACGTGCCAGCAGCTGCGGTAATACGTAGGGGGCAAGCGTTATCCGGAATCACTGGGCGTAAAGGGTCCGCAGGTGTCCCGTTAAGTTAGATGTTAAATCGCAAGGCTCAACCTTGCGGCTGCATCTAATACTGACAGGATAGAGGATAGGTGACGGAAGTGGAATTCCTGGTGGAGAGGTAAAATCCGTAGATATCAGGAGGAACACCCGTGGCGTAGGCGGCTTCCGAACCTATTCCTGACACTCAGGGACGAAAGCTAGGGGAGCAAACAGGATTAGATACCCTGGTAGTCCTAGCTGTAAACGATGAATACTAGATAGTGGGTGCTACACCGTACTCACCGTCGTAGCTAACGCGTTAAGTATTTCGCCTGGGAACTACGATCGCAAGTTTGAAACTCAAAGGAATTGACGGGTCCCCGCACAAGCAGCGAGGCATGTGGCTTAATTCGATGCAACACGAAGAACCTTACCTGGACTTGACATGTTTCTGAAAGGCCGGAGAAACCCGGTCCCTTCCAGTTTACTGGAACAGTTTCACAGGTGGTGCATGGTTGTCGTCAGCTCGTGTCGTGAGATGTAAGGTTAAGTCCTTAAACGAGCGTAACCTTTGTCATTAGTTGCCACCGGTTCGGCCGAGCACTCTAATGAGACCGCTAGCGACAAGCTAGAGGAAGATGGAGATGACGTCAAATCCTCACGTCCCTTATGTCCAGGGCCGCACACATGCGACAATGGTAGAGACAGCGGGTTGCGACGGGGTAACCCTGAGCTAATCCATAAACTCTGCCTCAGTACAGATCGAGGGCTGAAATTCGACCTCGTGAAGATGGAGTTGCTAGTAAACGCAGGTCAGCTATACTGCGTTGAATACGTTCCCGGGGATTGTACACACCGCCCGTCACACCACCCGAGTCGTGTGCACCCGAAGTCGGATACCCTAACCTTTGGAAGGGTCTGCCGAAGGTGTGCTCGGTAAGGAGGGTGAAGTCGTAACAAGGCAGGTGTACGAGAACGTGCGCCTGGATCACCTCCTTTCTAAGGAGCTTTTCTCTGCAGGAATGCAGAGACACAATCCGTTGGACAAGACTTTCATAAAAAATTGCTATCTAGTTTTCTTTCTGTCACCAGTGATGACCTCCGAACCCTTCGGAGGTTTTTTCATTGATAACAATATTTCATAGATAATGATAATGGCATTTAAGGTTGAAAATTTTATATTTGACCACTATCTATATATTTAGATATATAGCTAATTATTATTGTTATGAATTAATAAGGATGTAAATACATCAAAGTACCAATTATCTAAGTACCAATTTAACAGTGCTAAACCGTCAACAAAAACACTAGCTTTTATTTTGTAACCAATCTAACTTGAGGTTTGCCTTTTGACACACTTCCAATTACACTTGCAGGATATCCTGCCTTTTTAAGCTCTATGACACACTCATCTGATTTGTCCGGCGAGAGAAAAGCGAGTAAACCTCCTGAGGTCTGCGCATCAAAACAGATATTCATCCACCTCGGGTCTGAATCACCTGCAATGAAATTGTTACCTACCAATCCCATGTTATCAGATAGAACAGGGCAGAGATATATATTAGCCAAGTCAAAAACACCTGGCAGTAAAGGTATATTCTCTGGAATGATATCCGCTGAAAGCTTTGATTCCTCCAACACCTCAAACAGGTGTGGGACAAGACCAAAACCCGTTATATCAGTGCTACATCGGCATCCAAAGTGGGTCAAAATTTCTGATGCTTTGATAGACGTTTGCATCATGGATTGCACTGCACTGTCCCATTCCAAACTATCCACCTTGTCTTTAGCGGCAAACATGATGCCCGTACCTATTGCTTTTGTAAGGATTATGTGATCACCATCCCGAGCATTATTCGCCATTCTCAGATTTTCCGGTTTGCATTCGCCAAACACAGACAACCCATAATGCAGCTCGTCATTCTTTGTGGTGTGACCACCAGCGATGAACACACCATTCTCAATTGCGGCCTTTGATGCACCGAGGAGTATGCTATTCAGTTTGTCAACGGGTACCTGAAGGGGAAACATACACACGTTCAAAGCAACCAAAGGTTTACCGCCCATTGCACATATGTCAGAAATACTGTTGGCAAAGACTACTCTGCCAAATGACTCTGGGTCTTCGACTATTGGTGAGAATACATCGACTGAGTAGATGCCATATCGATCTTTGTCCAACCTGAATACAACAGCATCTGCTTTTGTGACATCGCGTGTTATCAAATCCTTAGAATCAAATCTGGGTAGATCACGAAGGAGTTCTTTGAGAGCACCCGGCCCCCACTTGCTTTCTCAACCAGCACAACCGGCAAACTTTGTCAGTCGGAACTCCTCCTCTTTATTCATCTTCATTTTGCACATCCATTTTAACTGTCTTAAAATCATCTCTTTCTACATTCTCAATTTCATCATTTGCTTCATTCGAGATGATCAGGTTCTCAAACACTTGTCGAACTTCAATAATTCGATCAGAAAACCACTCTGAGATTCTGTTTCTTGGGTGTGGTTCCGTGAGGTCATAGTCTGCTTTCACCCGATGGTTACCGATGACAACGATGCGATCACCAAGATAAATAGCCTCAGAGACGTTGTGAGTAACAAAGATCACACTCATATTGTTGCGAGTTGCGACATCTCGAATCTGACGTTGGAGGTTATATCTTGTTTTTTCATCGAGCGCTCCGAAGGGTTCATCAGCAAGCAAGACACTCGGGTTTGATACCAACGCTCTTGCTATCTGTACACGCTGTTGCATACCACCAGATAAATGGAATACTTTCTTTCTGGCTTGGTCAACCATCCCTACCTCTTCTAGCCGTCTGTAGGCCATCTCAATTCGCTCTTTCTTTGGATAGCCCATAAACTCGAGAGGAAGACACACATTTGAAAGTGCATTCCTCCACGGGAATAGCGTTTGCTGTTGAAAGATCATTGATATTGTCGGTTTATCAATCTTTACAACACCCAGATCAGGTTTGAGCAACCCTGCAATAATCCTCAAAAGAGTGGTTTTCCCACATCCAGTTGGACCGAGTAGACAATTGAACTCACCAGGTAGAAACTTGAGGTTAATATTCTTCAGCACCTCGGTTTCGTCGAAACGCTTGAATACACCACTTATCTTTACCATAATCAGCGCTCCTTTGCCTGCCAGTTAGCAAAAATGCGGTATATTGCACTTAGGATACCATTGAGCAATGCACCCACCAATCCAACGGCTATCAATCCTGCCGCAAGGATGTGTATTTCAGTTTGGGCATACGCCTCCATCATCAAGTATCCAATACCACCTGGAGGTCCTGGGAACATCTCTGCAGCTATAACTACCATCCATGAGATGCCAAGTCCTACCTTCAGCCCAGTTAAAATCCTTGGGAAGCTTCCCGGCAGTATCACCTTTGCCCATATCTGGTGAGGTGCGGCACTCATTGTTTTTGCTGTTTCAATCCATATTTTTCTAACACCCATTACGCCATCAATGGTGTTTATCAATACGGGAAAGAAAGCACCCCAAGCAATTATGAACAACTGAGCAGTCTGTATGTAGTCTAGTATGCTCTCAGTGAATCTATAACCAAAGACATTCGATAGTGTCGAACCACCAAAGATGATGATAGCGAATGGTATCCAAGCTACTGGGCAAAGTGGTCTCATTAGTTCAATAAACGGAGTGATAAAATCCCTTACTCTTTCCCACATGCCCATCATCATACCGATTATTACCGCAAGGAGGGAACCTATTAGAAAACCAGTTAGAACACGAATCGAAGAGATATACACATGATACAGAAGGGATCCTTGTCTGATAAGATCACGTGTTGGATGAATCAATACATCGAATACATCGCCAACCCTTGGAAGAAGTGTCGATGATCCCATCCTCATTGCTGAATAATCCCACACAAGGAAGAGTATTGCAGGTAAGATTATCGCACCTGCAATACTCCATATGATTGTTTTAAGTCTTTCCCTGTCTATTTTCCAAGCTCCTTTTTAAGCTCTTCCAGAAATGTGAAGTCAACACACATATCAACAGCGGTTTCATCGTTTACACCCATTAGGTCTCCACTGTACTTGCCTATCTCATTCATGACATTAACCCAGGTAACCAATCCACCTCTCCAGATTTCGTCGTCTTCATTACTGAAAGAAACGGTTGGAATTGACAGATCTTCAACACCCTCTTTTTGTCCAAGGAATTCATAAGCAGTATTAATGGCATCATTCATATCATCATTGATATGATCAGTGGCAAGCATGATGAGCTTGAGAAACTGTTTTACCGCTTCTGGGTGCTCTGTCTTTACCCTCTCGTTACTGCAGACCACACAACATGGGTGTTGTGCCCACATACCTTCGGGCGGTAAGACGGTTAACTCTGTGATGAATTTGCCTACATCTGATATGATTGCTTGAGCTGGAGTGGGTTGGTTTGCCACAAAACCGTCAATCTGGCCAGCGGCTAGGTTCGAAGTCATATTCTTCTGACCCTTTTGGTTAACCCATAAAACCATTGCTTCAGTATCAGTTGGATCTTCTGTGTATGATATGCCTACTTCAGAGAATGCTTTTTGCGCAATTATATACTGCACGGCAGTAGGTGCTTTGTAGCCTAAAACAATTTGTTCATCGGAGTTCTTGACGTATTCAACAAATTCATCCCAGTTTTCAACGGGCATCTCTTTTTCAACGATCAACTGATCTCCTTCATTTTGAAGTGGCATCAAGACACGAACATCCTTGCCTTTGTCGACAACACCCATTACTGCAGGAAGACCACCAAAACCAATATCAAACAGTCCAGCCAACAGGTTGTTTGGCATCTCAGCTCCGCCCTTGGTTACAATCAACTGAATCTCAGCAATCGGACCATCATTGGTGTGCAGGGTGTATCTTTCCTTGGGTTTAATCTCAGTCATCCAGACGCCGTCTTTTTTAAAGAAATCACCCTTCAATGCCGCAACATAGAGAGCAAGGTGATGATCCTGGTTAACGTGACCTACCTTCAGTAACGGCAGTTGTTCATTCAAATCATTATTAGAATTATCAGTTGTAGCTTCTCCACCACACGAGACAAACAACCCAAAAGACAACACAACTAAAAGAGTAAACACAACAAATCGCTTCATATCAGACCTCCTAAGTCTATTTGAATTCTCAGGTGATCGGCTTGAAGCGGTAGATCACCTGAACCTGACAGGCTAACTGCCCGTCTCTACAAGCTCAAAGTGATCTCTGTTTAGACACTTGGTCCTCCTTCATACTGACAAACATAATAACATCGATAATATGAATATCAAGTTAGCAGCATCTTCACAATATTGTTCCCTCTAAGGACTTGACAACTCAACAAAACCTGCTAATATATAGTTATGAACTTATTAGACATAACAAACCAATTCGGGACACACGAAAAATGTGTAGAAAAGCTTGAAGCAATAAGGTTTGCAAAGGGTGTCTACTGTCCTTATTGCGGTTCTTATTCCACAACAACACATCACGACCCTTCAAGAACCACCAAACGTTGGCAGTGTAAGGACTGTCATAAGTCATTCACGGTACTTACTAAAACGATGTTTCATCACACTCGTTTACCTTTACCCAAATGGTTTATGGCTATATTCCTTATTGCCAACGCAAAGAAGTCTATATCTAGCCGTCAACTTTCAAGGGATATCGGTGTTACTGTTAAGACAGGCTACAGAATATCGGTTCAGATTAGAAAAGCATTACTTGAACCTGATAAAAGCCTTTTAAGGGGTATTGTTGAAATGGATGAAGCCTATGTCGGTGGACAGCCAAAAAAGGATAATGAACACCACGGCAACAAACCAAGAGCCAAGTCAAAGAAAACCCCTGTAAGGAAACCTGCTTTCATCTTTGGTGATATGCTGAAGAGGATGGTGTGTGCGTGAGTAAAAACCTACAACTTAAACCAGCTATCAAAGCTATTAAGACGTATTACACTAGAATAGATGATTTGATGTGTGAATGGTAATTATTTAGAGGCTAGGAGTTCAGATGAGCATACCAAAGACTGTTGTTGAACGTGTCGCTACATTTAGAAACTACATCGATACTTACAAAGAAACCAGTTATAAAGAAACATCACTTTGTACAGATTTTATTGATCCTTTGTTTGAAGCACTTGGTTGGGATATTTCAAATAAGGATGGAAAACCTGAGAGATACAGAGATGTTGAACAGCAGTATAGCCAGCGTATGCAAGGTTCTGGGACAAAAAAACCCGATTATTTGTTCAGAATTGGCGGAGCTCCAGCTTTTTTTCTTGAAACAAAAAAGCCATCAGTAAATATTTTAGATGATAAAGATTCTGCATATCAGCTTAGACGTTATGGGTGGAACAATGATACGATATACGTTTCGATCTTATCAAATTTTGAGTATCTCAGTTTATATGATGTACGTGTTCAGCCAAAAGATAAGTCAGATAGACCGCATGTTGGATTATTAAGGAAATACCACTTTGAGGATTACATAAAAAAATGGGATGAGATTGAAGGCTATCTAGGACGTGAGAATGTAGCGAGAGGTTCTTTGGATAAATTACTTGATGACTATCAGCACCTAGTCAAAGGGAAAAGAGAACCTGTTGATGAAACACTTTTGAAAATGATAGAAGGTTGGAGAGAAAAACTAGCAACAAACATTGCACTTAAAAACAAAGGTCTTGATGTTTACCTTCTAAACAGTGTTGTACAAAGAACTATTGATAGAATCCTGTTCCTGAGAATTGCTGAAGATAGAGGGATTGAGAATAGAAAAGAGTTTAAACTTGATGAAGCTATGAAGGGTAAAAATGTTTACTCGAAACTCATAGCTATCTACGATCATGCTGATACAAAATATAACTCAGGCTTGTTTCATTTTAAAAAAGAGGATGGAAGACCAGATTTTGATAATTACTCAAAAAATATTAAAATTGACGACACGGTTCTAAAAGAGATAATCGATAATCTTTACCCTCCATATTATAATTTCGATTTTTCAATACTACCTGTGGATATTCTTGGTCATGTCTATGAAAAATTTTTGGGAAGGGTAATCACATTAGATGATTCACATCAAGCAACAATTGAGGAAAAACCAGAGGTTAGGAAAGCTGGAGGTGTTTATTATACGCCAAAATACATTGTTGATTACATCGTTAGCAACACTGTTGGTAAATTGCTTGAAGGGAAAACACCAAAACAAGCCTCAAAATTAAAGATTCTTGACCCAGCTTGTGGTTCAGGTTCATTTTTACTCGGAGCATTCCAACATCTTATTGACTGGCATCTTGACTACTACAGTAATAATGATCCAGAAAAATATGCAAAGAAAAAGAATCAACCAATCTATGAAATAAAAGGCGGTTGGAGACTCTCAACCGAAAAGAAAAAAGAAATTCTTTTGAATAATATCTATGGCGTAGACATAGACACACAAGCGGTGGAAGTGGCAAAGCTAAACCTTTTATTAAAAGTGCTGGAAGAGGAAAACAGCCCAGACCTAGGAATGAAAAGAGCATTACCCGACCTCGGTGAAAACATCAAGTGTGGTAACAGCCTTATTGAAAGTGATTTCTACGATCTAAACCCTGTCAAGAGAAATGATTTAGATCATTTGAGAAAAATCAATGCTTTTGATTGGGATAAAGAGTTTCCAAAAATCATCAAATGGAAAAACTCACGTCATTCCAAACTTGATTTGGAATCTCCCTCTCGAGAGCTTGAAAAAGGTTATGGTTTTGACGCTGTGATTGGTAATCCACCGTATTTAGGTTTTCATGGATTTAAAGATGTAAAAAAACACCTAACACTTGTGTATAAGTCTGCAAAAGGTAGATTTGATCTGTATATTCCATTTATTGAAAGATCGGTAGACCTTCTGGATAATGATGGGGAGTTCGGTTTTATTTGTCCAACAAATTTTATGAAACGGACACATGGAAAAGATATAAGAAAATATCTTTTAGAAAATGTTCAGATTGAAAGTATATGTGATTTCGAAGATGTTCAAGTTTTCAAAGGTGCAACAAATTATACTGGAATTTTTATCTTTCAAAAATGTAAAACAATTGATTCTAATCTAAAATTCAACTACAGAGTGAGAAGCCTAAACTCAAGGTCTATCCATGGAAATCAAAATTCCCTTTCATCTGATGTTTGGGTGATTAGACCGAAAAAGCATAATGAGTTACTTGAAAAAATGAGAAAGAATTCCATAAAACTTGATGTTATTACAAAGGCAATTTCTGAGGGTATTGTTTCTGGGAACAATTCAGTTTTTGTCATCTCAAAACAAGAAATAAGAGATAAGTTGCTAGAAGAATCAATTATATTTCCACAGTTGAGAGGAAAAAATATTCAGAGATACCATATTGGTGATGTAGAAGATCACATTATTTACCCATACAAGTTTTCTGATGATAAAACAATTTTTTTATCTGAAGAAGAACTACAAGGATATAAAAATATTTACAATTATTTGTCAGCCAGAAGAAAAGATCTTGATGGAAGAGAATATTTTAAAAAATCAAAAAAGAAATGGTATGAATTGTGGTGTCCAAGAAAATTTGATGTAATCTCAGGAAAAAAGATTGTCGTACCAGAGATGGCAGATTGTAATAGATTCTCTGTTGCTGAAGATGGTTGTCTGTATGGAGATACGACATGTGGGATTATTTTAAAACCTTCAGAAGTTTACTCGATGCCTTTTGTTTTAGGTGTCCTAAATTCTAAGCTTGTTGAGTTTTATTATAAAAAATCTACAGTCCCAAAAGCCGGAGGGTATTATATTTACAAGACAACGTATCTTAAAAGTATCCCAATCAAAATCCTCGACCTCAAAAGCCCAAACGAAAAGAAAAAACACGACAAAATTGTGCAACTTGTAGAAACTATGCTTGAGCTAAACAAACAACTTGCTAAAACAAAGACTTCACATGAAAAAGACCTGTTAAACAGACAAATAGAAATGACAGATAAAATGATTGATGATTTGGTATATGAACTCTATGAGCTTACACCAGAAGAAATACAGATTGTTGAAGACTCTTTGAAACAGTAAACAACTATAAATACAGAGTTGGGATACAAAGTGCCGATAAACTAGCATTTGCACACCTTTATTGGCTGTATTATAATACATGATGGAGGTGGCTAACCCCCCCCATGTAAGGAGGAGGCGCTAATATGAGCAAAACAACTTGATCTAAAATCACTGAATTTGGAGCTAGTTATAGTCGATGAATACGTAAGAGCTGACGGCACAGTCGTCCGTAAACATATTCGAACTCTAAGACAGAAGTAATGTTCTAATCGAACTTTGCTTGTCTAACTAACTCATTTTTCAACACAGGGGAGCTACCACCGTTCAGCCACAATGTATGGATTGTCAAGTTACATACAAGAAAGGTGATGTGTTACTACCTCCTTTCATGAATACAAATATTCTAGCCCTTTAAGGGAACATTGCAATCTTTACTTACCCATTTCTATGATAAGTTCATTGTTGATACCGATAATGTCATCCCTTAACAACTTGAATCCGCATGTTTTGTACCTTTTCATCAACCATTCGATGTTCGAAACCGCTTGATCGAATATCTGTCTTTTCTCAATACTATCCAGATTTCTATCATATTTCATCCTTCTTAACACCAGTCTGGCAAACAAGTGAGTTGAGTATGTTGGAATCATTGTAATAACACATTCGTCCCTTTCAGCATACTTCTGTAATTCAAGCAAGTTGTTATATGCAATTCTCCAAGGGCTTGACATGAAGTTGTCTGAGCCAAAAGCGTTGCTTTTGAGAGATTTCATATAGTTTATATGTGCCTCTGCAAGCATTAATTCGAAATGATTATGCTCAGTGTTAAAAATTTTTTCTAGTTTGACTGCTTCTGCGTATAGTTTCTCTGCTGTCCTTACATCTAAATCGAGAAGATCCATTAGACCTACCATGGTAAATAAAATATTCATATGTTTCACTTTAATGCTTTCATTTTCCATTAGTAAATAAGAATTATCAATCTGTTCGAAGAGTTTGAATGAACGTTTGTACTTGCCAGAAAAGAAACACACAAAGGCTTCGTATTCAAGCAAATCTCTGAGCAAGTGAGGTTGATTCTTTTCAATCGTTTCCCTTTTGTAACGTTGTATTACTTCACTGGCATCCTCAAACCTTTCCTCGAGACAAACCAGTTGTGTGTAGTGACTTGTCCAACCAATATGATAATTGCTGAACGGGACTGTATCCAGAACAGCTTTAAAATCAATCATCTTCTTTCTCAACCTGTCTACATCACCAATCTTTGTGTATGTTGCGAGCAAAGCAGAAATGAGTTTGATTTGGATTTGAGTTATCCCCATATCCTTTGCAATTTCATAGGCTTGATTTCTGTAATAAAGAGATTTGTCAAATTCACTCTCTCGATGATATGCATTCCCGAGATTAGTCATAACCCTAAGCATATTCTCTCTGTGATTTATATCCTTTGATATCTGAAGGGCTTTTTTAAACGCGCGAATTGACTCTCCACTATTACCTTTTTCAAAGAGGTAAATACCTTTAATACTGAAGAACTGGATTTTATCTAGCAACATCGCATCATCATCAATTAAATTGATGAGTCGCTCAATCTCACCGATTGCCATGCTCATTTTATCGAGATCTAACTGCAACATATAAATTCTAGCCTGCATGATCTCCAGATGTAGTTTTGTACGATTGTCAAAAAGGTACTTGTTTTTATAAGCCTTTTGCATATAGACTACAGCTTTATGATGATTCATGAACTGTGTGTATCCCTCAGTGATGTTAAGAAAAAGCTTTGATTTTCTAACATCATCAATTGAACGATTGATTATTATCTGATTTGAACGATCCACCCATTCCTCAAAACTTGTCAGATCACCTGTTTTAGATTTCGCTTTAATAATCCACTGAAGCACCTTATGTATTGAAGTATTATCCACAACATCTATGTGTTCCTGAAGTTTCTCAACATAATGAAAACCACTGGAAAGGTAGTCGATTTGTTCTAATTGCTCCAGAGCTTTAACAAGATGCTTACAATACTCATCCTGCTTTTTAGCCAGATGATAGTGTTTGCCAATCATTGCAAGAACATCTGGATCATCACTGTTTGAGTAATAGATAGAAAGTGTGCTGGCAATTAGTTGATTTAATTCCCTAAATCTTTCTTCAGTTAATGAATTATATACAAAATCCCTTACATCCTTTGAAATAATATTACAAAATAGTTCAAACCCCTTATTTGATACTTGGATCATATTGCCACTTTCAAGAGAATCAAACGCTTTTTGAAAATTTGTGCTCTTAAGACGAGATATTGGTTTTAATATTGAAAGTGGAATAGGTTTGTCAAATAGGGAGAGTGTTGAAATTATTTCCCTTGCAGAATTGCTTAATTCATCAACCCTTTGGTTCAATAGATGACTATATTCGGGTACAGACGTCAGAGATATCGTTTCATCAAAAGGTTTTATGCTTGAGATAAGATGTATTGCTATACCGGGTTTACCTCCCGAGGTTTTGATGATCTTCTCACCCTCTCCAGTTGTTAGATCTCTCCCTATTATGCTTTTTGCTAATTGATTAATATCATCAACATCAAACGGTTGTAATTCAATATGACTAACTCTCTTTATACCATTGAGAAACTCTGGGATATCTGCCTCAGATTGACAGCACACTATCACTTTTGAATCGATCGATTTTCTTGCACACTCATGAATAATTTTCTCTGTTATGTTGTCTAACCTATCTTCAAATGCAATAACCACTGGTATCTCTGGAAATGACTCACATAGTATCTGAGCAATAACCTTTGGGATCATATCATCATCTGAGATATTGGGCGGGTTACTCACGATCCCTATGGCATTTGCAAATTTGGGTGACAGGCTTCGAATCATGTGTGAATGTTTTTTTATGAAGTCGGGGTTATACGCAATTTCATAGTCAGCAAGTTGATTAAGCACTGACGAAATAGCAGGTCTTACGGAACTATCACCGGCTTTCTGGCATTCAAGGAATCTTCCAAAACCCCCCAAGACCATCATCTTATACTCGGATAAAAGTCTTGATTTGCCTAATCCGGATTCTCCAGTAATAACCGCTAATCCGCCATTACCAATAGTCGCCGAATCAAACAAAGTCTTAAGTTTTTCAAGTTGATCAGTTCTACCGACAAAAGGAATAGTCTTTGTTTCATAAGCCTTCATGGGTGATTGGTTTTTTGATTTAGATACCTCTCCTCCATGAATAAATCTGTTCAATGACTCCACCAGTTGTTCGGCTGAGTCATATCTCAGATCCGGGTTTTTCTCCAACAGCCTAACGGTTATTTGCTCAAGTGCTTTGGGAATACCAGGATTATGTGCGGATGGCCTTGTCGGTCTTTCTCGTAATATTTTTGACACTAATCTAGGAAAATTTTCAGCTGGGAAAGGGTGACAAGAAGTGAGGATTTCATAGAGAATAGTGCCCAGTGAGTAGAGATCAGATCGACCATCAATAATACCTCCCATTACTTGCTCAGGGGACATGTACATGGCTGTACCTACAATAGAGCCTTCGTGAGTGAGTTTGGTTGATTGGGTTGAAGATTGAAGATGCACGATCCCGAAGTCGACCAGCACGGGCAGATCACCATTCATCAGTATGTTATCTGGTTTTACATCACGATGAACAACACCCTTCTCATGAACAACAGAAAGAGCAGAGGCAATATGACTCATCGTTTCAGAAAGTAATGGATAATCGAGTATTCCTTTTGATCTGAACCAATCTGTTATATTTGGTCCTGGGATATGATCCATTGCATACCAGTATCCATCATCGGTTGAACCACTACATATGTATTGAACTACAGATTTATGATTTATTTCAGATAGTGTTTCAATCTCACGAGAAAACCTCTTGTTTGCATTCTGGTTATCTGCAGATAGGAACTTTATCGCTACGTCGTTACCATTCTCTGAATCAGTGGCAAGATACACTCTTCCCATTCCACCACTTCCAAGCAGATACTTCAGCGAGAATCTAGAGTCTATGCGAATGTTATCTTTAATTGGCATCTCCTTTGCACGATCCTTGTTGAAATCTGTCAAAATGATCACAGATATCCTGAAGAAGTTATCTTCATTTAGTAATATATATTGTTTTCTAAATTTTGCAAGATTAGATACCAAACGCTAGTCAACCAAATCACAAGTACCTGTACCTAGTTGAAAAACAACGAAACTAATCACATAGAATCGAAGACTACATGTTAGTAGCAACATTAGTACATAGTACAAACGTTGAAAGGATCAACACCGACACAACTGGTATAATTAATCCTCTATATGTTTAGTAAAATAACTGAGCGTACTCAAACAGTTTTGCTGGTGGACGTCTTCGCTCTCTTGTTGCTATATCCATGTCGGCTGGAACTACAAGGCCTGCCTTAATGGCAGTCATTTTACCAACTTCTCCCCTTTTCAAGAGTTCTACTGCTTCATAACCGAATCTTGTTGCCAGCACCCTATCCACTACAGAAGGTGTTCCACCTCGTTGAAGATGACCTAGAACGGTATAGCGGGAGTCTATACCTGCACGCTTTTCTATCTCGTTGGCAAGTGTTGCACCAACACCAGTCTGTGGGGTGTCACCTGGTTTGAATGGCATTCCATCAACCTGAGCAGTGTCAGTTATAACAATGATAGAAAAGTTCTTTCCCGATGATCTTCTGTGCTCAATATGATTTACAATGTCATTGAAGGAGGTGTGTCTTTCAGGGGTTACGATATAATCTGCTCCACCAGCCAAACCACCCATCAAGGCTATCCAGCCAGAACCACCTCCCATCACTTCTACGACCATGACTCGGTGATGAGAGGATGCAGTGGCATGCAATCGGTCAAGGGAATGCGATACAAAATTACATGCCGTATCAAAACCGATGCACGATTCTGTACACGCAACATCGTTATCTATGGTAGAAGGTACACCCACAGAAGCATAACCTGCTTCATTCAATCTTGAAGCAATCCTCAAGGATGTGAATCCACCGATTACAACGAGTGATGTCAGTGAATACTTGTTGAAGTTTTTCTGAAAACGCCCAAACTCCTTTTCAGAGCTAAAAGGATCGAATCTACCGGAACCGAGGATAGTACCACCAAGAAACAGTATGCCTGAAACATGCCTTTTATGCATGACATAGACATCATCCTCTATCAATCCTTTCCAACCATTCCTGACACCGATTACTTCATATCCAAGCTCAAAACCCTTTCTTGCTACCGCCCTTATCGCGGCATTGAGACCTGGGCAGTCAGCCCCAGATGTAACGACTCCAATTCTTCTCATATTGTCCTCCAATTCTTACAAAAGAAACGGTATAAACAGCAACGATATCACCGACATCAGTTTGATCAGGATGTTTATCGAAGGTCCTGTAGTATCCTTCAACGGGTCTCCAACAGTATCTCCAACTACAGTCGCCTTATGCACACGCGATCCCTTTCCACCTAGATATCCCTCTTCAACATATTTCTTAGCGTTATCCCAGGCACCACCAGAGTTTGCCATAAATATCGCAAGCAACACTCCTGTGAGTGTCGCACCTGCAAGCATACCGCCAAGAGCTAGTTTACCAGATTCTCCAAAGATATAAAAGACCGTAAATGGTGTAGCTACCATTAGGATGGAAGGGAGTATCATCTCTTTGAGAGCGCCGGACGTGGCTATTCCGACAGTACTCTTGTAATCGGGCTTCGTCTTGCCAGATAACAAACCAACTTTTTCTTTAAACTGCCTTCTGACCTCCTTAACAACCAAATTGGCTGTCTCTCCAACAGAACGCATTGTCAAAGCAGAAAACAATGCTGGCATGGCAACACCAATAAAGGCACCCGACAGGACTGCGGGATTCAAGAGATTGAGTGATGATAGATCAAGGTTAGTGCTATAGGCAACAAAGAAAGCTAGGGCAGTGAGTGCAGCGGATCCGATTGCAAAACCTTTTCCCATTGCCGCTGTCGTGTTGCCTAGTGAATCAAGTTTGTCAGTTATTCCCCTTACCTTTGAATCCATGCCACTCATCTGAGCAATTCCACCTGCATTATCTGCTATGGGCCCATAAGCATCAACAGTTAGTGTCACTGCAAGGGTTGACAGCATACCAATGCCGGCAAGAGCTATGCCAAACACACCAGCAAAAGAGTATGCTAACACAATGGCTCCGGCGATGATCAGAAGTGGAATAACAACTGACTCCATACCAGTTGCCATTCCGGATATAATATTTGTCGCTGGTCCACCTTGACTCTGCTTGGCGATATATCTTATTGGTTTTGATGATGTGTAGTATGTTGTCGCAATACCAATCATTATTCCAGCCAGCAAACCTCCAGCCGTGGCAATGAAGTAATTGATCTGACCCGTTATTGTCAAGGAAAGATACAGTTGGATCCCAAGGGAGAGGAAACCAGCCACTATCGTGCCAAGATTGAGACCCATCGAAGGACTCATCTTGCCACTTCTGATTCCAAGCTTTACAACAATGATCCCCATTATGGATGCCAGCAAGCCACCCGCTATCAATAGCAATACCATGTGAATCTGTTCAATCTTTACAACAGTCACCACTGAAAGAATAATAGCTGATACAATAGCTCCCACATAAGACTCATACAGATCTGCACCCATTCCTGCCACATCACCGACATTATCACCGACATTATCGGCTATGACCGCTGGGTTCCTGGGATCGTCTTCGGGGATGCCAGCTTCAACCTTTCCAACCAGATCGGCACCAACATCTGCGGCTTTGGTAAATATCCCTCCACCGACACGAGCAAAGAGAGCAACAAACGATGCACCAACCGAGAATCCAACCAACACACCTCGAAGAGTATCAAGATCAGCAACATTCCTGAATAACAGAAATAGAACAGACACTCCGATAATACCCAACGATGACACAATCAATCCCATCACAGCGCCACCAGAGTATGCAACATCCAGTGCTTTCGAGATACCGTGCTTGTTTGCTGATTGGGCTGTCCGATTGTTTGCCAAGGTCGCAATATTCATTCCAATAAATCCTGCTGTAATAGAGAACAAAGCGCCACATACAAAAGCTACTAGCGACCACATACCTACAATTGTGCCTATAGCAATCCCGAATGGGATAGAGGCTACAATCATATACTGGTATTCCTTGACCAGGAATGTGAATGCACCAGTTCTTATCGCAGAGGCAATCTCAATCACCTTATTGCTACCAGGATCACTTCTGGCAACAGATATTGCAAACACTAAAGCTACAAGCAGACCAACACCGCCGATTATCGGCACCAAGTAGACAGGCACACTGCACCCCTAATTCTAAGTCTTCTTATAAATGGTGGGCGAGACAGGATTCGAACCTGCGACCCCTTCCGTGTGAAGGAAATGCTCTACCACTGAGCCACCCGCCCGACTGTTGATTTATTCTATTGGTAGTTGGTGTTATGTCAACAGTACACACTTGATATACTGTGCTGAATTTGTATTATGAGTAATAACTCAGTGAGCTATGACTCAGTTATGAAAACGGCAACCAAAACAAGAAAAGAAACAAAGAGGGTAACCCACAAGAAGCTAGTGGATTCAGCAATAAAGAATTTCCGCAAGAATGGGTTCGTTGGGACAAAAACTCTCGATATTGCTCGGATTGCAGGTGTATCACACGGTACTGTGTTCCTTCATTTTAAAACAAAGAACGACTTATTTGCTGAGGTTCTGGGTGAATTTGGTAGACAGGCAACGTACAGAATGAGGGAATTGACGGATTCAGGTATGGGCGTTTATGAAGTGCTTAACGCTCATCTGAAGGTTCTAGCTGAATATGAGGACATCTATTACCGTATGATCTCTGAGCAGTCTAATCTGCCAGACGAAGTTGAGTTAGTAATCATCTCAATTCAATCAGCCATTTCACAAACACTCAACATTGCAGTACAGAAAGAAGTGAAATCTGGCAAGATTAAAAACATGCCCATGGATCTTCTTTTCAACACATGGATCGGTTTACTTCACCACTACCTTGCTCAAAGACATCTGTTTTGCCCAGATGGGTCATTGATTGAAAATAAAGGTAAAAAACTGCTGAATCATTTCATAAGCCTGATAAAACTTGAAAGGAGCTGACTTATGGTAAAGATGTGTATAGCTTGTGGCATGCCCATGGATAAAAGTGAGGATTTCCCAGAAGGTGATGAATCAAAGGATTACTGTGTTCATTGTGCCAGAGAAGACGGAACAATGAAGAGTTATGATGAGGTACTCAATGGGATGACTCAATTTATTGTTCAATCACAAGGTTTGGATAGAGAAGTAGCCAATACAATGGCAGTCAAGATGATGGCTAAACTTCCTGCATGGAAGGAGGAGAAATAAACTTATCGATTATGTAAAGATCGGAGAGACATCATGGCAAGAAAAACTAAAAGAGAACAACTTTATACGCCTCGTAAGCGTGAAGTAAAACAAACAGAAAATGGGATGCTTCTCATCCCAACTCCCATGGATGTAGCAGAAGCGCTAAGAATACCAAAGAAAGGGGAGTTGATCACTGTAAACCAGATACGCGACCTACTTTCTAAGAAATTTAGTGCGGACTATACCTGCCCAATGGTAACTGGAATCTTTCTCAATATCATAGCTGGTGCAAGCGAGGAAAATCGAGAGTATGCTGAGGAGGTCTTCCCTTGGTGGAGGGTTTTGAAGAAAGATGGTTTGTTATCTGACAAGTTCCCCGGTGCTCCAGACTTGCAGAAGGTATTACTGGAATCCGAAGGCCATCAAATCTGGACTGGCTTATCAAAAAGAAGCAAGAAACTCAGCGTGAGAAACTATGAAGATTCACTCGTATTAGTCAAATAAACCGGATCTAGACATAACTAATATCACTCAGGCAAAACCTTCTATATTCGCACTTGTAATCAATCTTCTATTTTTGAAGCCAACACACCCTTTTCCTTCTGCCAATCCTCAATAACTCTAATTGCTTCATTCATGGTTCCAACAACCGGATGTCTTTCACCCATAAATACATTGAACAGCCTTGTGGCAACTTTTTCCAGTGTTGAGTTAGCGATAACTGTATAATCCTCAAGATACTTATTGATATAGAATTTAGAAAGTTTGTTATAGTATATTACCAGCTTTGGTTTTGCCATACCAATGCCGCTTGTATCCGTTATATTCCAACTTTTATGTATACCATCCCCTTTCCATACGGGTAAGAACTGTTCTACAGCATATTCAACATCTTCCTTTGTTTGTGGTGAGTTGACAAACCTAATGAATGATATATTCTTCTCCTTATCATATCTCGCTTCTACCTTGAAATCTGACATTGCCATCCTCCGATTGATGATATTTCTCCAGTCATTGGTATGACTAGAAGCATCACATTATACTGTAATTCATAAATATATGCAATAAAGTTGATATTTTCTACTTCTAACAAAAACCATTTCAACATTATGTATTATCTATATGAATCTTATTTAATGTTGCAAATTGATATTCTGTTACTACACTTATTATCGAAAGGAGCAAATATGAACTGCATCAAATGTGTATCAAAGGATTGCTTCAACTGCACAATTGGGATCGAATTCAAGGAAGAGTCTATCAAACAATACGATGAGGGTTTTATTGGTAACATCCACAGGGTTTCAGCGGATATCGAAGTAACCTATCATTCAAAGCGCACAAGGCTTGAGGAAATCATCATTTTTACCAGAAAAATGGAATGGAGTCACATCGGGATAGCCTTCTGCAGAGGTTTGATCGCAGAAGCTGAAATGATTCATGATTACCTCGTAAACGCTGGTTTAAAAGTATCTTCTGCAATATGCAGTTTGTGTGGGGTAAGAAGGAAAGAGATGGACCTTAAGGATTTTAAGCCTGATGGTTCAAGTCCTGTATGTAATCCAGTTGGTCAAGCATTGGCTTTGAATGCTGATAAAACAGACTTAAATCTTATCATTGGTCTTTGCGTTGGGCATGATATGCTGTTCACTAAGTATTCAGATGCGCCCGTGTCAACATTCATCGTCAAGGACAGAGTGTTGGGACACAATCCGGTGCAATCACTTTACAACAGATACCTAAAGAAAACTCTCACCAACAGGATTAAAGAGGATATGACTTAGGATAAATGGAGCGGGAGACGGGGCTCGAACCCGCTACCACCAGCTTGGAAGGCTAGTGCTCTACCAAATGAGCTACTCCCGCTCATCTGCAGTGGAGTGATAATATAAAGTATTACTACTAAGGTCAATCAAAACTTATTTCAGCCAATCGCTGAGATAATCTTGATAAAAACCTGAGTCCAAACTAGAATTACAGTTATGATTAGTCAAGGATCAGTTTCATCTAATAAGCGAGCCAAACACCATTATTTCCTGGAGAAATCAATTGAAGCAGGGATAGTACTGAAGGGAGCTGAGGTTAAGTCGCTTCGTCATGGTGGATGCGATTTGAGGGGTTCATTCGTTGAAGTGAGAAATGACGAGGTGTTCATGATAGATACATTCATACCTCCCTACCGCAACTCATCTGTATCTACTGATCCCAGGAGACCTAGAAAGCTTTTACTTAACCATCGACAGATAAAAAGGTTGAATGCGAAGATAAATCAGGGAGGTTTCACTTGTGTGCCTTTAGAGATATACTTCAACAATAAGGGTGTGGCAAAGGTGAAGATAGCATTGGCTAAGGGTAAGAAGAAGTATGATCACAAGGAAGATATTCTTGAAAGAACCCATAAAAACGAGACAAGGATGGCAAAGAGATTGATAGATTAATGAGAAAAATACTATACCTTTTTATCATAGCATTATTGATAATGCCTCAGTTTGTAATCGCTGAAGAGACTGAGAGAAGATACGTTGTTACCTACCAGGAAACAAACATTCGAGAGTCTGCAAGCACATCATCGGTGAAGGTGGCACGTGTTAGTTCAGACAAGGAATATGAAATTGTCAGTGAACACAAGGATACTGATGGAAGAATATGGTACGAGATAGCATTAACCCCCGATCAATCAGCCTTTGTTGCCTCATGGGTTGTAGATGTAAAAACAACCAAACAACCGGAGAAGGTTGATGGCAGGATGGTTGTGATAGATCCCGCTCCATTTTCAGTAAACATCCGTTCAGGACCAAGCAAGAGTTATGATATTTCGTTGAAAGTGGACAGTAGATCATCCTTTAAAATAATCGCCCAGCAGGAGACTCCTGATCTCTGGTACCAGATAGATATAGGCGAAGGGGAAACTGGCTGGGTAAAGGCTGTGGTGGTCGAAAACGTCATTTCTAGCGATGTAACAAAGGAAGATGTTTTAGACATGGTTGTGCATATTAGACAGAATGTGTATATAAGGGAACAACCATCCACGAAATCCGCGCATATCACCCGAACCTCATCGCCGATTCAACCTGTTGTCTTATCCAAAACAACAGGTAAAGACGATGGCATGACTTGGTATGAAATCAAGCTACCAACGGGAAAAATTGGATGGGTTAGATCTGATGTGTCGACACTCACCGCAAAAGAGTCCCCAACATCACTCTCTCAGACATCTGCAACCGTACCCCCAAACCTTAACGTAAGAGAAGAGCCCGGTACAGGTAAAGACGATGTGATCTTTAAGACCAAATCAGAAAAAAAATACTCAGTGCTTGCAAAGGTACCTGATATAAACGGAGATATCTGGTACCAAGTGGATACAGAGCATGGTTCAGGTTGGGTTTCTGGCTCACATGTAAAGATATCATCAACCAGCGAATTCAATACAGTTTCTGCGGGAGCTCAACTCAAACTCTCACCATCAGATGGTGCTAAACTCATTCACAGACAGAAAACAGATATTAGATGTGGCATATCTGGTTCAGCCGTAGATACAAGTGGAGATGTTTGGTATCTCATTACCACACAGGATGGCGTCACAGGCTGGGTTGTAAGCAATGACATAACCGTTAAAACTGGCGTTGACACACCACAGTTGGTGACAGGAAATGAGAGTATAACCATTCAAAGAAAAACAAACCTTGCACCATTCCCATCCAGCAAGGACGGTATTATCCTTTATCCATCGGCAGCTGGTAAAATAACGGCATCAGCTGTAAGGGATGGTGGAACACTCTACTATCGTATCATCTGTGGAGACGATATCGGCTGGGTACCAGCAGAGACAACAAGGAAGACTTATGAAACGGGCGGCCCATTCGCTGTCAGTGTTGGCAATGTCGAATATACTATAAACGGGCAAATCAATCAGTTTCGAATCCCCATCTCCGCTCAACCAGTTATCCACACCAAGAACTACAAAGACGACGCCAGAATTAACGTTTTTCTAGAAAACTCACTATATGAAGGTAACCAAAATGAGATGATCAAGGTGAACTCAAGCCTTGTCTCAGGAATTCTGGTAAAACAACTGACCAACCCACCTTCACTTCTGCTACAATTCAAGCTGAACAGCGAAGCCGATTATCATATGTATGATATCAATGCCAATAGTGAGGAGATAAGGCTTGAAATATTTGAACCTCCCAAAGAAGACGAAATAAAGGTATACATCCAAGGTGAACCGGTTTTCTCAAACACACCGCCGATACTCATTGACGATAACGTGATGATTGCACTTGAATCTTTAGCCAACAAACTGGATACACCTGCAAAGATAAACAAAAAGGATGGATCCGCTACTCTCAATACAGATAAAGTAACACTGAACTTCTATGCAAATAAGTCAAATGTTGAATTCATTGGGCATTTTGACAACAGCAAAGGTCAGGACAACCAGTTTGTGCCATCACCCAGGTTCACTAACGACGATGATGAGGTATTCATCGTTCCAATTGCCCCTCTTGCCACTCATCTCGACTTTGACTACAACTTCTTCCCGCAGAAGATGGAGGTACATCTCGATCCAATCATCGACCGGATCGAGATTGGTGGGTGTTTAAATGAGAGTAACGCATGTCGAACAATCGAGACGTCGGTGTCAACAATAGCAGACTACAGCTCCGAAACCCTGCCCGATGGCAGGGAGAGGATAATCATCAACAATTCTGTACTCGGTCGTAATGCCACTGCTAATCTCGACGCTAAGAAGGTAACCGTGAAATTCTCTGAAAGGACAGCCTATAGCCCTCCAATCGTAACACTGGATATCGTTAAGAATGAGAATGAACGAATAAGCATTGGAGAGCTCAGAAACCCTAACCGTTTGATAATCCAACTGTTTGAGAGAATTCAATCTGGTCTAAGGGGTAAGGAGATACTGCTTGACCCCGGTCATGGCAATCTCGTAATCGAAGGTATATACGACTATGGTTGTGTGTCTACCGGAGGTATGAAGGAATCGGTTTTTTCACTTATGCTTGCCCAAGCCATTCAAAAGAAACTGGCTGAAGAGGGTGCTAAGGCAACCATAACAAGGAATACTGAAACATCCGAACAGGCAAGTCTTGACGACCGAGTAAACCAGGCGAACGGAGGTGGCTCTCATATGTTCATTTCCATCCACGCCGGTTTCTCTTCTGATCTCTCTGTTCAGGGATGCAGAACATACTACCACGCGCCTTTGGGCGAAAGACTCGCAGAATTCGTTCAACCATCGCTTGTAAGGGCTACAAAATTTCCCAATCTTGGTTATCATAAAGCCAGCTACTACCTTTGCCGTAAAGTCTCAGGTATTCCATCAGTAATAATCGAACCACTATTTCTCAGCAATGATTCCATTGACGATTGGCTGAAGAACATGAATAACATTGAAAGACTGGCAACGGAGATAGTGGAAGGAATAACACGATACTACGAGGAGATTCCATGAGAGAAGACGGCAGAGCATTAGATCAATTGAGAAACTTAAAAATAACCCCAGATGCAATGAAATATGCTGACGGTTCAGCAGAGGTGGTTTGGGGCAACACAAAGGTCCTTTGCTCAGCTTCATGGGAGCCGAGAGTCCCACCTTGGATGAGGGATCAGGGAAGCGGATGGATAACTGCAGAGTATGCAATGCTTCCCCGCTCATCACCTCAACGCATCAGAAGAGACATCTCCAGACTCAAGCAAGCGCCGCGCTCGGTTGAGATACAACGGCTTATAGGAAGAGTGCTACGCTCTGCCGTTGATCTAAAAGCGATGGGTGAAAATACGATGACCATCGATTGCGATGTAATACAGGCGGACGGTGGCACAAGAGTCGCATCCATAGTTGGAGGGTTTGTTGCCCTTGTGTCAGCCTTCAGGTCAATCGGTACAGCCAATCTGCCCATAGACGATTACCTGGGTGCAGTGTCTCTGGGTATCGTAGACGGAAAGGTTATGCTTGACCTCTGCTATGAAGAGGACTTCAAGGCAGAGGCTGACATGAACATGGCTGTGACAGGCAAAGGGCAAATCGTTGAAGTACAGGTGACAGCCGAGGAGAAACCATTCCCACAGGATGTTTTTCAATCAATGATTGACGTTGGTCTGAAGGGAATAAAGAAGATTACAGAAATTCAGAGGGATGTACTGGGTGAGTTGAAGTAAGGAATAATCAAGAAATCATACATAGAGTATTCCTTCTAATCGTCCTGTATTCATTTGAAGTTGATTGTGCGTTTCACTGATTGCAGATTTTACATGGTAAATAACCTGAAATAAATGAAATTTCATATCAGTTGGACGATACTAATTTACTTGTGTTAAGTTATTTCAGATAATCATATTATATTGATTCTTATACTTTTTATTATTGACATAACGGTTTCTTTATCATTTTCTGGATTTGGATGTCCAAATGTTCCGAACGATAAAACCATGTCCATTTCTTCAAGTATAATATAACATACGTAACCAAATATATCATATTGTGCTTCTCCAAAATCATTAGCACTATCATTCATTATTAGTACAGCTTCTCTACTATTAATATCGATAAACTCAATGCTCTCTCCTTCTTCTATCATAACACCTAGTGAAGCTAAATCAGTAGCTACATATTCTGTAAACCCTTTATCTGTAGACTTATTGTATTTACCATCAACAAAATTAAAACCATACCAAAATTCACTCTTCAAACCCTCTGACAATTCACCATCCATGGTTGGTGAGAATTCCCAATTCAAATAATCTGGATTCTCACTTACATCATAGCCTTCAAGTAGTTTAATCCCTATCTCAAGGTCTTTTCCATTAATCAGCTTCTCATAGCGTTTTGACCAAATTCCTTCATTATCTCCACCACATCCAAGCGAACCAACCATCAATACACTAACCATCAACACAACCAAAACAACTGATACTGTTCTTTTCATCTATGCATCTCCTTTTTTTATATTCTGTCATAAAGACATATCGATATATTATCACAAGGGGTGTGACAGCTTTTTGTCACACCCCCAAACCTTTCTTTAACCAAAGAATAAAATAAAGTCTCATGCTTTGCTAACACAAGATTTAATTATATATATATATTAAACCGTCAAGTTTATTGACATACAAACCATGTATTCTATTGGCTAAAATTATTAGCCATCTTTATTTCCTCATTCAATATCGATTGCTATCCCTATCCAAAACACAGTCGGGTCTCCAGGGAACACAATCACCATAAATCTTCCTTCTCTTCTCTCTTCGATTCTTCATCATCCACTGAGCCTCCAGTTGGCTCTCCAGGCAACCGCAGTACCTTTGAAGATACAGATTAAGTGATCGCGACTGTAAGAGGCTGTACCCGTAACGATCGCGAAGATCAAAGTATCTGAATCCTCTCATCGAATCTCCAATGGCTCGAATGAGTCCATGATTCTGATATGGTGAGATAGTCAGAGTTGTTGTGAAATGATCAGCATGAATATCAATGGCAACCTTTGATGCAATCCTCAACCTTGATTGGTAACAATGAGCGCACCTGTTCCTACCCTTTTGAGGTTTGTACTCATCATCATCCCTGATTATACCGTGGACACCCTTATCTTCACAAACAGCCTCCCAAGCACTCAAACGTTTATTGTATTCATCGGCTGGAGCAATATTGGGATTGAAAAACAGGGTGACGACCTCATAGCCCATTTGTCTGAACGCATCTATTGAAACCATTGCGCAGGGACCGCAACAACAGTGGAGAAGCAACCTAGAAGAGATACTCACCCTCTTCATACTTTGTTGGCGGTTTCAGACCGCATGCCTTGTAACCATCATCGAGTAGCACTCTGCCCCTTGGTGTTCTCATGATCATATTCTCCTGAAGCAGATACGGTTCTATTACATCTATGATGGTGTTCCTGTCCTCACCTAGAATAGCAGACATGGTGTCAACCCCTACTGGACCACCATGAAAACGTTTCGCAATCGTTTTTATCAGACGCCTGTCCATCTTGTCCAGTCCAAATTCATTTATCTCTAAAGCAGAAAGTGTTTCATCCAATGTTACACTATCAATGATGTCGGTGCCTTTTACTTGGGCAAAATCTCTGGCTCGTCGAAGCAGTCGAAGAGCAATTCGAGGTGTACCACGACCCCTGCAGGCGAGTTTAAAAGCTGTCTCCTCATCAATGACTACACCCAGTGCTTTGCCGGCACAGATGACGATATGCGCCAGATCAGAAGGTTTGTAGAGTTCCAGTCTTTCGACGATACCAAACCTGTCTCTGAGTGGCGCTGAGAGTAGACTCGGTCGTGTTGTTGCGCCAATGAGGGTGAATCGTTTAAGTGGGATGGTGATTGTTCTAGCAGATGGTCCCTGCCCAGTGATGATATCAAACCGGAAGTCCTCCATCGCACCATAGATGCTCTCCTCAATCTGGGGGTTTAGTCTGTGAATCTCATCCATGAATAGGACAGATCCCTCAGACAGACCTGTCAGAATAGAGGCTATGTCACCCGACCTCTCAATGGCTTTGCCTGTCGTCCTTTTGACTGGGACTCCCATTTCATTAGCTATTATTATCGCCAGAGTTGTCTTTCCAAGACCAGGCGGACCATGAAAGAGGATATGATCGAGTATGCCCTCATCCGCTTTAAGCTTAGACGGGTCCCTTTTCTTTGCGGCAGTGAGGAATGTAGCAAGATTGTTCTTGACCTTGTCTTGACCAATGAATTGCTCAAGAGACTTTGGTCTTAGGGAATACGCATCCTGTTTTTCTTCATCATCGTTGTTCGAATCAACTATTCTTCTGACCACCTAAATGATTATATTAAAAGACTTCTTTGACACAACTAGCTTGACGTGAGTCAGATTCAATACTAATCTTCACTCATGAATATTGCAGAAATTGAAGCTGAAGTCAGTAGATTAAAGCAAGAGAGAGGGATTCTCCTCCTGGCGCACAGTTATCAACCGATCGAAATCCAGAGGATGGCTGACCATGTTGGAGACTCACTTGAGCTTTCAAATATAGCGAGGGACAGTCAATATGACATGATAATGTTTGCGGCAGTATACTTCATGGCTGAAACGGCGTCCATGCTTTCACCCGAAAAGAAGATAATGATTGCTGAGAAGGATGCTGGTTGTCCACTGGCTGACACAATTAACATTGAACAACTGAGGGATATAAAATCCAAACACCCAGGCGTTCCTGTGGTATGCTACATCAACTCAACAGCTGAAACCAAGTCTGAAGTTGATGCAATCTGTACCTCAGCAAACGCTCTAGCAGTATGCAGGAATATACCTGGAGATGAACTGATCTTTGTTCCAGACCAGGGATTGGGTTCGTGGATAGCAGATCAGATAGATAAAAATGTGATCCTGTGGGATCAGGGTAGTTGTCCAACACACTGGAATGTCAATCCTGATGAAGTGTTGAGAGTTAAAAATGAGCATCCAGATGCACTTCTCGTTTGTCATCCAGAAACACACCCAACCATCAGAGAATTCTCAGATCACATCTGTGGAACCTCTGGAATGATTGACTATGTAAAGGATAATCCTGGCAAAGCATTCATCATAGGCACGGAGATTGGAATGACACAGAGACTGAGGCACATGTTCCCAAAGGTCACGTTCTATGAAGCAAGCAGTTCATTCATCTGCCCCGATATGAAAAAAACCACATCTGAAAAGTTAATTGACGCTCTTGGTAAGGAAGAAACGGTTGTGAAGGTAGACAAAGAAATTGCTAACAAATCTATTAATGCAATTAAAAGGATGTATGAACTCACCGATTGATCTCCCGAGATTTCTTTCAAAATCTACCGCAAGTGAATACTGGAAGTTTGATGCTGTTGTTATCGGTTCAGGTGTAGCTGGACTCATGTGTGCCATGAAACTCGCTCCACATATGCGAGTAGCTCTCATAACCAAGGAACGTCTGGTTGATTCAAACTCCTTCTACGCTCAAGGCGGATTGTCGGCTGTCGTTCACAATGACGACTCAATTGACTTGTGGAAAAAAGACACGCTTGGTGCGGGAGCTGGTTTGTGTAGACTCTCTGCAGTTGAAACTGTATCCTCTCAAATGCTTGCAATAGTAACGGAACTCACTGAGATGGGCGTGCCTTTTGATGTCGATTCAGATGGGAATCTTCAGCTTGGAAGAGAGGCTTTCCATTCCGTTAGAAGAATACTCCATGCGGGTGGTGATCAAACTGGAAGCTATATATCTCAGGTCATGAGTGAACAGATAGAAAGTAACACCAGCGTTTCTGTATTCCAGGAGTCCTTTGTAATTGATATCCTTCCGGATGCCAACGGAGAGGTAGCAGGACTGTCAGCCGTTGTCGATGATATGGATGTTATATTCGTGACACCTCATGTGGTTCTGTCTACTGGTGGTTGCGGTCAGGCATACAGCCACACGAGCAATCCAAGAGTTGCAACGGGTGATGGTATCGCGATGGCTCTGAGAGCGGGAGCATCATTGGTCGACATGGAATTTATCCAATACCATCCAACTGTGTGTTTCGCTGAACCTTCAAAACCTTTCCTGGTTACCGAGGCCATTCGAGGCGAGGGCGCTAGACTCTACAATGACAAGGGTGAAAGGTTCATGAGCAGATATTCTGACATGATGGAGCTTGCACCAAGGGACATCGTTTCAAAAGCATGTTTCGATGAAATCCAGAAGCAGGAGAAAGAGTGGGTGCTTTTGGATACCACAATCTTCGACAAAACTTACCTGAAGACTCACTTTCCAACTGTGTATTCACAGTGTATCTCGGCCGGTTTCAATCCATCAGAACAACCAATACCGGTCTCTCCTGGAGCCCATTACACCATCGGAGGGATTGAAGCGGATACCAAATGCCAAACGAGTCTGCCTGGGTTATTTGTGGCAGGAGAAGCTGGCTCAACGGGGATGCACGGAGCTAACCGCCTCGCTTCAAACTCTCTGCCCGAAGCGTTGGCAACCGGTGTTAACTCAGCAAAGATTGTGATGGATAGTAATAGACCAATGCGCTATCCTGACAGACCAGCGGTAAATAAAACAAAAGACGCGCTGATTACCAGGAGTGAATTGCGAAAGAGGAACTGGAGCGACATAGGCGTTGTCAGAGAGCAAACTGATATGAACAAACACCTTGACATGCTCAGAAAATCGGTCAGGTACCCATTGCCAACAAGCATTTTAGGCGCGATGGAGCTTGCAAATTTATTTACCGTTTCAACAGCAATTACAATGTCTGCCATTGTAAGGAAAGAAAGCAGGGGCGTTCACAATCGTCTTGATCATCCAAACAGCTATGACAGATGGAGCAATAAAAGAGTACACATCAATAGCAAACCATCTGACGATAGAACTGAGATTAAAACTGGGACACACAAGGGAGATGAGTATTCATGGACATAAAGATATCCAGAGAAGTGGAAAATGCGTTGTTGGAGGATGCTCCATGGGGAGACATAACCAGCAAACTGACTATAGATAAGCATCAATCTTCAATCGCCCATCTGACGTCAAAGAGTGACTCTGTTGCCTGTGGTCATGAATATTTCTTATCATCCTTCAAACTGCTTGATGAAACCATATCAATCGAAACCTACATCCCTGAGGGCAATTGGGTGAAATCTGGCGAGATAGTGATGACAGTGAAGGGCAACACTAGGGCAATTCTTCAGGCAGAAAGGGTTGGTCTTAACTACTTCTGTCACATGTCAGGAATAGCAACAGAAGTAAGAAAGATAGCAACGCTTATTGGTAGCACCGACTGTAAGGTAGTGGACACGAGAAAAACGCTTCCTCATTTGAGGCTGGCTCAGAAACATGCTGTTGAGGTTGGAGGGGGTATCAACCACAGGATGGACCTGTCATCTGCCATACTGATCAAGGACAATCACATCTGCGCTGTTGGTAATATTTATGATGCTGTTAGCCTTGCCAAGGATAGGTCACCTCACACGATGAATGTGGAGGTTGAGGTTACCGATATCGACCAGGCAAGATCAGCCATTGACGCTGGCGCTGACATACTGCTTCTGGATAACATGACGCCAGAGCAGATTGAAAAGATTATAGAAATAGTACCCGATGGCATAAAAACAGAAGCCTCAGGCGGGATAACGCCTCTCAACTGTAAGGCGTATGCAGAAACAGGCGTTGACACCATATCGATGGGGTATATAACCCACTCGGTAAAATCAGCTGATTTCAGCCTAGAGTTTGAGCATTTAAAAATTAATCCATAACTAGAACTATTTACCTTAATTAGCTTTGGATATAAATATTTCTATATCCTGATAGTGTAGTTATAAATACAGACAGTATTGTGTTGTACACCCCTGTCCTGTATCACAGCACATCTCTCCTCTTCTGAAGGAAGCTGGAAGAGGATAATAAATCTAATCCCTTATGTAAATTTTACTTCGCTTATCGTTTCATAACAACAATAATAGACGTTCCCTCTGGTAAAAATGGGGAGTCATTTCAACATAAGCCCGTATTTATAGACTCTACTGGGAAGCTTTGCTTCTATTCCCCCCTCGAAGAGGGGGGCTTGGTTGGAGTCTCCCATGTGGGGCATCTATGCTACAACAAACCCCCCTTGTAAGGGGGACATCCAAATCAGCCCCCCTGTCAGGGGGGGGGTAGGGGGGTTGTTTAGGATCTGCCTATGTCATTGTATGTCCACTCTGTGGTGCCTATGGAGTATACGTCAATATGATCTCCCTGGTTTCAGCTATCCACTCTACCTCACAAGCAAGTGATTCAGCAAGGAATCTCATTGGAACCATGGTTCTGTCATTGATGATGGTGGGTACTACATCTGGGTTGTCTGGGTCTATCTGTACTTCTACTCCATTGACCCTTGCAGTTGGTTTGTCTATCCACAGCTCAACAATATTCTCTTTGTATTCATCGGTATCAGGATTATCTGGTGCTACCAACTTACACGTTACCTTCCTCTGTTCACCATCCCAGAACACCTGACCACCAAGGGGTTCTACAA
>CAZTGD010000004.1:0-78256 GCA_964613055.1 uncultured Caldisericales bacterium | reverse complement strand
GGAACTGCTTGGATGTCTTGGAGATGATGAGGTCAGGTTCGCCTAGGCAAACGTTCTCATATGTTGCATAAGCTGGGTTTGGAGCTGTCTCTGCATATGTATAGCAGTTATTCTCTAATCGGGTTCCCTTCGGAAGGTGTCCAACTGTTGCCCTAATAATAATTGTGTATTCTTCACCCGGATCCAAGTTTCCATCGTCACTGATCGATGTATTCCATATATTGTCACCGACATCAGGTGCAGGGTTAGCATCAAGGAATGTTACTCCCCATGGATAGTTCTCAACCAATACAACGTTTTCCTGAGTGTATGGCGTGTCGTTCCTTATTGTTATGGTGTAGGTTATAACAGAATCAGGTAACACAGTATTGGCTGGATAAGCTGTTTTCGAGAGTGTGAGGGACGGGACAATTGGTACCTGAAGTATGAATGCATGCAAGTGACCACGCTCATCTGATTTTGGATAAAATGGTGCTGGGGGTGGTCCACCCGTTCCAATATTTAGACACGGACCATATGGACCGTTTCCACCAGGTGGCGTGTTGTTTCCAAATTCTGTTGCGATACAGGGACCTAGTCCGTCTACATAGTGCGGAGCTGATTCGAGGTAGTTACAGGCAAGGTATGGTCTCAGAGTGATTGTATTCTCTGCTCCACCCAAGTATGAGTATATGCCCGAACCTGGAGCTGTCTCTGCAACGTGCGGATAGGTGTTCCAACCGTCGTATGACCCATCAGAGTTGTCCTCATCATAGTCAGCGTTTACATACGTCCACCAATCATCATTTTGCCACATCAAAGGTTGCTTTGCTGCAACAACTGTAAAACTCCTGTTCCAAAACCATGCGCAACTGAACTGTTTGCATGTTGAAGCGTATGTTGGATTTACAGATCTTGGACCATATCTATAAGTATTTGGAATTCCTGGAGGTGTTGTTGGTGCTGCACCGCTACCATTAGGACCTATCCAACCTGGCGCCCACCAAGCACCTCCGGTACCATCTGGATCAGCAGGAAGCGGATTTAACCAGAATCTGTCCATGGGCATCTGGTCACTACCGACTGCCCAGAAATCCCATTCAGTTCTAAATCTTCCACTTCCAGCAGCACCGCTGTCTGCAGAGTTACCAATTATTCCAACATAAGCACCCGCATTTGCTTGATCAATTACCCATTCATCCGGATTTGGAGGTGTGCGGAATCCGGTGAAAACTGTGTTTGAGTTGTCTCTGAAGTTGTTGCACAACCTGAGAGCTCCATCCCTGATCATTATTTGGTTGAGTGGAAGACGGTCATTCTCATAGATCATCACGATCTCAAAACCGTAGTATTGTGGACTTCCTGGCTCAAAATCCTGCCAAACGTTAGTGACAGTAAACTCATCATAACAGTTCTCAAGGTAAGGTGTTATATCAAATCTAAATGTTGACTGCCTTGATGCCCATCCTCCACATGCGCAATTACCATAGATATTGCTTCCTGGCTCATTATCCTTTCCAAGAAACTCACCATATACATACTCACTTGTTGGATTCCCTGATCTGCCACCATTAACCAGGATTGGTGTATGTTCAAAATTTCCTCCGCCTATGTCTCTTCCAACTGAGTTGGCATAGATAAAACATTTTACCAATTCTGAATTTGGAGGTATATAGTCTGGTCGATAAAGGAGTCTAGTAACAGCACCAACAGGATTAGGTTGTGAGTTGTCTGAAACAAACTGGTTCCAATACACTCTTGTATGTTGGTTACTACCACCCCACGCGGTCGATTGTGCAATCATAGCAAAACCATAATTACCTATAAACGGTGCCAAATTCTCATTCAATCGGTTGAAGGATGTAATGAATTGGGACACATAATAATATGGTCCAGCGTTCTTATAGGCAAAATCACTGTATGGTGCTTGCAAACCTCTGAATTCATATCCAAGGATACCACCATTGGCTGGATCATAGTATGCACCATCCCTGAAAGAGCAATCTCCACCAAATCCGGCAAGTACGCTGAAGGGTCCGCCGTTGATGTTGAATGCGATATTATCACCATTATTTGAACCTCCACCAATTATCACACCCGACTGACATCCAAGGGTCTGCTCTTGATTGCCAAAGAATTGATTGCTTGTTGCAATCAGATTGCCTGAACCATCGTCTGCTGTAAAGATGACTTGGTAACAGCCATCTGGCAGTGGTGCTCTAGGTCCTGGGTTTGCAAGGTCTCTGAAGTAGAGACCAGGTGGGAATGAAGCACCACCATCAACAGAAGCCAATCTTCCAGAACCAGCAAATGTCATGGTTGTTGCGCCAGAAAGTGGCAGTGGGGTCCATGCTGTAGCATTAGGCCAAGTAGCGCCTGTATGCGCATCATGGTAACTTACAGAATCTGTTACATCTTCTCCAATATTTACAGGTCCTGATCCATGTAATGATGTAACATTTATTGACAGATCACCTGCAAGCCCTACTTCTGAACCGCCAGGTATGGTCTGATAGTAATATGGGCAGTTGTCAGTCTGCATGTATATGCTGTTTCCGGGCGCACCGTTGTAGTAGGTGCCAAAATCTGCAATGGCAGTCTGATCATCCCCAGTTACATATATCTGACCACCCTCAGGAAGTGATGGGCCAAATGGCACAAAAAGGTTGGCTCTAGTTTGTGTACCCACATCAAGTATCCTTTGAGCTCCGAACCATCCTGTCTCATAATCCTGGTTTTCTACAAGAGTGTTACCCTTTTCATCGTTGAGTACAGTGGCAGTAAAACCATTCAGGAGGTTTATATTTGCTCTGATTCCCGGATATCCTCCATCTCCATTCATGAAGTAATAATCGTAGTACTCAGAGTTCCAGTCATTGAAGTATGTACCTGGGCCATATGTTGCAAGATTTAGATTGTCTATGATAGCTGGAGAAGTTTCTCTCCATACCTTCCACCAAGCTGTACTGGCAATATCATATCTGGTATTTACAAGATACGGATACCTTGGGTTTCCACCTGAGATGTCATAAAAGAAGCCTCCAGCCGCTTGTACTGCGTCCTGGTTAAGGTTTTCGTAGAGAGGGAGCGTTACTGGAACACCCCACTCAAGGGTTGGTTTGTTGGGCGGTGAATAACTGTTTCTCTGACACCACAGCCTACGAGCCAGTTTTGCCTGCATCTCTACCATGCCCTCTGTCCAGGGATGGTAGTAAAGATTCAGCTGGTCATAATATGCGTGAACCATCTCATGCGTAAGGGCTTCTAGTCTTGCTTCACGTCCTGTTACTTGCCAACCGGGTGGAATAATGTTCGGGGCAACTCCGCATCCGGTAGGCATGTCAACATAACCGACCCAAATTCCACTACCTGGAGATGTTTCGGTTGAATATGTATACTGTGCATAGACACCTGGTGGTAAAGCATCATTTCTTCTGAATATAACCGTCTGGCTGAAGAATGGAGCACCAAAAACATCTGTAATGCAATCCTCCATACCAACTGATACAGTTCCACCACCCTCAACAAAACGCTGAATATTGGGCATCTCTGTGTTAACATCCCATAATGGAGATCCTGGTGGTAAACCGGTCCCGGATGAACTCTGGAAATCCCAATCTATTATTCCGGATGGCGGGATTGTTTGGTTAACTGAAAAAGTCGAGTTAGTTTCATAATTATCAACTGGGTCTCTTTTGCTCAGCATCTTACCATCAGCAACGAGTATTACAGGTGGAGCAAATATCGTTGAACCATCATCTGGGAACTGCTGGCTTGTGTTTGCCCAGGCGTAGTTGACTCTGCTGGTTATTATCGCCTGTATCTCAGGCGATGAGAAGCTGGCCGCGGTGTGATCGTTGATTATATCAGTGACATCAATCAACATTGCACCCGGGTTCTCAATTGGTTTTTCGTCGTTGTTAAGTAAAACAACACCATCTGCAGTATCTAAGGCATTTATGGAACTTGCGGTCAAACCCATGCCCATAGAAACCAACAGGAAAGCAACAACCAAAAACGATGCATATCTCTTCATAATGCACTCTCCTATCATATTTCAAATAAATAAATCAACAGTTTGCATGCCTCGACACGACAACAGACTGGGGCATGCGATTAGACACTATCTCAACCAGCCAGAGATTAGCACGTGTATTTACAATTGTCAATAGCCGTTACAATTCGTAAGTAATACACAAAAAGGTATTTCATATTTCATAAAAAGCAAGTTTCTGCAATATGTGTGCTAATATTACACGATCAATATACGTATAACCCATACTTGTAGAGCATTTGATTAATCGAGTCATTACAAGCACAATCTTGACAGCTTTATTAGCCTGTGTATATTGACCTCGACTAAACGCTAAAAGGAGTTGACATGAAGGTATCAGTAGATGAAGAGACATGTATTGGTTGTGGGGTTTGTGTGTCAGTTTGCCCAGATGTGTTCGAATTGAATGACGATTCGGTTGCTGTCGTGATTGAAGGAGCTGATTGTGATTCAGCAGGATGTTGCGAGGAAGCCGCTGAGAATTGCCCAGTTCAGGCAATAACAATTGAATAAGATTTAAACAAGTTAAAACCAATCTGGGAAGGGGTTTATCAAATCCCTTCCTCCATTTTTCTTACTTTATTAAATCAAATATATTTCAATCCTCTGTCCAGCTTTGATGTAGACGTTGGGATAACAGCATCACCCATTTTTTTTGCTAATAGATTTAGGAATCTTGTAGCCTCATCAAACAACTGAGGTGAGTAGTAGTCAAGTTCAAACTGAGCAAATGGCCCCTCTTTTATTGTTTTATAGGAAACTTTATCTACTTTTACCTTTACCATATCGTCAATTCCAGAGCCCAATCTAACTGGCCAAACGTATCTGTGACACCTGATCCTGACAATCTCAGAAAGACCCATTGACTCCAAGTGCTCCACAACCCCTATTGCCTCATCTGTAGGTTTTCGAAGATGTTTTGGAAAGTCTTTTACTAATTCATTGGTTATCTCTTGTGTCTTCAACACAGAAATTTCATTGTCGTAGATTTCAGCAGGTTTACCATAGACAGCTTCCGTTAACTTTCTATATGCAATGAATTCTGCTTGCCTCATCTTCTCAGGCCATACTGATTTTCGAACACGTACATAGGATTTCTTTGAATGAAGCAGAAAGCTACCATTTTCTAACAGCTGATCAAAGTATCTGTCGTGGTTCACCATCATTATTCTACCTGATGTTTCCCAATTCATTTCCATACAAATACTCGGTATTATATTGACAACCTTGTCAACAAATTTCACATCAATATCCAGTTTTAATTCTCTCTCTACTGTCGGATTCATAACATACCTCCAATTTTTAAACCTCTGTCAAATTTACTATAGTGGATCTGTCTTAGTATAGGCCATCTGCCACATGCAAGCTTTCTGTAGACAGCTTTTCTAAACCTATCAAATTGCAATGGTCCTTCAATCTCAATTTCCATGAAGACATCGTTTGAAATTGGAAGCAGGTATGAATATGTATCAAAACAAACCTTGCATGATTGTGATAAGGAATTAATGAGTTGCACTTGCCGGTTCTTGGTTATTATTACTAATGGTTTAAGGTGTTCAAACCTTTCGAGAATGCTGTAAACCTCTTCATCAGCTGGAGTCTGAAATATCGTTTTAAGCTTATGAATAAGTCTTTTCTTCAAAAGTGATACCTTATCAGTTTTCTCCTCAATTCGAATTTTGCCCTCTCCGTCCAAATGCTTGATGCTCTTGAGAGTAATATCGGAAAATATTCCATTCACGTATCTTTTTCTTAGCGAATAACCAGATCTGCATAGTTCCATTTTCTCATCGAGATAAACGTCTGCATGGTTGCACTCAAGAGCATCTTTCACCACCAAACCTTGAGACTTAGCAAGGTTTTCTATGATACTGCTCAGTTCTAAGTTATTCCTTACTACCTCAAATTTTGATTCAACTTCAACACCAACCATCATAGGTAATAATAAATATATAACGAAGATAGTCAACTGGTTACCCTTGAAAGAACCAACCTTGAAACTATCATAGATCAATGTGTTATCATTATGTACATACATAGATATGGGTCTGGACGGAGTCCGTAAAAGGCTTGAGGACGCAGTTTACAATCCTGCTGTCGAAGCCATAAAATACCTTGATGGTTTGTCTATTGGTGACCTGTCTGTTGAATCTAACAAGTGGTTTTCAAAGCTCCTCAAATTCAGCAAAGACACCCAGATGAATGGGAAACGTTTTAGAGCTAAACTTGCGTTAGTTTCATCATGGTCCTTCAACCTATCCATCGAGACCGCAATTTCATTAGGTTCATTTGTTGAAATGGTTCAAACTGCCAGCCTCGTTCACGATGATGTCGTAGACGATGCAGATACCCGTCGAGGTAACAGCAGTGTTCGAAATACAATGGGGAATCGCTTTGCTGTTCTCACGGGAGATTATATTCTTTCACTTGCATTATCAGAACTATCGAAGATAACCCAAAAAAAACTCACAAAGATCTTTGCCTCTGTTGTATCTCAAATGACTCTTGGTGAAGCAATGGAACTTGAATACACTGGCAATCCAATGCGAAGCCTATCTCATTATTTTTCAACAATATCGCTTAAAACCGCTTCTCTCATATCTTTTGCTACATACGCCCCATCGATTGTGGCTGATGCAGAGTCACATACATGCGAAAAACTAAAAACATTAGGTTCACAGCTTGGATTGGTGTTTCAGCTAGTTGATGACATCCTCGATTTTGTTTCCCCTGACGGGAAAAAAACCTTTAAAGACTTCGATCAGGGGCTTGCAACCCTTCCACTTATTATCTTAAACGATTCGAACCTTTTCAATAACAGCCACAACCAAATCCTATTGATGCTAAGGGATAGATCGTTATTAAAACGATCAGTTGGTATCGCAAGAGAGCACCAGAATCAATCAATTCAATTGCTAGAGAACATGCCGAGTTGTTTTCCAAAGGACTCGATTGTTAAATTTAAAGGCATGTGTTCAGAAATATTCGATCGATTGCCCATCGATCTTTTAAACCACAAAGGAGCATAGACAGTGAAAACAATCGATACAATTATCAGTGAAACCCTTGAAGATAAATCGAATATTGACATCCCAGTTGGAGTGTCTTCAAGACACGTACACCTTTCAGAAAAGGAAGCCAGTATTCTGTTCCCAGATGGATTGACAAACTATAAAGACCTCTCACAACCAGGTCAGTTTGCCTGTGACCAGAGGGTTGACTTGATTGGTAAAAAAGGTACGTTAAAGGGTGTAAGGGTTCTTGGCCCTTTGAGAAATGACACACAAGTTGAGATCTCGAAAACGGACGCTTACACATTAGGAATCGATGTTCCCATCAGAATGTCAGGTGTTCTTGACGGTACTCCGGGCGTTGTGCTTGTAAGTCCATATGGTAAAATCGAGATTCAGTATGGTCTGATAGTTGCTCAACGCCATATCCACATGCACCCAAGTGATGCACTCTCAGTCAGTGTTTCAGATGGTGACAACGTATGGGTTGTCGCAAACACGAATAGACGGAGCATTATTGGCGATGTAATTGTAAGGGTGAAAGAAAGCTATGCACTCGATTTTCATATCGATATAGATGAAGCAAACGCCTTCGGTCTCAATGGAGACCGCAAGGTAAGGATTGTGAGGAAAGAAGTATGACAGCAGAAGCGACTAGAAGGCAAAAACACAACGTAGAAAAAGAGAAAGCCGTTCAGGTTGACTTTTACTCCCCAAAGAGGAATGATGTAGATCTGTCAGCTAGGAAAACATTAACCATGCTAACCGGATTGAAGTATCTCCTTTTTGGAATTATTCTATTTCTACTCCTATTGACAGTATCCAGATACTTTGGCGACCATGCCACCTCGGCATTTTCTCAAAGTGTGCCACTTTTGTGGTTTCTAGCTCCAATTTTTATTTTTATCTCGATATCAATAATCCTTTCTCCAATAGACTACCTCAAGGACTATTTGTACAGTGTGAAAGCTGGGTTACACTCAATGACCTTAATTGATGTACTTGGCAGATGGGTAAGAAAACTCATCTTCGACTCTGTATCCTTTGGGTTGGCTGTTTATCTAATATTTCAAGCCTACTATTGGAATTTGCCTGGTCTGTCGATATCTTACAGCAATAACCAAACATTTGTTGCTGAGGTTGGTTTGTTGCCGTATCTGATAATACTTGCATTCCCATTTCTTCTTTATGGTATCCTTGCGATTCCAGTCTGGACATGGCTTAGAGATACCTTTCTCTTTATTTCGGGTTATGGATTTAAAAGGACGGATAGAAGGGATGAGAATATCGCCAAGGTGAATCTTCTTGGAAAACGCTATGGTATGACAATACTTGGTGTGTATTATTATCACCTTTCCGGTGATTATTCTGCAGAAACTAAGCTTGTCGGCTTCTTTGGCCTATATTTCGTTTTCCTACCAGGGACTCTTTCTGGAAAAGCATCAATAGTCGCCTCTGCTTCAAAAGCGCTTGCAAGGGCAAAGGGGATGCACGGTACAATAAAGAACATCGTTAACTGGTTTATGATCAACCTTGGTGTTATATTTAGTCTTCTCGGTTTTCACCTGTCATATTACACACTCTACCCCATATTCACCTGGCCCTCAGATCAAGCGGCTATGATAGCCGACCCTTCGCTTCAATTCTGGATGCTCTTCTTCCTAGGTTTATTCATGCTTCTCGCTACATTTGTAAACAATGTTATCGGAAAACTACTTGATAAAAATGTTAACAGACTTGCGGAAAAACTGGGATTTGAAAAACTGGAGGGGTACCAAGCACAGGCTGAGCTCGGACGAGGCTTCATTGAAGAGAGAGAACCTCTCACAGATCTGTTTCTGATTGACAAGGCAAAACCAGAAAGGTAAGTATGGTAAGTATCGTTGTTGCCTACTGCAATTCTTCAGATATAAATATAGCAATAGGTATTGTCGAAAGAGCAAAAGGAATAGTACTCCCAACTGTTGGGTATACACAAATCCCCTCCTTAGTAGTTTTCTACTGTAATCAGGATGCTGTTGGGAGTATTGTAGATAAGCTTTCCAATAAGGTAACCTCAATAAACAAGATATCTGAGATCAGAAACGTTGAAAAACCTATACTCAATTATATTAAGAAACTATCCGATACAATAGTCACTAAGGATTTCACTGGTATAATTGAATCCAAGGGTATTGAAGCAATTATTTCCTCTGCCAGTACTGTGATGCATACTGATGGTATTCAGATGCATCACATATACCTTTCTAATAATCCATTTCAATACTCGATGTACGTTTTCTCTGGGGATAAGGACATTGTAGAAAAAACGCTTAATTCAGCTAAAACCCTTCTTGAATCGACGAAACGTGTAATGGGTAATTACGAAACCGGGGACTAGGGTCGATTTGAAGTACTTCTTTGCGCCATGGAGATTGACTTTTATTAAATCGAAAAAGGTAAAAGAATGTGTCTTCTGCGATGCACTCTCTCAAAGAGAAGACAAAAAATACAAGATAATCAAGCGTGGTAGTTATTGTTTTTCAATGCTCAACAAATACCCTTACACATCTGGACATATGATGGTCATCCCAAATCGTCATATTGGGGATTATCTATCTCTTGATCAGCGTGAACTCACCGAATTATCCTTAATGACCCAAGAAATGACGTTGGTGGTTAAGAAAGCCTTTAACCCTAATGGTTTCAATATTGGAATGAATATAGGTGAATTTGCTGGCGCGGGTATAAAAGAACACATACACATACACATCGTCCCAAGGTGGTCAGGAGATAATAACTTTATGCCTGTTATTGCGGGAGTTAAGGTTCACCCAATGGATCTTGAAACATCATATAAGCTTATAATGGATAATCTATGATCCTATCACCTATTTATTTGTTACTGGTGTGCATTCTATAATTGAGCCAATTTTCAATTCGTACTTTTCAATATCCTTTGGCGAGAAATAAATCTCGTTTTTTATACCTTTCTTCCTCAGTAAATCAAAGATTATACTTTTACCATTATGAATAATAGTCATCCCGGAAGGTTCTTGGCCCATCAGCTGTTGCTTCCAGATATCATATAACATGCTATCAACAATTACTGAACCAGAATTTGTTGTGATCCTACCGTTGCATTGCACCACCAGTTTGACTGATTCTACGTTAACCTCTAATCCAAGCGCAGTGTATATGTGCCATGGCTCAAGTATCTTTCCTGCTCTATTTGTTAATACCATCTTTTTCTTCAATATGATCTTGATTATTATCTCTACGAGTTTTTCCAGTGACATATCAATCTTTACAATACACTCATGAAGAGACATACCATCAACTATGTGCCAGAATATTTGTGTCTCTTCCTGATTAAGCCCTATTCGAACGGGTTTTGGGAATAGATAAAGGGCTTTTGATTGTTCTGGTGGAACGATTGTTATGTATTTCTCTTCTAATAATTTACCTAACTCTTTGACCAAAGTCTTGGTCGAATCACTATAGAATTTCTGAATCCTTCGATACAAAGAACCATTTCCGATTATATTTATCAGCGACCAAAGTTTGGCATCTATGAGATCGGTTTTTGGACGTTTATTTGGATTCAGCACAATGAGTGTTGTGGGTTTTAGATTATCAATAGCTGGAATATTACTCGAATAGATCATAACAAAATAAGCTCCGATTTACATTTTTTAGACACAAGCTGTATCGATTAAATGAAAGGATTTCATTAGAATTATTTAGATTTTTCATATCTCAAATCTTCACTACACAACCGATTGAATAAATTGCATGGTTATATAATTCGAATATAAATCCAACACAACACGATCACCGTCTTCTTTTATCGTTTTCAAACCTCCATAGTTATGGTGTCTGCTTGTAAACATGGCACCCATGTCCAACATCTCATCGATAATCGTATCAAATGAAGAAGGGGTTGTCAAATCCTGACTCAGTTATATTCGAGCCTTTCTCTTGACGTCACCAGTAGATTGTATACTCTTTGATACATATTAAGACAATACAATCAAGGAGGCCAAATGAAGGCAGTAGTAAAAACCAAACCCAGTCTAGGAGCTGAGATGCTTGTTGTAGATAAACCTGCTGATCTGAAACCAGGTTGGGTATTAATTAAGGTAAGAGCAACTTCCATCTGCGGTACTGACGTCCATATTTGGAAGTGGGATCCATGGTCTGCAGGAAGAATAGGGGAAAAAGCTCTCCCCCAAACACTCGGACATGAATTTGCAGGTGATGTTGTTGAAACAGGACCCAACTGTAACATGGTTAAGGTTGGTGATTACGTTTCTGCTGAGACACATATCTACAGCGATTCTGACCTTACAACTCATCTGGGTATCAAACACGTTGGGAAGAACATGATGATACTGGGTGTCGATACCAACGGTTGTTTTGCTGATTACGTTGCAGTCCCAGAGAAGGTTCTGTGGAAGAACGATAAAAGCGTTCCACCAGAACAGGCTTGTATACAAGAACCCCTTGGAAACGCATGCTATGCAGTCATGGGTGAAGACAACGATATCTATGGTAAAACGCTTCTTCTAACCGGTGACGGTCCAATATCACTTTTTGCTGTAGGTGTCGCCAGAGCGGCAGGAGCTTCAAAGATCATTCAGTTCGGCAAGTATGAATTCAACATGGGTATTGGAAAAAAGATGGGTGCGGATATCCAGGTTTACACGAACAAAACGACTGCCAAAGAACGAGAAGAGATCGTAATGGAAGCAACCGGTGGCTGGGGTGTCGATATCGCCCTTGAAATGGTAGGAAGTCAAGACTCCATCAATGACTGCTTCAACCTGGTAAGAAAAGGTGGCAGATTAACAGCTTTTGGTATCGCTCCCGAATCTCCGTGTCCCCTTGACTACAACAACGGCATCGTTTTCAAAGGACTTCAGATTCATGGTGTCAATGGCAGAAAGATATTTGACACATGGTACAGGAACGGTCAGATGCTTGCGTCAGGAAAACTCGACCCAACACCAGTAATCACGCACTCATTCCCAATGGACGAGTATGAGAAGGCCTTCGCAGTAATGACAGACAGACCGAGAGTTGGGGCAAAGGTGGTAATGTTCCCTGACAAGTCGGAATACGAAGAAGCCAAAAAAAGATTAAGCTAAAGGAGAAGAAAAATGGCATACAAAAAAGTAAAAGAGTTCCTTACAAATGAACTCAAAGACATCAAGGGTGCTGGACTGTACAAGGACGAACGCATTATCACTAGTCCACAGGCTGGACCTGTAAAGGTCAAGTTCCCGGAGAATGCTCCAGTTGTTGAACAGATCAACTTCTGTGCTAACAATTATCTTGGGCTTTCATCACATCCCGAGATTATTAAAGCCGCTCATGAGGGACTAGAATCCCACGGCTACGGAATGTCTTCCGTCAGATTTATCTGTGGTACACAGGACATTCACAAGGAACTCGAACGAAAGGTATCTGATTTCCTTGAGACCGAGGACACCATTCTATATTCATCATGCTTCGATGCAAATGGTGGATTGTTCGAAACCCTTCTGAAAAAAGAGGATGCAATAATAACAGACGCCTTAAACCACGCATCCATTATTGATGGAATTAGGCTCTGCAAAGCACAACGATACATCTACAACCACGCAGACATGGCTGACCTGGAAGATAAGCTTAAGGAAGCCAAAGAAAAAGGCGCAAGACACATCATGATTGCCACAGATGGCGTCTTCTCAATGGATGGTGATATCGCAAAACTCGATAAGATATGCGACCTTTCAGATAAGTACGATGCAATGGTTATGGTTGATGACTCTCATGCAACGGGTTTCATTGGCAAGCATGGCAAGGGCACCCATGAACACAATGGTGTACTCGGAAGGATAGATGTCATCACAACCACATTCGGCAAAGCACTTGGTGGTGCCTCCGGTGGTTGCACATCAGGCCGCAAAGAGATAATCGAACTCCTCAGGCAGAGATCAAGACCTTACCTTTTCTCCAACAGTGTCCCTCCCGTAGTTGTCAACGCCGCGAAGAAAGTCGTTGAAATCCTTAGCACAACCACAGAAAGACGTGACAAACTCGAGGATAACACCAAGTACTTCAGGGAAAAGATGACAGCTGCAGGTTTTGATATCAAACCTGGTGTCCACCCAATCGTACCAATCATGCTTTATAATGCCAACCTGGCACAGGATATGAGCAAGGAACTCTATGATGATGGTGTTTTTGCAATAGGCTTCTTCTATCCAGTAGTCCCAAAAGGTCAAGCCAGAATTCGAGTTCAGATTTCTGCAGCACACGAAAAGGAACACCTCGATAAGGCAATTGAGATCTTTACAAAACTAGGCAAGAAATACGATATTCTGCACAAGACAAAGGATGAAATTATAGATAAGTACGGTCTTTGATACCAATTATCACTGATTGCGACCCCCAGTCAGTCAAACTGTCTGGGGGTTTATTCATTTTATGGTGATTGATTAATGAGGATTTGCTACTGGCACTTGTAGTATCAATCACACCCAATTTGTTTTTAATAACCACGTTGCAGTTTTATGACCACCATCCACATTCTCAAGAGGCAATCCCCCGTTATCATCTCTTCAAATGATTTCGTGTCTATCTGTCAAAAAATACTTTATGCATATGTATATCTAATTACTACTTATATAAACATGATTCATAAAGTCGGATAATGAAATCTTTGCATTGGTCAGCATATCAAGATACTTGTAATCAAATTCGATCAAAATCATCTCTTCATACCGCTTTTGATCATCATCTTCCTTTTCATCAATGATTGCATTAATAATCACCTTTTCTAAGAAAACATGTGTTTGTTCTGCTGAAACCTGCGTTGCAATGAGGGCATCTGAAATAAAATCGAACAACTCTGTCTTTTCACCAACATGAATCTCTATCATCAGGTCGTTTCCGTATGATATTGAGAAACATGCATCTACATCAGCACCAAGTGTTGATGCTGTGAACAACGCTTGCACCAATTCTTCAAAGACGGATGATCTAGCCATAGAGTTGATCATTTTAGTCTCTGGTGGCTGTATATTTATTGTATCAGCCCAGAACGAATTAATACCTATCTCTTTTTCATCGAGTTTGAGTGTATAACCAGAAGGCATAACATAGTCTCTCTGCCAATTATCTGAAAAGACCTGCACCCTTATTCTTTCAAACTGTAGTACATCCTCAGATAGTTTCTGGTCAACAATGCGATATGCTTGAAAAGCTGTTGTAATTAACTTTTTTTCGCTCGGTTCACCAGTAATCTCAACTTGAACGTCTAGCATATCACTATCTGAAGGATTCTGATTGACACACATTCCATCCAAAGAAAGTTTTAAATGTGTAGTATCAATTATTTGCTCACCCAGACTCACTCTCTTCTTTCCAACAATGAATCCTAAGTAACCGATTATAAGAATTATTATTGCATATACTATCCACTCCCTATATTTCTTACTCATAAACAAGCTAATGATATCCAAAATTCATATTATTTCAAGAATTGAAGTTAATATAATTCATAACTGACCTTTCATCTTGCATACTGAGATCTGATTACCTTCTTTTAATTCAAACCTTGTGGTTTTTTATTGAGTAGTTACTCACAAAGAATAAAATAGCTACGAAACCAAAGGAGGTTTGTAATGAAGAAAGCTATAGCTATAGTAGGTCTGGTTCTTATCATCGGTCTCGTTGTCGGTATGACTCCGGCTTCTGGTGATTGTGGCTTTTTTGATGAAGTTGGTCGATCATTCCTTTTCCAGCCATATGCCAAATACAGTCCACACCCAATGGATAATCTTCCCTCTGCTGACAATCATGTAGACTATTTTTTCAAGAATGTAACCAGCACACAAAAGTTCACTGGTGTTTGTTACTACCTTGGTCCAGACAACGATTGGAAGGACTACTGGAGTATCGTACAATTCTGCTTCTCAGACGCATGCTACTTCCCAGGAGTACCCGGTCAGACTGGTAGCCCAATAACAGCTGGTGTAAAGGAAATGATGACTGCACAGTTTGGTCCTCCCGGAAAAAGTGAGGATGCAAAATTTGGCAAATTTGGCACTGGTAAGGTAGAGGTTTACCCCTCAGATGATGAGTCCTGCAAAGACACCATGTACATTGCTGGTGTTCATCTTCCCTTCACCTGTATCAAGCTGGTCATTGACGATGCCAATATGAGTGTTGCCAAGTGTACCGAATGGAGACTCACCGGTGACAGACAGAATCGATATCCAATGGTGGAGAAGAATGTCACCCTTGATCAACCGGCAACGATTGATAACAGTAGAACCTACATCCCACTCAGAGCCCTTGCTGACGAGATCTATTCCACAGTTGGCTGGGATGGAGCAACTAGAACTGCATCATTTACCATTAGCGAAGGTGACTGCTACTATAAGATGGCTCTCCAGATAGACAATGCTACTGCAACCTGCACACTAAAAGCAGGAGATGGCAAGATCCTTACCGATAAGGTTAAGATGTCTGCCCCAGCTATCATTAAAAACGGTCGCACACTCGTTCCAGTTCGCTCACTCGGTGAAGACCTAATGGGGGGCGAAATCCTCTGGGATGGAGATGCCAGAGAAGTAACGCTTTACATGCCACCTAGAGAAGACCATTAACAAATATTACTGATTATACTTGAGGATTACAGACAACCGACCCTCTGCACAGGTGATTTATGCGGATGGGTCGGTTTTTTATTTCGTTTGACTTTAATCACAAACTAGCATTTTACTGCTAGGATTTTGTTATGAACATGAAGAAGATGTTTGTGATTTCAATAGTTTTTATCATCCTGGCTGGTTGTTCCATTGTACAAACAGAGGTCGTCATTGAAGATAATGTTGAGCCAGACGAATCTTACCTGGAGATTCAACGAGCGAGGATGACATCCACTACTCTGAAGGAAAAGCAATACGCTGAGATGCTGAGCAGTGGTAACAACAACCCTGATATACCCGTCAAACCGGTTATCAATGACTCAAACATGTGGACTGTCAAATCCCAGGGAGATGGATACAAAGTTTTCCTGTCTGGAGATGCTGGGCAGTTAACCGTATCATTGGCAACTGAAAGAGATGAGGATGGCATTGAATGGATAGAAAAACAACTTGAAGAGAAAGCTATGATTGGATATCGATTCGATGGGTTGATGCATCCCGAAGACATACACATCTTTGGTGACAATAAGGATGCGAAGTCGCTTCTAGGTGATGATTTCTATAAGTATTTCGATGATGGTGAGACTGCCGTTTTTGGATACCTGGGCAATGCATCCAGTGTTTGGGAGGTTGATGGATACGTATTAAAAGGCGATGCTGAAGAAATAATCGTTGATTTCATTGAATCAGCCAGGACTACTCCTTGGGAAGAGTAGTTCGTTTCTACCTGCCCGGCATGTTCACCCAATTTGGGAAAACGGGCAGATACCCGGGCGTCTCGATAACTGGTCCCAGATGCCAACTGATGTGTGACCATTGCAGGGCAAAAATAATTGAGATTATGCCTGACTGCAGTACACCTGAGAAACTAATCAAATACGCAAGAAATGCCGAATCTGATGGAGCCTTCGGGATGTTGGTCTCGGGTGGTTCAGATGCAGAGGGGAGACTGCCATGGGCAGAGTTTTCTCCAACATTGAAATTCATAACAGATGAAACCAACCTTTTCATCTCTGTGCATTGTGGTTTTCCAACTAAATCCCAAATGTCTCTTCTTAAATCAGCAAACATTAATCAAGCTCTTATTGATGTGATTGGAAATGACAAAATAGCAAAGGATGTCTATCATCTGCCACCTGGAATTGCATGGAACGCTGTGATCAACGCATTTGAATCTGGAATCGAAATAGTTCCACATGTGCTGGTTGGATTAAACTACGGTAACTATTCAAATGAAGAGGAAGCAATTGATTTAATCTCACAGTATAAACCGAAAAGGATCGTCATAATTGCGCTTCGGCCAACAAAGGGTACACCCATGCACAAATCAGTACCCCCATCACCTGGGCGAGTTGCAAAGGTTATCAGATACGCAAGAATGAAATTTCCTACCTCTATTGTGAATCTTGGTTGTGCAAGGCCTGTGGGGCTTCACAAGAGAAAACTTGATAAACTGGCAATCATGGAGGGTGTTGATGGAATCGCCGTTCCTTCAAGCGAAACCATGAACTGGGCTGAAGAAAACGGATTCCAAGTGATTCAACAACCTACCTGTTGCTCAATGCCACCTCTCTCAATGGACACTCATCACAACGAGGCTTAGATTTCTTGCAGTAGTAAAAACCCAACTCGTCGATCAATCCGTGATACTCCTTGTACAATCTGTTGTCGCCACATAACTCACTCATAAACATGTCTTGGATTGCATGATAGTCTTCGGTTTCAGGAAGACCAACGCATCGCGTCATCCTTCTGGTAAACTCATCAACGACAAAAACCGGATGACTGCCAGCGTAGCACATAATAGCATCAGCGGTTTCGAAGCCTATGCCATTGATCGAAATCAGTTCTTTTCTCAAGGATATGGTTGGTTGAGATAGCATGCGTTCAATAGTCAGATGGTTGTCTAATACATACCGCGCCATATTGACCAGTCGTTTTGATTTCTGTCTGTAGAAGCCAGAGGGTCTTACACATTGCTGAAGTTTTTCAATATCTACAGCAATGATTTTTGCTGGTTCCAGAATGTTATTGTCTTTGAGTGTTTCTATGGCTTTTTCAACATTCACCCATGCAACCTGCTGAGTCAGTATCGCACCAACGACTATCTCCCAAGGTGTATCACCTGGCCACCAGTACAGTTGACACCCAAAATGATCACGCAATATATGAAATATTTTTGTAATCAACATGAATAAAAGGTTTCCCTGACGGTCAACATAACCATCAGGGAATATCTTATTGAACTCAACTACTTGTTGTCTATCTGTGCCTTTTGAACACTACCTGAGTAGTCAATGGTAACAACTTTCCATTCAGAGAAGGCGTCTATTACCTGTACTCCACCCTCACGATGCCCATTGCCTGTCCCTTTTACGCCACCAAATGGTGAGGATACTTCTGCTCCTATTGTTCCAGCGTTAATATAGAAAAGACCATTTTTTATATCCCTTGCGGCGACCATTGCCTTATTGATGTCGTTAGTAATAATAGCGGCTGAAAGCCCATAAATGGTATCGTTGTTTACTTCTATCGCCTCTTCCAGCGAATCGACTGGAATTATGGCAACAACTGGACCAAATATCTCTTCTTTGGTGATTCGCATACCATGCTTGCAATCGGTGAAGATAGTCGGTTTGTAGAAGCTTCCCTTTGCCAGTTCACCCTCTGTTGCAGGTTCACCACCGATAAGCAGTTTGGCTCCATCTACATCCTTGCCGATCTTTACATACGTGTCGGTGTTGTCTCTAGCTCTCATGTTGATGAGTGGCCCTACCTCTGATTCTAGTCCGTGTCCCAGCTTGAGCTTGCCAGTAGCATCCACAAATTTCTTTTCAAACTCTTCCTTTACACCTCTCTCAATGATTATTCTGGAACAAGCAGTGCACCTTTGGCCTGTTGTACCAAAACAGGACCAGATAGCAGAATCAACAGCGAGATCGAGATCAGCATCATCACAGACGATCATGGCATTCTTACCACCCATCTCCAACGAACACTGCTTGAGACCTTCGCCACACTTGGTTGCTATCCTTGTACCTATCTCGGTTGAACCGGTAAAGCTGACCATTGAGATATCCTTGTGTGAGAGGATTGCCTCACCAACCTCACCACCACTGCCGATAACCAGGTTTATTGCTCCTGGATATTCCTTCATTCCAGCATCCTCTAAAGCCCTAAAGAACTCTACCATGCATGCTGGTGTATCAGTAGCCGGTTTTGCAACGACCGTATTCCCGCACACCAACGCTGGCGCTATCTTCCACGAGGGTATGGCAATCGGGAAGTTCCAGGGGGTGATAATGCCACACACACCCAGTGGTTCTCGGACTACATAGATGGTTTTATTGGGCATCTCTGAAGGCATGGTTTCACCCTTCAGTCTCCGTCCCTCTCCACCGATGAGATAACACATGTCAATAGCTTCCTGAACATCACCCCTGGCTTCAGATATTACCTTGCCCATCTCTCGAGTCATTATTTTGGCTATCTTTTCCTTGCGCTCCTGAAGAATCTGCGCTGTTCTAATAAGGATATCTCCCCTGGCAGGGGCTGGTAGAGATTGCCATTTCTTGAGCGCAGACTTGGCTGAAGCAACTGCCTCGTCAACGTCCTTTGATGTAGACAGAGTGGCTGTTGCCACCAACTCACCATTTGCCGGATCGCGATTTTCAAACGTTTTCCCCGAAATGGAATCCTTCCATTCACCACCAATCAAATTCTTTAAATGCTCAGCCATATTACTCTCCTATCTGTTCATATATTGAAATGATTCAACCATACTGTTGAATATGTCTCTCTCATTAAGCCCTATGCTCTTTGCCACAACAGCGATCCCTGAAAATGTTTGCACCATGCTGTCCACCATGGGTTGCTTATCCTCATAGAAAACAAACATCAGCGCTTGGTTGCCACTTTTAAGCCCATCTCTATCTATAAATGCTTGACATGATTCGTATTCAGTTTCTCCAAATTTCACCATTTTAGAGCTATACTCTCTTACCGTTCCCTCATAGAAAGTCATCCTCTCATTCGATGTTCCACCTGGATAGTAGCGCCCAGAAAAGCCCTTCATAAATATAACAAGAACTCTGTCTCCCAAAGTAAAATCAGTGTATCTGAAATCCTTCTTTGAAAGTGGACCTATCAGATCATCCATCTTCTGATCCTTTGGGTAAAATACAACTTCTGATGCCGCTCGAACGAGATCGTTTGGTGGATCTTCAAGTAAGAATCGTTGATTATCCCATCCCTTTGGAACATCAAAACTCACTCCACCAGCATCGAATTCAATCATATCAATGTTGGTACCTGTATGGTTACCGTTGTCGTCTCCGTTATCAGTTCCATCGGGTTTACCACATGAAACAAATATCAATCCCACAATCAACAACACAACTATCAACCTTTTCATCTCGCACCTCTTCAATATCATTTGGCAACCCTATTAATCAACTGCCAAATATCCTTAGTTTTTATTCGTCTTCCAGTTCCAACCTTTTTTTCTTCTCTTGAAACAATAAGGCTTGCTCGGAAGAGTGTCGCTTCACAGGTTGGGCATATGGTTGAGATAAATTTAGCCCCAATATCAAGTGCCTGGTGAACACGACTCTTTGAAATCTCCTTTACAACATCCTGAGAATGAGCCTGAAGTCCTCCACCGCCACCACAACAGGTTGAATATTCATGATTCAGCCTCATTTCAACGACATCATAACCAAGTCTTCTGATTATCTCTCTTGGACGATCATACTCATCCATACCCCTGCCAAGATGACACGGATCGTGAAACGTAACTGATTCTCCTGTAGGTTTAATTTTTAGTTTGTCCATGTTAGTAAGTATGAGTTCGTTTGCAAAAGTAACATTCTCAATACCAAATATCTTTTTCAGTGTCTTGTAACAGGTAGGGCAGATTGTGATTATCATTTTGTCCAGATATGGCTTATACACTTGGAAGAATCGCTCTCTGGCTTCCTCAAAGGCATCCATGTAACCAGTGTTATAGAGAGTATTACCGCAACATACCTCTTCTGCAATGGTTGGCCTGATTCCCATTTTTTCCATTATGTTGAGTATTAATTCAACATCGCTACCCCTGTCTCTGTATGCACAACCCAGATAAAGAACGTATTCTGAGTCACCTTCCGTCTCCATCTGTCTGCCCGAACCCAGTGGGTCACCTTTGGTGAGAATATTCTCTGCAACCAAATCGTTGCCTTCAATTGTGTACCCAGCTTCAACTAACTCACTCCTGAGTGCTCGGAATACATCCTCATTCTCGAGAGCGCATTTTGCCATGCAGTATCCACAGACAGCGCACATATTCACAGATTCTGCCAGTTCATCAGACAGCTCGATCTCTTCTTCAAGAAGCCCTTTTGCCTGTAGCATCTTTCCCCTTGAGGCAAAGCACTCCAGCAAACCGACATTGTAGGTTGGGCATTCTTGGATGCAGAATCCACAACGCGTCCTTGCGCACGTGTATATATCATCTTTTACCCTGTCCAGGTGTTTGTACTGACTCACTTTATCCACCTGCTTTCAAACTTCTTTCCGGGATTCATGATGTTATTTGGATCAAAGATCACTTTTATCTTTTTCATGTATTCATAGCTTGCACCGTGTTCTAACTCGTTGAATCCGCCCAGCCTGTCACCATCACCGATGTATGTACTCATAGTGCCTTCTAGTTTAATTGCAGTTTCTGACATATCTCGAACGAATCTGTAGAAATTTTCTACGTTCTGCTGATCATTGTCATCTACAAAAATTGCAAAGGATATTGATGGTGAAAGTCTCTGCGGGCATTCGTTGTACACAGTCATTCCCAGTATTGTCTGATCGTGTTTCTCCGCCAGCTCAATGAACTTTTCATGGATATCGGGGACATTGCCTATAGGTACACCAGGATCTGCCGCACCAAATTTTTTCTCCCTCTGGGAATCAGGCCACTTCTGCTTGAAGGGTTCAAATTGAAGTGTATGTTTGCTGGCCCAATAGCCTGTAACAATCTCTTTTTCCTCAACCTCTGAGCCGATTTTAGAAAACTTATCTCTGATCTTCTTCGCACTAAAAGAGACAATATCCTCATCACCTGCAACTGAAACAAATAGGATTGCATCTGCCCAGTCTGGTACGTTGGGTTCACGGTTATATTTCAATCTATATGAATGAGTGTAAAAATGCAATCTTTGTCTGTTATTGATATGAAGTGACTCGAGTTGGATTCCAGATGTCAGCAGTTCCTCGCAGGCGTAACAGGATTCACCGATTGATCGAACATAGAAACCCATCACTTCTCGATACTTGGGAAGGTAATTTACTCGAAGTGTCACCTCTGTAACCACACCCAGTGTTCCTTCAGAGGCAACGAAAAGGTGCATAGTGTTGTACCCGCTTGAAGACATCATTGCCTTTCGGTGACCAAATTCAACCGCTTGTCCTGTCCCGACAACCGCTTTAAGAGATGTCATATGTTCGAGTATCTTTCCGTACTTCATCCCAAAAGTTGAGTCACTATCACAGTTGATAGCCGCACCTACCGTTGAGGCTTGCTTGGATTCAGGTTGATGAGTGAGCCACATACCATGTTTTTCAAGAAACTCGTTAAGATGCCATATGGTTATCCCGGCTTGCACTCTCACCGACATGTTCTTTTCGTCAAACTCAAGTATCTGGTTCATCCCCTTAGTATCGATCAAGATACCACCCTTCCATGCTGATGCTCCTCCACCCATACCTGTTCCTCCCGCAAATGAGGTTACAGGGATACCGAGTTCATAAGCCACCTTGACCACTTCTGAACATTCATCTGTTGTTCTTGGGACAGCGACAATGTCAGGAGGCATGTTATCACCAGCTGGACGTGGACTCCAATCGCGGGAATAGCTCATGGTGTGTAACTTAGACATCGAAACTCTAGATCCAAGTAGAGGTTTTAGCTTTTCGAAGGCTTTTTTTATCACTTCATTGTCGATCATTCATCCTCCTTTTGATGTGAAACTACATATTGTCCATCCTCTTTAGTTGCAATGACAACATCCTTCAGAAGATCCATCTTGGCACATAGTGCAATGTCTGAAGTCAAACCCATCGAAGACAATCTTTTCCCACTCTCTGAGGCAAGCAATGCATCGATTGGTCGAGAGAATCCACTGTGTACCATCTTGGCAATCGATGCGCCATCATCCAGTTCGAACCCTCGTATCCTACTAATGTGGATGGTTTTATGTATAAGCAATCCAGCAACATAGAGATCATCTACTGCGACATTACCATTCACACCAGAACATATTACTGCGAGATTCTTTTTGTGATACAGCACCTCATTTGCTAAAGTTTCTGCAGTTGCAGTTAGATTTAGCAGTGAGGTTATGTAAACCTTACCCAAGGCATCAACAGCTTTAATGACGGTATTTGACCCATTAGTAGAAGAAAAGGCTATCTCTTTCCCTTTGAGATTCCTGCTGATAAATTGACAAGTCGAAGTCGATTTAAATGAATATGTTTCTGACAGACTATTGTTTGAATCATCAGAAAGAGATATGGTTTTTGGATTGAACTGTTTCTGCTCAACAGCGTTCTGGTAATCGTCAAAGAGTAAAAGCTTCTTTGGATTGCTATTCAGTATCACAGACAGCGTAGATGATAACCTCAAAACATCAATCACTACCACGATATAATCGTCAAATTCAGGAATAGGTGGAGACAATACACATGTTATTTTCACACTATCAGTCTATTCGACAGGCAATAATAATCAAGATGAATCAATTACCTGCCAACGAATATCCTTATATTAGTCCAGTATTGCACTCTGCTGGTACCGCCTTCATCCAGCTGATCAATGATCTGCGAGGTTGAACGCCAGCTCCTTCCAAAATCATCTGATACATAAAAGTAAAATGACGAAGAATAGTCAGATTGCTCAAAGTTTGGTCTTATAAAACCATTAAATAATGGTGGAAGGCCCATAATTAAAGGGCATCTAACTTTATCACCATCCATGATCTCTTTCGTGCCGAGATCTATTGGCTCTACGCCCTTTGCACCAATTATGATTGTTGATCCATCCTTAATAAAATCCTTGAGTTCTGGATCATTTCGAAGGAATTTTGCATGGTTGATGGGCATTATCCTAATCCCACTTCTTAAATGCTCTTCCCCTTCGTCGATCTTAGCGAACCAATGCGAAGTTGACAAAACCAGTTCTGCAGGGGATACACTGCTTACCTGGCTAACCTCAGCATATTCAGTACCTATTATCTGGTCGTGAGCAAACGCCCGTTGGACAACAGAACCAATCTCTCTTCTATTTTCATCCTCTCTCTTAATATAAACCTTTCCTGATTGGTCCATCTCCTGTCCACTGATCACATCCCCTTCTATCCAATTCTCTATCTCTACATATTCAAGGTCATAATCAGGTTTGAGTACGTCTATCATTATCAACTCTGGTGCTTTTCTAGTTGTTGAGCTGAAGTATTTGTCGATGGTACTCCATGAACCATCATACTCCATCGCATAAACAGGATTCCCAACGTAGGGCGACCACTTGCTGAATATGTCCTCACCACCTGGACAGCTTACAACCAATTTTCCCTCTGCTTCATCATTATTCTCAGTGAAAGGAACTATGGTAATACCAGATGGCATCCAGTTTCTAGGTTTTGTAAAGTTGAATTTTCTATCCGGACCACATCGGATCCTGATCGAATCACCACCTGTATATACTATTCCCCCAAGGCTTCCGTTGCATGCCCCAATATAATGAGCATCCCAAAAACTGTTGGGAATGGAGGAAGCATTATTAACGGGTGATACAACTTCAGCAATCACCTCTTCATTGGCATCTGTAAGGACTCTTATATATCCCTTTTCTTTGTTCTCTATCAAAATAACGAATTGTCTTACAAATCCAGTATCAAACTCAGCAAGCTCTAGTGCTGGCATTGCCTCTACCCCAAACGAAAAAAACACAGAGAAGCATGACACTATAGTAACCACGACTGATATTATGAGATTCATACGGACGCTTATCTTATATAAAAACAATAGCGTACACAAGGATAATCTTGACATATTGACTATCACGATTAGCATGTAGCTTGCAGGAGGTGTCATTTATGTACGCCATTACAGGAACGATAGAGAACCTGGATCTAGGAGTTATCATCCAGACGATGAATATAAGCAGAAAAACTGGTTGCATGGAAATTAAAAGTGGAGATGAAACATCTAAATTGTTCTTTAGCGATGGTAATATTGTCCATGCCCAAACAAAAACGCTTGAAGGCGAAACTGCGTTGTATGACCTTCTGACAATTGAAGACGGAACATGGGGATTTATCCCAGAGATGAATAGCCCAAAGAGAACTATCACAAGTGCAATAGACAGCCTTCTGCTCAACTGGAGCAACCTTATGGATGAGTGGAATTCCATAAAGGACAAGCTACCACCGGATGATGCCATCCTTAAGATCGCTGAGGTTTCTGAGGATGAAAAAGAACACCTCGTTTTTAATATGGAGGAGTGGGAAGTTCTTGATATCATCAGGAAAAATGAACTAACATCAAAGGTTTTCAAGAATAGTGTGGTTGGAAGATTCAAAACCAGTAAAGCACTTCTAAAATTCATTGGAATAGATCTTGTTAAGATAGAGAAGCAGGATACCGAAGATATCGCCAGGATGATAGACTTCCTTAATGATGTTGGGCTGGAGGTAGGAGAGAGAAACCTTGGCACGAATCACTTCAGGAGAATAGTCGACAAGTTTGCTGTCGACATTGGCAAGAAATACAGTTTCATGAACGAACTCAGACTCGATGGCAATATGAAACTGGTTGGCTTGGTCAGTACCGGATTGCTTAGTGAAACAATAATTGAAGCGCTGTCAAAGTTTCTTTGGAGCATTGTTGATTATGTTAGTAGCCTTGTAGGATCTCACCTTACAAACAAGCATATGAGCAAGGTTGTAAAAAAGCACTTTGATCCTGATGATGCTTTGGTCGATTCATTGAAGCTTGATAAATATATTGGCAATGACTTTAGACCAAAAGGATAACAAATGAAGGTTTTCAATACCATGTCTCGCTCCATGGAGGAGCTGATTCCCCACAGAGATAACGAGATCAACGTATATACATGTGGTCCAACCGTCTATTCACGTATTCACATAGGCAACTTCAAGACATTCCTTTTTGAGGATATCCTGGTAAGGTACCTCAGGTATCTCGGATACAAGGTGAATCATGTGATGAACATAACAGATGTTGATGATAAAACCATCAGGTCATCACGAGAGCGTAGCATTCACCTGGATGAAGTGACAAATCCCTTCATAGATATGTTCTACAAAGACACTAGGTCATTGCATATGGCTCCTGCTGACCGTTTCACCCGAGCCACTAGACATATAGACTCAATGGTGTCTTTGGTCAAAAAGCTACTCGAAAATGGTTTTGCTTATAAAACGCCCGATGGAAACATCTACTACAGCATTAGTAAATTCAAGGACTATGGAAAACTCGCACATCTCGATCCCTCAAACCTTATGTCAGGTGCGGGAGGTAGAACCACTTCAGATGAATATGAGAAGGACTCTATTTCAGACTTTGCCTTGTGGAAGGCCTGGGATGAATCCGATGGAGATGTTTACTGGGAAACATCGTTAGGAAAAGGCAGACCAGGTTGGCACATCGAGTGTTCAGCTATGTCAATGAAGTATCTGGGAGAAACACTTGACATCCACACAGGTGGAGTAGACAACATATTCCCTCATCACCAGAATGAGATCGCACAATCAGAAGGCGCAACGGGTAAGCCTTTCTGCAGATACTGGATGCATTCCAGACACCTGATGGTTGATGGCGCTAAGATGAGTAAGTCTCTGGGAAATTTCTACACACTAGATGACCTAAAGAATCTAGAAATCAGTCCTGAGATGTTCAGATTCTTTGTGGTAACAAATCACTATCGAACACAACTGAATTTCACTAAGGAGGCTGTTTTTGCAAGCTCAAAGGGACGCGATAGCCTGCTTGAATTCAATCGAAGGCTTTCTGAGTATGAAGAAAACGGTTCTGATGGAGATATTGACAAACCAATAAAAAAAATGCTTGACGGATTCCAAGAGGCGATGAACGATGATCTAAACACGCCAAAGGCGATCGCCTTTGTATTTGATTTCTCCAGAGCAGTCAATCGTTTGATGGATGAGAGAGCTATCAACAAATCTGATGCGCAGAAGGTGATATCTGCAATCAACAAGGTTAATTCCGTTTTTGCATTTCTCGAAGGGGAAGAAACCGGCATTCCTGATCACATTCAACAACTCGCTGATGAACGCCAAAAAGCCCGGGAAGAGAAAAATTGGAAACGATCAGATGAACTCCGAGACAAGATTTCTGAGCTGGGTTTTTTGGTGAAAGATACGCCAAAAGGACAGAGAATTACTCGCAGATGAACGATGAGAATATAATCTATGGCAAGAATTCAATTCTAGAAGCTATTAATTCTTCAGTTCCAATCAATCGGGTAAGACTAAGGGATAGCTTAAGAAAAGACTCGACTATAAAAGGGATAATAGATGGATGCAAATCTAATAACATCCCCTTTGACTTTGTCTCAAACACCAGACTTAAATCAATATCAAACAACGCACGTGATGTCGTTGCATTTGTGTCACCGATAAGCTATACAGGTTTGGATATTATCATCAATCGAATCGGTCCACAATCAGGCATAGTTGTACTCGACCAAATCAGCGATCCACAGAATCTTGGTGCGATAATTCGATCAGCTGAGTGTCTAGGTATGGATGCTGTAATAATTCCAAAAAGGTCTGCCTGTCCCATAACTGCTACTGTAACTCGAGCTTCATCAGGTGCAGTTATGCACATACCTATTGTCAGAACAACAAATATCTCTCAGATCATTGAGACACTGAAAGAACGCGGATTCTGGGTTTACGGCACTGCTCCTGAAGCCAAGAGAAACCTAGGACAGTGTGATTTCTCCGATCGGTCTGTTCTTGTTATTGGTTCAGAAGGCAGGGGCATTAGACCTTCTGTTCGAAAACACTGTGACATGCTGATAAATATACCGATGAAAGGGAATGTTAATTCCTTGAATGCCTCCGTATCGGCTGGCATAGTGATGTATAAGCTTTCGAGGAGGTTTGACAATGAAAGTAGTGTTTGATCTGGATAGCAACATACCTTTCTATAAGATGCCCTCAAATATATTTGGAGCAATGGTTGAAACACTCCCCGAGCACAAACTCCTCAAGATAAAGCACCGCGATCTCAAGAATGAAATAGTTGACGCTGATGTTGTTGTGAGTTTCTGGGTGCCACCAAAGACATTCTCTCTGGCAAACAACCTTAAAGCGATATTCTATGCTATTGATGGTGTAAGCAAGGAGCATCTCTATCCAGAGGTACTCGAGTCCAAAGTTGTTGTTACGAATTCAGGTGGATGTAGAACCGAAGCCATCGCTGAACACACCTTTTCTATGATCCTTGCATGCAGTCGAAAACTCATTGAAGCCAGCCAAAGGATGTCGCCAAAGGATTGGTGGGGTAACTCTCTAAATCTTTCAAATCTGACTCCCTATGAAATAATGGGAAAAACAATATGTATATTCGGTCTTGGTAAAATTGGCATGAGAGTCGCAGAGATTGCCAAACGCGGATTTCAGATGAAAACTATCGGGGTCAAGCAAACAGCTAAATCGGTTGATAACGTTGATAAGGTATACACTACAGAGGATATAGCACTCGCACTTGAGAATTCTGATATAGTCGTTTGTGCTTTGCCAAGAACCAACAAAACAGAAAAATTTTTCAACAACCAGGTCTTCTCTATGATGAAGAATGGTTGCACCTTCATAAACATCTCAAATGGCAATCTGGTTGATGAAAGTGCCCTCATCTCTTCAATAAAATCTGGAATAATTTCATCAGCAGGACTCGACGTATTCTCTACCGAACCGATTGACCCTAGTTCACAACTTCTTTCAATGCCACAGGTCATTACCTCTCCTCATTCAGCGGGAATGACACCAGAGTTCTGGCCACGATTTGCACGTTTGGTTCGAGATAACATAATGCTGTTAGTCGATGGAAAAACCCCAAAAAACATCATAAAAAAGGAACTCGGTTATTGATTTGAAAGGAGAACTCCCATGATCTTAGACTGGATTTTTTCACCGTATAAGTCATCAGGATTTATGGCACGGGATGTTTCAACTGCCTTCGGCTTAAAACTCAGGGAGTGGAACCTAAACGAGATAAGGGATGCTCAGCTTGTAATGCTTCCCAGACACATCTCATCAGCTGTAAAAAGCATCAGAAATGACGATAAAAATAGCCAAGTTGACGGCGCAGAACCTCACTTCTTCATTAATAGGGAGTTCATTGGAACTCATAGAATAAATGAAACGCTTATAAGCAACATCAAAAAACACAACTTGAAGAGGGTTCAAGATATTGAGGATCGGAAAACCTTTATCCATCCAAGTCTGGATGTGAACCGCCAGGATAAATCAGTGATGGTTAAAAACATCACATTGAGGGATATCAGCGGTCAGGGTTTGCCCTCCCCTTTCAGACATCCAGAAGGAGGGTTTGGTCCTAATGGCAGTCCCGAGGTTGTGACTTTTCTCTCTGATACTACAAGACAATATGGTCGGATTATATCAACTGCCTTTATAGGCTCAGAGGTGGCTGGTTACATCACTCAACTGCCTAAACCCGTTGCCTGGAGGATTGGATGCAGTCATGTCACCAGCGTTAAGGACATGAGAGTGCTTCAGATAATTGATCTGTATGTATATCCTAAGTATCGAAACCGTAAAGATGTAAAACAGATACTGCTTGAGAGAACAAAACAATTTGCAAAGAAAACAAGGCTAGTAAAGATTGAGGTGTTTGCTACAGAAAAGGAACCTAATAACCCTGATCTTGCAGCCGCCACTGGTTGTAGATCAGCTTATATTGATGCCGGCTTCGTTAAAAATAAAGAAATAATATCACCTGACAACACTGGCGAAGACAATGAAAACGATTTAGGCATAACACAGATGATGTATCGAATATGATATCCATTGATAGCTCATCGTTCTCTCTGATGGTTGAAGAGGCATGGAACCGACTGCCCGATTACTGGTTGGATAAGTTAATTGATGCCAACATCTCATATCAGGTGATGGATTATGCACCAAGGGATATCCTTCGACGATTGAGTATCGGTAATCCGATGGGTTTGCTTGGTCTTTATACGGGCGTTCCAAGAACATCAAGAAGGGGTATGGCTCCCTACTCCTGGCCCGATCGCATACTTCTATTCAGAAAACCAATAACAACCAGAGCAAGGGACATAAAGCACCTTCGAGCGATAATTGAACACGTGTTGTACCACGAGATTGGTCATTATTTTGGAATGAATGAGGAGCAACTGCACAAAGCACAGAGGAAATCAAACCCCTTCCGCAACAGGCAATAGTTGCTGTTTTCCGGATTTCTATTTTATCTTGAGGATCATTGAAAGTAAATCTTTTGTTAAAGCTTTGGATGGTGGGGCGTTTGTAAAAGGTGGACCAACACACGCTGGGCATCCATTCTTACATTTACAGTTTGACACAATTTCACACGCCATCCTCAAATGATTTAAATCCATCTCAAATATGTTCCCCGCTAGCCCAACTCCTCCTGCATTCGTTTCATAGATGAAGATTGTGGGCGAACTGAAATGTTGTGATTTTATTTCAATGTGCATGGCAAGATCCTTTGGATCACACATCAGATGTATTGGAAGAATACCTATCAATAGATTTCCCAAGCCGATCATGGCTGATCCGAGGTCAGACCTCGAGAAATTTTCAATAAATGTCTTACCCAATGATATCCACCATGAAGTCGTATCCATTGTCATCTCAGGCAGATGAACCTCACCCCATCCAAGATTTTCATGGGTAGACATCTTCACTTTCTTAAACACTGATGTTAAAGCAGTAACAGAAACCTCTCCCCAACCGAATGTTATATCATCACTAGTTTTCGATGTTGATTCATCAAGGATCGATAGCTTGACCTGCAGGTTTGCATCAGTGAAGTAGTCTACCTTTACTTTCCTAACAAAGGCTTTTCTCTTATCAAAATCAAGCCTATCTACATGATATGTGACTCCCTGATGTATATAGATAGCCTGATCGTGAACGAGCATTGGTGCGGTCAGCATATCAACCTCACCTATCGTATTATCCGTTTTCACATCATGGATTGTAATATTGCCTTCAGAGGCGTTCCTTAGGGATATTTCATTGGCAGGATACGAGTCTGTCATCCAGTACCATTTCCCGGCTGAATGGTTGATAACACCATTATCCTGCAAATGCTTCAGAATGGATGTTATTTCAGCATTACCAAACCTCTCTCCATCCAAGAAGGGCAGTTCAAACGCCGCACACTTGATATGAGAGATAATTACATAGAGGTTGTCTGGGTTTATCAGTCCGGCCTCTGGTGAGGAATGAACCAGAAAATCTGGGTGACTATGGATGTACTGGTCCATCGGATTGCTGGACAAAACGAGGATACCCATACTCGCTTGTTGATGCCTTCCAGCTCTTCCAGCCTGTTGTTTGAGACTTGCGATCGTTCCTGGATAACCAGCAATTATTGCCGCTTCAAGCTGACCAATATCAATACCAAGTTCCAGAGCATTTGTGGACACGACACCCAAAACGTCTCCGCCCTTCAAGCCTTTTTCAATCTCTCTGCGTTCAAGAGGAAGATAACCCCCCCTGTATCCCCTTATTCGTTTTGAATCTATATCAAATCGACGGACTCCCTCTTTGAGCAAACTCAGTATCTGTTCCACCCTTATCCTGCTTCTGGCAAACACGATTGTCTGAATCTGTTCCTTTAAGCACTCAAGTGCGAATCTTACCGCCTCAAACTGTATCGATTTTCTAAATCCCATCTGAGAGTCGACTATCGGTGGATTATAAACTAAAAGATAATTATCCCCTCTTGGTGAACCATCGTCATCAACCACGACAACATCATCTTCAATGATCTTTGTTGCCAGCTCTTTTGGATTTCGAATAGTAGCGGATGACATAATAAACTGGGGGTGACTACCGTAGAAATTAGCGATACGTTTCAACCTTCTGATGACATTGGCCATATGAGAACCAAAAACACCTCTGTATCCATGAAGCTCGTCTATGACAACATAATTCAGGTTTTCAAACAGATGCATCCACTTCGTATGATGAGGGAGTATGGCTTTGTGAAGCATATCCGGATTTGTTAGTATAATTGAACCCGTTTTCCTCAACATCTGCCTGACACTTGGTGGTGTATCCCCATCATATGTGTGCATTTGCTTCCCGATTTTCATTGTTTTCATCATTTCTCTCAAACCAGTTGATTGATCAGATGAAAGTGCTTTTGTTGGAAAAAGATACAACGATCTTGACTCAGGTTTTTCCACCAGCTTTGATAGAACCGGTATGTTGTAGCAAAGCGTTTTTCCGGAAGCGGTTGCTGTTGCTATCACAACGTTTTTCCCTTGAGAAATTGCATTGACCGATTGAGATTGATGGCTGTACAGGCTATTAATACCCATATCAGAAAGACAATCTTTTACCTCATCAGGTATGCTTGATGGGATTTCAGCATGCTTTGCAGACTTACTTTGAAAGTGAATCAAAGTAAGTCTATTGCTGGATTCTCTTCTGTACAACCTTGCTACGAGATCACCTATGTCCATACCCATAATCTACAGTTCACCCTGGAAACAGTCAACGTTTAACACAAACAACCTGTTATAAAGCGTTTCTTTCCATAACAATTTACTTGGTGTAATCGCAGACCGAAGGTAATGTCGGCTTGCGTGAGATATGCTTAAATAAGACGAGGTGTTTCGAAGTGGTGAACATGTTTGAAGAAGAACTTGAGAGAAAAGACGAAGCTGTAGAAGAAAACAAACCGATCGAAGTAGTATCAGAAGAAAAAAAGATTGAAAGCACTCCTGTTGAAACTGAGAAGAAGCCAGAAGCTCAAACCGGTGAGTATGAGAGTACGGACAACTCAACTGTTGAAAATAAACCTTCTTCTGAAGCTGTGTATGCAGAGTTAAAAGAATCTGATGATGCAGACGATGAGGGTAACGAATTCATAAAATCCGTTATGAGCGAAGCTATATCAGACGTTGAGGGCAAACCGATAAAACGTGGTGATATTATGGACGCCACAATAGTTAAGGTCAGCCCTGACGGTCTTCTCGTTGACGTTGGTCAGAAATCAGAGGGTTTTATTGCTGTCAAAGAGATTTCAAGGACAAACCCAGAATTGCCACTTGAAGAAGAGTTCTCACCTGGAGATACGGTAAGATGCAAGGTTATGAAGTCTGGTGACAGCGATGGCACATTGTTGCTGTCCAAGAAGAGAGCTGATTTTGAGCTTATTTGGGATAGACTCAGTGAAGCAATGGATAGGAAAGAGATACTCTCCACAACCGGCAAGAAAGCGGTTAAGGGTGGTATCCTCGTTGATCTTGGAGTTACAGCCTTCATACCACGCTCTCTTATTGAAATGAAGAGAAACTCTGACCCCAAGAAATGGATTGGCAAGGAGATGAGGGTCCGAGTTATCGAGGTAGACCGCTCGACACGAAGGGTTGTCTGCTCACAAAGGGTGGTTCTTGAACAAGAGAAATCCAGCAGAAGGGATGCATTCATTGAAAACCTTGAGGTTGGTGAACTCTATGAAGGAAAGGTTGTCAGCATCGTTGAGTTTGGTGCATTCGTTGACCTTGGAGAAAAGGTTGAGGGATTGATTCATCTCTCAGAACTCTCTTGGGGTTCCAGGAAAGCACCAAAGGATGTTCTCAGCAAGGGTGACAAGGTCACTGTCAAACTGCTGAAAATAGCCCAGGGTGGCGAGAGGATATCTCTTTCACTAAGACAAGCCAACCCTCATCCTTGGGAGCTTGTGCCATACAAATATCAAGCTGATGATGTGGTTGAGGGTACAGTAAGAAAACTCCTCAAGTTCGGTGCAATCGTTGAGATTGAGGAAGGTATTTCTGGACTACTTCACATATCACAGATAGCGCATCATCGTGTTGAGCGTGTTGACAGTGAGATATCTGAAGGACAGACCGTCAAGTGTAAGGTTATAGATATCCATCCTGAGGAGCGAAAGATGCGTCTTTCAATGAAAGCTCTCATCGATCCACCAGCCAGAACTGAAAGAAAGAGGCGCTTTAGGAGAGAACAGACTGAAGAAGAAAAATATCTTCAGGAGTTTGCCAGAGAAGGTGGAGACCCATCCGTAAGATTCATGTCAGAGAGTGATCTTGAGAAAGAAAACCGGGATGTACTCGAAGCTGTCAAACTGCAAGAGGAAAAGGAAAAAGAGGAGTCTGAAGCCAAAAGCGCATTAGAGAACGTGCATACAGAAGATAAACCAGATTCAGATAATAGTTCAGTGACAGCAACGTTCGAGCCTGACAGTGGTAAAGATGAAAACACAGAATATACAGCTGACGATGAAGATACCGAGGGTAAAGAAGAATAGAAACAGGAACACCTAAACACCACACATACATAAGTACTACAAACCAAGCCCGGGATAACTATTCCGGGCTTGGTTGAGTTTATAGAGAAAATCCAGATAATATCTTGCTTAGATGTGCTGAAAGGAGAATGATATGAAGAAGTTTACAGCAATAATGCTTGTACTAGCGATGATCGTTTTTGTCGTTTCTTGTGGATCAACACCAAACGAGGATGAGGTTTCAATTACACGGGATAACACCGAGATTGTTGAAACAAATGACGATTTTTCGGAATCTGTTACTGACCCTAAAACAGAATCAATCGGTGAAGTAGAGCTGATTGAGGAAACAAATCCGACAACAAATGAAGAAAAGGAAGAGGCACACTCCGTGGATAAGAAAACTGTTGTTTTCGAAACAAACCATGGCACATTCGAGATAACTTTATGGCTCGGTAAAGCGCCAATTGCCGCTGGTAACATGGTAGATAAAGCCGAATCAGGTTTCTACAATGGACTCGATTTTCACCGAATTGTAAAAGGCTTTGTAATTCAGGGTGGAGACCCGCTTGGTAATGGAACTGGTGGAAACAACATGAATGTTGATCCCAAGTTCAGTGGTTCATCAAATGTTACTGGCACAGTGGCAATGGCGTCTTCAACAACTGGTAATCCAATGCCATATCAGTCAGACGCTCAGTTCTTCATCAACCTTGCTGAGAACACATTCCTCGATGATATGGGTTTCATAGCTTTCGGTGAGGTCACCAGCGGAATGGACATTGTCAGAGAAATTGAGAATGTTGAGACTGTAGCAGGACCAAGTGGTGAAAAATCATCTCCCACCTCCCCTGTAACAATCGAAAAGGCATATGTCAAATAGATTATTTCTAAACACAATTCTGTGCACCCTCGTGATCGTATCAGTTACGATCACGGGGTGTGCTCCCAATCGAATAGATAAAGAGAATGAAGAGCCTTCAGACGACCACGTAGTTACATTTAAAACTACTGAAGGTTCCTTTGATGTCTCACTCTATCCCATGAATGCTCCAGCAACCTGCGAGCAGTTTTTAAAATGGTGTGAAGGTATTGAGGTCCCGGGTAAAGGATACAGTGGATCACTCTACTTGGGTAACGATTTCTACAACGTTGAACCAGGTAGGTTTATCCAAACCGGAGACGTCTTCAACCAAGGCAGGGGTCATGAAGCCTTTGAACGTGAGTATGAACGGACATACGTCTTATCTGAAGCCGGTTCCGTATTTATGGTCAAGAATCCAAAAACAAACTTGAATAACTCCATATTTGGAATTCTGTTAGAGGATAACCCTAATATTGGTAAGAACTTCACCGTTTTTGGAAAAGTAACAGATGGTCTTGATATCTGTTATAAAATCAGCAATGTTCCCTCAAAATTTGACGAGAATCTCGGGATAAAGAAACCAATTAACGCGGTCAAGATCACTGAAGTCAACATAATCAACAAGAGATAAATCAATCTTGAAACAAAACAAGCAGTAATTCTATTTAACCACACTAATCCAAGATTCGCTAACACCTTCCATAGGTTGATCCATTTCAAGTTTATTTATCATAAAACTCACAATTGCTTCCGTTATTACTTCACCAGGGATCAAAGCAGGGGTTCCTGGAGGACAAGATGTTACTACAGATGCTGACACTCTTCCAATAGCTTCGGTTATCGGTATCAAGGCAGTTTCAGAAAAGAAAGCATCCCTTGGGAGTACATCCAGTTTGGTTCTAGGGGGGTTTAAATCCCTTGGACACATACTATGATTGTTTTCTACATCATGAATCATATCCTTTAACGCCTCTACCAATCGATGTGCATCATCCCAGTTTGTTGCAACCGTAATCATACACAACACACCCCGAAACTCTGTCATCTCTACAAATATATTTTTTGTTCTCAGGAATTCATCAGCTTTATACCCATCTAATCCAGATTCTGATAGATCAATGAAGAGTTTTGTTTCATCACTGTCAAAAGCACCGTTCTCTATAGCTTCTTTTCTGTAACAGGATTTTAATCCATCGATAGAGTTGATCTCATCTCTCAACCATCTCGAAATATCAAGCGTCTGTTTAAGACACTTCTCGCCATTGAAATACATGTATTTTCTACATGCATCCAATGATGCCATGATTGGATATGATGGCGAAGAGGTTTGCATAATAGACAAAAAACTCCCTAGACGGTTAGAGTTGGATCCCTGACCAACAACATGCAGATAGGATCCCTGAGTTAGGGCAGGTAGCGTTTTATGAGCGCTGTGAACTACCATATCAACATTCATGCATAATGACGATTCAGGCAATTCACTGCTCCAGCATAGATGAGAACCATGAGCTTCATCAACTATCACTATCGATTTATTTCTCTTTGCTTTATCTGATATGGTTTTGACATCATTCAGCATCCCATAGTAATTAGGAGCTGTTATCAATACTGTTTGTACGGAAGTTTTTTTTTCCAGTATATCAACATAATCCGTTGAAGATGCTGGATAATGAAAATCATCATTGCTTGGATAAACAAACACAGGTTCAATACTACCAAGAATCAACGCGTTAATTGCTGATTTGTGGCAATCTCTTGAAATAACGAGTTTTTCACCAGGGTTCAAGCTTGCAAGCATCATAGTTTTTATGCCAGCGCTTGAACCTCCAACAAGGAAATGGGTTTCTTTAGTTTCATAAGCTTCAGCCGCTAAAAGTTGAGCTTGTCTTATCGCTTCTACTGGATGATGGAGGTTATCCAATCCTGCTATCTCCGTGAGATCTGAATTAAAAACACCTGTACCGATTAAATCTAGGATATCTTTTGGTACCAATCTTCCTGAACTATGACCAGGCACATGGAATGAGGTTGAGTTGAGATCAACATGCGCTTTAAGTTTTGAAATCAGAGGTACTCTACTTTGGTTTTGACTCACATTTCTCACAATACGATGATACATTCAAAACATTACATGTACAACGCATAAAAAACCTATGGATTCTTGTCACATTTTTTCAACCGGGATCCTCACCACAAAACCGAAGTACCGGTCAGTGGTCGGGACGAGCAGATTCGAACTGCTGACCTCTTGGTCCCGAACCAAGCGCTCTACCAAACTGAGCCACGTCCCGCACCTTCTAAAACGTGCAATACACATTAATAATTCAAAGCTGTGCAGTCAGTGGTCGGGGCGAGAAGATTCGAACTTCCGACCTTCAGTCCCCCAGACTGACGCGCTAACCAAACTGCGCCACGCCCCGTCACTTAGACAAGCCAAGAGGTAACTTAAAAAGATAAGCTACCTCTTGAAAATCAGAAATCGCTAGGTTACCTACCTAGGCTACTGATTCCTTGAGATCCTTGCCTGGCTTAAACGCTGGCACCTTCTTGGCTGGGATCTGCAGTGGTTTACGGGTCTTTGGGTTTACACCCTTTCTTGCGGCTCTCTCACGAACGTAGAAAGAACCGAAACCAACCAGTAAAACCTTCTCACCGCTGGACATTGCTTCCTTGATGGAATCAAGTGTCGCTTCCAACATGGTCGTGCAATCCTTCTTTGAGTGCTTGGTGGCAAGTGCAATCTTCTCAATCAGTTCTGGTTTCGTCATTCTAAACTGCCCTCCTTCTAGGACTCTGATTTTAATTCTCTCTCCATCAACCTACTGATGGCTGATGAAGCCGATGTTTGCGAGTTAACAATTGACATAATCTCCTCGGCAATTGGGAGTCTCACAAAGCAACGACCTGCTAGTTTAAGCAAACCTTCTAGCGAGTCAAGACCCTCAATCGCCTTTCCTGCAACTGAAATCTTACTTCTGGCTTGTTGCATAGTCAAACCTTCACCCAGCAACTTACCAAATGACTTGTTTCTAGACAAGTCAGAGGTGCATGTAGCAACAACGTCCCCCAGGCACGAAAGGCCTCTGAGTGTGGGTTCCTTTGCACCGACTGCTTTAAAGAGTCGACTTATTTCCTCTAACCCACGCACGATGAGAGCAGATTTGGTATTAGCACCATAACCCGCGCCTTCGATTATGCCAGCGCCAATTGCTACGATATTTTTAATAACACCGCCCAATTCGACTCCGACAATATCATCTGAGGTATAAACTCTGAATGTATCCGTTGAAAGGAGAGATTGAAGTTTTTCAGTCAGTTTGCGATTGCTTGAAGCAACCACAGACGCTGTTGGCATTCCTTCTGCAACCTCTCTCGCAAAGTTTGGTCCTGAAAGAACCGCTACTCTGTCATCAGCCAAACCCCATTCTTCTCTGAGCACTTGGGACATTGTCTGCGAGGTTTCGTGGTCTATCCCTTTAGTAACAGACAGCACCTCTGTTTGATTTTCAAGGTATGTCACAAACTCCCTGGAAACCGACCTTAGATACTTCCCAGGTACAGCGGATATGAGTATATCTACATCCTTTGTAGCTGTCAAGGGGTCAAGTTCAACACTGACGTTGTCCGGTATACGGTATCCAGGAAAATAGGTGGTGTTCTGTCTGTCTGATAGTATTGTGTCATATAACTGCCTATTGTTTGCCCAAAGCGTGATTTCATGAGGCTTTGATGACAATAAAATGGCGAGTGAGGTACCCCAGGCACCCGCTCCCATAACCATTATTCTCATCTTCTCGACCTCCAGTTAAAGATAACAGGACTACCCAAAAAACTAAACTTGTCTCTGAAGGAATTGATTAGGTAGCGTTCGTATGTTGGATTAACAGCCTTTGGTTCGTTTACAAAGAAATCAAATCGAGGTGGTCGAACACCCGTTTGCACAGCATAGAACAACTTCAATAGAATGCCTCTATGGGGAGTGGGGCTGGTACTACTGACGGCATCGTTTATCCACTTGTTTATTGAGCTGGTTGGAATCATAAGATTGTAGCTGTCAATCACCTTGACCAATTGATCAAACACATCGTTAACACGTTTGCCTGTCAGTGCAGAGACCGATAGTCTAGGTGCCCATGACATGAATCTGAATGCATAATCGATCTTCTTGTACAACTCGAGTTTATCACTGACCAGATCAATCTTGTTTATCATCACTACACAGGCTTTTTTTTCATCCGCGATAAAGTTAGCTAGTTGTTTGTCCGCAAACACAATACCCTCATTGCCATCAACAACCAAGATAACAACATCACTTCGATGTATCGCCTGTTGTGATCGTTTGAATGTTACATAATCGAGTTGGCTTTTGAACTTGTACTTGCGCACAATGCCTGCTGTATCAACGAGTTTATAGGGCTTGTCTTTATAAATGACGTCAGTATCAACTGCATCTCTGGTTGTTCCTGCAACTGTACTGACGGTTGCTCTCTTTTGTCCGGTGAGTTTGTTGAGCAATGAAGATTTACCGACGTTCGGTCTTCCCGCTATTGTGATCCTAGGTACGTGTTTCTGCCTATCCTCGAAGCTAGCTTCGGATACCCTCTCCTTTATCCTGCTGGCTATATCATCAAGCAGTTCAGCGAGGTTCCTGCCTGTTGTTCCCGATACATAGAATGGTTCACCAAACCCCAAGCTATAGAGGTTGTACTCTGAGTAATCAAGGTTGTCAGCTTTGTTAGCTACCAGAATAACATTGCCTTTGCCTTTCTTGATTATCCTGGCAACATTGATGTCCTCTTGAGTTGGACCGATCCTTGAATCAACGACAAAGAGGATAAAGTCTGCCATACCAAGAGCCAGCTCAGATTGTATTGATACCTGTTCCTGGATAGGTCCCTCTTTTGGTGCGATGCCTCCAGTGTCCATAAGCGTGAATTTCACACCGTTCCATGTGAAATCCTCCATAATGCGGTCTCTTGTAATACCGAATCTGGCATCCGTGATAACAGCTCCATGACCGAGTATCCTGTTGAACAGGGTGGACTTACCAACGGATGGTCGTCCAATGAAAGCGACAACCGGCATCACATTGGTGGTTTCAGCATTTACTACTTCAATTCCAGTATTGCTGGATTTCATGTGTGGTGAAAGTATAGGTTAAACCATACTCTGTCAAGGACACCTGGAGTTTTCCGATATCCTTTGTATAATAACTGCCACAATAGGAGGAGTATGCGAATTAATGAGGATGATATAAAAAGAGTGTCTGCCCTTGCAATGATTGATGTTACTGATGATTCAAAGATAATGGTCGATATTAACCGATTACTTGAACACTTCAGCAACATCCAGAATGTTGACTTATCGGAGATTGAACGTCCTATGGTTCTCCCCCCACAGTGTACATTGGTCAGAAGGCATGATAGATGCGGTCACGTTTTAACAAGGGAACAGGTACTCGATCAAGCCCCTAGAGTAAAGTATGAATTTATTATCGTTCCAAGGATTATTGGAGATGATTCATGATAACAATAAAAGAAGCCGTACAATCAATTTCTCAGAACCCTTCAAGACAAACGGACATTCTTGAGCAATGCAGAGACAATTATTCTAATCAAGAGAAAACACTGAACGCCTTTATTACGGAAACCTACGACAGGAAAAATGAAAGAACGGGGCAGTTAAAAGGTATACCAATAGCCATTAAAGACAACATTGCAGTTGAAAACATAAAACTCTCCTGTGGTTCTAAAATACTGGGAAATTACAAATCGCTTTACTCTGCAGATGCAGTCGAAAAACTTGAGAATGCAGGGACACTGATCATCGGTAAAACCAACTTGGATGAGTTTGCAATGGGTGCTTCTGGGGAGTATTCTGCTTTTGGTGTGAGTAGAAACCCCATCGATACATCACTCGTTCCCGGAGGTTCATCATCAGGATCAGCGGTAGCGGTAGCCAGTGGAATGGCTCTAGGAGCACTGGGTTCTGACACTGGAGGATCGGTAAGACAACCCGCGTCCTTCTGTGGTCTTGTTGGTATCAGACCAACATATGGTACAGTATCAAGGTATGGACTGGTTGCATTTGCCTCCAGTCTTGATCAGATTGGCACTATGGCTCAAACGGTTGATGATGCGTCACTGCTACTGAAAGTAATTCGTGGTTATGACCCGAAGGATGCGACATCGGTTGAGTGGAATCCAAAACCAATACCTTCGGTCGATTCAATAACCATCGGCATCCCAAAGCAATTGGCTGATCTGTCAATTGACCCGAATATTATTGCCAATCTTGATTCGAGCAGAAAAGTGCTTGAATCAAGTGGAGCAAAGTTTGTCGATATCGAGATACCTAACCTGAAGCATTCTGTGTCTACATATCAGCTGATTGCACCATCAGAGTGCTCTGCAAACCTATCTAGATTTGACAGCGTTCGATATGGTTTGTGTGAAAAAGATGATGACCTGGACAGACAGTACAGAAAGACACGATCTAAGGGCTTTGGCGAAGAGGTTCGAAGACGAATCCTTGTTGGGACGTACGCCCTTTCAGAGGGTTTCTATGATGCTTACTACATTCAAGCATGTAGAATGAGAGCCAAGTTATCCCAAGAGCTATTTTACGCTTTCACATCCTGTGATGTGATTCTCACTCCAACAACTACAACAACAGCTTTCCCCATTGGAAAAGTATTGGATCCACTAGATATGTATGCATGCGATATGCTTACGATCATCCAGGCACTTGCTGGAGTCCCAGCGATCTCTGTTCCAACAAGTAACGACTCGCAAGGAAGACCAATTGGCATGCAGTTGACAGGACCAGGATTCAGCGATGATAGCATTGCAGACATTGCAAAGGTTCTCGAAAGGGACATGAAATGATGAAATGTATTAGATGCTCTTCACAGTCCAAATACCCGATCTGCAGGCGATGTGCCAGTGAACAAGAATTAAAAGAACTGGATCGAATTGACGAGATCGACCGTCTCATAGAAGATGGAAGAGATGAAATTAGGAACATAAAAAGGACAAATGGAACTAAATCAAAACGTCTGGTTTGGGGTATTGTGCTAACCTGTATAAGTGTAGCTTTCATATGGGTTGGCGATATCAACATCTGGTATTCAATAATTGGTTTTTTCATTCTGGTAGTGGGGCTTGGGATTCTTATTGCTGGTATGCTTGATGTTTACCCAGATAAGCTGGCAAAGATGGATTTCTATGAAGAGCAGAATAAATGGATAAATGAATTAAAGAGGGAAAGGCAATCAATAATGAGATTACTAAGGAGGAAATAAAATTGAGATGCAGGATATATAGGAAGAAATCAGTCTATCCAATATGCAAGGATTGCTCAAGCAATAATCAAAAAAGACTTATTAACAGCATCGTAATAATAAACAAACAGATTCGATTGAACAAGTTTGAAATAATAATCAGGACATTCAAATTACCCAGAGTAACATACAACTTCTGGTTATCACTATTATTGTTCATGACATCATTGTTATTTCTTATGCTTGTCTCTTTGCTCAAAAAAGTTGAATTGCAGATTCTATCCGCTTTACCAATAGCTATATTCCCTACAGTAGCAGTTTATTTCTGGGGTGAAATCCCACGGAATAACATCAGGAATGGCATTGCACTAATAAATATCAAGCAGAAGAACTACCAGATGATGGGATATAAAAAGAGACTTACAGCTCTTTTGAGAAAAAATGAGTCCAGCTGGAGCATGGACGGCAGGCTTTCAATCAGCTTCAGGGGAGTGTGATTCAGTCAGAGAAAGGAGTAACTGTGATGAAATGCAGAGAATACGGTGAATCTTCAAGATTTCCGGTATGCAAGAATTGCGCTTATGACGATAAACAAAGGCTTCTTGATTCATTAACTGCTACAGATAAACAGTTACAAAACGACAAGAAAAAACTTGCCGAATTTAATTTAACCAAGTTCAAAACAATAGCGCTAACTATTATCACCTTAGCACCATTCATTATTCTTATTGGCATACTAGTAGTCCTTATTTCTTACATAATTAATCCTCTTTTTCAGGTGCTTCTATTCCTGACAATGCTATTCCTAATTGTATACGTTATCTTTCTGGGTTTGACTGAAATCTCACCAGATTATGTTGATAACACACTCGATCAGATTGATACGCAGTTCAAAATAAATGCGAATAGAAGAAGATTGGATAGTATGAGGTTAATACTAAACAAACTCAGGGATAAACGTAGAATCGATGACACATTAAAACTGGCTTTCAAATGGTAGAGGTATAGCCATTATGAAATGCAGAAAATGTGAGAAGAATACTCCATATCCGATATGCGCTGATTGTGCAAATAAAGAAGAGCTCTTGATGGTTGAGTTCCTTTATCGGGTTGATGAATCAATTCAAGTTGCAAAAGATAGAAAAAAGGCACTGTTTGTTTGCATAATGCCCCTCTCAAGGACTATGCTTTTTGGTATTCTATTTTCTATAGTGTTTTTGGTAACTGCAATTTACACACCCCTTAAGTTACTCAGTTCAATCATGATCCCAGTAGGACTGGTAATCTTCTTTGTTGGATGGTTAATATACCCACCCCTTAAAACTGAAGCTCTTGATGACCACACAGATATGACAATCAGGATAGATAGTCTCACCAAAAGGAAGGCTGAAATCATCAAAACCCTTAAGAAGCCGAGTAGTCAATGGTCTGAACACGAGAAGAAGTTGACCTACTTGAATGTGTTTACAAGGAGTAATAAAGGATAGAGAGGGAATTATATGAATAAAAATGGCATTACAGTTGGTATAGAGGTACACGTTCAGCTTCAAAGCTGTACAAAGATGTTCTGTTCTTGTCCAAACTCATACGGTGATCCTCCAAATACAAACATCTGTCCCGTATGCATGGGACTGCCTGGAGCACTTCCAACAGTGAATGCAAATGCAACGAGGATGGGGATCATGCTTGCATTAGCACTATCATGTAACGTTAATCGATTTGTACCTTACCATCGAAAAAATTATTTCTATCCCGATCTGCCAAAGGGATATCAAATAACACAGTTCTACACACCCTTAGGTCAGGATGGTTCGCTTAACGTATATGTCAACGAACAACCCAAAGATATTCTTATAGAAAGGATTCATCTCGAGGAGGACTCTGGTAAGATGTTTCATGATGGGAATATCACATCCTCAGCACATTCACTGGTTGATTACAATCGTTGTGGTGCTCCGCTTGCTGAGATCGTCACCAAGCCTTGCATGAAAAGCTCCGAAGAGGTTTGGGCATACCTGGTGGGTCTTCGAAATCTCGTTCGTTACCTTGGCGTCTCCAGTGGCAACATGGATGAAGGTGCACTCAGATGTGATCTGAATATATCAGTTGATAAACCAGATGGCAGTCTTGGAACAAAGGTCGAGATAAAGAATTTAAATTCGTTTCGCTCAGCTAGAAGAGCAATCGAATTTGAGGAGAAGAGACAAAGGGATATGATCGGTTCCGGTGCTGTTATCGAAACCCAAACAATGCACTTCAACGAATCAACTGGCGAAACCATTGCCATGCGTTCAAAAGAAATGCTCAACGACTATCGCTACTTCCCAGAACCCGATCTGCCACCTTTAAGAATCAGTGAAAATGAACTTGAATCAATAAGGGAAGAAATGCCAGAGATTCCATCAGCCAAGGTAGATCGTTTTGTTAAAGAGTATGACCTTTCCCTGTATGATGCTCTCGTACTGACTGCCGATAAGGAAACTGCCAGATTCTTTGAACAAGCAACCTCACATGGTGGCAATCCAAAAAAGATATGCAACTGGCTGACAGTAGAGATTGCCGGCAGATTATCCAAGAGAAATCTTTCTCTAGAAAAATCTAAAATGACACCTGAAAATCTTTCAACACTCGTTCACCTGATAGATGAAGGAACAATAACAGGCAAAGCGGGTAAGGATATCTTGGACGAAGTCATTGATGGAGCTGACCCAATAAAGATAGCTGAGAGAAGAGGTTTGATAGCAATCGTAGATGAAGAGGCAATAAGAGAGATGATCAAGTTGGTAATAAAGAAAAATCCCAATCAATTCAATCAGTATAAGGAAGGTAAGAAACAGTTATTCGGCTTCTTCGTCGGCGCAGTTGTAAAGGAAAGCAAGGGGAAGGCTCCTGGTAACCTCATCAGCAAACTACTAAAACAAGAACTGGACAGGGATTAGGAGCTTGAACGAATTCAATGCCAGTATCATCCTCCCCAAAATAGCAAAGGGAGATGAAGACGCTTTCAGAAAGCTGTACGACCAATTCGGTGGATACGTATACAAATCGGTTATTCTGTCCATTCGAGATAGAGCAAAAGCCGAGGAATTATCACAATCGATTTGGTTAAAGCTCTGGAGGTTTGCTGACAAGTACAACACATCTAAACCATTCAAACCTTGGCTTTCGAGGATAATCTCAAATGAACTGATAGATTACTACCGCAGACGAAAGCAGGATAAATTTAGCATTGACGAGATGAAAGAATCTGGATTCGAGCCCGGTGAGAACGTGATCGATACCCGTGAAGGCAACCTTAGGAGAGATGTAAAACACGATGTTAATGTTGCTTTGAATTCAATAACTGACAAACAGCGCCAAGTGATCGTATTAAAATACTACCAGGGCTTTAAGATAAAGGAGATAGCCGAGATTCTCGGTATCGGTCAGTCAGCAGTCAAAGCCAGATTGTACTCCGGACTTGAAGCCTTGAGTCAGATAGCCAGGAAGGGAGAGGAATGAATCGACACGAGCGAGTGAAGCAGATGATGCTCGAATACATAGAGGGTACGCTTTCAAAACGAGATCGTCAATTTGTCAGACAGCATCTCAAGGAATGTCCATCATGTCGGGCATGCCTTGAAAAGCTCTTGAGTACGGCATCTCGGATTGAAGTTATGCTTCACGAAGCAACAGACAACATTAAACCTCCAACCATGCTTTGGGGAAAGATACTCTCAAAGAAACAAAAGACACAAAGGAAAGTTGCTGTTTCATGGCGGAAGTTGGGTATAATAACCTGTTATGCAATCGCTGTGCTGTCCACTGGCATGCTTGCGCCCGTGTTTGGTTATGAAGGCAATCTGCTTAATGTCATCTCCTCCTCCATGATTCACAATGCTTCCTCTGATCTGGAACAGATAATAGACGATGACCTTCTTGGCTCATTGAGAACAAATGAAGTTATAGGCAGTGTGATAGAAAACACAGATATAACCGAGGACGACATAATTAATCTCATTGAGAATGATTTCGATAAAAGAGAGATTGTAGAGATGTGCAAAATCGCCGAGAAAGGTGATTGGACGTTGTCTGAAGTGGCTGACAAAAGGAAGATGGGTTTTGGAATGGGCAGGATTGCCAACTGGGCTGGTGTTTCGGTGTTCAGCGTCTCAGGTAAACTCATTAAACCCATAAGGGACCTCAGAGATGAAGTTATGGCTAAGGATGAGTTTGATATCGAAACATCTATTGCCGGCTTTAATGATGAGGGTGCTCTTGTCACACCTCTATTCAAAGAACCCATTCACCTGGGTCACATGCCTCCTCCAATAGTTGACGAGAATGGGCAACCAATAGACCAGGAACAACTAGCAGAAGGATTCGCTAATATCAAATTCAGGCTAGAAGATGGATTGCCTCGTCCCGTACATATTGTGAAAAGGAGAATCCCACCACCAAACCGGTTCTCAATCTCAGGCACAATCGACAGTGTTTCAAGCAGAGGTATAAGTTTGACAAATGATATTGGCGAAAAAATCAACCTCAACCTGATTGATGGTCACAGCAGTCTGTTTGGAACATTAGAACCTGGTGCCAGAATCATGATCATTGGCTTATTGCATAGAGATGGTCGAAGGATCATTGATTTCGCTGAAGTAAAAATGGATGGCTTTCCTCACGTACCTCCACGCACCCACTTCCCACCCCCTCCACCACCTGGTCCATCGTTTGAAAGACCTGGCATAATTGATGATGATCAGCCAACAAATCTACATAATTTTGAAGATGTATACAGACATGACGATAGATTACCCAATGAGAAGACAGAAATTACTTCTCCTGCTGAAGAAACTAAAACGGAGAATATTTCTTCAGGGTCTGAAAACAACAGTTTTGTTAATATGACAGTCATCATCATAAACACAAACAAAGACTCAATAACAACTGATAAAGGCGTTTTCTCAACAATCGGAACGGAACTGTTCTTTACATTCAGTGGTAAATCATACCTACTTAGTACAGATGCTCCGATCCCGAGCAAGAACACAAAGGTTCACATAACGGGAACTAGTGATGAAGTGTATGAGTTGGTTATTCCAGAGGAATCGCTTTACATAACAGAGGCAATAACGCTTGACAGTGGGTTATTGTCGGTACTGTATCCTGATTACAAAATCAGAGCGCTTAAAACGAACGACTACACTGTTTTCCAACCTCAAGAATTCAGACCAATGCGTTATCAGAACATTCATGTTGTAACACTTCCAGATATTCGCGACCTCGCGCTTGCAATCAAACTAACAGGTAAGCCCATGCAACGAACAACCGGTATCTTTACAAATCGAGGTATTGTATCAGATACAGATAATCGCAGGTTTGATATTGTCGATGGAGTGACCCAGTTCTTTGACGAAATAAACATGAAGCCAATTGATCCAAGATCGATAAAACCAGGATCAACTGTGAGTTTCCAACCCGCCCAAATCAATGGCAGAAGCATTGTGCTACAGATATCTACTCTCAATGACCGCAGAGAACAAAAACGCTTTCTCGTTGAACGATCGCAGTTTGAACCAAACCAAAGAGTAATCATTCTCAAGATTGCAGGAAACGAAAACAAGCTATTCATTGACGATGAAACAGAGATTATTATTAACTATTCCAGACGACAATCCAAAGCTCAAAGGATCAGCCTTAGAGAACTGGCATCAATCGATCTGAATGGGAAGTTTGTTTCAATCCGTAATCCAAATGAAAAAGGCAGAATGGAAGGGATAATCATTCATCTGAACTGATCTTCATTCTGATCGAAACAGTTCTTGTCATTCCATCCCAACTCACCTTTGCTCCGAGGTTTTCTGATATAACCCTCAGTGGAACCATCGTTCTTCCATTGATTATAATTGGTTCAGAGTCAAGCTGAATCATCTGGGAGTTTATTATGGCGGATTTGTTTCCAATCCACAGATACATGACCGTATCATCCTTTGTAAATGTTACCATTCTGTCATAATCATTCCACGATACCTCAGCACCAAGTGATTCTGCCAAGAATCTAAAAGGCACCATGGTCCTTCCGTTTCTGATAACGGGTGGACTATCGAGTGTGTAGGCTTCCCCGTCCACAAAAGCAACGTTGTGACCGATCTGCATGGAGATCATTCGGTAGGATGAAGGATCAACGACCCTGAATTTAATTTGTCTGTTGTTATTCGATAGATTTAGTTCTTCTTCAGTGTGAATCACAATGTGTAATTGGTGCTCCCCAGTCTCTAGGTAAACAGGCGCTTGAAAGCTTATGTATTCATATCCGCCTGGGGGTATACTCTTCATGCTCATTGTCTTGAAACGATTTGTTATGGATTTCTCATCCCAATAGAACGTTAATGAGTATTCACCACTTGGTATCTCTGATGCGTTGTAGACGGTGGCTGTCACGGTAGATGTGGTGTTTGCTTCAGGTGAAAGTGGTTGGATACCCAGATTCACTGCTGAAAGGTCAAGTCCTTCTTCAGTTGAGACGACGAAACCATCACCTCCTCCGCTAGCAGAAAAGGAAACGAACAGAACTCCACCTGAGTAATTCCATTTCACCGGCACGCTTGAAGTAACGGATGTGGGTTTTCCATCGATGACCAATGCAAATGATGAGAATGTACCCCGGGGGGCTTGAGCGAGAATCTTTATGTTATCTCCCCATTCTTTAATCCATGGAACGGCGCATGTTGATGCCATAACATATGGAGCATTTCCATAAGCTGGTTCAATATGAATGGGATACTCTGTTTTTGGATACTCCTCTGCCATCTTCATGCTCAAGCAGGCATAGTTTACTTCAACCATCGAAGATTTAAGTTGCTGGTAAGATGGAGGTACGGAATCTATATCTATTTTTGCATCATTTTTGAACTTCTCAATAGAGAAAACTGGGTCAGTCGTTGTAACGTACAGTGTTCCCTTACCAGCTTTCATGACCGTATCGCTTATAAATCGCTTAATTCCCAGATTATCAGCAATTATCTCACCCAATGAGCTGGTGCTCTTCCACCATACAAGATCGCTGAATCTGCTATCGCTTGTGTAGAGAAACAGGTTTCCACCATGGGTAATCCATCTCTGAATTTCCTCCAGTTCACCAGCTGAAATGAATGTAGTTCCTATATCGAGTAGAGCAATAGAGTATTGATCTAGATCTTTGACCCTTGATGGTAAAATGTAGCAATCAATACCGGCAAGTGTAGTCTGCCAATTCTGGTGAATATTAATCGAATCCAGACGTTTTGACCAGACAGAGCTTTCATTTACTATCTGAGCAAGGTTTGAAACGGTTTCGGAAATAGAGCCTGTGATAACCATTGGACGTTGATCTGATGGTATCGATACTCCCATATATTTTCCAGCATCCCTAACACCAGAGATGTAAGCCCTTGATTTGGCTTCATCGTTTATCTCAACGAATAAAGGTCTTCCAACGAACAGCGCATCAAAAAGTCCCGCTGTGTGTAACTGCATGTCACCTATCAAAGAGGGAGGTTCAATGATTAGTCTATCAACCTTTTCAAAGCTATTATACGGTACTAACCACGAGGTAAAATCACAGGGTGAAGGTATCGATACGGCAACTTCCTGTCCGTATTGTTCAGCATAATCGAAGGTCAATTCAAGCAATTTATCTACTCGATCGTGTGTAAAGTTATGGAGAGTAAAAGCCAGCTTTGTGTCAGTATCAATATCAGTCCATATCCTTCCAGCCCACAACTGATACTCGTCGATTAGTGAATCATACTGATCGAAGTCTTCATCAGAAATTGCGCATCCATCGAGCAAGAATCCATCACATTCACCAGCTGACTCCAGTTGTGAAAGTAACTTATCTTCAGGTTTTCGAGAAATGAGTATCTCATGGAAGTCAATGATGGCTGAAGTCATTCCATATTTGGAACACTCTCGAATTAGCGAATAATCGTATACATCCTGGTATCGTGCCCCTATCCATGGTCTGTCTTTAACCTTGGCGCATACAGATGGTAGTTGGTAGCCATCCAAACCAACCCCATCTGGGATCCCATCGATGTTGCAATCAGAGTAATTGACTGGCATGTTGAGAAATGATTCAACTTCATCGTTCAAACCATCATTGTCCGTGTCCAACGGCATAGCGTCCATGTAGTCATCAATGTCGTCATTGTCTGATCTTATCAGGAAGGGGTCTGTTCCAAGTATTAACTCAAGTGCTCCTGGTATACCATCACCTTCCTCATCCGAGTCAAAGGCGAAAGACAACAATTCACCCTCACCTGTAATATTTAAGACAGATGGATTCGTTTCGAGTTTGGCTATTAACGCTCCTTGAATGATACTGTGGTTTTCTTCGTAAATCTCGATTGTCTCAGGTGATGTGGTGAAACACCAAAAATACTGGTGATCTTCTGGTACGACAATTGATACCGGTTCTTCAGATAGGGATATGCCAATCTCTGAACTCATTGCACCAGTCATGAGACTTCCAACATCTCGGACAGCATCAATGGGTGAGAGACCGTATGAGAAAAGAAGACTCCGGATTTTAGTTTCTTCTATAGCAGTTAGTGTGAGTAATGTTTTCTCAGGGATACTCCCGATGGTACCCCAATAACCCTGTTCACTGGATTGCAGTTCAACCTTGTAGCCTTTAATATCTGCTGTCATCTCATTTGATGATTCAAGAAGCATTACTACAGGTGATTCACCTGCACTATTGAGTCTGTATGATATGCTGGTGTCAGCGGGTATCAATCTCCCACCACCATCGAGGAGAGTTGATTCACCAGCATTTACAAGCATTTCAGTTTCTACATTTGAACCTGGAAAGATCTCATGAATCCTCAGAACGGTTACCCTCCACAGTGTAAATGGATCTGATGCTGAGTCTCTTCGCTTTATCCTTATCTTCATCGGATGCGCTGGTCCCTGGTCAACCTTGATCTGTCTTCTCATCCGACCTGATCTGTCACCATCCATCTGACCAGATGAGTACAGTTGAGTGTATGGACTTCCGCCCATAGAAACGTCGACAACATAAGGACCAGCCGAGTCTAGTTCAATGATAATAGGCTGAGTACCCAACAATGGAACCTCGAATTCAACAAAACCATTCGATCTTCTAGCACCATCCTCCAGCCAGCAATTATCCTGAGCTATAAGGTGTAAGCGCTCCAATTCAGTACCTGGAACAATAACTGCTCCCGTAACGATGTCGGGTAGATAATCACCTTCAGTGGGTGCAGATGAGACAGAAAATAACGGCATACACAATAATGCAGAAGATAGAATTAATATTATCGTTTTTCTATAAATCATCGAGTACCGCTATTCCAGGCAATGTCCTTCCTTCCAGGAACGCAAGGGATGCCCCTCCCCCAGTAGATACATGGCTAAAGCTGTCTGTTAGATTGAATTTTCTCACAGCTGAAGCTGAATCACCACCACCAATTATACTGGTTTTGACATTCTGACTGATACTTTTCATAACAGAAGACGTCCCTTCTGAAAATCCTTCTCTTTCAAAAACTCCAAGCGGACCATTCCAAAGAACGGTTTGACAGCAAGAAAGCGCTGATATAAACCTTTCTCTGGTTATTGGACCTATGTCCATTCCCTGGAAACCATCTGGGATGTCTACTATCTCTGTGAGTTCCTTTGTGTAACCGGTCACAACTCTTATATCAGTCGGATTCTCATACTCATTCGCACAGACATAATCAAAGGGAATTATAACAGTCTTACCTCTTAAACGAGCATCCTCTAAGAACTCCCTGCAACTCTCGACATACTCTGGTTGAACGAGTGAATCACCAACCTTATGGCCCAGAGCCATGTGAAATGTATATGACATACCTCCACCTATCGCAATAACGTCAGCGACATCAAGGAGATTGTAAATTGCATTCATCTTATCAGAAACCTTTGCTCCGCCGAAAACGATACCGAGTGGTCTATCAGGTTTCTTAAGCACCGTACCAAGATGCTTAAGTTCCGACAGCAACAGATATCCAGCGACAGCTGGTTTTAATATGGCGGGTACACCAAAATTGCTGGCATGCGCTCTATGGGCAGTACCAAATGCATCCGATACGTAGATATCAGCCAGCTCTGACAGCTGATAGGCAAACCAGTAATCGTTGTCTTCCTCCTCTTTATGAAAACGAAGGTTCTCAAGCATTATGGCGCTTCCTGACTGAAGGTGAGAGATAGTCGTCTTGGTGTCATCTCCAACACAATCATCAAGAATAGGGATATTCATTTTAAGGAGTTTTGACAGATACTCAGCAACCGGCTTAAGACTCAATGAAGGAACTCTCTTCCCTCCAGGTCTGTCAAGATGGGAACAGATGATTACTTTAGCTTTCCTTCTGAGAAGGTACTCAATTGTTGGCATAGTCAGCTTGATTCTTGTATCATCAGATATCTGACCAGATACGAGAGGAAAGTTGAAGTCTGCCCTCAGCAAAACCTTCTTACCTTCTACATCTATTTGCTCAATCGATTTCTTCATTCGTCAGACGCTTTTAGCCAACTTGTCTATCACCTCTGCTGATCTTACCGAGTAGCCCCACTCGTTGTCGTACCATATACATAGCTTAACAAGATGAGATCCAAGGGACTGGGTTGAAAGAGCATCGATTATACCAGAGTGTGATGAACCAAGATAGTCCGATGAAACCAACGGTTCTTCAGAGTAATCGATAATGCCTCTAAGCTCATCTTTGCTGGCTTTTTCAAGCACAGCATTGATCTTCTCGTCATTTATCTCTTTACTGACTCTACAAACAAAATCTGTAAGACTCACTATCGATGTTGGCACCCTGATAGCTATACCGGTTAACTTGCCTGCAAGTTCTGGTATGACAACAGATACAGCCTGCGCGGCTCCTGTTGTAGTTGGGATAATATTGGTGGCGGCATTCCTCGCCCTCCTCAAATCCTTGTGAGGGGTATCAAGTAATCTCTGATCGCTTGTATATGAGTGTATGGTTGTCATAAAACCATACTCTATCCTGAAATGCTTGTGGAGTAAATGTGCGACTGGGGCAAGAGAGTTGGTTGTGCAGGAAGCGTTGCTTACTATGTGGTGTTTTAAAGGATCGTATTTGTCATCGTTCACACCTCTGACTATCATCAAATCAGGATCCTTCATCGGTGCTGATACGAACACCTTCTTGACTCCACGCTCTAAATGAATATTAGCATCCTTCCGAGCTCTGAACCTACCAGTTGACTCAACAACAATATCCACACCTAATTCATCCCATGGGAGTTTACTCGGTTCTGGTTCCTGAAGACACTTGGTTGTATTGCCATCTACAGTGAAGGAGTCGATACCCTTTTTTTCAATTGGCTTGCCAAACCTGCCATAGTTACTATCATACTTGAGCAGGTGTATTAAGGTATCTGTGTCAGTTAAATCATTAATGGCTACTACTCGGTGAGATGGGAAAAAAGAATTCAGCGTTTTATATATCTGCCTACCGATTCTGCCAAAACCGTTAATTGCTATCTTTGCCAAATCAACCTCCTCGGTCGTCCACTTATTCTATGGACTGATTCTATATTGGTATGGTTAGACCTGCAAGGCATAGGCACTAAAAGGTTACACAATACGCTAGTAGAGGTCGTATGGAATAGGTTTGGATGCATGTATTGTATTCATATCTTATCATATTTTTGCCTTTCCGTGGACATTTTGTCTTCTCCAGCCAGGCGGCATCGATATAGCCTTCTGTCCAAATCACACCCCTAAAACTTATACAATCACCCTTATTCAAGGATTCACATTTGAAATCCACCGGGTAGTAGAGGTCATACTCAACATCAAAATACTTCACCTTGATAAATCTAGAGTTACAGTAGGTTGCATTAACAATGCCATTGTAAGGTCCATATTCCTCACATTTTCGAGGCTTAATTGAGGTCGCCTGTATGTATCCATTCATCGGTGTGCCTATCCCTGAGTCTTTACCTTCAAGTGTTCCTTTTACAGTTATACAATCTCCAGGCCCATATTGATTACACTTGAATTTCTTTGGGAGATAGATGTCAAAGAAGCTGGTCTTGGCTCTGGCTAAATAATATGGTTCGGATCGCACGTCACAAAATGTCTCGAAAACTATCATATCCCAGGTTTCGGTCTCCTTTGGGCAATCTATCTTTTCGATTTTATCTGCTTCGATTATCATATACTTTTCATTGTATTCACCGACAACTCTCACACAGTCATTAATACTGAACTGTTCACATTTGATATCAGAAGGTACCGTCACTGAATAATCCGCATCGTTAAAAGTGCAGTATAGGAGGTCCTCTATGCAATATGTTTCAGTGATAACACCCTCCCAAACTGGAAGAGTTTCTACCGGCTCTGGTTCAGGCTCAGGTTCTGGTTCATGTGTGACACAACTTTCATCTGAAATGTATTCACCCCAAACAACCACCGGGTACCAGGACATGTCAACCATGGTGTCCCAGATATTCATCGGTTGCGTACATACCGTTACACATCTACCAACTTCGAAATCGATGTATTGAGGAATCCTCAGCATCTCTGGATATCGAATATCCAGATCTCGGACATATTCGAGTTTCATTGTCCCAGTCTCATGATCGATCGACTTTACAGTACCTGTGAAACTCGGTCCTTCGCACACCGTGTCGCATGAGGAAGGTTTTACAATACTCATCTTACTCACATTCAGAACACCATCATATTCATTCCTGTCTCCACAGACTTCGATACAGACCGGGTATGTTACATATGGTATCAGTAAGATACTTGATTCCAGGATCTTATAGGAATTGAACTGTATTCTCTCAAGGAAACCATCATGGACAACGAATCCAAACAACTCCTCTTCATTCAAACTCAGCAGTTGCGCTTTCATGTAATCTGTATCACACCAATCACACTCGTTTGGTGCAATTTGTTTAATTTCACTGGCCGCAAATAAATGCCTTGTCGGAATCATTCGTCCATAAGCTTTGACGCATGCAGGATAATCAATACTATCTACATCCTTGGCAGGTATATGAATATCGAATATGCCGTTATCAGTTTCAAGAACACCTTGACCCAATTCGTTGATATCTGAGATAACACCTGTGATTTCATCTATCCCATTCATGCATTCGTCGGTTGGAAGTACACTCACCCACTCTGCATCAATATAAATCGGCATGGGGCTGTAGGTTGACTCCTCACCCATAAAAACCCCGCAAATCTGAACGCAGTTGCCAGGTTTAAATTGGAATTGTGAACTGACGCCCTTGACCTGATACCTGTTTCCAGACACCCAAACGAACAGATCATCAGTATAATCAGATACAGTACCTTGGATGATATTCTCCTTGCATACAGGCGTTTCAATGCAATCGACTATCCTCAGTCTAGATGCTCGATACATTGATATCTTTTCATCCCACCGATCAAGACATACATTCACACAAACTCCTTGTTTCAAATCAGGAATATAAATATCTGACTTGAACTCGATGATATTCTCTCCCGTAAACAATACTATTTTTGAGTTCTCTGCATCAATATCAACTACGCTTCCATATACCTCATCTCCAGTACACCATGCATTGCACATCTCCCATGGAAGGTGTCGAAACCACTGACTCACAAAAAGCTGTTTCTCTGATTGCCAGTGACCGCCAGCAATGATACAGTCACCCTCTGAGAATCGAGTGCATAACTCAGCAGAAACTCTAACTCCAACAATAGAACCACCACGTTTGATAGAGATTACTTCTCTTTGGCAATTAATAGAGTAAATTGTGCCTTTCCAGATATCACCATCGATTACATCCATTCCACAAATGTCATCAGGCAGGATAACCGGATTTATGACAGACATCATACCACTGTCTGGGTCAAACACTGCACAACCTTTGATACAATCGCCTTCAGTGAAGGGTGGGTATGCGTTTTTCTCAGTAGTTTTGAACAGAAAAGGACTGCTATATCCATACATTACAAATGCATAACCTCCCATGTCTGGATACTCATCTATGGCAATGACCTTGCCGTTTACCCATCTGCCATCAGTACATCCTATACCTGGGCACTCCCATTCGCCGAGTAACTTGTAATGATCTAACGTATACGAACCACTGTCATTTTTTGAAATGCACACTCTAAGACATTGCCATGGTGTAATTCCATCGCAATCCAGCCTGTTCAATGATAGTTTTAACACCTCATTCCAGTAATCAACGACTATCCATTCTTCCTTGCAGTTAACAGAGATCACCTTCACATCGATCTCATTTCCATCGCAGAACGATTGACCAAGGCAGTCAACCTCCCTGAAACGCTCTCCCCACAAAACCCCCTCATCATCTGTCCAGTAACATACTTCATAGCACCTGGAAGACTTCATCTTGCAAAAGGAGTCATCTTCAAATTGAATCTCTAAGGGCATTGGTGTTCTGGCTTCTACTGTAAGTGCTTCTGTTCCTTTGATGTAACCCTCTTCACAGAACACTTGTGATAGATTTATCTTGATATATTCATCGCATTCTCGTTTAATCACGACAGGGCAGTTTCCATCATCAACGGTTTCAAGAGAATCTACTACAAGCTTTTCATGGCTGTCTCTCTTGATACAAGCCTTTACACACTCTCCGATAGCAAAACCCTCACATACGTCATAATCTCGAATTGTCAGCTCTTTTATGCCATCTGATGTGTTGAGTTTCAGGTATCCGTATGCTGTACAACCGATATCTGTTATCCTGCCAACGATTTCCTCGATGCACTCATCAGGGGCAGGAGGACACTCCGATCTGCCGAGTTTCTTCATAGAGAGAATCACGGGTGGTGCACCTTCGATGATCTTCAAACATGCCAATACACAATCACCTATCTCAAATCCTTTGCATAAATCAACATCTTTCGATATGTAGTCGATTGCTTCGTTGTCAACAATTAGTTTTATTTTATCATCCTCTCGACATCCAAGATATGTTACAATACCCTTCACCTCTTCATCACATTCAATCAGGGGTTCTTGAGATATTCCACACAACTCAGGATCTAACTGTTCCCACCAGATAAGGTCAAAATCAGAGAAGCCCTTTAATCTGCCACAGACCCTCATGCATGTGTCTTCTTCAAGCTCTTCGCATTCTATAATCGACTCATCAATTGGAATATCTATCTCCATACCGTTTGCCATGGGAAACCCATCAATTATCTTGATTCTTAATGTGTTGATTTGACAATTGACATCCTTGACATGCACTATCAACTCAAGGTCATCACATGTTTTTTCGTTCTGCTGACCACATTTGTCCGCATCAAGCTCTCTGAACCATCCAAGCGATGAAGTTCCATCGAGTTCAAACATCAGGCATGCTTCAACACACATGCCCTTTTCAATCGAAACAAGCTGTTCTGAACTCACCGAAACGGTATACTGCTTGTCACTTCCATAGAGTTGAATGACAATGGAGGCTGTTTTCACTTCCTTGATAATACCAATCACCTGCATTCCCCAGCATTCAATGGGGCATTCCATGGGCGAGGCTGATATTGCACATAAGCATCTCACATTCGGGCGCAGGCATATCTCATAACATGAGTTAATATTCAAATCGCATAGTGATTCATCCTCAACGATGAGGTTCAGTTGGTTATCTCCGTCTAGCGTTCTGACTATCAACTCTGTGCAATCAGATGACATCCTTTCAACTCTTGCCTGAATTATCCGTCCCTCACACATGTTCATACAGTCTACCTCAACCACAGATCTGGCAACCAGGATAGACTTGCCCTCTGCATCAGAAGTCAGATAAGCACACACCTTTGCACATGAATAATCCGAAAATTCCTTCACATCTAAACCAGATATATTAAACTCCAGATATGACTCTTCCTGGGACAGCTTGAGAGTATTTGTATCAGCAGAAACAGAGATGACTCTACCTGAATATACTACTCCATCGCATACCTCTTCATCACATGGATAAGCAGAGAATATATCAGCATCAAGGGCTTCTGTTCCAGTCCTTGTAGCACAAAACCTTACACACCATGTCGGGTCTATGGATGTGCAATCACAACTATCTGGCAGATTCACTGTGAACCTGCTACTAACATCTACCTCAACTACTACGGTGTTACTTATGCAATCAGTTGATAGCACCTGACCTGTGTACCAATCTCCACTACACCCCCGTTCTACTGTCTGCCCGGGACAATCCACTCTCTGGATGGTGATAGGGTCGATGTACATACCTATTATATCGACCGATGAGGAAAACCTTCCGCTGACTGATATACAAACCCCAACAGATAGTTGATGACAATAACCTTCTATCAAAGATTCGGTTCCAGTAAACCTGATTATTTGAGGAGAACCGTATTCATCATCGAAGTATATTACCCCATTGGCACAGTCGAGTTTTGTGATTGCACCATTCCAATATCTGACACCATCATCTGCACAATCGATCAATTCAGCCTTCGAGACAAACAGATACCCTGGATAATCGGCATTATCATTCCTTCCAGTAACTCGAAGACAATCACCAACAACCGGCATAAATCCACGCTCTAAGCTGTTCATATTCGCGACGAGATGTGATTGTCCATCGAATGCAATCAATTGACCCAGTCCAGACACACTCGAATAACGAGTGAGAACACCCTCTAACGTCTCTTCGCAACGACCAGGAAAACTTAGTACAGCCTGCTTGGTGGAAGCGAACCATTTCACCTCTCCCTCACCAAAGGATTCGACTGGAAATCTTAAAGGAATGTGTGTTCTTCCATTCTCAATAAAGGGAACGACCCTGGGATTATTTGGATCAATGTATTTTTCTACTCCGTTGACTCTTGCTACAGATTTACCAATCCACATCTCAACCGTTTTGTCCTTATAGACAACGGTAACTTTTCTCTCATCACTATCCCAGGAAACCACACCACCAATCTCCTCTGCAACATACCTTATAAGAAGAAATGTTCGGTTATTTCTAATAATGCATGGAGTTGACATAAATTTCTTAAACCCATTGACCAGGTATTCGTTGGAGTCAATCGAAAAGGTAAGAACGAGTTTACATGGCTTGATGAATTCGGGTAAATCATCTCTCACAGAAACACAAACCTCATTTGATTTGGCAATACTCAATGTGTTCTCATCGAAAGCGCGACAGTAATAGCAGTAGTTTGTATTGTTTTCAAGATTCACATCGAAATAGGTGTTTCCCACTATCCCAAAGTCAGTCAGTGGGGCTAGATATCGACCACCCGATTCTTTCCCTCGGTATAGATAATAACCCTGTTTTGCACCCGGAACCTCGTCCCACCACAATCTGACTACACCATTGCCAGCTACTGCATTTAGTTTAAAAATCTCTTCAGCGTTTACATCGTGGACACCATTCCCAACAATGAACATGGAAAGTATAATTAACATAACAACTACAGACGAAAGTATCTTTCTCATAAACACCTCCAGTGTTTGCCTGTCAGAAAACACTATAACATAAATATCAAGTGCATTCACATAGCAACACCCTTGAAATATCTTATCATGACAGGATAATTCACCGGAAGCGAATTTGGCTTTGTTTACACTGGATACAAAGCTACTTAGACTAACCGTTTGTTAGAAACACCATAATGCCGAGAGGTATTGGAGGAAACATGGGTCGAGAGAGTAAGATTCGAAAACTAAGAAGATTGAAGATCATCCCTGAAGTAAAACATAGAGGTGAAAGAAAACCCCTTGCAAAGGGATGGAAGATCACCATATGGTCAGTTGTAGCAATCGCTTTCGTTCTGGTTGTGATGGGTATATGGGCATACAGTGGCAGAGACGTAGCCGCTAAGGTTGGCAACACGGTCATAACCAAGAATGAAGTCAGCTCAAGGGCAATGGATTCCCTTGCAATGCAACTTCCCCCTGATCAGATGAATCCCAACAGCGAGGAGTTCAAACAACAACTGGCCTCGGAAGAAGAGAACACACTTCAGCGTCTCATTCAGGAGAAGTTGTACATCGAAGCCGCAAAGAATGAAGGTGTTGAAGTAACTGAAGATGATCTCCAACAAACAGCTCAGGACAAAGTAGACGAAGAGCTCAAGTTGCAGGTTGTTCAAAAACCCAAAGAAGATTGGTCAGAGGAAGACCAGAAGACCTGGAGTGATTGGATGTCTGAGATGGGCTACGAGGATGAGAGTCAACTGAGAGAATTCGTTCAACAGAGATTCGCTGGTGAGATAGAGTTCAAAACCTACAGACAGAAAGCCATAGGCGATGAGTTGGACTCAATGGAAGTGACAGACGACGAAGCTAGACAGTGGTACAACGAAAAGGGTTCCATGAAACTCTCACACATACTGCTTAAGTATGACGCTGTCACAGATGAACCAGAGAAAGCCAACACTCAGAAACAGAAACTCATGGAGATTCGCCAGAAGATTATAAACGAAGAACAGTCCTTTGCCGATGCGGCAAACGAAAACACTGAAGATCAGAAGGGTAAAGGTGGCGATCTTGGATGGTATAACATCCAGAACGGAATGTTGGTAAACGATGCAGGCGCAGGTTTGGTACCTGAGTTTGAAAAGACTGCTTTGAAGCTAACTGAGGGGGAGGTATCCGAAATCGTTCAATCTCAGTATGGCTTCCACATCATCAAATGCACCGATACTCGAAACAACAGTGTTAATTACGACCTCAAAGAAGGCGTCAGGGTCGGTATCATCAGGTTTACTGTCGGTGATCCATCCAACACCGAAGCACCACCTCCGTCAGAGGAAGAGTGGTCAAAGGTAAAGGAACAGGCAGAAGGTGTTGTTTCACAATTGAAATCGAATGAGATTGATTTTGCAACTGCCGCCAGCAGATACTCTTCTGACCAGCTGTCAAAGGATAGTGGTGGTGAAATACCATCAATGATGGCTAGCGATGCAAGTGGTTATTTCTGGGTAAACCTTGAAGAGGCAAAATTGTACGAAGGTCAGGGCATGTACCCATTTGAGGTAACAGTTGTTGAGAAGGTGTATTCAATGAAAACTGGGTCCATCTCTGAACCTATAAGAACATCCAACTCATGGGTTATCGCCAAGAGGATAGATTACAGGGAAGCAAAACAGCTCTCATTCGATGAGGTTAAAGATCAGGTTAAGCGTGATCAACTGACTACTAAGAAGAATGAATTTGAATCAGACTGGCTTTCCCAACAGAGAGGTATTATAAACATCAACATAGGCAACCCATGGAACAACTTTGCTAATTGGTGGGAAAACAGCGTAGTCGCACCGATGAGAGATTTTGGCAGATGGGTTTCTGATATGCTCGGTAGATCAAGCTCTGACGATAATCAGGCAACTGAGATACCAATCCAACAGGGTCAGGAGCTCGATATCAATGATCCAGCGGTACAGAAAGCGCTCAAAGAATCAGCTGAAAAACAGGGGATACCTTTGGGTGAAACTCAAGAAGTTACACCTTAGAGCATTTAGCTTCATAAGCTTGTAGAACTAAACAGGAACTTTCAATGGTAACATCTTGACACTGTTGAAGGTTCCTGTTTTTTAGTTAAGCTTACTGGATAGAAAAATGGAACAATTATGTCATGGGAGCTGTTTGAAATCTGAAGCGGCACCATTTACAGAGAGGAAACGAAATGGAAGAAGAAAAGGACGATTTGGTAGAAAACAATGAAACAGTCAATGATAATGAGGTTGGATCATCGAAAATCGATACTCAAGAGACCGAAGAAGTAGCCTCTGCCAGTTCGAAAAACAAGTGGATACTATGGTCAATGGGAGTCATCCTCGCAGGGCTTATTGCGTTCCTGGTGTTTTATGTAGTAAATAAGCCAACAGCTAATACTCCATCGAATAATACAACAAATAGTGTAGAGGAGAATACAGTCGCTACTACAAGTACTGATCCAGGTAAAGTCATGGCAATAGTCGGTGATGAAGAGATTACTGATGGCATGCTTGAGAAACGTGCTAAGGAGATGATTGCTTCAATGGAACAGGTAGCACCTGAACAACTCGATATGAGTAATCCCGAGATGGCGAGTCAAATTGAGCAGGCCAAGAATTATGTACTTGGTCAAGTTGTTCAAGAAATGATCTATAAAGAAATGGCTGAACGCGAGGGAATAGAGATCACAGACGATGACCTTCAACAAACAGCACTGCTAGTAATTGAGGAAATGATTAAACCACAGGCAAGCCAGAAAGCAGTTGCTTATTGGACAGAAGAGGATCAGACACAGTGGGACAGCTGGCTTACTCAGCAGGGATTTGGAAGCACAGAAGCCTTGGCTGAAGACTTCGTTCTTCGGTACAGGGATCAATTGATAACAGATACATACAAACGCTTGCTTTATGGCGATGAGTTAAACCAAATTACATTCACTGAGGATCAAGCCAGATCGTGGTTCAACGAAACTGGACGCATGAAGATTTCACACATACTTTTTTCGTTTGACTCTGAAAATGATCCGCCAGAAAAAAAGACACAAGCTATTAGTAAAGCTGAAGACGCACTTCAGAAAGTAAGAACAGGAGCCAACTTCGCGAGCACAGCACTCGAGCTATCAGAGGATCCCACTGTAGAACAAAACAGCGGAGATATCGGTTGGTACACAATCCAAGGGGGTACTTTGGTAGGTGATGTCGGGGGCAGTTTAGTACCAGAATTCTCCCAAGCGGCTATACAGCTCGAAGTTGGTGAAATATCTGACATTGTTGAGACCCAGTACGGTTTCCACATAATAAAAGTCATGGACGTTGAAATGAACGGATCAAAGTACGATATACCTGAAGGAATCAGGTTGGCAACAATACAGTGCCTTGATGAAGGAAAGAGTACTATACCAGGAATGCCAATGGACCAGAATACAGATACTTCAGATAATAAAGAAAAAAAAGCCAGCCCAAAGGTAAGAGCAAATGAAGCACTTGAAAAGATAACTAGTGGAGAGATAACATTTGCAGAAGCCGCCAGTCAATATTCCGATGACATGATCAGCAAGGATAATGGTGGTGAGATGCCATCATTTATGGCAACTGACCAGAGTGGCTATTTCTGGGTACAACTAGACCTTGCAACGCAGATGGATGGACAGGGTATGTATCCATATGACAAAAAATTAGTTGAGAAGGTATGGAAGGTTGAACCAGGTACTGTATATCCCGAACCGATTAGAACTGATAATGGCTGGGTGATAGCAAAGGTCATCGACCACAGGGATGCTGTTATTGCTACATTTGAATCCACAAAGGATAGAGTTATAGCCGATCAACTTTCAGAAAGAAAACAGAAGTTTGAAAGCGATTGGATGTCTGAAGCCAGAGAAACAATAAACGTTGAATACACTGAAGAACAAGGTATGATAATGCCACAGGGTATGGGTCGACCATAAATGGTTACCAATAATCTATAAGGAGCGTGAAACAATGAGTATACATACACCAACACCAAAAAGGAAACGATTCAATATAATACCATACATTGCTGGATTCTTGGTGCTGGTAATCGTTGTCTTTAGTAGTATGTTTCTGTACATTTATTCCAAAAGAAACATTGCTAGGATAGTTGTCGACTTCCCAATAACCGAGAGGATGATTCAACTGGAGATAGACAACCTTCAAAGATATGGTTTGAAAGCACCGACAAATGCAACTGTATCTGAACAGGAAGAAGCCTATGAGCAAGCTAGAGCTGAAGCTCTAAATAACCTTACCAATTTTTTTGTAGTGCTTCAGCACGCTAAAGACACTAGAGCAGAGCCACCATCACAAGAAGAAATTGATACAAGAATAAGTGAGATACTCGAGATGGCAGGGATGGAATTGAACCACTATCTGCGTGAAGGAGGCGTTGGGAGATCTGAATTACGCAATCAGGTCAAGAATCAGCTTATATACGAAAACATCACTATACCTCTGATGGAGGACGTTAATGAACCGACTGAAGCAGAGCTTGAGGAATACTTCAAATACAACAGAACTGCTTATTCAGTACCAGAAAACGTCGATTACAGACAGATCGTTGTTCCAGATGAAGAAACCCATAACGACGTTATGGAAAAACTAGCCAATGGTGCTGATTTTGTGGAACTTGTACACGAGTATTCGACCGACGTTTCAAGTAAAAAGAACGATGGCTTGATGAAATCAGTAGCAAAGAATGCAATACCAGACCTTGAAATCGCTAATGCTCTATTCCCACCTTCGGACAATTATCCATCTATTGAAATTGGACAAACCAGAGGAATCATAACTCAGAAAAGTGGTGTATTTATAATTAAGCTTATTGATTATCACCCAGAACAAACACCACCATTGAACGGATATTTTGAGCTCTGGGATCCACAATCGCAGGACTATGTTGAAATCAGCGTTCATAATGAAGTAGTTAGTGCTTGGAAGTATTCACAGGGACAGGCAAATGTATCCTCATTTGTCAGAAGGCTTTCAGATTACTACGAATCAATGATCTACGATAGGATTAAAGGCAATATGCCATGGAAAGGAATTGAGCAATTCTTTGGTAAGTTACTTGGTCCTGGTCTTTTCAACAGATTGATGGGGTACAGTCAATAATGAAGCAAAACCAAATAATAACGCTTCTCGCAATAGCTATAATCATAGTTGCGGTACTGGTTGTATGGGCGGTTTTCTTTTATAACCCATCATCACAAAACCATTCATCAAGCAACGCTGATAAAAGTAAAATCATTTTAGAGGTAGGTAAGTACAAGGTCACTGAAAACAGACTTCAAATAGAGATCGAAAACATGAAAAGGTATGGTTATCAACCAGCTCCAGACTCAACTGATGATGAGATTGCATCCTTTGAAGAAAGGATTCGAGAGCAGGCAATCATGAATCTTACTGACTTCTATCTTGTTCTACTCTATGCGTCTGACAACAAACTGGAAACGATAACAGATGAGCAGATAGATTCGAGGATAAGCGAAGTGTTAATTCAGTCAGGTTTGAACCTCGATCAATACCTTTCAGAGGGTAGGATAACTGAAGAAGAATTTCGAACACAGGTCAACAATCAGCTGATCTTTGAACGCGTTCTTGATCCTTTATCCGCTGAAGTCCCAGAACCAACAGACAAAGAACTCCAGGATCACTTCAACCAGAACAGACAGTCTTATGTTATGCCTGAGACAGTTGAATACGAACAGTTAGTTGTTGCTGATATGAAGACCTGCAAAGAGGTATTAGGACTCCTTAATAGTGGAAGGGAATTCTCTGAACTCGTACCAAAATACTCAAAGAATCAAGCAATAATAGAATCAGAAGGGCTTATGCCCTTGATGTCAAAATCTGATATACCAATTCCTGCAATTTCAGATGCATTATTTCCCCCATACGAAGGCTATGAGAACGCGGCAAAGGAAAACATTCCGATGTATATCGAGGTTGAATCCAGTGGATTTTTCATAATCAATCTGCTTCACCGAAACCCATCACAATCACCAGAATTTGATGAGACTTTGGATATATACGACAGTCGAAATGGTGAAATGAAAAAAACACCTATAAAAGATAAGGTGTATTCCGACTGGAAATCTATGAAGCATCGTATGATCACAAGCGAGTTTATACAAGATCTCTACAGACAGTATGAGGGTAGTATCGTTGATCACAGATAGAGACAGGAGTGTATTATGAAAAGAGGAACTTCGAAAGCACTGATAGCTGTTTGTGTTGTGGCAGTCATACTACTTGGATTATGGTACTTCATCTGGGTCGCACCTGACGTACCTACAAAATCTGTAAGGAACTTCTTTCTGGATATCATGAATGAACGATATGAAAGCGCATGGCACTATATTTATCCTAAGTCTGAGTTTGCAAGACTCAAAGGTGGACCAACTCTAGACATGAATGTCTTCATATCAGATCTTGAAAAGGCGAGGGCTCAGGGCACCAGGATAACAAAGGTTGAGGTGTTGGATTATTTCTGGGAGAACGATCCCTTTGAACGCACGGAAGTACCTGTCGTTCAGATAAGAACAGAAAACCTTGTTTCGGGCAATCCAAAAGTTTCCGATCCTAAAAATTACTACCTAAAAAAAGATCCCTTTGATAAAACCTGGAAGATATACAAAGGTGTTGTTCCAAAGGATTAATAACACAAACGATGAATAGAAAACAAGAGGTGAGATGATGGAAAATAAAGGAATCAATACGAAACACAGGTTTCAACTTACGGGTGCCCTTACCTGGATTCTCCTGGCTGTAGTGGTTGCAGTTTTTATATATGGTTTCACAAGAACTATTCTGATTAATACACCTGCAACCTCAATAAGGAACTTCTTTGAATCGTGTTTTGCTGGTGAATACGAGAAAGGGTGGGATTTGATCCTTGATGGTTCTACATACCAGGATCAGAAAGGCAATCTCGAAACCTTTACTGAGATGTGGGAACGTGGGAAAAATCACGGGACACAGTATGTCGGCGTAAGGATTGACGGTGTTATGTGGAATCTCCCTGCTCGAGAAGCAAAGGTTTTGTTCACCCTGATGATGTGGACCGAACAGACCAGAGAGAAGGTCAAAGGCAAACCCGAAGAGGGATTGTACAAAACAAAAACGCTTGCTGATTCGTCTGTTGGTTCAATATTTATGAAACTGGACGCAGATGGAATCTGGAAACTCATGGAGTCTGAATTTTAGAAATGGTCAGACGTAGATGGATGATCTTAATAGTGGTAGCCATATTTGTATTATCTGGATTTATCTATTATCTATTGGGATCAAATATCACCGGTGTAGTTATCTCATCCAATAACGGTGAACCAATACCTTATGCCAGCATCATCATTGGAAACACAACCACCCAGTGCAATAGCGAAGGTGAATTCTCCAGATGGTTGCCTCCGTTTACCGGTGTGATTACTGCTGATCATCCATTTTTTGACAGATTTGTAAAACGGTTAAAGGGTTTCAATCTGAATGAATCCATGTTAGTGCAAATTAACCCAAGCTCATACGAAACGATTGTTGCTCTATGTCAGGAGCAACTCAACTATATCAGTAACTTCGTTGCAAAAACAACAACCTACAGTTACGAATACCCAGAGAATTATGATCCCATTGCACATAAGAATGAAACTGTTTACATAATAACACCTGAAGCCCAACTCTACTCACAGGAAACGAGCAACACCAAGGATGGTAATCTAACTATCGGACCAAGAACAATTGTCGTTGGTAGTGACCCAAAGGAACTTGGAAAGATTAGGATTTCGCAGAAGAATAAAGTTCCACAAGTTTATTACAAAGGCGAAAGTACTGACTGGATAACATTCAGTTCATCCGAAGATGTGAACTTCGAGATAGCTATTGCTGGCACAAAGGATCCAAAGGATCTCCTCGAAATACTTCACTCATATGGGGAGACAACTGACTTTGAGATACTGCATGATCCAGGGACTTCCTTTACAGGCAAGGAACTTGTAGCTTGCAAAACATTCTGGGGACCAAAAACGGCTTTACTTGGTAAATCAGTTTCTTTTTACTTCACAACAAATGGATGTTGGTATGACATTGTTTTTGAGGATACCGGAGAGAATCCAGTTTCACCTCCAGGTAATTATCACTTCTCGTGTCTTGATCAAGGAGAACACATAAACGTTGAGCTACCCATCGATGCTATCCATATGACACCTAGAGAGCTTCTGGATATGGGGGAGTAGGTGTAGCAATTGCCACTGCTTGATACGATTTCAGAGGTTCTAAAATCGCTTTTCTGGGCAGTGGTTCCAAATACCAGCAACAGTAATTTCAGCATCCCGTTTCTTAGCACTCTTATTGATATAATACTTCTAGCAATCGTCATTTATTACATTCTAAGAGTCATTAGAGCTTCCAAAGCGCTTCAACTATTTCAAGGTCTCGCTATTTTCTTGGTTATTCTGGTAATAGTAAACTATATTTCGGGACTACCCAGCATTGAGTTGATTTCAATTAATTTCATCGTTCGAAAAACTCTTGAGATACTTCCGACAACCATAATTGTTTTCTTGGCGATTCTCTTTCAACCAGAACTGCGAAAAGCTCTTGGCTCATTGGGCAAGAATTCACTCTTTGATAAACCTATTGACTTTGTTGATTCCAGCAAGATGACCGACATAGTCAAAGAGATTAGCATGGCGGTCAGCAATCTTTCTAGCAGAAAAACTGGTGCCATAATTGCGATAGAGCGTCAGGTTGGCCTTGCTGACTATGAGTCACGTGGTGTGATGATCAACTCGGACGTTAAAGCTGGGATTATCGAGAGTATTTTCACAACGCCTTCTCCATTACACGATGGTGGTGTTATTATTAGGGGTGACCGAATAGCATTCGCAAAATGCGTTTTCCCGTTGTCGAAGGATTCCACATTGGACAGAAATCTAGGCACTAGACATAGAGCGGCTGTTGGTCTATCTGAAGAAACAGATGCTATTGTTATATGTGTCTCAGAGGAATCAGGCATCATTTCTTTAGCCAATGCTGGCTCTCTAACACGGTATCTTTCAGATGTTGAACTTGAGGGTTTGCTCAAATATATGCTTGCTAAAAAAAGGTCTTTATTCTTTGGTCTCAGGGAGAAGAAGCCCAATGAGTAAAAATAACAAATCAACACTTGGCATTAAGATACTGGCGGTTTTTATTGCTCTGCTCATTTGGATTTATGTGTTCTATCAGGAAGGAAGGGCTGGCGATAAAACTTTCGTTAGTATTCCAATAGTGGCACAGAGTGTTCCAAAGGATATGATCCTTATGAATTCGAATAGCATTCCCACAGCAACTGTCAAGTTATTCGGATCAGAGCGAACGCTGGAAACGATTGACAGGGATAACATATCAGCGTACATCGATCTCCTTAATAGCTCTCCAGGCTCTAAACAAGTAAAAGTTGAATGTAGATTTCCAAACGAAAGAGTCAACCTTTCAAGTATTTCACCAAAAACGGTTACGGTTGAGCTTCAACTACAGGAAACAGTTGAATTGGATATAAAATACGAGTATGTAGGAGATCCTTCTATTAATATAACAATAGATGAACCATCATTTGAGCCATCAACCTTAAAGATAACAGGACCTCACAGTACAGTATCCACTCTAAAAAACGCATTTGTATCAATAGATAGAACTAGCATAAATGCTGGTTCAAACAGTTATTCACTACCAATAATGCTTGAGAATAATACGGGTAACAGGATATCAAAAGCCAGTTGGGAAATACTTCACCTTTCATCAGAACATGAAACGGTTAGTGCTGTTGTCCTTGCCAGCAGTAATACAAAATCATTCAAGATACCGACAGAATTAAAAACAATTGGATTTGTCAGCACTAACTACATTATTGACACCATTAACTGGGAACCAAAGCTGGTCAGTATTGAAGGTGAGGCTGAGACACTTAAGAATATTAATCGAATTTATTCAAAACCGCTAAATCTCAGCGCTTTATCCAGGAGTTCAAGCTACAAGCTACCTCTCATCGCCCCCGAAGGTACTAGTCTTATTGACGAAGACTCAATATCAGTTAGTGTTTCTGTAAAACAGGTTATTTCCCGCACACTCAGAGACATTCCGGTTAACGTCACTCCTGATAATATACAGTACGAATTGATAACTAAAACAATCGAAGTGACAATAAAGGGGCCGAAAGATGTAGTTGAAAGTATTAATTCAGTTACAGGGAGTATTGATCTTTCTGGTTTATCAGGTGGTATTCATATGTTACCAGTTTCAATTGAAGGTTTGCCAGACAATGTCTATCTAATATATACTCCAACGGCGAGTATTAAAATCCTATGAAACTTATCATTCGGGGAAAACATATATGGGGTTTTGATGATTCTTGTGATTCTGTCTTGATTGAAGATGACCACATAGAATCGGTTGGGGATTGGAATGACCTCTCTTCTCCAGACATCACCACACACAACTACCGTGATTGCATGATTCTCCCGGGATTCACGGATGCTCATCTTCATATGGAATGGTTGGGAAAGATACTCTGCGGTTGCGATCTAAGGGGTGTAACAACCTTGGATGATCTCACTTCCAAGCTATCAGAATATGCCAACACGTTACCAGATGATGATTGGCTTATAGGTTATGGATTGAACGAGCGTAAATGGAGTCAATCAGTTAAACTGAGTAGAGATCTAATTGATTCTGCGTGTGGAAATCATCCAGCAATCCTTTGCAGAGTTGATGGTCACTCTTGGCTCATCAATTCTCAACTCATTATTCAATCCGGTGTCAACCGAGTTAGGGATAATGATCTTGAGGCACACATTCAAAAGGACGAGGAAAACAATCCAACTGGAATCATATATGATAAAGCCTACGAAGAACTCATAAGTCATCTTTTACCAAAGGACGACATATCAAAAATCAGGAACCGCTTACAAGTTGCACAGAAGCAACTCCTATCTCAAGGAATAACATCATGTAGATCTTTTGGTAGTCAAGATGTATTGATGACCTTGGCTGATATGGAACAAAAGAACCTTATCAAGATGCGTGTCTGTGCTTGCATCCCTAAAGATTCTCTTGACTGGGCTGTGTCAATCTCAACCAAAACAGGTAATGGTTCAGACAACTTATGGATTGGTCAGCTCAAACTGTTTCTCGATGGTTCCCTCGGTTCACAATCAGCACTCGTATCCAAACCATATATAGATGGATCTTATGGTTTGAGCCTTCTCGAATATGATGACTTACGAATGCTAATAGAAAAAGCGCACTCTCATAGTATTGGCGTTGCTACTCATGCGATAGGTGATGTAGCTGTTGCTAGAGCTGTTAAAGCATTTACTGATTGTAATTCTACAAAAGCTGATACGATTGAACACTTTCAATGTGCAAATTTTGAATCAATCTCCAGGATTGCAAAAACGGATGTCGGTATAGTGCTTAATCCATCCCACATCTCCCTTGATCAATCATCCATTGAACAGCAATGGTCATCGCTTAAAAACTGGGTATATCCAATGGCTTCACTGATAAATGCTGGAGCAAGAGTTGGATTCGGTTCTGATGCACCAGTTTCCACCGCAAATCCTCTGTATGCTATAGCTTCCGCAACGTCTAGAAGAGACCGAGACCCAGATACCGGTACGGTCAACATCAAGGAGGCAGTTCCATTCAACGTTGCACTGCAAATAGCCAGCAAGGGTTCTGCAGAGATAATTGGTGGTCCAAAAAGAGGTGTGATAGAAAATAGCTATAAAGCAGATATAACAATAATCTCCGATGACATGAGGGGAAAGATGCCCTGGGATATCAATCTCTCATCGTTTGTTGCCACTTATGTAAATGGGGAAAGAGTATGGCAGGCGTAGCCCTTCTCATCCTCGGGGGCAAAGTACACCCAGTCGACCTTTCTCTAGCCAGTCCCTACGACCACATATGCTGTGCTGATTCTGGAGTCGATTCAGCTCGAGAATTAGGTCTTGTACCTGATTCTGTGGTTGGAGATATGGATTCAATTTCACAAGAGGGTCTCGAGTCGATATACAATCTCGATATTGAAATCGTCAAATACCCAACAGATAAAGATCATACGGATGGAGAATTGGCAATCACTCACCTTTCCCTGCATGACAAGGACTTTGAAAAGATACACATTCTTGGTCTTGCTGGGGACAGACCTGACCACGTGTACGGTAACTACCTCCTACTGTCAAACTCTATTGAAAACACATCAATCCATGCTTTTGTCGGCGGCTATCTCATTCAATCGGTTAGTGAAGGTAAGCACTGGTTCTCAGCGAAACCCAATTCACAGGTGAGTGTATTCGCCTTAAAGAGACCTACACGAGTTAGAATGACAGGTTTGAAATACAGTTATTCAGGTCTGTTGAACCCACTAAGAGCTCATGGAATCAGTAATATCGCTTGGGGTTCTTTCTCTATAGAAACCAGCTCTGAACTACTTCTGTTCATCGAACTCAGTCGTTAAACCCAAACTGCTTCCAAACATTTGCAAGTGTGTCAACCATGTAGTTGATATCCTCTTTCGTATGCTCAGCTGTGACATTAGCTCTAAGCCTCGATGTGTTGGGAGGAACAGCTGGTTGGAGTATCGGCATTACAAAAATACCCTTGTTGAATAATTCTCTTGTTGCCTCAAGTGTTCTCCACTCATCTTTAAGTATAATTGGCACAACAGCTGTTTCTGTGTTCCCTGTATCAAAACCAGTCTGGTTGAGTGATTTAATGAAATAATCTATGTTCTCCCTTAGTTTGACAACCCTCCACTGCTCGTCATCAATGACATCAAAGGATGCTTTCGCAGCGGCTGTTGCTCCAGGTGGCAATGCTGCTGAAAATACGAAAGCTCTTGATTGGTACTTGAGCCAGTTAATAACCTCCTTATTACCTGCAATATATCCACCGACTGCTGGGATTACCTTGGATAGGGTTCCCATTTGAATATCCACGCCATTGGTCAGACCAAAATGCTCCATTATGCCATGCCCATTTTCACCGAGTACACCAGTAGAATGAGCTTCGTCTACGTATACAAGACAATCAAATTCTTTTGCCAGTTCTATAATTTCAGGAAGAGGCACAATATCTCCATCCATTGAAAACACAGCATCAACGACTATCATGCGACCAATAGCTTCGGTCTCCTCAAGCTTCTTTCTAAGATCGCTCATATCATTGTGTTTGAATCTCACGAACTTAGCGCTTGAAAGAAGACAACCATCAACTATAGAGGCATGGTTAATCATATCGCAGAATATGGCGTCACCTCTACCGCACATTGTAGAAATTGTGGTTAGATTTGCCACATATCCAGACGAAAAAGCGACTGCTGTTTCTGTGTTTTTAAATTCAGCTATCCTTTTTTCGAGCTCAACATGCAAACTGGTCGTACCCGCCAATATCCTGACTCCATGAGTTCCTGATCCATATTTCTCTATCGCATCCTTGGCAGCCTTACCTATTCTTGGGTGTCCGAGAAGACCAAGATACGAGTATGAAGTGAAATTTATATATTTCTTTCTACCAATGACCACATACTGACCGTGATGCTCCTCAATTTCCTTGTGATAAAAAAGGTGATCATTCTTTATGTGGTTTTCAACCTGGTCATTTATCGCTTTTATTCGTCCTCTAAAACCCTTCATGGGTAATCCTCCTGGAGCTTTCTGAATCGATTGCTATGTTACTGCCAGCGATAGGGTTTTACAAGCACCTTAAATGTACAAGAAATCGGTCAATATTCCAAAGTGGGATTCTATAAGGAACAGTATTGATTATCTCAAATCCACGCATCTTTATGTTTTTCTCAATCTTTGGTAGCTCAGCTATCTGATCCCTTCCCTTCCACAGAATAATCTCACCCTTTTGTTTTAAGAATGGATGAGCTAGTTCCAACAACCACAACAACCTTCCAACCGCTCGAGCTGTCGTGTAATCGAATCGATTTACATATTCAGGATATAGAGTGGGAATATCCTCAACCCTACACCCCACTAAATTCACATCAGTCAAATCAAGTTTCTTCAATAAATGCTCAAGGAACCGAACTTTTTTCCCGATCGATTCTGTTAACAACAGATTCATATTGGGAAATGCAATTTTTAGTGCTACTCCAGGGAGTCCTGGGCCAGAGCCAATATCTACGATATTGAATGGACTATTCTTTGGAAAAAAAACTGCTGAAGACAGGCTATCGATAAAATGCTTGGACACAACCTCATCTGAATTGGTTATCGCAGTCAGGTTTATCTTTTTGTTCCACTTGAGGAGGATATCATAATACAACTCAAACTTGTCAATCTGTAAATCAGAAAGGGTGACTCCCATAAAAGCCACACCATTCATAAGCATTTCTCTATCTATTGTCAATCCCGCGTTACCACCTTATATGTTTGATCATCGATTATTACATCACAACTGATAAAGTTAGCCATCACACTGAGTGGGACGAGTATTGATTTGTCTGTAATGTTTTTAGCTGGTTGAGGTAGATGCAACACAAATGTATCTTCACCTATCCTAAGTTTAGCTATATCGCTTCCTACCATAAATTGAATAGCTCTATCTCCTAATGTGTAATTCAAAGTGTTTCCCGAATTGGAAATAATACCTTCTAACGGTATTAATCTTTCTAAGTCAGCAGTGGCAACGAAGCAATCTCCACCTTGTTCAACAGGTTTTACCGATAACCTTATTATCCCATCAGCCCCTACACCAATATGTTCACCTGCTCTTATGGTAAAGTCTATTTTCTTCGACATTATGGGGACTTTTATTATGGATATTCCAACATTACTATCTATCTTTACAAACACAAATTCTTGTGGTTCAGTACCTTTTGTGTCATATTTTAGTTGGACTTCAGTAAAATTGCCATCTAGTTCATTTGGTTCTATCGAAAGGTTCTCATCTTCAGAAGTCAATGAGCCTTTAAGCACACCAGGCCCTGTATTTGTTATAATTAATTCCGCTGATGCAACTACTTCTGATTTCCTCTTACAAAGGACTGGCTGCTCAGGAATCAAATTCATATTCATTGTGCCTTTAAGTGAACTTAGCATAATGATTCGATTGTGACAGTAGTCAAATATTGCTATCTGCCCTGCATTCGCACATGCCTCAGTTGGATACAACAGCTTAAATTGATCTGCTCTATATTTCTCTATAGTTCCTGGTGGAACAAGGTTTCCCTCTTCTCCAATGGATGTAATAAAGGTTCCACTCACATCGAATATAAGAATTCTTGATATCCCAGCATCAGCGATCCATATTAGTCCGTTCTCATCTATACTCATACTGTATGGTCTCACTATCTTACCTGGAGTGTCGCCTTTACCACCAAATTCAAATAGAAATTCTCCATCAGTATTGTATGTTACAATCTTGTTTTCTCCATAATCGAGTATGAAGATTTTATCGCCATACATTCGAAGATACTTCGGGTTGTTTATCTTACCTTCACCAATCCCTCTTGAACCGAATGATCTTTTCACTTCTATTTTTTCTATATCTTCTTCATTGTTGAGATAATTTGGAATGACTTGTATTACATTCGTCTCATAAGCATCTAACACAAATATCTCACCATCATCTTCATCAACAGAAAGATTGTCGGGATATAATGAAAACTCGTTCTTATCTTCTGTCTCCTCTACAACCAGTGGTATTGATCTGATTATCTTATAATTAGTATCAGCAATTACTATTTCATTACTACCGTAAACATCAACAATACCATAAACATACTCATCACCATAAGTAAGCCACCCAACAGGGATCATCTCTCCTTTATCATCCTTGAATAGAATATCTTCCACATAAGAACCCATCTTATCATATTCCCTTATCTCTGTATTATCTATGGTTACCAAATTACCTACTGGGTCGTATATAAGTTGATCAGGATAATAAAAGCGTTCTTTACTGCTTCTTTCAGCTTTTGGAATCATGTATTCGTCATTCAATTCATGATCCAAAGTCATTACAGCAAAAGACTCTTGAATTGAATCATTTGGGTTATCAAATGAACCACTTATGAATAAGCGACCATCATCACTCATTCGTAGGTTTGTAACTGACTGAAACCGTAAATCCATTATTTGTACATCAATTTCTTCGAATTCAGAATCCCAATGTCTTATGGTCGTCCCTTTCCATGATGTAATTATGATCCAGTATGATCCATCATAATCAGGTATAATATAATCGGGGATCATTGGTATTTCCTCTTCTGACTGTTCCTCTTCGTCAATCTCAAAATGCTTTTCTGTAGTTATTTGACCATTTGAATCGTACTTATAGATGTGCCATGAATAAGCACCGTAATTGTATCCATATGAATACTCAGATTCCACAACTATTAGGTGACCACCTGGTGTGACTTTTACTATTACTGGATCATCAATCCTCTGCCCATCAGTATTGATCAACTCAAAATCACCCAATAACTCTCCATCATCTGAATATACATAGCAGTTTGTATACTCATCAAAAATAAAGAGATTGCTTTCATTGTCCACCTGAGCTGAATCAACATCCATATTATCAGAAAACTCTATAAGATTGACAAGACCCCAATCTCTGTTGTAAATTGCCAGCCTTTCAGACGTGACGACCATCAATCCACCAGTTGATGTAATAAAGAAATCAACGAACGGACCGTTGTATGAACTACTCGATGCATGGTATAATTGAGCCCATGTCACATCAAGATCTTTTGCGAGAGTTGCTGGGAAGCCTTTAACCCTTAATAATTCACCATCCTTTGTCCATTCTTGTATTCCCCTGTATGTCCAAAGATACAGCATCTTAGATGTAACCTGGAACGATGTAAGATTCGCTATTTCACCATCCAAAGGCCCAAAAGATACTAAACTCGGTTTACCATAATTAGCTTCTGATGGAATCTCAAGATCACTGTAAGGATTGTTATTCGATGAAAGGCTTGATCTATTGAAAAAAGGATGGTTTCGACTCTTTGGAAATTGAATCATTAAGGAAGATGATTCATCGTCATAATCAACGTTACATGATAAACTTGGTAACAATTTCAAGGGGATGTACACACCGGTTTCAACAATTGAATTAGACTCAACTTGAATTTCATCAACCCAATTGCCAATCGTTTTTTTTATAACATTTTTCTTCGAATCAAACATATACTCAACAACATCTCCGGTAAGAAACCATTCTTCAGTATCACCTTCGAAAGTCATACCAATATACTCAGACGCTTCATCAATGTTGATATATAGAATCTCATCGATTTCTTTCAAAACAGGCTCTGTTGTCTTCCTGACAAAGTTTGTTGAAGTGACAAAGTAATTGGAATCCTTCATACATCCAATACTCCCACCTTTTTCAAAGGCACACGGAATCTCAAGTTTACCTGTCTCTCCATTAGGAGTATTTGAATGGATTGAGATTGATGATGTGGAAGTAGGTTTGAAAGGTATCTTGAATCTACCAGAGGTATCGGCTCTACCAATATTGCCGTTAGCGTTTAAAAATGTATTTGGCTCTGTTACTCCTTCGAGTGTAAATCTTACACAAGGCAGAATATCACCTTCAGCAACGTTTAACTGCTCAATCTCAATGTTTGATTCTTTAGCTGCCTCTTTTATTCGAATTCTTAGAGTTGTTGAATCATTGACTGGATTTGTATCACCATCTGCATATACACGTGGCGTTATCTCTAGCAAACCTTCACTATCTGGAGCCTTTACTGCAAATACTACTTCTCCTGATTCATCTTTATCTATAGACTCTATATAGTCTTCAAGATCATATTCTTCTATGGTTACCTTTACATCATGAAGCTCTGTGTTACCAGAGTTTTCTACAACAACTCTTATCTCCATATCCTCACCGACCGTTGGAAGTGGTGGAATTGATTCAATACCAGATAGCGATACCATTGCATCTGTCCTGGATCTCAGATTATATGCTATCAGATTATACAAAAACCTTAATTCACTTTCAGATTCTACATCAATCCTGGATGAGAGGTAGACATGTTGCATATTGGTACAAAGTATATCTATATCATCTTCACTTTTTGCGTGAATAATGACATTATCATCGATGATCATTTCTTCCCAATTGCAATTATCAGGTTCGTTTGTACTGACTGTGTTTAGGATCAGAGGTGATTCTAATCCTCCTTCAAAGAAAGATGAATTATCCTTGACCTTCTCTATAGAATTTCCTTCAGAAGGCATAGCCTCAATACCAATATCTGGATCAAAACAAAACCAATCGTAGAGCATACTGTATAACGGCGCTAGATCAGC
>CAZTGD010000003.1:0-100886 GCA_964613055.1 uncultured Caldisericales bacterium | reverse complement strand
AGGCATGCAATGAGATTGAGATGGTCTACACCATCATACGTGACAACACCCCTCCAAATATTGATGTTGTGTCGCCGAGTATGTGTTCTGTTTATAAACCATATGAGAGTGTTTCAATTAAAGTAAAAACAGAGGCTTCGGTTAAGGTGTACATTGATGGGTATATAGCTGACTTTATAAGAGTAACTGATGATGGTTTAGCAATATATAAAGGAGAGGTTGAGCTCAGTGGGGAAGCAACAAATGTTACCATTAAGGCTGAGGATGCTATAGGTAACTCGACTACTAAAGAGATTACCCTTCTTGTAGCCAATACTGTGAGGCTCAAGCTGTGGCCAAACAGCCCGAAGTTTGTCATAAACAACGAGCAGGTGGATGACCTTGACCCGATGCCCACAACGAAGTCGCCACCTCTCCCAGCAGAGCTTGCAGGCAACGCATACATGCCAGTCAGAGCGATACTCGAAACACTCGGCGCAAAAGTTGAATGGATTGATGATGAGAGAAGAGTAGACATAAAACTAGGTTGTAACTTCCTTCAGTTGTGGTTTAGGGATGATCCAAAGAATAGTAATATGGCAAGAATAAATGGAAAAAACATCCTAGTGACTGGGCAAGCTGTACCTGGTGGCGAATCACCTTTCCTCTATCCAACAATTGTAAACGATAGGGCAATGCTCCCAATCAGGTTCTCATGTGAAGCTCTCGGTGCTGATGTAAACTGGATAGCCTCCGAAGAAGCCATTGAGATAGTCTATCCTTAGGAGAAGTAATACAAATATTACACCTAATTTGATTTGTTATCTGATCTACAAATCAGAAATGTAGTATGGTTGTATTATTTATTTTATCATCATTTAGCTTTATTAATAAGATATATCATATTTTAACAAATATTCCTGTTGTCTTAATGGATGTAATGACCTAAAAATAATACAGTTGGTAATAGAGGAGGCTCTGATGAAAAGGATATCTTTGATCATATTGATTTTGGTGTTGATAATCACTTCAACACCTTGTGATAATGGTGTTGCAGAGGAGAGTGATTCATGGTCTTGTCAAGGCGGTAACAATGCAAGAACTCAATACATTGAGGACGATTTTAATTTCAGCATAGATGATTTGGGTGTTTATTGGTCAAGGAATACCGATGAGGGATTCTATGCTGGACCGGTTGCAAACCATGACAGTGTTTTTGTTGTGGACAGAAGTGGTATTGCATACCGTTTTGACTCCTTTTCAAGTACAATGATCTGGCGAAAGGATATTGGGGTTAGGGTTGTTTCTACTCCTTGTATTTCCAAGACCAAGATGTTTGTATGCTCTTTTTCAGAAGAAGGCAGTGTGTACTGTTTGGATATAGGAACTGGGGGGATAGTATGGGTAAAGGATCTTGATGGACCAATCTCCGCGTCACCTTTCATCCACAAGGATAAGCTATACACAGCGACAGAGAATGCGTTGATAGCTTGTCTTGATACTCATGACGGCAGGATTCTCTGGTCAAGAATTGCTGATGATATTGTGACCACTTCTCCATGCATAACAGAGGTGGGAGTCGTGTTTGCTGACAACATGAAACAACTCTATTGTCTGGATTTTGATGACGGAACGGTTGTTTGGAGTAAACGTTTCTTGTGTAATATTGCATCAGCTCCATCCTATTTCGAAGATCACCTATACCTTCTGTTTCAGGATGGTTCCATAGCCTCCATGGACAGCAATGACCCAGAAAAAATCTATTGGTTTATAAACATTGATAAGGGTTTCTCATCATCTGCCTGTGTTTCAAAATCACATATCGTTACCATATCAACAAGAGGTAATGTCTATCTTATTCGAAGGCGGGATGGAGTAATTATATGGTCAACAAAGCTTGATGTTGACAGTATTAATAACTCACCATTTATAAAGGGAACCACTGTCTTTGTTGCTGACAATAAAGGCCATCTCTTTATTCTTGACTTAGCCAAAGAAGGCAAGGTGTTCTGGGAATGTAACATTGAATCAAACTGCAGAACATCCCCAGCAGTTGTAGGTGAACGGATTTTTTTAACCTCAGAAAATGGAGATATCACTTGTTTGTCAGTAAAACCTTCCCCTGGTTCAGAGCCAGTTCCTAAACCGGATCCACCTCTTGAGGGTGATGATATTATAATGCATGGTAAGAATATTGGTCTGATCTGGAAGAGATGTGGGTTTGAACCAGTTACAACTCATAATGGAAATGTATTTGTTGTATATGAAGATAGCGAGTATACTGATAGCTCAGGTTTAATTGCCAATGTGTTCCTTGAATATGTGGATAAAGAAACTGGCAAAAACCTTTGGAATCATGAAAGACATATTGGAGTAGATTATGAAGATACATACGGCTATCAATACATAGCACATAATGGTAAAATATATATGACAACTATTGGTGATGAAATGTGGATTCCTTTTCATACTGTCACAAGATATGATATAAATACAAAAAAACGTGACTGGATGAGCAAAAATCAAATCAAAGGATTTGGGGATCTTGAATGTCCTCTGAGTCTTAGACTAGTAAATGGAATACTATATGTTGGTAACTGCTCTGGACAGGTTTTCGCGCTCGATGCAAACGATGGGTGGATTAAATGGGATAGAGTGATTGATGAAAGTACCTCCGAATATTCAAGTTTCTTAGGTAATTATTCACGAAATTATCTATACTGGGTAAATGCAAAACTCAGCTGTACTGATATATTAAATGGAACAATTCAATGGACATTCGACTCTCTTGCACCTGAGGTCTCTGGCAATCCTGTTTTATGGGATAACAGTTTGCTTGTAGCATCAAGAGGTTACAACATAGACATTATAAACTGCCTGAACAGATTCGATGGTGAACAAAAGTGGAGTTATGATACAAAAGGCTATGTTGACACACTAAGAAGACATGAGTCCGTACTTGTATATGAAGAATATCAGACTGATTCTGAATTTTGTGATATTGTCGGATTGGATTTAATCAAACAAGAGGAGATATGGAGAATAGACAACAGTAAGTATCAGATAAGAAAAGGCTATAAGCACAAGGAATTAATAGATGGTGTATATTATGCCGCTGGATCAAAAGGGAAGAAGAGTTTCGTCTGTGCAATAGATCCGCTAACTGGCACAGAATTATGGAGTTTCCCTACAGAGGTTCCAGTCAAGAAAATGCTTATAGACGATGATGATTTCTACAACGATTCAAATGGTAAAGTGTTCTATCTTTTCGGTGGTAACTGCACATTTTGTTATGGTTTGAAACCAAAGAAAGTAAGTGACACGATCATTGACGAAAGTCATGATCCAAATCCCGAACCACTTCCACCAACTGATCCCTACCCACCTGAGCAGGCACCTGTCAAAGAGATAACCGAGGATTCTGATCCATGTGGATGGTATATGGACAGAGGATACATGAGTATTAGCTTTGTTGATTGTCTGCTTGATACTGATGAATATGAACTCGCATGGGTAGCTGAAAATGACTATATTCCAACATCACCAATTGTTGCAAACAACAAGGTTTATTATGGATCTTCATCAGAAAGAGATGACAAATCAATACTAACCACGCTTCAACTAGATAACGGTAAAATCATCAAGCAGGCAGAGGTTTCAAACAAGCCAACTGGTTCATTGTGCATGAATAACAGTACTATCTTTTCAGGAACACAGGATGGTGTATTCAGAGCTATTTCTCGCATTAATGGTTCCCAGACTTGGGAGTTTGGATACCATTATCACCCAAGCTTTATATCTTCACCCTTTATATTCGACGGATACGTTTACTTCGTGTCTCACCATGTGGCAACCAATCTCACAATTGACAGACTTCATTGTATAAATCCACAAACAAGCGAAATTATCTGGAGGATGGATGGTGTATACCCATATACAGATCCCATATGCTCAGACGGAATGCTTGTAACCTTAGATTCAAATAAATGCATTATCTGTTTGTCTGCATACACAGGCGAAATCCTTTGGCAATCTTCACAGAGCATTAAGTTTGGTCAACCAATCATCCACAATGGTAGGGTTTATGCCAGAGCGAGTGGTTACAGACTCTATTGTTACAGAGCGTTAACGGGTGAACTCAAATGGTTACATAAGATGGAAAGAAGCACTCTTACGCCGGAGGATTTTCTCTACACACTGGAGAACAAGTTATACGTCTTGACAGACAGACAGACAGGTACTTTGCTTGGATACGGACACTGGGGATTCATTATGGCGGAACAGGGAATCGCTGGACAGAGATAACGGACTTATCGTATGGGGTGATAGAATCTTTGCCAGCAAGAACGGAAAGATGATTATCCTGTCGGCTTCAACTGGTGAGATAATAAAGGAAACAGAACTGCTTGCAAGCAGAATGGTTATTGCAGATGGTAGAATCATAACAACAGTTGGCAAGGATGTAGTATGTTACAAACCATATGAGAAAAATGATACGACTCCCGGAAATGGCAATGTTCATCAAGAAGAACCTCAAATAAAGGACGAGACAATCTTGAAATTCAAGATTGGCAACACTCAATATACAGTGAATTCTGATAATAAATCAATGGATGTTGCCCCAGATGTATATTCTGGAAGAACAATGCTTCCTGCCAGATATGTACTAGAACCACTGGGTGGGCAAACGTCATGGGATGGAACCCAAAGAAAGGTGAGGTGCACCCTTGGTAATATAACAGTTGATATGTGGATAGGTGGACCCATTGCAGTTATAAATGGGGAGGAGAAGCAGATTGATGAGGAAAATACAGAGGTCGTACCCGCAATTAAAAAGGGTCGAACAATGGTACCTATGAGGTTCTTAGCTGAGTCTATAGGTTGCGAAGTGGAATGGTTTCGAGATACAAAAGAGATCATTTTGACATACACTCATGACTAGAATCTATCAGATTAATCGGAGGAAAACATGGGACCCATATACTGAGGAACAAACATGAGTAGAATCGAAATGTATTACTTCTCTGGTACAGGCAACACGAAGTGGGTCTCACTGAAGCTTGTTGAGCTACTAAAGGAAAAAGGTATTCAAGCAGGTGCAACCTCAATAGAAAAAGCCTCTGCTGGAGATATCAAACCTTATACGATAGACCAGATTGGCATTCTTTTCCCAATTCACACCTCTATCGCACCCAAACCAATGTCTGAATTCATGTCCTCCCTTCCAGACGGCAATAATACTCATCTTTTCGCTGTCAGCTCTGCCTGGTTGTTTGGTGGTCATACTCCTGCAGACTACTGCAAACCGATGAAGAAAAAAGGCTATAATCCGTATCTTTTTGCTACAGTCTTCATGCCCAATAACATAAACCTACCACCTTTCGGATGGATTCCAATCAGGAACGGAAAGCATATTGAAGGCAAACTGAAGAAAGCAGAGAGAAAGATTGTAAAACTGGCGGAAAGAATTGCCAATGTAGATTACTATGAAGAGGGCAATACTTGGTTTTCTAAGTGGAGTGATAGAAGCCAGAGAAAAGCTGATCACACAACAATGGTTGATTTTTATGCTGATGAAAACTGCATTGGTTGTGGATTATGTGCTAGGGACTGTCCAGTAAGAAACATTGATATGGTAGATGGTATTCCCAGCTTTGGTGGTGACTGTATTTTATGCATGCGTTGCTACAGCTTCTGCCCGAGGGAGGCCATTCAATCTAAGCATGGTAAAAAAGATTCAGCTGGATACACCAGGTATAAAGGTCCATTTATCAAAAATTCAAATTAACACTAATCAGCTAAAACACTACCCTTATACATACCATGTCTTATGATCTTGCCTTCATTTACATATACAATCGCTTCTGCGATGTTTGTGGATAGATCAGCAATTCTCTCTAATCTCCCGGCTATTCCCACGACCAGCAACATATCATTTGTATTGCCTATATGCTGAGACATCAAACTCGCAACTGTTTTCAAGGCGTCGAGTTTCATATCATCAACCTTGTCATCCATTGCACATATATTTTTTGCTTCTTCAGAATCAAATTCGATCAATGTTGTTAGAGCCTGTTTAAGCATATAAAGAGTGCTTGTTGACATATCAGAAAAATCATAGGGAATATCAAAACCATCGGTCATCTTTGCTACATCAGATGAGATGCTCAAAGCATGACTTGATATTCTCTCTAGGTTGCTGTTTATCTTCATAACAGAAGAAAGCGTTCTTAGGTCAATTGCCACAGGTTGGTGCATCGCAATAATTTGAAGACATGACTCCTCTATCTCAATCTCTCTCTTGTTTACATTGTCATTGAGCTTCACAAGAAACTCTACAGTTGTTTTGTCCTTTTTTGATACGGAATCAATTGCCAGCTCAACACTGCTCTCAACTAAAGAATCTTCTTTCATAAGCTCTTTTTGAAGTCTGCTCATTACTCTATTGATTTGCTTCTTCATGTCCACCCCCATCTTTGCATTCACAAATGATGCGGTTCTCAGTGGGTCGAAAAAGAAAAGACAATAATATTGACCCTAGAATTCAATTCACATTCTATCAAGAATTAACTATTCCCAACTGATTTCTGCTTTTTACTCTGAAGTGATGAAAGAATGACTATAACTGATGGTGTCTAATAACCTTACCTTCTACAATGTAGACAACCTCTTCAGCGATGTTTGTTGAAAGATCAGCTATTCGTTCAAACCTACTACCTATAGCTATCATCATCAGCATGTCTGCAGTGTGATTAGGTCCCTTGATCATGGCTTCTGTTATCTTGTTGATAGCATCTAGTTTCATATCATCAACAGAGTCATCCATTATACATACTTTTCTCGATTGGTCTCCATCAAGGTCAATAAAAGCTGTCAAAGAAAGTCTAAGCATTTCCAAAGATTTACTCGCCATATCCGAATAGTCATAAGGGATTTCAAACTCATCTGAGAGTCTGGCAACATCTGCAGATATGTTGACTGCAAGGTCTGCAATTCGCTCAAGGTCATTGTTTATCTTCAATACTGCAGAGAGTATTCTTAAATCCATTGCAACAGGTTGATGAAGTGCAATTATTCTGAGACAGTCCTCTTCCAGCTTTACTTCCATTGAATCTATTTCTTTATCTGCTTCCGACAAAACTTCAGCGATCGATTTATCTCTCTTGAGCAATGATTCTATACTTTTCTCGACACTTGACAAAACAAGCTTGGTCTCCTCAATAAATTTTTCCTGAAGCTCATCCATGGCTTTCCCAATATGTGCTCTCATAAACATCTCCTTATCTAACTGAATTTACCGGTCAGGTAAGATTCAGTCATCTTCTCCTTTGGAACTGTGAACAACTGATCGGTTTCACCAAATTCGATCATTTTACCCTTGTAGAAGAATGCAGTATAGTCAGAAATCCTACCCGCTTGTTGCATGTTGTGTGTCACTATAACGATTGTAAACTTCTCTGCAAGGTGTGTGATGAGCTCCTCAATCTTTGTTGTTGCCTGTGGATCAAGAGCTGAAGTGGGTTCATCCATTAGCACAACCTGAGGATCTACTGCCAGTGTTCTGGCGATACACAACCTTTGCTGTTGTCCACCTGAGAGTTCGGTTCCTCGTTGCTTCATGAGACTATCTTTAACCTCGTCCCAAAGTGCAGCCATTTTTAAGCTTCGTTCAACTATCTCGTCCAAAAGATCTTTCTTTCTCACGCCATGAATACGAGGACCGTATGCAATGTTGTCATAAATCGTTTTTGGAAATGGATTGGGTTTCTGAAACACCATACCGACTTTCTTTCTAACGGCTACCACATCGGTGTGTTTCCTATAGATGTTTTCTCCATCAATCTCAACCAAACCATCAACCTTTGTGTCGTCTATAATGTCATTCATTCGATTGAGTGTTCTTAGAAAGGTTGATTTACCACATCCTGATGGCCCTATTAGTGCTGTAACCTTTTTTCTAGGTATATTTAGGTTTATGTTCGTTAGTGCACGATTGTTACCATAATAGAAATTCAGGTTTTCTGTTTTTACAACGTGTTTATCATCTACCATTTATATCTACTCCTGTAAAACGCTCGAACCGATATTGCGATAATCGAGAAGAGAAGGACCAAGCATATCAGCACAAGTGCTGTTCCATACTGCATTGGTTTGACAGCTTTAAAGTCAGGAACCTGTGTAGAAAGTGTAAACAGATGGAACGGAAGAGCCATGACTGGACTGGTGAAGGAGGGAACTGACTGTGAATAAAAAACTGCTGCCGTAAACATAATGGGCGCAGTCTCACCTGCCGCCCTTCCTATACCAAGGATAGATCCCGTCATCATGCCAGGTATCGAGTATGGAAGAACCTGTGTTCTTATCATCTGCCACTTTGTAGCCCCAAGTGCCAATGCTCCCTGACGGAAAGACCTTGGAACAGCTTTGATCGATTCCTCTGATGCAACTATGATAGTCGGCAGAATAAGGCATGCCAGTGTAAGTGAACCTGCAATAGCAGATGTGCTCAATCCAAACACAAGAACGAACAAACCCAAACCGAATAGACCGAATACAATTGATGGTACACCGGATAGCGTAATAATAGCCAATCTTATGAGTCTGGTGAACCGGGTGGGCTTTGCATACTCAGCAAGGTATATAGCAGATGCTATACCCAGAGGCACTGCAACTGCAATAGTACCGGTTATCAGGTAAAATGTGCCCAGTATTACAGGACCAATCCCACCTTCAACACCTGCCTTTGAGGGCATCGCAGTTAGAAATTCCCAGCTGATCGTTGGCAGTCCACCGATTATAATGTCAAGTACAAGATAGAGAGTGACAGCCACTATTGAGTAGGTGATTATTCTGAGAACCCACTTCATTATCTCTTCTTTTGGTCTCTTCATCACGCTACCTCTTTGTATCGCAGGAATCTTTGGGCAATCATGTTGAGTCCAAACGTAAACAACAACAATACGATGCCTATTATAAACAACGCGTTGTAATGGACATCACCATAAACAACTTCACCCATCTCAGCGGCAATCGTTGCCGTCATCGTTCTCACAGATTCGAGTGGATTAAAAGTTAATGCTCTGGAGTTTCCTGTTACCATCAAAACAGCCATAGTCTCGCCTATCACTCGTCCGATACCTAACATCACTGCCGCAATTATCCCAGACATCGCAGAGGGAACAATGACCTTCCATGTAGTTTGGTATTCTGTCGCACCGAGAGCAAGTGAAGCTTGTCTGTATGACTGAGGAACTGCTCTTATTGAATCCTCAGAGATTGTTATTATCGTGGGTAAAGCCATGAGTGTCAGAATCACTACTCCTGTAAATGCAGTCATGCCTGTAGACAAACCAAATATTCGTTGAACGATGGGTACAATTACGACCAGCGCAAAGAAGCCAAAGACAACTGAAGGGATAGTAGCCAGCAACTCTAGGAATGGTTTTAATACTTCTCGCTCAATATTGCCAGCTATCTTTGATATATAGACAGCACTGAATATCCCAAGCGGAACACAGAATATGGTAGCTGTTGTGGTTACGAGTAATGAACCAACGATCAATGGTAATATCCCGAAGCTTGGGACAACGCCTTCTGGTCTGACTGGAATCCAATCAGCAGTCAGAAGATTACCTACGTTATGCTTCCAGAAAAATGGTGTGCCTTCCTTGAACAGGAAAAAGAATATCAACGCGACTATTATAACGCTTGTTGATGCCATGGCCATAAAGAAATATTTGACAGCATTGTCACCATAACGTTTCAAAAACCTCTGGAACCAGCCACCGATAACGGGCAGGGTTGTCAGTTTCTCTGACAACCCACCCTTGTTTCTGTCCGAACCAGTTTTTCTGGACCGTTTTGTAACCATAATATACTAACTTACTGGTCTACTTAACAGGAATGAAACCAATATCGTTGACTATTGACTGTCCTTCTGGTGAGAAAACAAAGTCGATGAATGTCTGGATGCCTTCACCTGCTGAACCAAGCACATAGAGGTGAAGTGGACGTGCCACTGAGTACTCTCCGCTTGCAACGGTCTTCTGTGATGGCTTGACGTAGGGGCTTCCAGCCTCTGAAACGCCAAGGGTCTTTATGGTGTTGCCAGCCTCTGCGGCATAACCAAGACCGATGTAGCCGATTGCATTCTCGTTCTGCTGAAGCTCTGCTACTATAGCGGAGTTGGATGCCATAAGCTTTGCATCTGCTCTGTAGTCTTCTTTGTTTAAGACCTTCTCCTGAAAGAAGGCATAGGTGCCAGAGGAATTATCCCTTGATAGGGCTACTATCTTGGCATCGTTTCCACCAACGTCTTTCCAGTTTGTGATCTTGCCGGTGTAGATGTCACCAATCTGGGCAACGGTAAGTTCGGAGATTGGGTTATTGGGATGGACACCAACTGCGATTCCGTCACGTGCGATGATGTGCTCTACTACTGACTCACCCTTGTCTTCGATAGCGGTCTTCTCTTTGTCTTTCATCTTCCTGGATGCAGCGGCGACATCAACTGTACCGTTCATCATTGCTGAAATGCCTGTTCCAGAACCACCACCTGCGACTGTTAGCTTTGAACCGGCATATGCATTCATGAAAGCTTCAGCCATGTTTGTGTTGATGTGAAGCATGGTGTCTGAACCTTTGATGGAGATATTAATATCACTTGCATCAACTGAACCTTTTGAACCTACAGGTATAAAGCCTATTTCTTCTACGATCTTCTGTCCTTCTGGTGAGAAAACAAAGTCGATGAATGTCTGGATGCCTTCACCTGCTGAACCAAGCACATAGAGGTGAAGTGGACGTGCCACTGAGTACTCTCCGCTTGCAACGGTCTTCTGTGATGGCTTGACGTAGGGGCTTCCAGCCTCTGAAACGCCAAGGGTCTTTATGGTGTTGCCAGCCTCTGCGGCATAACCAAGACCGATGTAGCCGATTGCATTCTCGTTCTGCTGAAGCTCTGCTACTATAGCGGAGTTGGATGCCATAAGCTTTGCATCTGCTCTGTAGTCTTCTTTGTTTAAGACCTTCTCCTGAAAGAAGGCATAGGTGCCAGAGGAATTATCCCTTGATAGGGCTACTATCTTGGCATCGTTTCCACCAACGTCTTTCCAGTTTGTGATCTTGCCGGTGTAGATGTCACCAATCTGGGCAACGGTAAGTTCGGAGATTGGGTTATTGGGATGGACACCAACTGCGATTCCGTCACGTGCGATGATGTGCTCTACTACTGACTCACCCTTGTCTTCGATAGCGGTCTTCTCTTTGTCTTTCATCTTCCTGGATGCAGCGGCGACATCAACTGTACCGTTCATCATTGCTGAAATGCCTGTTCCAGAACCACCACCTGCGACTGTTAGCTTTGAACCGGCATATGCATTCATGAAAGCTTCAGCCATGTTTGTGTTGATGTGAAGCATGGTGTCTGAACCTTTGATGGAGATTGTATTGAGTTTGGTATTTGTGTTATCATTCACTGGTTCTGGCTCTTTCTCTGCACCACAAGAAATTGCGGTGATCGCCAAAGCGACAATAAGTACTGCCGTCAAAACAACTCTCATTCTTTTCATTCGTTTCTCTCCTTAGTAGGAAGTATTATCACATTCACAACATATATTCATGACGATGGTCATACAAGTGGTATATGGTTAAATTTTATAACTTAAAAACAGCTTCATGTCTTTAGTTATTAGAGAATAACGATTATAATACCTGTAATAGAAGTATTCTTCCCTATTGACATAATTATTATCATATTATCATCATGGATACTAGTGTATATAATTATAATATTTACACTAATATTTATTTAAATATCAGTGTGTGATATACCATTATCACAATCTACATAATTTTATACAGAATCCACCCATTTGACACCACAGCGATCTTGATTGTAAAATACTTGTATTTATCTAGATTATTTTGACTTCGATCAATACTATTTCAGGTTACACAGACAGCGTTTTCATCAATTCTTTAAGGTTATCCTTTTGTACATTTAACTCATAGAGTTTGGATTTATTCTTCTCAATAACCGCCTCTGGAGCACTATTTATGAAGCTTTCTCTGGAAAGCAGAGAGTTCAACTTATCAATCTCAATCTGTGTTTTCTTGATCTTGGATTTAACCCTAGCTAGTTCTTCTTTTACGTCAATCTCACCCTCAATGTCCAGGAAGAACTTCATGTCAGATGAGGCCGTAGCTACCATCCCCGATGGCTTTTCATCTGCAAAGCTGAAATCATCTATCTTAGCCATTATTTTTATCTGCGACTTCTCTCTGGTGAGCAGTTCTCTTGTATCATTTAGTGCATTAAACAAACATGTTACGACCTTCTGGTGAATCCTTAGCTGAGCCTTGAGATTCCTGATCGTCTTAATAGCTGACTGTATCTTGTCCATTTCAGATACAGCTTGATTGTCAACAGGTAGTGAATCCACATTCGGCCAATCGAGTGTCATGATGGTCTCACCTCGTCTGAATGGTAGTTTCTGCCATATCTCCTCTGTTACAAATGGTATTACTGGATGCAGAAGTTTGAGTATGGTTTCCAGACAGAGGTAAAGCACTCTCTGTGTTCTGATTTTATCTACCCTACCCATTCTGATTGGTAGTTTGGATAGCTCGATATACCAGTCACAAAAGTCCGTCCAGAAGAAATCATACATTGCCCTTGCACCTTTGGCGATATCATATGTCTCAAAGGCATCTGTAACGACTTTTGCTGTTTCGGCTAATCTCGACACTATCCATCTGTCAATAAACGACAAATCACCGGGATTGCCTGGTTGCATATCCTCAAGATTCATGAGTGTATATCTTGAAGCATTCCATAGCTTGTTTACGAAGTTTCTGCCATCTGTCAGAACCGTGTCTCCCAGTTTTATGTCTTGACCACCTTGGGCCGATAGGAACATTAGCGTAAAACGCATCGCATCTGTCCCATATTTCTCAATTACTTCCATGGGATCAATGGCATTTTTGAGCGATTTACTCATCTTTCTGCCCTTCTCATCACGAATGAGTCCAGTCATATAAGTATATTTGAAAGGTACATCGTTCATGAACTCAAGGCTTGAGAATATCATCCTTGCAACCCAGTAGAAAATAATATCATAACCCGTTATCAGCACAGCACCGGGATGGTAGTATTCCAGTTCTTTACTCTCTTTCGGCCAACCAAGTGTGGCAAATGGCCAAAGTGCTGATGAGAACCAAGTATCTAGAGAGTCTTCTTCTTGTCTTATTGTGGAGGATTTACATTTCGAGCATACATGTGGCTCTTCCCTTGAGACAAAAACATGTTCACAGTCTCTGCAGTAGTAGATAGGCATACGGTGTCCCCACCAGCTCTGGCGTGACAGACACCAATCCTGTATGTTGTTCATCCAATCAAAATATACCTTACTCCATCTGTCAGGTATAAACTCAACTTTCCTTTTTTCAACAGCATCGATAGCTGGCTTTACCAGTTTATCCATCTTCATGAACCACTGTTTTGAAAGAAGTGGTTCTACAGTGGTTTTGCATTTATCGTGATGACCAACTGAATGCTTGTGATCTTCAATTTTGACAAGCAGTTCTCTCTCTTCCAATTCAGATACGATCTTCTTCCTCGCTTCTAACATCGTCAAACCCTTATACCTATCGGGTACATCGGTCAGTCGACCGTCTGGTCCCATGATAATTGGCATTGGCAGTTTGTGTCTTGTCCCCACCTGGAAGTCATTTGGGTCGTGTGCGGGAGTTATTTTTACGACTCCCGTACCGAATTCAATTCCAACGTAGTCATCCTCGATGATAGGAATATCTCTCTCAACTATTGGTAGAGTAACTTGTTTACCTTTCAAATGTGTGTATCTGCCATCATCTGGATTGACTGCAACAGCCGTATCACCAAGCATTGTCTCTGGTCTAGTGGTTGCAACTATCAACCCGTCTTCATGGTTGTCTGCAAACGGGTATTTGACATACCAAAGATGGCTGTTAACATCCTCGTGCTCAACTTCAATGTCGGATATTGCGGTTTGACAGTATGGGCACCAATTTATAACACGATCTCCCTGGTATATGTAACCCTTTTCAAAGTAATGACAAAAAGCCTCCCTTACAGCTATCTGATAATCCTCATCCATGGTAAATGTGAAACGATCCCAATCACAAGAGACACCTAGTTTTTTGAGCTGATTAATTATTATATCTCCGTGTTTCTCTTTCCACTCCCACACCCTTTTTGTAAAAGCATCCCTTCCAATATCAAACCTGGACTTACCTTCTGTTTTATAGAGATCTCTATCCACAACGATCTGAGTAGCAACACCAGCGTGGTCTTCACCAGGCATCCACATTGCGTTCTTACCTCTCATTCGCTGGAATCTTATAACAAGATCCTGTAGTGTGTTGTTGAGAGCATGCCCTGTATGAAGAATCCCTGTAACGTTGGGCAAAGGCATCATGACCACGAAAGGCTCTTTTGAATCGTCTGGTTCTGAATGAAACCACCCACCATCCAACCAGAACCCATATATCCTATCCTCAACTTCTTTCGAATCATATGCTTTTGCCATGTCCAAGCTCATACCAGTACCCTCCTGTTCCTTTCAATTCGTATCAGTATGTCAGCGATGCGACTTTTAGTCAATAGATATCAAATTTTCATCACTTACATTTTTAGAGTTGCAATTTGATCTATCATGCTGTAGTATCGCTTTCAAGCGACGATGATGATTTATTGTATTACAGTTTCAACGAAGTAAATATACGAATAGGGAGACATCCACTTTCATTTGTGTCACTTCTTCAGATAACGTTCCACCAAGGAGGTGAAAATGTTAGGATCAACTTTTCGAATTGGTGAACATATTCCGACTTTTCCTATCGTCCAAGGTGGTATGGGGATTGGAATATCTTTGTCTGGGCTTGCTTCAGCTGTTGCAAACTGTGGAGGTGTTGGCGTAATCTCAGCTACCGGAATCGGAGCCTTTGAACCCGACTTTCGTACAAATCCAATACAAGCTACTATTCGTGCGCTTGAGAAAGAAATACTTTCAGCAAGAGAAAAATCTTCAGGCATCATAGGCGTTAACGTAATGTGCGTGCTAAGCAACTTTTCCGAAATCGTACATACTGCTATTAGCAAACGAATTGACGTAATCTTTGCTGGAGCAGGTCTTCCACTTGATCTTCCTAAATACTTGACAAACAACACAAGCACAGCTCTTGTTCCAATCATTTCATCAGCAAAAGCCTCAAGTATTATCATCCGAAGATGGATGAAGAGATTCAATCGCAAACCCGATGCATTAGTTCTAGAAGGTCCAATGGCAGGTGGTCACCTTGGTTTTAAAACAAAGGACATCAATGATCCTTCCTTCAGTCTTGAGAGATTGCTAAATGAAGTCTTAAAGGTTACTCAAGATATGAACATACCTGTTATAGCCGGTGGTGGTGTTCACTCTGGAGATGATCTTCGAAGACTTATTGGTCTGGGTGCAAGCGCTGTACAGTTGGGATCACGGTTTGTTGCAACAGAGGAATGTGATGCTTCGGAATCGTTTAAACAGTCATACACCAATTGCTCCAAGGATGACCTCAGGATAATAGAAAGCCCTGTGGGATTGCCAGGAAGAGCAATAACGAACTGCTTTCTGGATGATGTGGAGAATGGTTTAAAAAAACCGTACACATGCCCATATCACTGCATTAAGACCTGTAAATACAAGAATAGTCCCTACTGCATTGCCGATGCCCTTTTAAACGCGCAAGTGGGTGATTTGGATAATGGATTTGCATTTGCCGGTGGGAATGCATATAAGATCAAGGAGATATCGACTGTAAAAAAGGTTATAAACGAACTGGTGAATCACTAAGAGTATGTTGTTGACTCAATGATTAATTCGAAACTAGTCACTAGTCGGTCGGTCTTTCGATTCCTCATCCTCTAAAGAGCTTGACTCATATGTTCGCATATAAACCTTGATATCAAGTGAGTCTCTGTACTCATCATACCATTCCTGCTCATGCTGATATTCCTTCAGCATCCGAAGCCTTTTATAAACCTGAGGCTTCACATCTTCGAAGTCGGGTTTGGGCATTGTACCATTATCGGTAAAGAAATAATCCCACACATATGTTTCATACTCAAGCTTTAGAATCACGAAGGACTTACCTGTATCAACAACGTCTGAAATCTCCCCGATTGACAATGAGTAGGCAGTCTCATCAAGTACAGGTATGAGATAATCCTTTGAAATCAATTCTGGTAATCTACCACCATCCATGGCTGTTTCATAATCAGCTGAAAACTCAACAGCGGCTTCAGCGAATGTCATTTCCTTGCCAATTCTATTCTTTATTGCTTCCGTGTATCTACGAGCTTTATCTATCTCTTCCTCAGTATGTATTTGAGGATTATAAACAGTCACAATCTGAGCTAAACCAAGCAGTCGAGATTCAAAAAATTCCCTTGCTTCTTGTTCAGTGATTTTGACCTCTTCCTGTATCTTGCTGATGACCTTTTCCTTTATAACTCTCTCTTTAAATTTTGCGTCATTCCTGAGGATTCTTCTTAGCTCTTCAATACCTCCCTCATCTTTTAGCTTCTCTTCAAGTATTTCATATGAACCAGCATTTAAAGCCTGCTCTTCGATTTCAGCAGATATTGTTTGTTCAATATCTGACATCGTTGGTAAAAGATCGTGCTCTGTTGCATAATTCAGATAGATAGCTGAATCAATCTGATTCTCAATGATCTCGAACTGAATGGATAATTTCATTTCCTCATTTTCAGGAGTATCGATGTCAACGGCGTTCTCTGTCATCATAAGAATTCTGGTTTCATTCAGCTGTGAGTAGTATCCATCCAGAGGTATCTCAACATCTCCCACTCTTGCTAGTAATCCTTCACCCTCTGGTGCAGGTTGTAAGCCTGTTAGAACACCCTTATTGATGTCCTGTATTCCATTGGAACTATTGTCATCTGGTTTTACATCAGTTTCAGTTTGACTCCCACAACCCGTCACCAGAATGACTAATAGCACACAGATAGAAATGGCAATGCTTTTAATTTGTCTATTCATTGTCGGTGACTTTATCACAAATGACAATGCTGTCAAAGCCTTTTATGGTAAGAATCATAGACAATGCTAGAATAGTATTAATGGCTTGCAGAATATTCAAAGGTGACCAGAATATATTCTGGGACGCACTCCCTTACGCGTTGTGGCTAACCCAAATGGGTTTGAAAACGACCTTCTTCATTGTCGATGAAAAATTCGGTACATCAGACCCCTTCTCTCAAAACATCCACAATAAATATTCAATAACATCTGACTACTGCAATAAAATGGGTGGAGCTGTATGGGTGCATCAGGATATATCATCGAGCCCTTTCTACTCAACTCCAGTCGAACCCCGGAGCTGGAAGAAACTGGGTGTACATCTCAAATATTGGGGTGATTCATATATCAGATCAGCCATAGATCATGATATTGTTGAAATTCTCGAATCTCTGGGTATCAGGATCAATGATTTTAACTGTGTAAAAGCTCTCACTGAAAGCGAAGAATATTTTGGTATTGTGCCAACCAGTTTTACCGGTCAATCGATATCTTCCATTGAGCTTGAACCTGAATTACTCAAATGCTACTGGATACTGTTTCTTAAAGCATATAAAGGTGTAATAATTGCGACACCTGAGTGTCATAGACATTCTGTGTCAACCAGAGCAAGGAAACTGTTGGGCATTTACAAACAGAAGATGAATTCAAAGAATGTGAAGACGGTTGCTCAACTACAGGCATTATTCTGGGAGATTGGTTGGAATGTCCTAACAGAAGACAAACCACCAGAAATCACATTAGCTTCTGATTTATTCAACCTTTCAAAATCACAAGTACCCCATCTGCTTATAACCACATGCCTTAACAACCCAGTCGAGTTTGCTGAGAGCTATAACGATGCACTCAACCAAGCTAAGCTTCCTTTAAAACGTATCCATGTTGGAGATGATTCAATAGAATTACCGTTCTTTATTGAACACACACTATACAGTGGAGAATTTGTTCGATGGAGAATGAGGGCGTCATTTCAGAAAGATTCCATAAATATTGAACTCAGGTATCCCCCAATGGGATTGAGCAAGAATGTCATTCTTCCCCGAAATCCATCCTTGAAGGATATCCAGAATACAATTCTATCTCTGTGGGATAACGTCACACTCATCGGCAAGGCTGGACCACTCGTTTCTGAATTGACGAGAACTCCCCTAACACTGGCACTTCCTGAACTCGGTTCCAAGTATGCACCTATGGTCTATCACCTCACTCGTGGTTTAAGAATGAGAGGTATTGATTTCCCGACTGGTAAGATTCTACGCCTTGGTGTACATGCAATTTCCTCTCTTGAAATCCTGGGTGATACCAAGATAAATCTACCTCCATTCCTCTCTTGCTTCTTTGGAAAAACAACAACTGCAAAATGGATCTCTTCAAACTGGCAAAGATGCACTTTGAGGGCAAAGGAACTCATCACAAATATTTTCTACCATCCAGGACAGCTGTTAACACTTGCCAGATATGCTCTCTTTGAGTATAAAGACGAGTTGCCTGAACCATTACCATGTAAACTGACTAAACTGGGGGATGTTCGTGGTATCAGCAGACCCATGGATAACACAATTGCCGATAAGCTCAAGGAGTTAGTTGATTTAAGGGATGCTCTTCTTAGTAAAAGAAGAGAAAGACCTAAAGATTTCATCGAGTTAGAAAAACTAAAAAGTGTTAATCGAGCCATAGAGTTCGTCATGGCTGGCATACTCAAGAGGCATATCCAACTCTATCAATCAAACGTTACCGACAGACGTCCATTTGCGCTGAGTTACTACCTGGCTTGGGGTGCGAAGCCTATCAAACACATGGCAAACCTAGCACATCAGAGGATAGAGATATGCTAATTAATGAAGCAATATTAACGTAATTCATATTTATGTACACAGGTAAATAGGCGATTTAGAGTTATCATCCATCATAATGATATTGGAAATATCCAAAGCATAGGATTAAGTTGAGTATTTTTGGTAGCGCTAAGGAGAATCGAACTCCTGTCTCGGGATTGAGAGCCCCACGTACTAACCACTATACTATAGCGCCACCCTGACTAGTTGGAGTTGGCTGGCAGACCAGGACTCGAACCTGGAGTCTTCTGATCCAGAGTCAGACGTGTTACCAATTACACCATCCGCCAACGCGTGAGTAAGTTTATAGAGCGAGCAGTCATCTAAGTCAACAAAGAGTAATGTTAGTTGTTAACCTTCAATGTTTCAAATTCTAGTGCTGTCCAGGCAGGATTATTCGTTGGCGCAAACCATGGTGGGGCAAGTCCATCCTCCATAAAGTCATACGAATTAAGATAGTCAATAACCCCAATGGCAAATTCAATTGAAGCGTCATCAGTCAGCCTACTGATTATAGTCGAAAAACCTTCAACGGCCTCCTTCTTATCACCCACCTGATACATGGTCAGCATCAGGTTAATCGCATAGTAGAGAATGTTTGCATCATCCTGTGCGCTTGACAATCCAGTCGAGAACCTTTCAATACCGGGGTTCATTTGTGTATTATGATTGAAGGTTTTATCTACAAACTCGCCCTCAACATACTCGCATACCGCTTGTGTAAATGGTTGACCGGCTACAATATCCAAAGGCACATCTGCCCACCTGGTGTCAATCATCAATAAATCTGTTGCTCCGTTTCCATCAATATCAGTGAAATCTCTAGCTACATAACCACTTCCCAATGATGATAAGACTTCATCATACTCAGGGCTGACAAACACTTTTACGAAATAACCGGGTATGTCACCAGTACCAAGATCAATAGAGACAGAGTAACCAAGCGTTTCGGCATCACCTCTTGTCATTGGAACACCCCAACTCTTCCCTGTTCCGAATTTTACATCCTTGGCTTCAAACACAGCAGAACGCTTTAGGAAATCATGTGTAGCGATGATAAGGATATGAGGAGAGAGTTCAAATTTAATGTTTTGCTCACAGGCAACTAAAAATACTGAACCATCTTCTGCATCCTTCTTGGTAGTCACTTGAAAGCCTTGAGGTACATAAGGTTTTACATCATATGATAACTCGACGGCAGTTGATTTTAATTCATCTTCTGACGTCTCCTGGTCATCGATAGCTTTATCTTGCCCTCCACTGCAACCACATGTGATTATCATCATAACTACAAGCATGACTGCAATAACTCTCACCGTCTTTCCTCCTTTTATGCCAGATATTAGAAACCCCCCCTTACGAAGGAAGGGGGGTTTCTAATTACGCTTTTTACTGTCTTTCTAATTGTAGTTAATTATTTCCTGGCTTGTGGGGGAATGTAATCAACAAATCCTGCCCACTGCATGAATGTTGGATTGTTTGGAGGATTTGGTGTCTTGAGTGGTGGTATCTTTCTCTTGCTCTCAGGTTGCTTGACAAACCAACTCATGATAGGTGATACTTCATGCTTAACAACTCCAAATGGACAACCGAGACAGTCAAGACATCTGATGCAATGCCATTGGGCTGTTGGATCATATATTGCGATATCCATTGGACAGTGGTTCAAGCACCAGTTACATGATGAACCTCGACAATTCTCCTGATCTACGCTTATCTGATTTGCTGAGAACCAGTTAAAGATGTTGAATATCGTGCCAAGTGGGCAGATACCCTTACAGAAGAATCGCTTTGAGTTGATCATCAGCCACATTAAGCCCGTTGTCATAACCCATTTGAAGAAATACATGAGTTGAGCTTCACCGAAAATCCCCTGATATGATGAAACTCCTATGAAAGCAGTAGAAGTGAGTCCAAACAGCGGGAAGGCAGTTTCAGGTAACAGCTGTAGCCACATCTGTGGGAACCCCGCCGTGATAGTACCAACAGGACATATCTTACACCACCAGACCTCACCGATACCCCAAGACGCGACGCCTGAAGCATCAACATTGATACGTGTTATTATAACAAATATGACGAATGGAACGAGGAAGAAAAACCACCTCATGTAGGTAGCCAGAGAATTGGGTAGAGTGAATTTTTTGTGGAAGAGAAAGAACGGCAATGATAGGACGAGTGAGATAACCAGATATATTACCGTCCAAATGATAAATGACGCAATCTCACCAGTTTTAAGCATCATTCCCAAACCATAGGTTGTCTCTCCTGCTACTCTCCCTGCGCTGTAAACCGCAAGGAACGGAGTGAACCATGCAAGGAACCAAGTTGTGACAAAGATGATGCAACCAACGACATATGAACCGTATTTTTTTGCTTTATAGAGCATCTCCTGCAGGAAACCCATGGGACACACCCATCCACAAGTAGCTCTTCCAATAAGCACACCAATCAGACCAAGGAAACCAATTGTAAAAAGAGTCATTGTACCATGAGCTGTGAAATGCTGTAATGTTCCAAGCGAACAGGCTCCTGACGCCAATGGGTCAGACCAGCATATGTACCATGGAGCTGGTATGTGTTTTAATACTGGAGCGATAATAAACAGAGGACCGGTAGCTAGAGCAAAGAAAGCCCACTGAACCCAAACCCTGACCTGTATTCTATACTCACCGGGTGGAAGTTTTCTCTTTTTCTTGGTATCGGTCATGCCGTCTCTCCTCTCTTCATAATAATCCTTACTCCAAGCCAGAGAAGCAGAACCAATGCTAGAAGTCCAAGGATCAGGTAGTACCAGTAGAAGTTTGATTCACCCAGACCAACGCATGCAATACATAGGATTACCGCTGTATTATAAATCTCTATTGGTTCTTTCCTCATGTGATACTCAGGAGCATTATAAATGCCTCCAAAATGAATCGAGGATGCTTTAATCTTAGCTTTTCTATCAAGTTTCATTCCACCAACGGTGACTGTAACACCATCCTTTAGAAGACTGTAATCTTCAAGCTCGATCCTGTGATAATTGAATTCGTCTCCGGCGATGGTTGCTCTTTCAATTATTTCACTTGGTGCATTGTCATTTTCGATATTGGTAATAGCATAGAATTTCTTTGTATTTTCAAAATCTACTACCCATTCAGACAAATCCTCATCATCCACTTCCTCATTAATATTAAGGGTGAACGTTTTTGCATCTTCATCAAGATCAGAGACGATACCAGTTGCAGTGTTCTTGCCCTGCGTTTGTTCTGGTACAACAATAAGCTTCTTACCCCAGATACCCCATATCATCATGAATATTAAAACAAGGGCAACTGGTAGAAAAATCCATTTTGAGAGAGCGCTTCTTTTTGGTCTACCACTCATAAATACTCCTTTCCACATCTATTATACAGAAAAGGATTATAATGGCGGTAATCACTTTATTCAAGCAGGTTGAAAATTATATTTGGTTAACCCATAATGTTGGTATGTCATCCAGCACAATATGGCTTATAGTAATAAGCGGGTCTGTCGTTCTGATAATCGCTATCAGCATAATCGCTGGTTCTCTTACGGGAAGAGTTCGGTTAAAGGATAGCTCAACGATGTCCAGCGTCTTTAACGTTGATCGAGTTAATCTGGTGTTGTGTAAAGACTGCGCGTATCTATCCAAACAGGAGATGAAACCTAAGGGCTGTGTGTACTTCTGTAAAAAAGGATTGGCTAAACCTGCAAAATCATCGACCATAAGCTCGACTGTCTACAGAAAAGATGACCGATATCCATGCAACTCATCTCTGAATAAGAGACATCAACAGTAAACCAGTTACCATATCTTTAACGTTGATTAGTTAATACCACTGGCATTATTTTTACGAAGATAGACCAAGTAGTTACTGCTCGTATGAAAGTGTTACCGTCTTCGTTTCACCATCCCAACCAGTTTCAACACCAAAGTTCTTTGAAACAAACGAAACACCGACACATGTTCTGCTGTTGTTTATCTCCGGCGCTACATCCATCTCTCTCTCTACACCATCGACCAAGGCAGTTGTTTTACCAATCCAAAGCTTAATTGAACGTGCACCCGTAGGTAACGTGTTTGTATACACTACAGCTCGTTCATCATCGATCCATTCAACACCTGCACCCATTGCTTCTCCAACAAACCTCAATGGAACCATTGTTCTTCCAGACTTGATGTAAGGAGCAACATCCAGCTGAATGTCCTCTCCGTCAATCATAGCGATGGGGTTATTAATCTGCAGTTTCACTTCGTGTTTCTGAACGAGTTTCTGGACCGTCAAATCCATAGATGTATCCCTGGATGGAACAAACTCACCGTTATTGGTCCGGGCAATGGTATGAAATGTTAATGTGTCAGTACCGCTATCTATCGGTCTAAACAATATCTCAAATGGTTGTCCAGCCCCTTTGTATGGAGCACCCTCAGTGAATGAAACATAGACCAAAGCGCTTCCGGGTGTTCTGAAATCCCAGTATAGATTATGCGCTTCAGGCATCGTTTTGGTTGCCGACACAGGCTCTAATACCTCAGGGTTATAGTCAACCTTGACCGCAAATGAACGAAGAAACTCCGTTTTATTAAAACTCACAGCCAAAGACTCACCGCCTTCAACTGATTTCTGTTCAACTGACAAATCCATCATATCCGATTCTGTGGCAACGAGTATCACTCCATACTTAACAGCTTCGGGTACTTCATGCTTGTACGATCTGCAAAGGATATTGTAGTCATAGGAATAAGATGGGGCTTTTGAATCAGCCGAGAGCATGAGTATCCTCTCCTCGCCTGGTGTCATCGTGGTTTTGGGTTGGATGTCTCTGTTTATCTTACATCTGCATGGAAAACCCCTGGGAGTTAGATAAAACGTCTCACCAACCAGTTCATCTGATGCATTAAGGCTGATGGTGACCTCAGCTTTCTTACCAGGTTCTATTATTACAATCTCTGGGTCAAGGCTTAGCGACACAGACATTGTTGATGAAGCAAGACTGTAGAGTTTTCCAGACTCTGTGGCAACAATGATGTAACCAGATGAATAAGTAGGAGCTGTGATGATTCTTTCTCCGAGATCAATGTCAAATGACACCGAACCATCGTATGCTTTGAAACCCATAACATGACCACTCTCAGTCACAGCAACGAGATCACCACTGACACCAGTCAAGGGTTGTGTTATAGTATCCTGAGAGTCAGCTGTCCACAACTTGAAACCGTCACCAATACGATAGGCATGAATCTTACCATCTACAGTTGCACATGCTACATATCTCTGTGAATTGAATATGGCAGGGTGAGAGTTCACTTTTACACTATCCGCTATCTGATCCTCCCAGTATAACTGCTTGGTTCGAGAATCAATACAGAACAGATTGCCCGTATCAGTAACACCAATAACCGATTCGCTTATTGGGATAGCAGGGGTTGACATGCTCGAATCTAGCTTATATGTCCAATCGATCATCTGTTTTCCGTATGTATAATTGAACACAATTAGGTTGTCATCCTCTGTGGGCATAACGATATTACTCGTTGAGTAGTGACCAATCATGAGTAAAGAGGGTGGGGCAGAGGGACGAATATCAAGATCATGCTTCCAATAACTCTCTCCATTTGCCGCCTGGAATGCTCTAACGAGACCATCTTCAGTTACAGTGTATATTTGGCTTGAATTGGGTATTGGTGCTAGGATATTCGAATCCTCATTTTTTTCCCAGAATACTCCACCGGTGTACAGGTCAAGACCAACTACCCTACCCTCGTCCATTGGGACACAGATGAATTCATTGGTTAACGCCATGTCAGATACGATCTCTCCTCCGAGATCATTCGTCCAAACTCTTTCTCCGCTATCCAGTCGATAGGCTGATACTAAACCATTTTCTGTACCAGAGACAACATAACCCTTGCTAACAAGAATTGTTCTCGATGGTTTCCCATCCAATTGAGCGGACCAAGAAATATCAATTGGCAATGCCAGTGTTTCTCCGGAATAGGCTTCACTCCTTCTGAAAGCGTCTCTACCAAGGCATGTCCAGTCTTTCTGAGTATTCGTTACCGCTATCACAGGAACAAACACAAAGATAATCATCAAAACCGTTGCTACAGTAATTAGCCTTTTTGGCATAACTTACCTCTTTTCAGTCCACTGTCTTTTGGCGTATTTGTTATTCTTCAATCCTTTGACAGTATCCCAGAAACCATCATCTGGTTCAAAGTTTTCCGATTCGATATTAAAGGTTTTTTTAAAACTTTTCAACAACTCGCTCGATAAAACACTTATTGTTTGAGGCTCCTCAGAAACCTCTTCTATAGAGGTCATCTTTTTTTCTGAGAGTTTTACAAGCCTGCCAACTTTGCTCATATTGTCGGACAATACAGCAAAGACGTCAACTCGAGATAAGGAATTGATTATCGAACCATGTTGGAGCAATCCCAATTCATTTCTCATCTGTGCAGAACCAACGATCTTCCTTCCATCGGTTTCAATATCCCCAAACGTAGGGGCAGTGAAACAGGATGGGGTAGACATTGACCTGTCTTCATTTCTCTTTATCTCACTTTGTATGCCAATTGAATTTAACATGCCTATTATCCCATCACACAGATAATAGTACGATTCAAGCACAGATTTAGACAAAATTGGATGTGGTGCTTTAACGACTATCGAATAGGTCAGTTCCTTGTCGTGCAAAACTGCCCTTCCGCCTGTCGATCTCCTAACAAGATCAAACCCCCTGCTTTCCAGTTCCCGGATGTTCACATCAGAATACCTTTGAAAACAGCCTATCGATAAGCACCCGGGATTCCATGTATAAGTCCTTAGAACAACCTGACCGGGCTCAATATGACGCAAGGTTGCTTCATCAACAGCCATATTCGTTGGACCATCCAGGTCGTCAGTGTGCCAGAATCGCCAACACAAATTATTTCTCAAGTATGGCTCTGAGTTGATCGCCATCCAGTGTTTCCTTCATCAACAGCGTTTCCACAAGTCTATCAAGGGTCAATCGATACTTCTCGATTATTTCACTGGACATTTTTCTCGCCTGGTTGACGATTTTCTGTATCTCCTTGTCAATGAATCTACCAGTTTCATCCGAGTAATCAGGTGTTGAGGATAGTTCTCTTCCGAGGAAAACCTGCTGGGATGGATGCCCATAAGCTATGGGACCTAGTTCAGACATACCCAATTCCCTAACCATCTTCTTGGCAATATCAGTTGCTCTGCTGATGTCGTTGGATGCACCTGAGGATGCTTCTCCAAACACAATCATCTCAGCACAGGTTCCACCAAGTAATCCAGCAATGGTGTTGGTCAGATCTGATTTGGATCTTAGATACTTATCCTCTATGGGAAGATGACTCGTGTAACCAAGTGCTTGACCCCTTGAAACAATTGAAATCCTGTGAACAGGTTCTGGTCCGAGATGGTGCATTACAAGAGCGTGACCACCTTCGTGATAAGCGACCTTCTTTTTCTCTTCATCACCAAGTACTCTGGAACGTTTCTGTGGACCAGCCAACACCCTGTCAATAGCTTCTTCAATATCATCACTCTCGATGACCTTTTTTTCTCTTCTCGTGGCAATTATTGCCGCTTCATTGACCAGATTCTCTAGGTCTGCCCCAGTGAATCCAACAGTGCGTCCAGCTATTACCTTTGGGTTAACGCTTTCATCGATGGGTTTATTTCTGCTGTGATATCTCAGGATGGCTTCTCGTTCTGATCTGGTTGGCATATCCATAACCACTCTTCTGTCAAAGCGCCCAGGTCTCAACAGAGCAGAATCAAGAATGTCGGGCCGGTTTGTCGCGGCGATGATTATCACTCCAATATTGGGATCAAAGCCATCCATCTCTACCAACAATTGATTCAGCGTTTGTTCCCGTTCATCATGACCACCACCGAGACCCGCTCCTCTCTGTCTTCCCACAGCATCGATCTCGTCTATGAAGATAAGGGCTGGTGCATACTTCTTTGCTTGAGTGAACATGTCCCGTACTCTGGAAGCACCAACTCCAACAAACATCTCAACGAACTCAGAGCCAGAGACTGAAAAAAACGGCACTTTCGCCTCTCCTGCAACAGCTCTGGAGATGTATGTTTTACCGCAACCAGGTGGTCCAACCAATAGCACACCTCTGGGCACTTTTGCACCCATGGACTTAAATTTCTTGGGTTTCTTGAGGAAGTCAATGACTTCGCCCAACTCCTCTTTTATCTCTTCTACTCCAGCAACATCCTTGAACGTGATTCGAGGTCGATCGTCTAGGAACAGCTTAGCCTTTGATTTACTGAAGTTCAGTACCTGTCCACCACCCCCCTGCATGCTACGCATCATAAATAGCCAAAAGAAAATGATAAGGAGGAAAGGTGCTAAGTTCGTAATTATGATTAAAAATATGTTCTCAGAAGGTGGTTCAAAGTTAACTTCACTTGAGTTCTCTACGAGTACCTGGGTAACACTTTCCACCAACTCCGGTGGAATACTCGTTTGAAAATTGTATTCTTTGTCTTTGTCGCTGAGCATCACACCTTTGGCAACATAATTGTGTGGGTTAATGGTTACTTCCTTAACATATCCGGTTGACGCGGCATTGTAAAAATCGTTATAACTCGTTTCCCTGTATTCCGATTGTCCCAGATTGGCAAATGTAAAATACAATATCAAGCCAATGGCGACTATTATCATCACCGGCAAGAACGATCGGAAGTTGTTCTTTGTAGGTCTAGGTTTCATAATTCCTCACTTGCTTCAATTATCCAGATATCTTGCAGACCTCTGTACATCTGGTTGTAATCCATTCCATATCCAACTACAAAGTGGTTCCTGATTTTGAAACCGATGTAGTTGATTTCAATATTGTGTTCTCTTCTTTCATGTTTGTCCAGCAGTGTAACTATGCGAATATCTATTGGGTTGAGTTTTTGTAACTGTTTCTTTAGTTCAACTATGGTGAGTCCCGTATCAATTATATCCTCAATCACTAAGACTCTTTTCCCTTCTATCGAGACATCTCCAATCCCTTCAATCCTTACATCCCCAGAGCTTTTCGTTTTTGAGCAATAGGAGCTAGCCCTGATGAACTCAACCTGAGGTGAAGGATTAAATCTCCTTATCAAGTCCGCAGATAACACGAAGGCCCCAGTCAAAACAGGCAGAAAAACTGGTAAATTGTGCTTGTAGTCCCTCTTTATTTCCATTGCCAAATCATCAATTCTGCGACCGATATCGTTTGCTGACAGAAGTTTCCTGTCTAGTTTGTATGACATATCCTCATTATAGAAATCCAATTTGTCACCTCAAGGAACGAATGAGTAGAGTCGTCTTTTTTTGAACAAACAACAGATTGCCTAACTGATATTCTACAATCCTTTTATTCGATAATCTCTGAATAACTGTATCAACTACTGAAAGTGTTGGTGTTCCAGTATCATCTGTCATACACATTCGAATAACTCTTCTAATAATTGCTTTGTTTTTTGAAAGCAACTCTTTGGTATTGATTTCGATTCCTTCATTTATTTCTTTGACACAGGCATGGAATACTTGTTTGGCGATAATATTTAAATATTCATCATCTTCGCTTGCTAGTTGCGCAAATCTAGAGATTGACCTAGTAGCCCCTTTGAAAACCTTTTCCAGTTCTGGGATAACACGATGTCTTATCCTGTTCCTCGAAAAAATCAAATCATCATTTGACTCATCCTGAACATAATCTTGACCAAGCTCATCCAAGTATTCTTCCAACTCTCTTCTTGTTGTGTTCAGCAACGGTCTTACAATCCTACCATTTCTAGGTTTCATAGCAGAAACCCCAGCTAAACCAGAACCTCTTGCGAGATTATGCAATACAGTTTCCGCTCTATCACCAGAATTATGTCCCAAGGCTATTGATTCTGCCCTAACGCGTTTTCTGAGATACTCCAATGCACTTTGTCTTATTCTTCTAGCTCTTTCTTCAAGTGTACCACCGAATTCACTGATTTTAACGGACAGAGTAACACAAGGTGTTCCCATAGATTTACAAAATCTTGTAACGAATATTTGGTCAGCAATACTTGCCTTATCTCTTAGATTATGGTTTATATGGGCAACCGTCAGTGAAAGTGAAAACAATCCAGACAACCTATCCAGCAATCTAACCAGTGCAACTGAATCTGCTCCTCCAGAGCATGCAAGTAAAACACGGTCAAAACAGTCAAACATACCTGTTTTTCTTATGAAACTGATTGCCTTTTCTTCGAATTCTCTGGCTTTCATAGAAATTTTTTAGTAGTCTTTCGACAATACCTACCTTTTATTGGCCTACCTATATACACTATAGGTCAAGGAACACTTTTATTCCATCCCCAGGTAAAGATATTGCAAATAAAATAGTTTTTATCCATTTGTTTCTACTCTATGATTCCTATGAATCAAAACAGATACAGACAAATAACTCATACAACATTATCTCGATCTCATTCCACATCATAAACACACAAAAGCCAGCCCCTTTAGGGGCTGGCTTTTGTTATATCACTTATAATTTTTTGCCTTCTATTGCTTCATAGCCTTTGCAAACTCTGCCATATCTTTCATATCGATTATACGGTCTCTATTCAGATCACATCTCCAGTTAAATGCTTCATCACCTTTCTTTGACCCAAGTGCTTCTGATATTATATCCAGGTCATCCTGGTCAACTTTGCCATCCTGGTTGAAATCAGCTGGTTCATAAAACTTATCATCTATAGTGATTGAACTTGTATTGTAGAAAGCGAGCTTGATCTCTTCCTTAGACGTTTCCTCGTTTACAAATGAAACTCGGAGGTTTTCAAATGTAACGTCAAGGAAATTTGAAACTCTCGGAAGTAGCTTAATGAATAACAACCATCCATTACCACTTACACCATCGTGTGGTCGTTGTATATCAACCCATATTTTATCGCTGTTTTCTTCATGCATAATCGTAGCAAGCGGTCTCCATTGTGAACTTGTTGCGCTTTGTGATGAATAACCAGTATCTCGAAGCATAAAATCTCCCAATTCATGGCCCTGATACTCAGCAAGATCAGCAAGCCCTGGCAGTACTAAATTGAATTGAATGCTTTTCAGGTTAGTAGCATGTTCAACGTATATACCCAACATAAATTCGCTTCCTTTGCCAGGGGAGGAAGGAAGGGCATACGCGGATATTGTTGGAAGAGGTGGAACTACACTATCGGCTACCTGGAATGGGTTTTTGAATAAAGTCAACGACACTGGGACATTTACATATCCATTCTGATAATCAAGATCGTATGTAGATAATCCAATATACCATTCTCCATCAGGCAACAGATATTCTTCATTGCTATCTAACCCATCCCACGAAAAGGTATGCTCTCCAAGCTCAACTACCGATTCAGAATGAATTGTACCCCAAGAGTCACCATTATAATCCCTTATAGCAAAGGACATACCGTTACAAAAATTACTATAGTAAGGCCAGTAAGATCTACCAACCAACCACTGATTAAACGAACCATTAGTGAGGGTGTAGTTAACCTTCATACCATCAGTTATCCCATCTCCATTTGGTGTCAAAGTTGGAGGGCGTCCTAAGTTAGCATACTCTAAATAACCTGCATAGGTATTGCTTACCCCCTGAACAGAAGGGACGTTATTATAGATGCAAATTCCTGTGTGCCACCTTTGACCAGTTTTCTTGTCTGTAAACCATATTAAGATATCGTTTGTTCCACCTTCAAGTCTAGACGGCTTTTGGATATCTACTCCAACCCAAGCATCTGAATTCGAGGGTATAGAAATAGTATCTGAAGTGAACGTAACCTTAATATCATCCGCTTGTCTTGAGTTCACTTCATAACTTAATTCAACAGTATGACTTCTTTCTTCGCTATAGTTACTCACCTTAAAAGCTATCATTGAATTCTGTATATCTGCTGGGAGTTGTGCTTTCTTTGCTTTGTTCTTTATCTCTTGGGGTTGATCATCAATATTGATAACACCATTCCTTTGAATTATCAATGCTGATGGAGGTTGAATAAGAAGATCAGTCATACAAGCATCAAAAGCATTTGCCCTGCCCATCCCCTGTGAAAGCAATGGAACATATTCATCATCAATATACCTTGTTAATGGTACTGATGTATTCATAATGGCTCTTTTTACTTCGAGGGGATCCCATTGTGGTCTTGCTTGTCTAACTAAGCATGCAACACCGCAAACAAATGGACCTGCAGCAGAAGTACCACCAAAGGAGTCAGTATATGGAGGATTATCAAATGTTACTCCGTTTATAGTTTTACCAGCTGTCCACATTGGATAAGTGGATCTAATGCTATCACCTGGAGCACAAACATCTGGTTTCAGAGTGCCATAAATGGTTGGTCCCTGAGAAGTAAAGCTAGTTATATTGCCGTATCCTTCGGGTTTTGTTATTTTAACATACAAATCATTTTGATCGTCGTCTACGGTTCCTATCTCCCAGTCATTGCCCTCATGTAGCAGATTTCGAATCTCCAATCCCTGAGATTTTAATAGATGGAGTGATGCTACTGCAGGTCCTGAACCGTAAAATGCCTGGATGAATCCGTTGGAGTGATTATATAGTATTATCGCTATTGCACCATTCTCAGAAGCATTTAATACTTTTTCAGCAAACGTTAGAGGAGGACCATACTGTTCATCAACTGGCCCTCTCTGTATAAGGGCTATTTTCCCATTTAGGTCTAATCCACTAAAATCACTTTGTCTTCCCCAACCACAATCAAGTACTTTAATTGGTCGACCAGATTCAGTAAAGTCTTCACCTGTCGCCCCCCATATACCTTTATACTCTGTTCCAATAGCATCAATATCTGGTGCATCTGTGATGATCAGTTTGGAACATGTAGCCCAATCTTCAGTCGCACCAACAGCTATTACATTTGCAGGTGAGCTTGTTGATCCACATGTTATCGGTAAGTTTGGACCAGGAGAGCCTTCATTACCTTGTGAAGCAATAACAGAGACACCTGCTAGCACGGCATTGTTTTGTAGCTCTTCCATTGAAGAATAGCCTCTTGGTGCTCCATATGAATTATTCGATACATCAACACCTTCTTCAACCATCAATTCCCATGTAGCACCTATGTCACCAGATAAACCCCCACTTGGTCCAGCTATCTGGTATCCTGCAAGCAATGCTTTTGGTGCAATACCCTTCTCATTATCAGGACCATCAGCTACTATGATACCAGCACAACATGTACCATGTGATGTTCTACCTTCAATCTCTTGGCAATCATCTTCAGAAGTAGCAAAATCATGCGATATTACTACCTTGTTTCCCTCAGATCTTGACTGAGAACCAAAATCAGGATGTGTGTAGTCAAGACCAGTATCTGAAACTGCGCAGATAATACCTTTACCGTTGACCACTCTTCCCTGTGGATCTACACACTGGTCACCATCAAGGTCTTCTTCGGAATTATAAACAGGCCAACAATTTAATGGCCCCCTGCTATGCCACCTATCTGGAGAAACAGGCGCTTCATAGAATACCTTGGCGACGCATTCAAGCTCAGTAACTGTTGCTACCATATCCTTTGGAATCAATGCTCTGACTGAGTTAGTTGTCATCTGATACGTGTTGAGTATCTCGATATCATCTACATTATTCAACAGAGTCTCAATGGAATTCTGTTGCTCTCTGAAAATTGATGTTAACGCTGTTACGCGTCTGAAGTTGGTAGGTTTATTCAATTCATGTGTTGATATAAAGAATTGACCTTCATCAGTAACTTGTTGTATAACACATGGTTCTTGCAATCTTATTAGCACTGGGATCTTTTCGGCATCCTGATGGATTGGGTCAAGTCTCATCACCTGAAGTGCTGGTCCCAACTTACCCATTGCACTGGTGTTTCCAGTAGGTATGGTTAGCGTAATTATCGCCAGAACGCAAATTATTATGGTGTACCTTCTCATTTCGACCTCCTCAGTATCATGATTTTCCATAACATGATACAATCACCTACCGTCATTCTACCTGACTTCAAACTGCATTCTACTAAGAATCTTGATACTAATCTTAAATATCGGGTATTACTGTTGAACCTGAATTTTCAACGATTATCCACTCATACTTCTCTTTATACTCACCTCATTAGATGATAAACTCACATACAAATATCCGAATAACCGAACAAATATTCGTATTCAAGCAATCACTAACCACATTTGGAGTAACCACATGCTCTGCATATAGCGCAACCTTCTGCAAATTCGAGCATAGAACCACACTCGGGGCATTCGGGATTGTGCCCTAGGATGTTGCCATTATGAGGTTTAATGTCAGGTGTAGCAAAACCCTTTGATATATCTGTTGATGAAGTCGTCATTGACTCCTTCTTTTCATCAGATACATTCAATTTTCTGAGATGACCTTCAAGCGCTTGAGCTATAGCATCTGGACATGATAACACAGCTCCATTCTTGCCCCAGGAGGGAGCTGGGCATCTCAGCCCTCTTATCTGACCAACGATAGCCTTTGTATCAACACCTGCCCTGAGTGCCAAAGAGATCAGTCTCGCGATAGCATCTGAATGAGCGGCAGTGCATCCACCAGATTTACCCATCGTAGCAAATACTTCACATACACCCTTTTCATCAGAGTTGATTGTAACAAAGAGATTGCCACAACCAGTTTTCACCCTGTACGTGGATCCAACAGTCTCTGTCGGTCTCTTTCTGGGAGCGACAGGCTTGTTTGTTTCTTCATCTCTATTATCTTGAGATTCCGTATCCCTTTTATCATCCTTCTTCTTGAGCTGAAGGACTTGCTCGTTTCTCGAGCCGTCCCTGTAGATAGTTAACCCCTTGCAACCGAGTTTGTATGCCAATTCATATGCTTCTTTAACATCATCCTTTGTTGCTGAATGGTTGAAGTTGATTGTCTTTGAGACTGCATTATCAACATACTTCTGAAATGCCGCCTGCATTTTGATATGCCAAATAGGTTCTATGTCATGAGCACACACAAAGGTCGATTTCAATTCGTCTGGTACAGTGATGTTATCCTTTAGTGTCCCCGCTGTTGCAACACTTTCCAGAAGTTCTTCGTTATACAAACCCTTTTCCTTCATTCTACCGGCAAAAATCGGATTCACTTCAAAGAACTTCTTTCCATCCATGATATTCCTTATATAAGCCAAAGAGAATACTGGTTCTACACCTGATGAAGCACCGGCAACCATCGAGATCGTGCCAGTCGGTGCTATAGTTGTTATTGTGGCGTTTCGGATTGGTTTATCATTTGCGAAGGCGGAGATACTAAAATTCGGGAATGGTCCCCTTATTTCTGCCAGCTTACTGGATTCCTCTCTGGCTTTATCATAGATGAACTTCATTACCTTTTCAGCGAGTTCCACCGCTTTATCTGAGTTGTATGGGATTTCAAGCAAATAGAGCATATCAGCCCAGCCCATTACACCCAATCCAATTTTCCTGTTGGCTTTGCACATGGTTGTTATCTGTTCCAGTGGGTATTTGTTCGCGTCTATGACATTATCAAGGAAGTGTGTAGCAAGCTTTGATATAACCGACAATCTATCCCAATCAATCCTACCATCGGTAACAAAATTTGAGAGGTTGATTGAACCCAGATTGCACGCCTCATACGGAAGCAAAGGCTGTTCGCCACAGGGATTGGTGGATTCTATTTCTCCAATGGATGGAGTTGGATTATCCTCATTGAGTCTATCTAAAAATACGATACCTGGTTCACCGTTCTTCCATGCCATCTCAACGATCAGCTCAAATACCTCTTTGGCTCGAAGTCGGTTGGTTTCATTTCCATTTCTGGGGTTAACCAGAGAGTATTCCTGATTCTGCTCAACAGCTCTCATGAAATCAGCTGTCAACCCAACAGATATATTAAAATTGCTGACCTCACCATCAACACCCTTGCATCTGATAAACTCAAGGATGTCTGGGTGGTCTACCTTCAGGATGCCCATATTTGCACCCCTTCTGGTTCCACCTTGCTTTATTGCTTCAGTTGAAGCATCAAACACCTTCATGAATGATACGGGTCCAGAGGAAACTCCACCGGTTGATCCTACCTTATCCAGGTTTGGTCTCAGTCTTGAAAATGAAAAACCCGTACCTCCACCACTCTTGTGAATTAATGCTGTATATTTGATCGCATCAAAGATCGACTCTATCGAATCTCCAACCGGAAGCACAAAGCATGCTGACAGCTGACCGAGCTCTCTACCCGCATTCATGAGCGTTGGAGAGTTCGGTAAGAAATCCATATCAACCATCATATCCAAGAACTGTTGGTAGGTTCGTTGGATTCTACCCTCGTCAGCCCCATACAATCCATCAGCTTCAGCGATCGTTCTAGCCACACGTTCGAACATATCAAGTGGAGTTTCTGCTGGATTACCCTTTGCATCCTTCTTAAGGTATCTCTTCTCCAGAACGGCAAGCGCATTCTCGCTTATAGCTGGATTCTTCATATGCACCCCTGTTTGATAGACGTTGCATCCATAGCGTTTATTGCATTTTTTCAATCTTGTCGGTCACATCCGAAAGCAAGGATTACATTCTATCCAATATGACCTCATACATCAATTATGGTTTCAGGTCATTGCGCAAAGATGAGTTTACAAATATAATACATAAGATATTTTATTTTGGAGGGCGTGAAATGGCAGTACCCAAGTGGAATGAGCTTATTGACCCAGTTATCAGGATAATCGATTCAAAAGATAGTATTGGTAGGAAATCCCTTTCAAATGAAATTGCTAGCTTACACAAAATGAATCTTTTTGATATTCAAGAAGTGATACCAAGAACAAACGTACCGAAATATAGAAATAACCTAGCCTGGACTACCATTCACTTGAAAAAACTTGGTGTCATAACAGAAGATGAAAACAAGTTAGCAATAACAAAACTTGGTAAGAGAATCATTCAGAGTATCAAAGGAGAATTGACGTATGACAATGTCAAGGATTTTGTTGAAAACAAAAAGGATAATATGAAGAAGAATGAAATAAACGCATCTCAAGAGACACCGGAAGAGATGATTGAATCTATCAGTAACCAGATAACAGATAAAGTCAGTCAGGACCTGAAAAGATCTTTAAAGAAAATCAACCCTAGTGTATTTGAAAAGCTTGTGGTGGACCTTCTACTCAAGATGGGATACGGCGACCTTTATGATGGAGCAGGCAAGGTTACTGGGGGCCCAAACGATCAGGGAATAGATGGGATAATAAACCAGGACAGGCTTGGACTTGATAAGGTCTACATACAAGCCAAGCGTTGGAAAGGAACTGTAGGCTCTAAGGAAATACAGGGTTTTACTGGTGCATTGGTAAAAGAGCATTCAGATAAGGGAGTATTTATAACAACAGGTACGTTTAGTAAAATGGCTATTTCATTTGCTAAAAATATAGATAAGAACATCATACTTATTGACGGTGATAGATTATCAAAACTGATGATCGAACACAAACTCGGTGTTGTGGTGGACAGGACCTATGAGATAATGAAAGTCGACGAAAACATGTTCCCAGAGGATTCCCTCGAATAATATTACTCAAATATATGGGGTGGGGCGTTTAAAACCCCACCCTTGTTTGCATTTTCAATAACTACGGACAATCAATAACGGTAAGGCTATCCAATATCACCATGGGAGAGCCCGGTACAGACGAAACACCACAAGCATTAACACATTGACCAACCTCAAGAGTGCTACAATCAACACCTGCCAGTGTATCTGGAATGAGTAGCATTCGTCTGTCTCCAGCACCTACTCGAATTACTAAAATAGAGCCACTGGACAACTCACCACACGAGATAATCTCTATCTCTCCCTCAATGCACTCCTGCTCAGGCTCTGAGCATGGGCATTCGACCTCCTCCATCGAAACGATGAAGAATTCCCTACCCATTATCACTCCAATATCATCGTCATCATCTTCCATAAGTGGGGTAAGGTATCCACAGAATCTCCAACACTCTCCAACCTCTATTTCACCGGCGACAATGGAATCACCGTATGCACCCTTTATAGACCACCTGGTGAATTCTCTGTCAAAACCTACAACATTCCCACCTGAAACATCGGTAATATTAAGGCAGAGGCAACCAGGAATACGAATTTCACACGGTTCTTCGCGTTCCTCCATCCTAGTAACGGTCATCTCAGGCGTTCCCCCCACCCTCGAGTACAGAATGGTGCCACACACATCCCAGAAGGTTCCTTCAGCGATGCCCTCGTACATTCCGGGGACAAGCTCTGTTAGATCAAGGTTTAATTCAAATGGAGCTGTGGAAAGACCTGCAACAGCGACCACAGTTGGTGGCTCAGATGAAAGATCAACTTCAGCCATCTCAACACAGAAACAACTCATTGGTGGAAGCTCAATGCACTCTGTCAGTGTTGCTGTTTCAACGTCCATCTCTTCATTCATCGCAAGATGTATGCCACCATCCTCAGCAATCCTTCTTTGACCACAGACATTGTAACAATTACCGGGAACAAACCTGTCACAAAGACCTGTGTCCTCTTCAAAATACAGTGTCCATCTTCTGAATGACATATCATATCCATACGCCATGAATGTCTCTTCTCCTGAATCACTGTACACTCTTTCTATCTGGACGTATGTGCAGACTGATGTACATAGCTCATCCAAAGGTAAGGCTGAGTGAACATGTAAAATCTTATTAGCGCTCATTAGACCTGCTCTTGTAAAGGAAACCTCTCCACAAACCTCCCAGTATGTACCAGCTGTAAAACGCTCACAGAATGTCATCCTGTCGGGGTCAAAGTGAAGTGTGACATCATTACGATAGGCATCAACAGCGTGAACTGTGGGTGGGTTAGCAGAACAATCATTCTCAACAACCTCAATACAGATACACTCTTCGATGATATCGGTAGGGGGACATTCCATACTCTCTATCTCAAGCGTATCCAGAACCGTCCTATCCTCTGTCTTGTCTGTAACAAATCCGCAGGCAGAAACACACATACCCTCTTCAATACCATCGCACATGCCTGCATCTCTGAATTCGAGTTTCCAGTACTCTCCTTCCAACTCAAGATTCTCACCGTAGACAATAGGACTTGCAGAATCACAGTTAACTCTGTCTAGCCTAAGATTGACACACGCAGAATCTGGACAGCAGTCACCTTCCTCTATCCTCCACATGCGTATGGTTTCACCATCATCTTCCACACAGAATGAAGCACAACCGGTATAGGTTTCTAGGGGCTGGTTTCTACCTATGTCATAGTGATTGTTCCGTGTGATGAGGGTTCTGCTTGACATACCACATGTATTCAACATAACACGTGTATGACTGCCCATCTTGCCAAGTACCGCCCTAACCTCACCTTTTATCCATTTACAATCAGTTTCACACGGTGCATCCTGTCTGGTCACTGAAGATACCTCCATAGAGATACCTTCAACTCCAGTACCTGGGTGAGAAATCCTGGTCACTGGTCCACAGAATTCGTAGAATCTACCAATCTCTATGCCCTCGCACAAGTCAGGATTGTCCCTGAAAAGAAGATTCCACATCTTCCCATCCGCATCAATACCGTTGAAATTAGAGCAGTCACCACGAACTATCTCAAGGCATTCGCATTCTATCTCAGGCTCTGGTGCTTCTGGAGGCTCAGGTGTTTCAGCTGGTCCACAGCAATCCTCAAGATCGGGCATCGCCTCCCACCTGACAACAGCACCATCCTCATTAACACATATCCTCGCACAACCTTCATAATCACTAATGGTAAATCCCGAACTGCCCATATCTTCAAAATCTGTTGATGATCTATAGGTCATCTCACCATCTTCACAAGTCTCAACTACTATCGCATATATTCTCATACTACCTGTTGTATAGCTAGTTGAACCGATAATCTCACCCATGATCCAAGAACAATCTTCACATGGACATGGACAGTCAACCTCTGAGAATGTCTCTGCTGGCAGGAGTGTTCTGTTTGCAAAATTGAAGGTCATCATCCCACAGAACTCATAGCAGTGTCCTACCTGAAAATAATCACACGAAACGTTGTCTGCAGGTGGAATCGCAACAACATAATCTGTTCCCCTGCTAGTATGACCGAGAACAGATACACTATCCTCATCACACAAAACCTGCTCAACCTCAATACAAATACACACATCGTAGACATCCGGTGAAACTTCATCGCACACATCCTCACCTGGATGAGCTTCCCACTCTACGAGTCTACCACCTTCATGGAAACAGAATCTAGCATTTCCCTTATAACTGCTCAGATAGTCATCGGAGTTATTAGCTTTTATCTTCTCTGGTAGATGAATAATTCGCCTCTGGCCACTGCACATCTTCACCAATACGCTTTGTATTTGATGCTGTTGTTTACTAGCTAGATAATACTCCTTGCTTCGGGGAATCACTTCACCACCAACCCAATCACACTTTTCACACATCGGGTCATCAAACCTAAGCTCAACTGTCTTTGTGTCACCATACCACTTGATGTCATTGGGTCCCGTTGCTCCAAGGTTCTCTGCTACAAACCTCATTGGGCATAGGGTTCTACCCTCTGATATGTATGGTACTACGTCTGGGTTGTTGGGGTCTATCTGTGTTGTCTGTCCGTCCACTACAGCGTTGTTGTTGCCTATCTGTAACTCTATGCGTTTGCCGTCTCTGGTGGTGATTATTACTTGCTTGGTTGCCGATACCCAGTCTATGGTTGTACCCGGTATCTCCTCTGTTACGTAGCGTATGACCAGGAAGAGTCTGGAGTGTTTGTTTACTGGTGGGGTCTCCATTGGTCCCTTCTGTTCTCCGTTGGCAAAGTACATTGTGTTGTCCTGTTGGTAGCGCAGGACCAGCTTGCATTCATCTTCATCTGGCTCTTGGTAGCAGGAAGGTATTGCGCATGCCTCTGTTGAGGTGGCAAACTCCTCTGCTTTGCTGTTCAGGGCTGTTATGAAGTAGCAATACTCCTGTCCGTTCTTTATGTTTATCTCATCCTTGAAGTGGGTTTCCTGTATGGGGAAGTCCAGCAATGGAGTGTTAAACTCCTCTCCCGGGGCATTACCACGATAGATGAAGTATTGGGTGGCACCTGGTACCGCTTCCCACTCCAGCATGTTGAATCCACAGTCTGGAGTTACCTCCAGGTTGAAGGTGGGTTCACCGGCGTGGGCACCAGGGGAAACGGATGATGATAGCAAAAGCAACAATCCTAATATGATTGATAGAATTGCATTCTTCTTCATAGAAAACTCCTTTATATAGCCTGAAAGAATTCCGAATCTACATTTTTCCGTTCTGGATCCGTGATGGTCAATCGAATATAGATATCCACAATTCTAGGTTCACCTGGCTCTCCTTCCCTGAAATTGCCACAACAAGAGTTGTCATTGAACTGATATGAAACCTGAATTTCATGGTTTCCAATCATATCCTCTATGTTGGATGCATCACCTGTAAAAAGAAGCTTTATTAGTTTATCGTTCGTTTTAGGAAACCTAGATTCTACAACCTCCCACCTGCTGAATGGGGCAATTCCTTTTGAATCTAGTGTTCTGACCGACACTTCTCCCCATGGAATGCGTCTTTCAGTGTTTGGGTTCACACAGCTTCCTCCATCAGAATCAACAGCTTCCAGAATTATCTCAAATGAATCCAGAAAGTTGTATCTCGTGTTACCATCAGGTGTCAATTCATATGCAGGCGTTGAGAGTGAAAGCCTTACATCCCCATGGCTTGCGGGAACTGCAATTACATCGGGCGTGGCACCTGATAACTCTGGCAATATAACCACTTCTGGACGGCTGTTGCTACTTATAGCATTATCATCATTCCTTGTGGGTTTCCTGAAGGTGTTTGTACTGTAATGAACGTCAAACGCCATACCGTGAACGCGAACATTCAACGGCACATCGACTGAGCTTGTAAACGTATCATCATCGTCAAGTGTACAGGTGTATTCAAAGTGTATCGGGACCTCAACGAATTCGGGTAATCCCCCGTCTGTCGCCATATAACCATTGTTATCTAGGGGTTGTTTCTTCATCCAATAGGGTACAATATACGCATATATTTCGACCGATTCCCTTGGATCCAGTTCAACAGTCAGTTCATTATAAGTGTTAGCTCCCTGACTATCTGACCGGCAGAATGACACGTCATCCCTCCACGGAGAGCTGTCTTCGTCTCTGCAGGTTTCAAGTATTCCTTCATCATCTGAAGAAACGATCACTTCCATTGGATAGTTGCTGTTACTCTGAAGCACAAGTTTCCTTTTGAAACCATTGTCAAAATCAACATAGTGGCAATTACATATATCGAAGGTTGATTCAGAAGCATCCACACCAAATCTGCATGGATTCATTTGTATCATGCCCGGATCTGGTTCATCAATAACCTGACCAAAACCTGGCATTATCATCATCATATCTGAGGATCGCCAGTACTGAGGGAATGTCTGATGCCAAGTTTTGGAGCCGTCGTCATGTTCCTTCCACCAGCCCTGAGCCGCCCAGTCATTTGCGACAGCATAATCATGTGCTACTCTCCATGACAAATCGTCGAATGACCCCCAACCTGAAGGAGACGCATTTTCCAACTGCTCTCTTATACTGTGATTAAACGGTGAACCATATGTGCCACCAGTGCTTTCATTATAGGTATTGTTTGCACCATTTTGCCACTGACCGATACCACCACCTACATCATTGGAACACGTTGCAAGACATATTGCTTCTAGACCTGCTGTTTTCAACTTGTCATTGAAGTCATCCACAAATTCACCGGCATGACAAGTACCCATCATTATCCATATTTTAGGCTCTCTCTGCCACCCACATGCTGAGTCAATTCTTCCAATTTGGTCTGTAAACCAGTTGTCATCTAACCAGTTTCCGCTATAGGAACAAATGTATCCTGGTATGCCATCATCTTCGGTAGCATCTCCTCCTCCTCTAGATCCATGATCTGAAACCATTATTACTACCTCTGGATCGCAGTTCCCATTGTCTTCTATATCAGCGACGATCTCATCGATTGCGTCCTCGAAGTTTGCCTTAGTAGCAGATTTTATACTCCAACCGTCTCCTGCTCTCCATCTGTCTTGAGCCTGTTGTTCCATCTGATCTCGATAGTTTCCATCATTCCAATTGAAATCAAATGGATTTCCATCACCATCCTCTGCACTAATCAAATCGATAGATGAATCTCCTCCTCCATACAGTACATGCATATTTGACTTACATACGCCCATCATCAGCATTGTATCATATCCTCTAATACTGTCTGCTACAAAATCAGCTCGGAGTCTCTGATACGAATGCTCTACACCTTCATTATCTTCAACTTTTTGTGCATTTGTGCCACCTGTGAACATTATTCCATATCTGCAACCACAGATTATGTCAGCCAGATCAAAAACAGGTTTTATCTCCATTTTCTCTGCTAGATTCGGTTTAGTTATTTGAAATATAGTGCTTATTTCGCTAATAGATAATATGGGCAGTGTAGATTTATCAAGCTTCTTTTGGACTTTACACGATATATATTCACCAGTCTCTATATTCACTCCTTCTGGTAATCTGACATGTACTGTTGTTCCCTTTGCTGGAGCCTGCCTCTCAAAGATCGACCAGTAATCCTCAAACAGCATCGGGTAAGGTTCGGACGAGTAGAATCCCTGTAGCAGAGTCTCTTCATCAGTTGTCATTTCTTCAATATTCAACTCTGTAATCCTGCTGATTCCTTCCAGAGGAGTGAGTAGCGGTCCAAGATAACCTTTCTCTGGGAGTCTTTCATTTGTCTTCTTCGCTTCAAATGCATAGAAGTACATCACACCTGGATCAAGTCGTGCAACCCAAGAGAATTTCTGAGCTTCTCCGTTCTCTGTCTTCATTTTAGTAATTGTTGGTTTGCTGGTTTTAACTGGCTGAAAATCACCTTCAGGGAACTGTTTCTCCCTTGTTCCACCTATAGTAAATGATTTAGAGCCATGTTTTTTTGTCAGCAGAAGAGAAACACCTGGAATGTGTCCATCTGGTGAATAGTAGGTGGCTGATATTCTGTATCGTCCATCATCAAGTCGTTCTGTCGTAGCGTCAAGTATACCTTTTCTTTCACACATCGGGTCATCAAACCTAAGCTCAACTGTCTTTGTGTCACCATACCACTTGATGTCATTGGGTCCCGTTGCTCCAAGGTTCTCTGCTACAAACCTCATTGGGCATAGGGTTCTACCCTCTGATATGTATGGTACTACGTCTGGGTTGTTGGGGTCTATCTGTGTTGTCTGTCCGTCCACTACAGCGTTGTTGTTGCCTATCTGTAACTCTATGCGTTTGCCGTCTCTGGTGGTGATTATTACTTGCTTGGTTGCCGATACCCAGTCTATGGTTGTACCCGGTATCTCCTCTGTTACGTAGCGTATGACCAGGAAGAGTCTGGAGTGTTTGTTTACTGGTGGGGTCTCCATTGGTCCCTTCTGTTCTCCGTTGGCAAAGTACATTGTGTTGTCCTGTTGGTAGCGCAGGACCAGCTTGCATTCATCTTCATCTGGCTCTTGGTAGCAGGAAGGTATTGCGCATGCCTCTGTTGAGGTGGCAAACTCCTCTGCTTTGCTGTTCAGGGCTGTTATGAAGTAGCAATACTCCTGTCCGTTCTTTATGTTTATCTCATCCTTGAAGTGGGTTTCCTGTATGGGGAAGTCCAGCAATGGAGTGTTAAACTCCTCTCCCGGGGCATTACCACGATAGATGAAGTATTGGGTGGCACCTGGTACCGCTTCCCACTCCAGCATGTTGAATCCACAGTCTGGAGTTACCTCCAGGTTGAAGGTGGGTTCACCGGCGTGTGTGATAAACCCACTCGTCATTATCAATGCTAACACAACGACCAATCCTACTGTTTTTCTCATATACACCCCCTTAGTGCAATTCGTTCATTTCAGTCATGATCCTTATTCTTTCCTACAACAATCGTACTCATTCTGAGTTTCGGCTAAATTATTTATCCAACTGTCTTCCCTCACTCGTTTGCACATCAAAACAACTCCAGAAAAAGGAATCTCTAAATAATTATATCCACCATTTAGACCCTTGAAATTGTAATTCCTTACATCATCCCAAACATGAGACCCCCCACATACTGATGCAATCATACGAGTAAACGCTTTAATGCAATCAGGTCCCTCATGATTATAGACACCTTCACTGACAATACCTAGTCTAGATTCTCGGCAACTAAGCCAGAGATAATCTGTCTTTATGCATACAATCTCTGTTGTGTCTATACACATATGGAAGCCCAATGAACTGACACAAATAGGCACATCTTCGACGTAATTTGGGTGCTCATGCAATTTGCAACTTACATAATGATTTCCGATGTAATTTACAGGTTTTTTTGTGATGTGTGTTTCCCCAGTGGATGTCTTTGTTGAGCGTTTCCCGGTAACATCATCCTTGGTATCCTCCTCGAGGCTTACAAGAACATCATCTCGAGTAAAGTAGCAGGGTTTAAAAACATTGTCAGAGTACCTTTGAGAGGCATCATAAAATCCGTGTGAATCAAGATTCTCATTTAAACCAAGAGGATAGCATGACCAAGCTTTTATAGGATTTGACATCTCAAAGAGCATCATGAAACTCGATCCTTGGTTGATGTGTCTGACACCATTATCATCAACCTGACCACTCGCAAGGTGAAGTGATTCGAATGAATGATCTGGACAACCAATTGGGAACGATTTATCTCCTACGAATAACCTCGTGCATTCACCCCAAGGTTTGCGAACACGACCATAGTGGTCAAGCAACCATTCAGTAGCTAAATCTACAACATCAACAAGAAATGCTCTTTGCTCATTTGATAATTGATTCCATTCGGGTATTGGTTTATGTGATTTGAAAAGATTGGATTTAACAATATCGTCAGCGATTATCTCAAAGGCTTTGCCTAACTCGAAATCCTTGTCATAACTGTAATCCCAGTCAGCCAATCCATTTACAATTCCCAATGACTCTTTATGCCTAAATCGACTGTTTACTGTGCCGGCAATGGCTGGGATAAAGCGCTGTGCGTGTAGACTATACGTATTAAACACAAGATCCTTTAAGGAATCAGCATTCCAGTTATTACCTGAGAACAGATATCGGGTTGCAAGCTGACCTCTCAGCCCCTGTGACATTGCTGGTACGCAAAGCTCGATAGGATAAGTGTTTTCTATGCTGGTTTGAGGTGATATAAACCAAGGTGCGACATTGCAGTTTTGAAACCAACCATCATCGGGGTTGACCTCTTGTGGCAGTTGGTCAAAGGGTATGAGGTCTCCCCATTCATTCTGACTGTTGCTTCCATCCAATATATGATGCCTGCTTTTAAAACCATCATTCCTACGGTAGCACCTTGCATTGTAATAATAAAAGATGTCCCCGGTTGTAGACACAACAGCAAAATTGCCAGTGGGATATGATAGTGTACTGCAGGCTGATTTGTATTCTTCTATTGTTTTTGATCTTATTCTGGCAAGGTTCTCAGAGAGCATATCATCAATTTCCATGTTTGAAAGCTTTACCGAGTATGCTTTAGCATTCTTTGAGTCAATGTATATTACTGGTCCGTAATGGCTCCATATCCTTCTGGTCTTTCTTCCATTACCGGTTTCAATTACCTCTATATCGAGTGGTATTTCGGATTCCTCATAAACATAATGTGTGTTATTCTTCGAAAGGGTCAATTCGTAGAGGTCTGCTACATCTGGCCCGTTTGCGGTCGCGGACCATGCAAGGTGACCATTTGTTCCAAAAAAACAAGAGAATAAGGTTCCTGATTGGACACCTCCGAGGAAGTTGAATGTTTCACCTTTAAGTTGTACCTCCATGATTTTATTGGCTGATTCAAATCTGAAGTGTCCATGTGGATCAGCTTGAAGGTACGCATAGCCAGTGCTGGTTTTTTCGGGAGCCAATGCCCATTCATTCGACTGATTTGAGACTTCTGTTTTATAGATAGTTTCAGTTTGTGTGATTCGACTGAGTTCTGAAAGCTCTGGAGCAAGAAGGTCAAATGACTTGTTAATCATGAGTCGTTTTGACATAGCTAGAGGATCTATAGGAGATACCTCGAACGCCCAGTCTGGCAGATCGGTCTGTTTCGACAGCGCATCATTGAATCCATCAGCGAAGGCTTGGGAAATAAACTTCACCTCATTTGGCATTGATTCATAATAATCACTGGCCGAGTACCATATTCTGAGGTTTAAATACTTTGAATCTGACTTGTATGCGCTATCCTCATCAGTGTTGAATAGATAACTAATACCTCTAACCTCGGCATACAGCTTTAACGTTTGGATTGGTCTATCATAGCCCATCACATAACCCAACCCATAGAACGCTCCCTGGTCTGTTTCTGAGAATACATGTGCCACTCCGTATTTATCACGCAGTATCTCTGGTTTTTTGTATGCATGCGTTTTATCTTGCGATTCTGAACAGGATGTATGAAAAGTTATGATAACCACCCTTGTTTGTGCATCCCACTCAATATCACCTTCACCATCAGCACCAAGGTTTTCACATACAAATCTGAGTGGTAGTAGCGTTCTACCATCATTGATAAAGGGTACAACATCAGGATTATCAGGATCTATTTGAACACTCGCACCGTCTATTAATGTTGTGTTTTCACCAATCCACAAGACTATAGATTTTCCATCATTTGAGTTGATTGTAACTCTTCTCTCTGAGTCGTCCCAGGCAATCTCCGTATCGGTAAGAGAGTCAGTGACATAACGAATGGCCAGAAACAGCCTATCCCAATTGTTAACAGGTGCTGTATCCATCAAAGGTTGTGTGACGCCATCTACATAGAATACTCTGCTGTCCTGTTGGAATTGTATAACCGTCGTACAATCATCAGCTAACGAATACTGCCATGTCACAATTACTAGAAAGACCATAAGAAACGACATGAGGACAGAAATAGCTCTCATCCAGCATACTCCTTGAGTGTTTGTGGGGAGTATAGCATGAAAATCACCATTTGTGAACCCACGTTGATTGATAATTTGGTAATTATTTCAAAAGGACTCAACGATCTTTGTGAATTAGATCTAAATATACATATTTGAATGACTATTATTACATACAATCATCGAAAAATGAGTGAAAATATATTGTCAGTCTGCATGGTGTCAAACGGATTCATGAGGTTCGCTTTGATTCAAAATATATCACGCACATCAGGACCAAACACCATTCAATTTAAGCCAACGAAAATGATTATGAATATTTCTAATCAAGTGGTTTCTCAGCTTTTATTGAAAACATCAATGGTATCGGATCACCTTTGATTCTGTATTCTCTGCTTCGAACTCTTTTCATGAAAGGTAGCATCTTGTAACAGGAATGACGATACTCCTTGAATTCACGTATTACAAGACCGGCTGAAAGGATAGAGTTCATTATTTCATCAAGGTCGTGTGTCCATTCAAAGGAATCAACATTGTGGATTTTCGTGTCATCTGCATATGAAAAGTCGTTTTGATAATGAGAAGGGGTTCCATCTGAAAAATAGGGATATCGTGTCTGCAATTCCTGCGATTCATCGTCAAAGATTCCAGCAAACGGATGAAATTCGACAATGAAGAACTGACCGCCTGGTTTTAAGAAATCAGAGATAATCCTACCCCATGCCAAAAGATCCTTCAACCAGCAAAGGACACCATATGAAGTGAATATGCAATCAAACTGCCCTGTTAAATCCTGATGGATATCGAAGAGGTTGCTACATATAAACCTAGCATTCATCGATAATTCATGGGCTATCATTATCGCTTTATCTATAGCTTTGTCTGAGAAATCAATACCCGTAACACTGGCACCCATACGCTCAAAACTCATAGTACTTAAACCAAAGTGACATTGAAGGTGAAGCAGTTCTTTGCCGTTCACACTGTCAAAGGCTGTTTTTTCAATATCGTCCAATGCAAGGTAGTCTGGGTTTTTTCTGAACTCATCAAGATTATACATCTTAGACCTGGAGTGGATGTCAACCAACTCATTCCAGCGTTTCAGGTTTGCTGATTCAGCCTTTTGATCATTAGCAGAATCTGATTCAACAAAAGGAGAAAATGTTTCCCTTGATTCATTATTCTTATCAAATTCCTTCAGCATCTTCCATGTATCCGATATAAAACTGGGATACCTATCGGGTGTCCTTGGGATCAGATTATGTCTTATATAATCAGGATCTATTGTTATGCCATCCATCCTCAATCTCGAATCTACTCTTTCATAATAATCTTTCGTTATATATTTATTTTCGTCTGTAATTGAAAAATGAAAAAATAACAATCGATGCATTCTGTTTAATGCAGTACTATATGAATAATTATTCGTTTTCATCTTTAGCTTACCAGCGACAAACAACGACAATTCTCCTGAATCTTCGTTCAATACAAATCTGACTCTCCTTTTAGAAGTATAGAATCCAATACCGTAAACAACCCCGTACACTAATAGTGGACCTAAAACTAAAAGGAATCCGATCAAAAAAATAATGGATTCAGAACCTATTGGGAATACATATGATTGTATAACATTAATCATAATAGTCAAACAAATTGCAAATGACAGGAATGCGAACAAAAAAGCAACGCCATTACGCTCTCCTTCAAATAGAATCTTACCTTCAGTTATCTTCACGACTACCCCTTCCATATAGATGCTACCAAAATCATCAGCGAAGTTAAAGTAACACAGTGAGAAGCGGATATACTAATCAATATGGAAGACAAGAAGAAAAGTATTTCAAACAATTTCACTCGAATTGCCAACAGATACGATTTGATCAATCGTTTCATGTCCTTTGGCTTTGATCTATACTGGCGTAACAGGTTTATCAAAACAATAGATATACAAGGACAAAAAAAGTCAATAGACCTTGCATGCGGTACTGGTGATATCGCAATTCAAATGGCTCGAAAATCTGCAAACATCCAAATCACGGGCGTTGATCTGTCTGAAGGCATGCTTGAGATAGCAAAGAAAAAAGTCAAAAATCTGAATCTTAGTGAAAGGATCAGACTCATCAGAGGAGATATCCTCAACCTCCCTTTCGACAGTTCGTCATTTGATATAGCAACCATGGTATTTGGATTGAGAAATCTACCCGATATCAATCTGGGGTTTAGCGAGATATCTCGAGTAATCAACCCAGGTGGTTCAATACATATCATGGAATTCTCAATCCCTGAAAAAGAGTGGATTCGCATCCCATATCAATTCTATCTCAGGTACATCATCCCAGCTATTGGCACAGCCTTATCGGGTGACTATGACATGTTCAGGTACTTTGTTAATTCTATCGAAACGTTTCCCTCAAGCGATTCGATATGTGACACCATGAACAATCATTTCAAAAGAGTTAATCGACCAATGCCTATATTCGGAGGGATTGTTACCATATACACAGCTACAAATTGATACTCACATCATTCAGATTCTGAGTTTTGACCTGCTAATTTCGATATCTTGGTCATAGCCTTTTCGGTAACACTGTCAAAAAAAGCATTATCAGGATGCTTGATTGATCTGTCCCATTCGATCGGTTCACCAACATTGACTGTAACTTTTCCCATATGTGGCCATTTCCTGCCCGTGGGCAGTATCTTAAATGCACCTGTTATTCCTGCGGGAATGACAACTGCACCTGTAGCATGAGCGAATTTGAATGTTCCATTATGGTACCTTCCTGAGAGATTGCCCGTTTTTGATCTTGTTCCCTCAGGGAATATCGTTAACAATCCATCCTCACTCAATGCCTTCCTGACAGCCATCACCATCTTCTTTCCAACTCCTTCCCTTCTTACCGGGATGGCGTTGTACCCTCTGACGCATGCTGATATTACTGGAATGGAAAAAAGTTCTTCCTTAGCTATATATCTACCCATCCTCGGGAGTGCAAGACCAATGAAGAAAACATCGAAGATACTAGTGTGATTTGCTATTACAATAACAGGACCATTTGCTGGAATGTGCCCTTTTCCGAAATACCTATACCCGAAAAACCACTTCGAAATCGTTCCAGCCACAAAATACGAAAACCTCCACCATCTGCTTAAAACGATCGAGTTCAGATATGTTCGTGAAAGAGTAACTATTTCCTTAACTACTTGTTTTTTTGAAAGAGATGTTGAATCAATAGTCACTGAATCATCAGCAGGTTTTAAGGGGGCAATATCCCTTTTAGAATCCCTTTCATCCCTTTTTTCTATTGCTTTTAGGACATCGCTCTCAGAAGTATTCCCTCTCAAGTCGAGAAATCTCCTGTGCGCTCTTGTCTGCTGGTCCGCTGTTAGAAAGATTTTTACATGTGAACTCGGTAGTACTACTGTTCCGATATCTCTACCAGCAATCACTATGGATTCATCCATGGCAATTGATCTTATTCTTTGATTTACCCAATCCCTTAGTCTAGGTTGCTTAGAGAGAACTGAGGCTTTTTCTCCAACCTCTGGAGTGTTAATCTGTTTAGAAACGTTTTTACCATCAAGAAAAATGCGTTGTCCTTTTAAATTAACAGAGATTGAACCTAGTAAATCGTCAAGGGATTTATCGCTGTTCATGGACGCGAGGGCGGCTACCCTGTAAAGTTTACCAGAGTCCAGGAAGTTAGCTCCAATTCTTTTTGCCACATCTCTGCCTACTGTGGTTTTCCCAGCGGCAACAGGTCCATCGATTGCAACTATTATATGTTTGATCACTGTGAAATAATCGTTCCTGATTCTCCCTTAAGGGCTTTTTCGATGTGGTTTGGATCAGTGATGATCGCTTTCTTGCCACCATTTTCAAGGAAATGGACACACGCTTCTATCTTGGGAAGCATCGAGCCTTTTGCGAAATGACCTTCATTAATGTACTGCTTTGCTTCGGAAACAGTTAGTTTGTCAAGACTGACCTCGTTGGGTTTACCAAAGTTCAGACAAACCTTCTTTACAGCAGTTGATATGAGAAGAATATCAGCTGACAACTCACCTGCAAGCACTGATGATGCTCTGTCCTTGTCAATAACGGCTTCTACGCCTGATACCTCGACGGCACCGTTGGTTACTGGTATCCCACCACCTCCGCAGGCGATGACTATCGTTCCAGCATCCACAAGCATCTTTATCGTGTCTTTTTCAATAATCTTCTGAGGCCACGGTGAGGCGACAATCCTTCTCCAGCCCCTTCCAGAATCCTCAGTTACCTGCCAGCCCAACTTGAGTTTCCTGTCCATGGCAGTCTCTTTATCCATAAAACTTCCAATGGGTTTTGTTGGATGCTTGAATCCAGGATCGTCCTTGGACACTTCAACCTGGGTTACAACGGTTGCAACTGGAATATGACGTCCACGTTTCCCAAGTTCATCTACTAAGGCTTGTTGTATCTGATATCCAATACCACCTTGCGTTTCGGCTACAGCGTAATCTAAAACTGTCGGTGGTACCTCATCCTTAGCCAGTTCAGACCTCCTCATTATCTGACCAACCTGTGGTCCATTGCCATGTGTGATAACGATCCTGTATCCCGATATTGCTAATGCAGACAGATGAAATGCAGTCTCCCATACTGCTGATCTTTGATTCTCGACCGACATCGGTGATCCGGGCAGAAGCAACGAATTCCCACCAATAGCAATAACTAAAGTTTCCATCTGAAAGATTCTAATAGATGGAGTAAACATCTCAACTAGATTTTTATGATTATCTCATAGAATCGTAATTTACCATTCAAATCACCCGATTCTAGAAATCATAATCAGAAAAGACATTACAAGCAGACCATATTTCACAGGTTTCGATTCCACATTATCCTCTGATGATATTGCAGTAATTGTCATTGTGTAAAAGTCCATTTTTCTCGGGTAAGTATGTTTGAATGAAAGTCGACTCGAATTGTCCTTATCCCCATCTCCCCAATCTACTTTCACTCTACCCTTCTTATAGTCGCCCCAATCCACTTCAACCTCCATCTCAATTGTATACTGTTTAGGCATCACAGGATTGAAAATAACTTTTCTGATTACAGGAGGTTGAGGGGGAGGTTCTGTACAAAGATACATCTCAGCGTAGGTCCCAACCGCCCCTTCTTTGCTATGAGCTTCGATTGATATCGAATAGTTACCCCAGGAATCATATTTATGATCGAATGGGAACGACAGACCCTCGCTGGTTTCACCATCTCCCCAATCGACGATTATTCTATCCGGATCAAGTTCATTCCAGTTAACATCGCCATATACAGTAGTCAGTTTCTCTCTGTTGTTAGAGATTGTAGAAATAACTAACTCCGGAGGTATATAGTCCAAGGCTTTTAATAAGACAGATTCGCTCTTTGTCACATCACCCAAGGATACAATAACTGTGAACCTTGTTTCCGTGGCAACATTTGCCACATCACTCCAGAGCAATGGGAGTGTAAAACTATCTCTCTTGTTTGGTATTACTTTTAATTCATCCCAACCTTCTATCCTATCCAACGAGGTTTCTGTGAAATCAAAATCAACATGGGGCTCGACTAGTTCACTAACTCACATACACTAATTGTTGATAGTTTTTTCAAAGTTACCACCTTTCTAAAACACATTGCTAAATAAATCAAAGTAAACATAGCAAAGTTTGTCTACCTTAACCTTACATATAAGATAAAATTTATTCCAACATATAAGCTGTAAACTACAGGATTGGATCTTACACCATCCTCATACGATATAGCTTGTATAGTCATTGTATATGAACCGCACTCTTCATAAGTGTGCCTGAACTCATTGAAATTAGATTTTGATTCTAAACCATCCCCCCAATCAATATATATATCAGACACAGAACACTTACCCCAATTCACATATACAGTAAATCTAATCGTTTTATTAGCTGGCATAATGCTGTCAATATCTACCCTTTCAATAATTGGTGGTGGTGGCAAAGGCTTTTCACATAGATATTCACTCTCCCAAAAACTCACTGAACCATCCTTACTATGAGCTTCAATAGATATTAAGTATCTTCCCCATTCACTATACACATGTTCAAGTGGGAATCTAGAATAATCGCTTGTATTTCCGTCTCCCCAATGCACAATTATCTTGTATCCTATTAGTTCATTCCAATTTATATCACCGAATACGACAGTTTTCTTATTCTCATCATTTCTAATCTCTGAAATCACAATTTCTGGAGCCAAGTAATCAACAAATGAAGAGTGGATAACTCTTGTCTCAACTACACCGTTAGATTCTACCTTGATTATTATATCAGTTTCTTTGTTATTTGTTTTTAGTTCTTGCCATGTTACTGGCATAAGAAATCGTTTTGCTTCAGAAGAAGGAACTATAATTTTCTTTTGGTTTATTAATATATTTTCGGAATCATTCAATAGTTCTAAACTAACTAACGCATTAATGTCACAATCAAATATGTTCTTTACTTCAAAATCTATTGTTACAGGATAGTTCATATAGAATCTTACATCTGATCTTTTAACAGATAGATCAAAAGAGAATTCCTTACACACAATCTCTACCCAGCTCTCTTTCACAGTTAAATTACTTTCTACTTTTACCCCTATCTTAAAATTACTAGCTTCACTAGGAGTAGTGAATGGACAGTCAACCTCTAGTAACTTTTTTGATTTCACATAAAGCCTATCGATCTTGTGTTCCTGAACATTTTTTCCGTCATCAATGAGCATCGAAACATTGAACCAATGATTTTCAGAATCTTTGTTATGAATAAAAAAACTACGATATGTTTCATAATCAGGATAAAAATTAGTACCGCCTTCTTTTGGTATAATATTGAATGGAACAGGACAATCCCATAATTCCATGGATGTGTCAGATATCATTAACCCAAGATAATTTACTCTATAATCTACCTTATAACAACTTTCTGTAATCGAATTCAAATGCTCCGTTGAAAAATCAAAATATATCCAATCAGCAGGAGCATGTATGTCGGGTTCTTGTCTAGTAAGAATCCTATTTTTCTGTTTATCTAATTTAATAACATGTACCGATCTAGAAAAAGAAGTCGATGATTTTTTATCTTGTTGATAAATCAACGGTTCCCACCACAGTATCTCATTTGTTTCTGAGTCACAGACTGCCTTAATGGCATAATTGTTGCTTGATGACTCGATTTCACTGAATGGTAATTTGTATTTGAGGGTTTTTTCCTCGTCATCCTGAATGTAGGTCAACTGACCTTCCATGCAATCTGATGGGAAGCAGGTGATTGTCGTTTCATCGGTCACAGGCTCAATCCATCTGGCTTCTATTGAGTATGTGTAACTATTTTCCTTACTTGCTTCTCCAGCAACATTAATCAGTTCTCCTCGTTCAAGGGATGCACTGTATTTGCAGTACTCCTGATTAAGAAGGACATCAACATGGTTTCGAGTTGAGTCCACACACTTAACGAGCCACTTTGTTGAATCAGTATCCAGTACTGTCAGACAGAATATATCGGGTTCTGGGCATTCAACATCCATAATTCTCAGTGTTACTGTTTTTGTTTCGTCGTTCCATACTATGTCCTCAGGATCTGTTGCTCCAAGTTGCTCTGCAACAAACCTCATAGGGAGGAGTGTTCTACCGTTTACTATACAGGGTGTCACTTCGTAATTGTCTGGGTCTATGGCTGTCGATGAACCATTTACTGTGGCCATCGGTCTGCCTATCCACAACTCAATGATGTCTCCATTCGCTGTTGTAATGGTTACTTTCTTCTCATCCCCATCCCAGGATAGTGTCGCTCCTACTTCCTCAGTAACATAGCGAACGACCAGATACATCCTTCCCTGAATAATGACTGGAGGAGCGTCCATTGGACCCTTCTCTACTCCATTCACCCTGTACCGCTTTGAGTCCAGAGTATAGTTGAGTTCTATGTCGCAGATGTTTGGGTCAAAGCAGTTGGTCCGACCATCAATCGCCCATGAATAGGCAATCGTTTGGTTATCATCATTGATTGCCTCTATTTGATATGTGTGGTTGTTATGACCCGCTTTTGTATCAATCCACAGCGTATCAGCGAGTCTGCCGAATAGAGTTCCGTCTCGGAAGACGTTGTACTCTACTGCGCCATGCACCTCATGCCATGAAAGTAGTATCTTTTCACAACCAGGCATAACCTGCAATCCTAATTGTAATGTTTCTAGATCTTCATGTGTCACTGTCTCGCTTGCTTGAGTGTTTGCATTAATACTCCCAGACAAAATGATGCAGGTTATAAGAATCATTGTTGATAGTTTTTTCAAAGCCTTCGACTCCCTTCAGTTTCCGATTCATCGAACATGTTCGATGAAATCGTTTCAAACAAATCGATATTCCTATCTATTCAATCCTTACTGCCAGTATCATCCTCTGCAGTACAACGAACTTGTACTTAACACTATCAGATTCCACTGACCCGTTCTTTGTCACAGCCTTCATCTCAACTATATAGGTGCCACTTTCCCTCGGGAATACATGTGATATTGACGATGTTTCGTGTTTGGTAATATCGTCATGTCCCCAATCAATTACAATCATACCAGGCTCAGAGGCATCCTTCCAATCAACATTCACCTTCATCCTGATAGCGTAATCCTTCGGCATGGTTTCAAATACTTCAACTTTTGTTATTTCTGGGGGTTGTGGTGGTGGTTTCTGACATGCGTATTTATCGGACCATTCTCCAACAGCTCCTTCAACACTAACAGCCTGTATGTTAATGCTATACTCTCCCCAAGATTCATACTGATGGTCAAACGGAAAATTTTTACCTTCACTTATCTGACCATCACCCCAATCAACGATAATCTTTTCGGGTTCTAACCTGAGCCAATCAACCTCTCCAAATATCGAGGTTATCTTCTCCTTTGTATTATCTAGTGATTGAATGGTAATTATCGGAGGGATGTAATCAGTTGGAGTGAGTGTTATAGCAGATGATTCTGAAGCATACTGACTTTCAACCTCGACGGAAAGGGAGACCTGTTCGCCTACTGAAGCGACATCCAACCAATAAACATTAAGCATATGCTCCAATGTGTACTTCTCTGGTACAGTTTCCTTTTCCCAGTCTAGTGGTATATCAAGCGCATTATCAGTAACAGACCACTGGAATGTAATGGGAAGTGGACAATCGAATCTGTTGGTTACCTTAAGCATCAACTCCACTTCCTCATTCAATGGGTATTCATTCTTAGACGAAGTAAGCCCTATAGTGAAATCGATGTCCTCGCACCTCATATCTACAGATGATGACTTGATGGTCGTCCCAGTTTGTACAGTTAAGGTAACTGTGAAATCGCCGGTAGTTGCTGGTGCTGTAAAAGGATAGCTGACAGTCAGGTAATCATTCTTCTCCACCTTGACATATTCTCTCTGTAATTCCGTTTCGACATCATTGGATTCAATGGTAAATGTCACTTCGTAATCTCTGTTTTTTTCATCGCTGTTTATTATATTAAACTCTCTATAACTTTTCGCTTCTGGATAAAGAAGCCTTGGGCCGGTAAGAGACTCAATGTCAAAAGGTACAAGGCAATCTCCTTGCTTTATTAATGGCTTTGCTATTCGATTGCCAAGATAGTTAATTGAAAAATTAACCAGATAACAAAATGTCAGGTCAAGCTTTTCAAACTTGAAACCAATGGGGAAGTACATCCAGTCCTTGTATCTTATCTCTCCATCATCATATCTGACCTCGAGTCTTTTCTTGTCATGATCGATTCTGCTGACAAAGACAGAATTCGTAATGATATTTGTTGATGTTTTTATGGAATCAAGAGCTACGGGTTCCCACCAAAGGATATGACTACTATCACTGCTGGTGGCAATCTTAATCGCATACTTATTCTCAGAAGACTCGATTGCAGATATTGCATCATCATATGAATAAGTATTTCCTGGATCTGAAGCAAACTTTAGTTTACCATCTTTCACTTGAGAAGGAAAACCCTTTACAATTGACACTTCTTGACTAATCGCTTCTATCAATGCGGGTTCTATCTCTACAGTGAATTTGTTTACCACAACAGGTTCACCGGAAATCTTTATCATATCTCCCAAACCAAGGTTCGAACTGAGTCCGGAGTTATTTGAATTGAGCAATACATTGACATGATTGCGATTGCTATCGATGCACTCCAGAAGCCACCTACTCTCGTCCGCATTTAATACAGTCAAGCACGAAACCTTTGGTTTTGTAGCATCAGTCTTTGGTATCATTAATGTAACAGATTTGGTCTCCCCATTCCAAACAATGTCCTTTTCATCTGTTGCCCCAAGCTGTTCTGCAACATATCTCATCGGTAATAGGGTTCTGCCATTGTTGATATAGGGTACTACATTTGGATCTTGAGGGTCGATCATCATTTTTACTCCATCTACTCTCGCTTCTGGTTTATCAACCCATAATTCGATCACCTTACTGCTTTGTGTTGTAATCACCAGTTTTCGTTCTGAGGCAACCCAATCGAGAAGCGCTCCAACCTCCTGTGTTACGTATCTGATAACAAGGAACATTCGACCATTGGCTATCTCAGGTGTTGCATCCATAGGTCCTTTTGTGTGTCCATTGACTGTATACATGGCTGAACCCAGAGTGTATTCAAGCACCGTATCGCTTTCAGAATAATCACTGCAATTCGGTTTGCCTGTTATCTCCCATGATTCCGCCATCACTTTATTCATACCACCTATCGCTCTGATCTGGTATGTATGCTCATTACCACCATGGTCATCATCAATCCATATACTCTCCGCTTCACCTGCCTGGGCTAGAACCTTGCCATCACGAACTATCTGATAACTGGTTGCACCAACATAATTCTGCCAGGATAGTTGAATGCTATCACAGGCTGGAAGTATCTGTAACCCAAAGATTGCATTATCAGGGGAAGTATCGCCCTCCAGTGCGACTGTCTGGGTCAAATTCTGCGGGATCATCATCAATAACACGCATATAGTCAATGTGAGCGTTATGTATGTCCTCATATCTTCCTATCCTTTCCCTGACTAACCTATCCTGAATTCGGGGGTTAAATTTATTCAAAGGCAGAATTAGAGAATCTAATCCCATTACCGATAAGAAACCTTGAATCCACAGAATGTAATAACCTTGTTCTCCCGTTTTCGCTTTAACGATCATAATACCAATATGTAACGATTGTACTTTCTTTGCTGTGTATGTGCATGGAAACCCATATGTTATTTTATAATCATCCCAAAAAGTACCAACTGTACCAGGTTCATATTGTTTCCAATCTACAAATCCCTCTATCTCAAAGACCTTTGGTTTATTCTCATCTCTAACCACATCAGTAAGATAAGGCTCAGGATAAATACCAAACCACAAAAGACCAGAAACATATCCTATTTCTCCAGATACGGCTTCAGCCTTTATCACAAACATATGTTGTCCTTGAATATGATAATCATGTTCAACTGGAAAACCTTCTATCGCTTCCCAATAGCACATATTCATATCAAGTAGTCTTTGTTCATCCCAATCCTCAAATTCATCCCAATCAACAAATATACCTTTTGGTTCTAGTCCTTTCCAGTTTACTTCTCCAACAATCTTAAGATTACCATCCTTATTCCACATATAGAGCACATCTATATCCGGATAAAGGTCACTTATACACTGAAGTGTAACTGTAGATTTATCAATGAAATCTCCAAAGGATACACCATATTCAACATTGTGCTTTGACCCAAATTCAACGTCAATATTCCAATGAACTTTGATCTTGAATTCCCTGGATTCATGAGGGTTTATATAGTAATACTCATTTGCTGGGAAGATCTTACCTGGAAAATCAGGTGCATTAACATAATTATCAACTTTTAGTCTTTTGTTGCTATGGTTGATCACATCAAAATTAAATGAGTCATAGCCACCTTTCGTTATCTTGACAACATACGGGATGTCTACTATCTCAACAGATGGTTTCTCAAATAGTACTTCAAATCCCTTTACAACCTCAATATCCCCACAGCTGGCACCTGCCTCGAACTTGACCACTCCTTCCATGTGGTAACTACCAGCGAAATTCATATTGAATATATCACTTTCACCAGGATTTATCTCGATCTCATCCCTTTCGGGTTTGAAGTAGCCATCGAATTCCTCTGAACGGAATATGGGTTTGTAGCGTCTTGGGAACTCATTGTTATTGGTTATCTTGACCTTTATCCTGTCACCCGTCCCACTCATAACGACCTCAGGCACACGTGTGAATTCGACTGTGAATTGAGCAGGACAATCGATCCTTTCAATCTTTGTAAGAAAAACTCTATTCATTTGGTCAACTTTATACCACACATTATAACATCTGAGCTCTTCGATGTCTTCGACTAGATCAGGTTCTCTAATCCTGAAAACATGCACCTCAGCAGAACGCCAATCCTTGTAGTATTCATCTGGTGCTTTGCATCTGATAACACTCTGTTGAAGATCTATCTCAGTAACCTTCATGAGTTCTGGACCAAATTCCTTGCTTGCTGAAGGAACGACCTCATCTACTACATGGTTCCAATCATAGACCGTATCCTCATCAACTGACATAAACAGCCATGTATCAGCAGATAGACTGCAGGCGTTTGAATCATTCGATTGAAATTTCTTTATTTCTCCATCCTGTGTTTCAACGGTTAGTATATTCCTATTTTCTTCACACGAAATCTCAATGACCTTTACAATAACGTTGTCGGTATCATCAGGTGTTTCGATCAGATCTATTGAATCGCTGTCAATAATTGGAATCCCATTCTGCAGTTCCGGTCTCATTATCCCAGTTACTAACAACCTCGAACCTTCAGTAATATCTTCGGGCACTGCATCTTCAGTAATCACAGAGAATTCCACATCAAGTTCATTAGAACAGGAAACGGAACCTTGTATTCTATCAATGCTATCGACATCTAATCTCCAATGATAAGGGGAAACACATGTTTCGTCAAAGATATTGAGTTCAACCATTCGCTCTTCTGCATGCCAGATAATCCCATTATCACCAGTTGCACCTAGTTGTTCCCCAACAAATCTAAGTGGTAAAAGGGTTCTTCCATTGCTTATAACCGGAACTACATCAGGATTTTCTGGATCGATCGGGGTAACCTTTCCATCTATCCTTGCTTCTGATTTGCCTACCCACAACTCAATGAATCTTCCTGATTTAGTAGTGATTGTGATCTTCCTCTCCTCACCAACCCATCCCATCTCAGCAGAGACGGCTTCTGCAACGAACCTGATTACCAGGAATGTCCGTCCCTCGATAATCTGAGGTGGAGTCTCCATTGGGCCAAACATCACTCCATCAACTCGGTACATGTATGAATCTATAGTAAACTCCATATTTGTATAGCATTCGGACTCATCGTAACAGGTATTTGTAAGAACTGTCGAAAGGGATTTGGCAATAATTACTTCTTCATCATTTATCGCTCTAACTTTGTAATAGTGAGTACTACCATCTATCAATTCCAGGTCATAATCAATGTACCTGTTGACTCCAGATGAAAGAGTCGCTACTGGTACTTCATCTCTGATAATCTCATACTTCAGTGTATCTGGTACTATCTCCCAACATAAAAAGTTTGATTTACACAACGGTGTACCCAATAATACAAACCTTACCTCTGGGCTTGAATCAGATGTCAACACATTAGTTACTGGAATAGTTGACATGATAACAACAGCACAGACAAACGTAATTAGCACTCGCCTCATTAATACCTCCTATAACAGCTACGTCGTAGCATTCATTATTATGTAAATAGCAAAGATAATCAACAGGGATAAGTTAGTCTGTATTTGATATTTTTTATATATCGATAAACCAATTATCTATGGATGATAGTCAAGGAAGCAGATACCCCCCACAACAACAAATGTTTCATCAATTTCATTGAAATGGTATATTATTCTCACCACTAAAGAATGCTAATCTCTTGTAACTTGTGAACCAATATCAAAGTTGCTATATAATATACATATGAAAGTTATACGTACAGTTTCTCTATTTGCAATTGTAACAATCGTTCTTGTGGTATCTAGCTTACCACTCTATGCAGGTGGAAGGTTTATTCTTGATTCAGATACTATCCAACTCACAATCCCACCCGGTACAGAGATTGAAAAATCAGTAAACCTTCTTGGTGGCTTAGAATACTACCAAAGGTACATAATTGAAAAGGATGCCAGTTGGGTTTCAATAGAACCCGAAAAGGGTGTTGTTGGCCCAGATATAAGTGAGGATCTCAAAGTAACCATTAGTACTGGGGATCTTGAAGAAGGTGAATACAAAACAACAATACATATTTGGGAAACACTCAATAAAAAGAAGGTTGGTGTCAGTTGCCCAATGAATGTCATGCTTTTCATAAGCAATGAACAACCAGAGATAACGTTGGTTCCACGGTCACTTGAGATGCTTCCCGGCCAGATACTTCAAGTTATTGTAGCTAATCCAATGCAACAAAAGGTCGTTCTTGAGTATGAAACCCTTGATCCATGGATATACGTGATTCCAAGAAAACAAACGGTTTTCCCTGGAGATCTAGGAGTATTTTTCGTTAGGAGTAGCTCTATTGCTAATATTGCCGGACTCTGGAACAGTATGCTACTAATCAACACTGCAAAAGAATCTCCCATTTTAATAGAGACAATGGAGTATCCTGTTACTGTAAATGTACCATCAGGTATTCAATTTAGTCCACGTACAATAAGTGATCCAGGATCTATAGCAGTTACAAACACACTTGACCGTGTTTTATATGTTGAACCGGTTGTCGGATATAGTGAATCCTACGATGTAGATATCTTTAAGCTTGAACCAGAGGAAAGGAAGATAATCAACGTATCCTGGGAGGAAAATAAAAGACCTTCTTATCTAGAATTCAAGATCCTTGGGGGGAAGGTCGATATGCATCATCTTAAAGTAAGCAAGAAAACAACCTTTGAGGAACCAGAACCCACACCTTGAGCCAATTTGAGTTATTTTTCTCTTGGTGGCAACTGAATTGCGTCAATTGACCAAGTTACTCCGAAGTTATTGTTTATGTAATCTGCGTCAAGTTCGTTGATAATACCGTTTCCATCAAAATCGCACTCAACTCTGTAACCTTGGTGATAGGAACGCTTCCCTATGCAGGTACCCATAATAAAAAAATCCATTACATCTACAATGCAATCCAGGTTGCAGTCCCCAGGAATTTGCTTCACTCTATACTGGATACCCAATCGATATCTGTATGATGGAGTGTCAACGATCACCTCTCCTCTCTCATAAAGGTCTAGCGTACCGAGAGTACTGACAATCATATCCAGGGCTATCTCCTGGTTTGGACTAATCTCAAATGATGTCTCAGAGATTGATGTGTTTCTTACTTTACAGAATATTCTAACGCTAACGGTATTGTCTGTAAGATTGATAACATTTATGGGGCGCATATAAACTTTATTCGGACATAATCGGTCGAAATCAAAATCTCCTTCGAAACCTAAGTAAACACCGTATCTAGATGTACTCAGTCGAATGATTCTAGAACCACAAATAAGAAATGCAGAATCTCTGAGTATTGTTGGCATGGCAGTCAGGTTACCAGGGGTTTGGTATGATATACCCTCCTGACCAGTAGATATCTGTACTGGGTACAACGCTCCATCTCTGGTTGCAACAAAAAGAAGCCTTCCTGAAACACCACTATAGCTTGGAGAAAGCATCCTATTAACCCAAGCTGTTCTTCCATCTGGTCTTATACAGGCAATTCCGCTGTCCTCTCTCATCAGGAATACACGTTTCCCGTCACTTACAAGATGTACATTTCTACCAGTGGGGTATTTATTATTCCATATCTGTTTGGCAGTTTTTGGATTGAGTGCAATCACTCCTCCTCGTTTACGACATACAACAATGCAATCATCGTTAACCAGTACCATATCGATTATATCACCAACAGTAGAGCTGGTTGCTATATGTTCTAACTCATAGTCGAATACGTGAATATTGAAATCACTGCATGCTATTGCTATTACACCCTTTGATACAATTGGACTGGTTGTTACTCTTTCAGGTATTTGTTTTTCATTGTTAATAACACCATCCCGAACGCTTAGTAAATAGCTATCACTTGTGACAACCAAAAGAAACTCTTCTGATGGCACAAGGTATTCTGGTTCACCATAATCCATATTAATACTAGATGAAATCGATCCGTTTGATAATTTAGTCGCTATCAACTCCTTGCCACTGACTGAATAAAGATCACCATCATAAATACAAGGTACACAGACATTATCAACAGTGATGCTATATTGTAAGTCATCGATCCCTTCCTGATAAACCAACACTTCACCTGCTCTAACTACAGCAAAAAACTTTTCAAACGACAGAACACAATGAGCTTGAGGAACAATAGCATCCCATGTAACAGAGAATGGAAAATGGACTGTAGAATCGCAATAAGAACTCCCACTTCCATTCCCCCCTTCACATAACCAGCGTGATTGGTTATTCAGGTCAATTTTTGGATATGCTGAGATAACCTGCATAGCAGAAAAAAAGGTCAGCATTGCCAGAGAAATCATCCACTTCCGCATGCTATTATTATCCACTTCGTTTGGTACCTGTCAATACGGCAATTCCTTTACAAGTTTCAGAAAATTAATAACGTAACAATACTTTAAACAACAACAACTGAGTAAAAATATACAAAAATGTCTAATATTGAAATAATTCAAATTAATAATCAACCTTTAATTTAAACTTCTCTAACTACTCTTATTCAACTCTCTACGCCAAAAACCATACTTACATATCTCGATAAATCGCAGTTTTCTGTAGATATTAACGGATTTGTCTGTTGCTTGAAGAACTGAGTATTCTATCCTTTTAGATTTTGCACTCAACAATGGTACTACTGTCATCCAAAGTCCAAACCCTTTTCCTCTATATGAAGGTAATGTCGATATGGAATATAATCCAATTGTTTTACCTGATTCGAAAGACGCCGAAATACACACCGGTTTACCAGAGTAATAACCAACCCATCTTTTCCATGGAGAATCCTCCGACATTATTCTTTCAAATCGTTTCTTGTAGACCTCCCCCATCAATGGCTTCCGGTCGTATTCCTGGTTGAAGATGGATGTGAAATCATGTGAGGTCGCTGAATCGACCACATATTTCACGACCAAACCATCCGGTTTGTCCAGATTCTCATTAAATTCACTCATGTCCAGAATCATGCCTGGACAATCCAACATCAGCTTAAAACCTTCATTCTCCAACAAATTTCTGATATTATCAGGTCTGCTTTCAGGTGGTGTCCAGAATACGGCTGATTTACCTTTGAATCTATTCAATAACCTATAGAAACCTGATTCATCTGTATCACAATAGACAACTCGATTGAATGCACTCAGTTCAAGTTCTGGAACTGTACTCTCATACATCAATAGATCCACTGAATATGTGAGTTTCAATCCATCGATATTCGAGTACCTGAATCTATAAAAATCTAGTAGGTTATCGAGGATCATCCTCTGAAAAGTAGTACTATCAGGTTGCATATGCTTGGATGATTCTAACATTTACATATTATTATTCAATAGTATTGAGTTGTTGATATGTGGCAACAACTATCGTATATTTTATAACAATCATGGATAAAGAAAGCATCATTAATGCGGTAAAACTCATTAACTCTGCTGACAATATTGGGTGCCTGACAGGAGCAGGCATATCTGCTGAATCAGGTATACCGACATTTAGAGAAAAGGACGGAGTATGGTCAAAGATGAATCCTATGGAGTGGGCAACTGAAAGAGGATTCAGAAACAATCCGGACAGAGTGTGGGAATGGTACAGGCAAAGGAGGTTGAATATCCTGAGCACTGAACCAAATCCAGCCCATAAAACACTTTCGCAAATGGAGGATGATTTCAATTCATTGACTATAAGCACCCAGAACATAGATGGATTGCATTCCAGGGCAGGTTCATCAGATGTGTTTGAGCTTCATGGCAACATCTTCAGAAATAAATGTATTGAGTGTGGGAAACCTTTCATAATTGAAGAAGACACCAAAGGTGTCCCCAGATGCTTATCATGCGGGGGTTTGATAAGACCAGACGTTGTTTGGTTTGGAGAAGGACTTCCCTCAGATATCTGGTGCAAATCCAGTGAAGTTGCTATGAATAGTGACATTTATATGGTCATAGGTACGAGCGGTAACGTACAACCAGCTGCCAGTCTTGCGCTTTTTGCAAAACGTTTTGGTGCAACCATTATCATCATAAATCCAGAAGCAACCCACCTGGATGGAGTTGCAGACCTGATTATACGAATGAACGCGGGTATTGCATTAACAGATATCTATGCTAACATGTAGTGTCAACTTGGGCTGAATCCTCATCAGCTCGAGTACTTTGTAATAATTAAAGGAGCGTATTATGTTTGATACTAAAAGTGGTTGCGCGATCATGATGGATTTCGAAAACATCTGGTACAGTTTCAAGAATGCTTATCACCAGGAATTAGACCTAAAACTCTTTCTTCCTAATCTATTTGATCACATCAGAAAAGAACACCGTATTTATACAGCGGCGGCATATGCCGACTGGGTTGAGTTTGTTGACTTGATGGCGAAGGTCCACAACCTTGGCATGGAGATTCGCTTTGCTCATAAACGCAAAAGATACGGCGATGACAACAGAGAGTCCACAACTGACCTGATCATGAGCATGGACGGTGTCGCTTTTGCGTTGGAACGCCCAAATGTAAAGAAGTTTTTCATCCTAACGGGCAACAACAACTTCACCGACCTTGTTTACAAACTCACAAGGATGGGCAGAGAGGTTTATCTTATGGGCATTGAATCCTCTACTGGCTCAGAGATAATAACCGCCTCAACCAAATTCATCGATATTGAAGACGTACTTGGATTTGTGCCAACTGAAACAGCCGACCCTGAAATCGCAGTTAAGACGTTTGTCAAACTCATGAACAGATGGGAAATGAGCTCGATGAGCTACATTGGTCTGAGCAAGGTAGCCAAGACGATGCTTCCTGATTCGTTGGTCGGTCACGAGCTGACAGCTAAGTTTGATTTCCTCAACGGACTCATCGAACATAACGTCATAGAGAAGTATGAGGTTGAAGCGCCTTCACTACCAACTGGATCAGTGGTTGCAATTAAACTCAATCGTGAACATGAGGTAGTAACCGATATTCTGGGCAAACCTGAACAGAGTTAAAAAATCGAAAAACCACAATTTTTCAATCGCTTTGAATGCCTACTGGACAGATAGGCAAACTGAGCTTATGTTTTTGTCCATGTGGTTATTTGAAGAGAAACAACAACTAGCTGGTTTCTGGTGGATAATTACTTTCTTAGTCGTGATTCCAGTGATTGTTCTTTGGCTGTCAATCTCATCAACCACCAATGTAATCGAGGAATTGACTGTAACGGTGTGGATTGTGATCATCATGGACATCATCATAGTAACAACATTGATCTCAATTTTCAGGTTCCTGCATGTGAGAATGGATGAAGAGCATCTCGAGTTTGGCTATCCACCTTTCATCGTTAAAATCCCACTCAGTCAAATTCAATCCGTCAGATTGGTCAGTTATAACTTCTGGAATACAGGCGGCTATGGAGTTCGACTTGGACATGGGAAAAGATGGTGCTATATCGCCAGACTTGGTCCAGCCATTGAAATCGATTGGGGCAAGGGAAGAAAACACGCATTCTCGATTGATGACCATGAAAGTCTTGCTGTAGTATTAAGCGATTTTCTCAGGGACAGACTCTCAAACACACTTACAAATCATGCTTAATCATTTTGCTGTTGAAAACTCAAACCACTTGACATAAAATTTTTGTCAAGATGCAGGAACATCGATACAGGAGGATGAAATGAGTGAAGTAGCACACGTTACAGACGAAGAACTGGAAAAGAAAATTGAGAGTGGTTCACCACTCGTAGTTGATTTCTGGGCACCATGGTGTGGACCATGCAAGATGGTTGGACCTATAATTGAGGAGCTGGCTGGTCAATACAATGGCAAGGTCGAATTTGCCAAACTCAATGTTGATGAACACCAAAGGATAGCTGGTCAAAACGGGATTTCATCGATTCCAACTCTTCTATTCTTCAAGGGTGGGAAGCGGATTGATACACTAATTGGCGCGGCACCAAAGAACATGCTTGAAGCAAAGGTCAAATCAGTTTTCGACCTGTAGGTTTTTAGCAATAGGAAATTGGCGGTCGCCCTATGAGGGCGACCGCTTTAAATTGATATGAATGAAATCAATATAATCGGAATCATTTACTTTAGCGGAACTGGTAATACTAAACGCATAGCCGAACAAATAGCCGACGGTGTAAAAGATACAGGGTTAACTGTTGCAGTTTACAATGTGAAGGACAATCCAAACATTGATCAATTCGATTCGGTGATCATCTGTTCTCCAGTCTATGCGTGGAGAGCGCCCTGGCCGCTCAGAAAATGGATCAAGGGACTAGCTAAACAGAATGGCAAAAAGGTATTTGTATTTATCACATACGCGGGTGATGATTCCAACAGCATCCTTCGGTTATCTCGTAACTGCCAGGATGTCGGTTTTGACGTAGTTGGATGGGGCAGGACTGTTCAACCCGAAACGTGGACAGTAGTCAGAACTGAGAAGATACTAAGGCAGATGGAGGAGCATGCCAAGGATAAACCTTCAGACATCCCAATCGACTTTGGTAAAACAGTCGTTGACATACTCAAAGGCGATAACCCCCCCATGAAAATGCCTAGGTTCAAAACATCTGCTTACGACCTTGTAATACCGTTCTATTCCAAACCTGCTCTTTCTATGTGGTTTCGTATTCACGTGAACAGAAACAGATGCACACAGTGCGGATTGTGCGCGGAGATGTGTCCAACAGGTAGCATCAAGCTGAATCCCTATCCGCGTTTCACTGCTCCCTGCGCTGGGTGTTATGGGTGTGTCAATCTGTGTCCAGAGGAAGCTCTGGAGTCGTGGTTCACCAAAGGGAAACTAAGATATAGACAAACATTATAACTATATTTTAGGCACTTGCTTTAATTCAAGTTTCTGAAATATATCCCTTTGTAATTTTTCTATTTTATTCTTATTATCTATCTCCCCAATATACTCGGTTTTTCTGCTTATTATATTTTCAATAATCCTCAGATTTCTAAAATCTTTCTTCGAATATTCAGAGTATTTTCTTAAATCATATTTGATATGTTTTATCCATTTTAATATATTATTATTATCTATTTTCATTGATAATATAATATACCATAATTTATTATAAATAGTACTAATATCATCTGTATATCTTCGTCTGAATTCTTCTTCAAAATTGTCATTTCCTTCATATATGAATAATTTTCTGATATTATGCATTACGCTAAATAATATGCACTTCGATAGATACTCCTTATTACAAATCTCAGATAGTGATTTATATCCGATTGTGAATCTATCATTAGATCCGGGTTTGTTGCCTCTAACTACATATTCGACAATAAGGTTAGAAAATCCAATGGATTTTGAGCGCTTTCCCTCCTCATATACTCTAAAATGATAGTAAACATATTCAAATAGGAAATCTGGATTGTAATCATTTATTTGTTCCAATAATCGAATCGGCTCATGTGAACCAAGATAAACTTTCTTGTGTATATCATTGTCAATAACATTTTCATCAGTCAAACGAACAGGAAATAATGAAAACCTACTAATTGTGTGTTCATTATATTCAAATTTACTGCATTTAAAGTAACTATTCAAATCGAATAATAAATCACCAATAATTGTCTTTATTTTTTCCTGTTGCAGATGATGCTCAGTCAATACAAGCTTTATATCCTTTATTGTGGTTCTCATTATTGATAAAAGAACATTGTCGAACTTAGACTCTGGTAAACTCGATAAAATAATAGCTAGATGATAAGGAATATAATGTGTTGGTTTATTGTCATATGTTTCGCCAAATTGTGTTCGATTGAGTATCATTATTTCAATACAATTGTTTATTGTATTGCTGTTTACTGTCAATGCTTGATTGTGCTTGTAGTCACCAAGAAGATGCGGTACAACAGAAATTGGATTGGTATAGAAACCTAGACCAGATCGAATAAATTTTATCATAAACCCAATTGACAAAATACTATTAATGATTATTAAGATAGAACCTATGGAGAAAATAAGCATTCTAACTAGTTGATGTTGGAAGAAGAATAATGCTATTATCGATATCAACGCAACTGCAATTGTTATCAATCCACATTTTACTGAACCTACCAATATAGGATCATTAGTAATCAATCTCTTCAATGGTTCATAAGCCGGAAGTTGCTCTCTTTCTGTAGGATCGGAGGGTTTAATATTAATTACTAGTGTATACAACACAGCAAAAGATATAGCCAACAACGCGCCCATCGTTTGGGCAACAGCACTGAAGAAATAGAGTGCGGGTGTTTTGAAATCGTACCCTGACAAATCAGAAAGCTGAATCCCACCTGACAAAATCCCATTAATGCCAATCCAAACAAGTGGAACTGATATCACAAACAGAATCCCAAACACAGCCCATTTAGTGTTTTTACTCACAAACCCATTCTAACCCAAATCACAACTCAGGCAACTCCAGGTGAACATTTTACAATTCCCTATCTTGGCTTAGTACTGTTTATATCAGATCAATCGTTGCTGATCTCTTTGTTCTTTATCTGATACACAGGCAGTCGAATGGTAAAGGTTGAACCCTGACCCTCAGTTGAATCAACGTCTATAGCTCCTCCGTTTGCTTCAACATGAAGTTTGACATTCGCCAAACCCATGCCCATCCCATCGATCTGTTTTGTATTCTCATTGCCAGTTACGCGGAAGAAGGGTTTGAATATTGAATTCAAAAAGTCATTATCAATACCATACCCTTGGTCTCGGAGTATTACATTCACCCATTCCGATGACTCATCCAGGGTTACATTCATCTCAACCTCGATGTGATCAGACGGACTGTACTTGACTGCATTTGAAATGAGGTTCTCCATCACTTCTGTCAAGCTGTTTATGTCTATCATTACGCGAACATTTTTCAATTCTCTGGCAACGTTTTTTCTGAATACTCCATCCGTTTGTACGTGATAATTATTCACAAAGGAATCAAACAACCCCTGCAGGTATTCAAATCGAGTGACGAACAGATGATAAGCGTTTATTGAGGTAAAATTGTATGACCAACCAGATATACTTCCGCATGTGAGACTGGTTATTCTGTCATCCTCTCGAGCTACAGCTTGAAGAATTATATCAATCATAGACTCATCTTGTGGATTCAATTCTCCTTTGAGCATCTCAGCATAACCCCTAATCAGGACGAGTGGGTTTTTCAGCTCATGAATGAGGCCAGACCTGTAATTTTTCTTTAAGATTTCGAGGTTCTTCCTACGTGTTATCTCTCTGGCTATGCCGGTTATCATGTTCCCCTGTCCTCTGTATCGAACCTCGAAGAATCTGGATTCACCCTTTGGGTTAACAATCTCCATTTCGAATAGTTTCTGTTTCTGGATCCAATTGAATGGAGTTTTTATTGAAAGGGATTCTATGAGTTCTTTAAGACTGAGACCAATAAGATCTTTTGGGTCTACACCCACTATTTGTTTTATTGAAGGTGAAACAAATACAATTCTTCTCTTTCTTATTTCAAAGATGATATCTTCAATAGCCTCCACAATATCAGCGTATCGTCTCTCAAAGTATCGAGCTTTGTCCTCAGCTTTAAATTGTTTTGTAACATCCTTTGCAACCCCAATTACACCAGTTATCTCGTTATTTTTATCTAACATTGGGGTTAGTGTCACATCAACAATGATTGTTTTATCTACAGTTTCAGTATACACTTCGGTTCGATAACTAGCACTTTCTCGAGATTCAATAACCCTTCTGAACATCTCATTAGTAAGCCTTAGGTGATCATCTTCTGGTTCTACTTCATCCAGTAATTTACCCATGTACTTGCTTAAATCGCCCCCTGCATTTTCATAAGCCGGCCATCGGTAATATGTATATCGACCAAAGATATCCTTGACCCATACGGCTTCATACATCGTCATAATGAGTGATTCAAGGAATTCCTTTCTATCAGAAATCTCAATTTGAGCTATCTTCAACTTCGTTATATCTCGAATAACGGAGGTTAGAGTCTTCTCATCTCTGTAAGAAAGACGGCATTGGAAATAACGCTTCTTACCATTAATGACAATACTATACTCAAATGATTGAATTCTCTTTGTATTTTGGACAATCGAAGCTTTTTCGAGAAATATCGCAGTGATATCAGGAGACATGACATCCTTTATGTTCTTGCCAATAATCTCATTTGGAGGCACATAAAGATCTGACATCTTCTCAGCTTTGAAATCAACGAATTTACCATCATATTGCTGTATAAAAATAATGTCTGGTATTGCATCTAGAAGGCTTGAGTAGTGCTTATTACTCTCTTCAAGTTGTTTCTCTCTCAGTTTGAGATTTGTAATATCTCTCGATATGGCAAAAACACTGTTTTTATCTCGGAAAACTATTTTCATCTGATAGTAACATATTTCAGAATTGTTGGATAAACTGTATTCAATAAGTTCTGTTTGCTTTTTAGAAATTGTATTTGAGACCTTTTCCATAATATTTTGTGCTATATCAGCAGGAAACAGGTCACTTATTCTTTTGCCCTTTAATTCTGATTCATCCAAAACTGTTGGATAGCTTTCAGGAATTCTGTAATCGAGATACTCACCCTGTTCTGATATTATAAAAAAGGCGTCGGGTATTGTATCTAAAAGCTTATTATAGTAATTCGACAACTCCGCCAACTCTTTTTCTCTGTTGATAGATTCAGTAATATCAAGTGCTGTTACCAGTGAACAACTCTGTGATTGGAGAATAATCTTTGATATAGTTACATCCCAGTATTTAATATTCTTTTGCTTGGTAAGCATCTTTATTATCATTCTTCCAGGAACTGTGTCTCCTGAGTGTCTCTGGTTGTACATTTCTTTTATTTTTTTTTCATCATCAGGATGAACATACGAATATAGGCTATTTTCATTTAATTCATCTTTAGTACATCCCAGAGATTCCTCAAACGCTTTATTATGATATACTATCCTTTCACCGTTGTGCACGAAGACTGGTGAACTAATGCCTTCAGCTAGAATCCTGTACCTTAACTCAGATTCTCTCAATTTTTCTAAAGTTTGTTCTTCCTCCCCAATATTCCTAGCCGTCCCGACGACACTGATCACATTCCCATCATCATCTTTCATTGGTGAAAGGGTAACTCTCATTGTCTCTACAGAATGGATAATCGGATAGTTAACTCGAGTTGTGTAAGTAACTGATTCGCCAGTTTCTATTACTCTCTTGTGCATCTCGTTTGCTAAACTGATACGCTTTTCAGAAACCCCTCCGATATCCTCGATACGTTTCCCAATAAATTCATTGTCAACATCGAAAAGGTTGCTGTCTTCAAAGTCTGGCCAGAAATAGAATGTGTAATATCCATTAATATCTTTTACAAAAAGAACTTCATCTTTAGATCTGATAATTGCATCCAAGAAATTATAGTTTTTGGAAATCTCTAATTGATTCTTCTTTAGTTCAGTAATATCTTTTAATATCATTAGAGTACTATCATTATTGCCAATAGATATCAACTGCTCTGAAACCAGAAAATACTTAACTCCTTTCTGTGTATTTGCTTTGATTTCATGAGTTATTTTTTGAGGATTCTGTCGTGTGTCTTGTTTTGGTTTTGCTTCATCTAAACCAATTCTTCTAATGAGATCCATAAAATGACGCCCGGTCACCTCTGAAGCTTTGACCTGAAACATCTTTTCAAAGGCATTGTTTATATCAATGAGATTATTATCATTCAGCGATGCTATTGCTATGGGATCTGGCGCTAGATTGAATATTCGCTTAAACTTTTCTTCTGAATGTTCTGCTATTTCTCGGGCAAGTTTAAGTTCTGTTACCTCTCTTATGAAGAGTTGTACTGTTCTATTATCCCTCTTCACGCATTGTGCGTCATAGTAGACAGTTTGTGCATCTTCTGAAAATGAGAATTGTAAACTGGCTGGATCACCTGTTTTTATAGTGTTCTCAATAATACTACCAATAGTTTCTCCAGATGATCCTGAGACTATATCCTTTATGTTCATTTTCACAAACGTAGATTGGTCAATAATGAAATGGCTATTTTTCCCGATAAAAACGTCTTTAATATCACCATTATCCTTTACAATGACCATAACATCCATCGAGTAATCTAAAAAGCTTTTAAATCTATCTCTGCTTTCAGATAAAGCCTTTGATAGCTCTTTTTGCTGGTAGAATTGCTGAGTTAATTTTTCATTCTGATACTCGATTTCTCGAGTTCTTTCATTTACCAAATCCTCAAGTTCGATCTGCAACTTCTTTCTATCAGTAATGTCTCTACCGATGCCGCCCAAACCTATAACATCACCATTGTCATCGAGTATGGGAAGCTTTATTACTTCATACCATAACTGATTCCCATCAGCATCAAACACCCTTTCTTCAGTAACAGCTTTATGTTTCATTTTGACAGCTTTGATATCATTGATTCTATATTCTTGTCCTAGTTTATGCCCCCAAATATAGAAATCATCTTTACCTATTATTTCTTCTTCTTTGGTTTTTCCTGATAATTCCAAATAAGATTTATTGCATGAATAAAGTTTAAGGTTCTTATCCTTAATCCAAGCGGCATCTGGGATTGAATCAAGCAAAGCACTCAGTCTTATCGTCGATAGTCTATGCTCTTTCTCAGCTTTTGATAGTCTATGTTCTTTAATATCAATGAGTTTTTCTAGCTTGCTTTGTTCAGCCCAGAGGAGACTCTTTACCTCATGATCTGAAGTAACATCCTGCAAAATCCCGTAGCAGTATTTCTGGTCTCTATCACTCTTAATATCAAAAGATCTCGTATCACGAACCCATACTATCTTACCATCCTTGGTCTTAATCTGATACTCAAGATTTATTGATTTTTTATTTTGTTTTTCGAGTTTATCTATAAGGCTATTTCTTGACTCTTCGTTCACTATGAAATCTATAATATTTGTACCTTTCACTTCATCACTTGATTCAAAGCCAAGTAAATTTACCAGACCTTTGTTAACTACGACAAATTTACCTTCAGCATCCGTTATGTATGTGGGGATTGGTCCAGAATCAAAGAATCTCGCTTTACAAATCGAGGTTTCACTGCTCTGGTAAATACTTTTACTTTGGTCTGATTCACTTTTATCACTATCGTATATTTGTGTGAATGTTACGATTGAAACCGATTTATCATTTATACAGCTAATATAAAAACGCTTTCGTTTTCCATCAATATCGAAAAAATAAGCCTCTCCAATCCCATTTTTTTTTATTGTTTTCCAAATACCTCTGGGGTATAGGTAGTTGTCTATCCTTCCATCGAGTAATGATATTTCATCCAACCCTATAATCTCTGGTAAAATACTATTTGAATAAAGAACTGAACTCCAATCAGTTGCCACAACTGCTGGCACAAAGAACTCTTTTAGGCATTGCATAAACATATTTTAGCAAAACAACTAAAACAAAGCAACTATCATTATTGATGAAATGAAATAATGAAATTAACTATACTTTTGCTATCTAGGTTTTATCTATTATTCTGTTTAATAACTTAACATAGAGAATAGTCTCGAAAATTTCTCAATACACTTGTATATATCTAGATAAGCATGAATCTAGATAAAAAGCTAATCTATAGATACATGCAATTGACAAAAGAGCATCTATAAATAATATAGTCTGTTAGAATAATAAAGGTGGTGTGTATGAGACTCAGAGTAGGATGGATTGTATGTATATGGCTTGTTGTAATTGTCTTGTCTATATTGAGTATTTTGAGAAATCCTCAATGGCTTGGGTTATATTCACAGGCGATGTTGTTTTTCATTCCCTCTGTTCTGGCATTTACAGCAGGTGTCATTATTATCAACTCATTTTCAAAAAGAAATGCCGAAAGAAAGACTTGGTTTCTCTTTACTCTGGGTTCTCTTTCACTGGTAATAGCAGAAGCATTCAGAGCAATAAATCATCTTCTTGAGATGCTTCCTAATTGGTTTAACTTGATTCCATATCCATTTATCTTAATTTGTTTCATATTTCTCGTATGGGGGTTTTGGTATCAACAGAGTCTGATAAAAACCAAGATTGGCACCAATGTGAGAGTTCTTATTGCAATAATAATATCAGCCTTTGCCATTGTACTAATCTTTTTATTCACAAGCTCATTCTTAAGTTCCAACGGAAGCGGATTAAGTAATTCAGCAAAGATATTTACTATAGCATTCCTTCTAGGAGATCTGTTCATGTTCTCTGGAGCTGTTGCTATTTCGCTTCGTATGTGGGGTGGAAGACTCTCACTGCCATGGAATGTCTGGAGTCTGGGTACGATCATTCTTGTTGCATACCATATATACTTCACAATTATCCTTGCCAATGGCAACAACCCAGTTGAATACGGAACTGGTATCCTACTCGCTATCGGATTGGGTTTGCTTGCAACATCGAGTGAATGGAGAAGGTCACTACTTGAATAAATTGGCAGTATCAATTATTTCATAATTCTTTCATCTTTTACATGTCATTAGTGCTATATTGAAGCCCAATGGTTAAAAGAGGTCTTCAGCAATTCACAACCAGGCTGTGGGGTGCGGTTCCCGCGCTTCAAGAACCGAGATTCCGACTGTATATAATTGGGCAGGGTTTATGGATTCCAGGAGCTTGGATGTTCATGACTACTATTAGGTGGTATACCTTTGAACTAACACATTCATACGAATTCTTGGGTCTTTTGGGTTTTTGTATGGCCATACCACATCTCGTTCTCTCTCCCTTTGCTACCTCAATATCGGATGCGTTTACAAGACGAAAAACGGTTCTTTATTTCCAATCAGTAAGGATTGGACTCTATCCAATCCTGGCAATAATCATATGGTCAGGTCATATCAATTGCTGGATGCTTTTAGTATTTGCAACACTGGAAAGCTCTGCAGTTGCGATGCAATTCCCATCAAAACTTTCACTGCTGATGGACTTGGTTGGAGCAGAGAAAATGGTCAGTGCTGGCGGATTCTCCAGTGTCGTGGCAAATATAGGCAGAATTGTAGGTCCAACGATCGGTGGATTTCTTATTGCTTGGGTAGGTCCAGCATGGGTTTTTATATTGGCATCAGTATTTTCAATACCACTTATAATTATTCTTAATACATTAGAAACAACACAGGTCAGAGAGACATATCGAGGGAGTATTCTGCGTCAATTTATTGATGGCGCAAAGTACGTTAGATCTAAACCTCGTCCCGTATTAATACTGATCATCATATCAACTACAGCTATACTTGGATATGGGGCAATGACACTTCTTCCAGGTATAGCTGAAAACATATTTGGTTTTGGTTCTGAAGGGTATGGGCTACTCGAATCTACCATTGGTGCGGGTGCTCTTGTCGCAGCTATATTACTCGCTACAAAAGCTGGTTTCGGGATACCCGTGAAGATATTCTCTATGACGGCTGTCCTATGTCCTATCGTAGGCCTTCTTGTTGCTTTTTCTACTACAATTGGCACAACAGTATTCGCATTTTTTGCACTTTTATTATATGGTTTTTCAATATCAGGTCAAAACGCACTTGGGAGAAGTATACTCCCAATACTTGTTGACAGACGTTACTGTGGAAGGGTGCTGGGTTTCTTTAGCGTTGCAATGATGGGACTCAAACCATTTGGTAACCTACTTACTGGATTCATGGCTTCTGTCCTGTCTGTCCCAATCACACTGTATGTCCTTTATGGTTTGCTTCTTGGAGCTGGCGGGTTGATTGGTATGAAATTATACCATCTAGTTGACTCAATTGGTGACTGTACTCCAAACAATAACGATAATGACAATGACTAAGGCAATGTTATCGTAGCTGTTCTTGTCTCACTGTCGTAATCAACTCTCGCACCGAGTATCATGGAAACAGCCCTGACGGGAATCATCAACCTGTCATGAACGATTTGGGGAGTATTTTCCATTGTGACTTCTTCACCATTAACTCGAGCTATTTCGCTGTTTAGAGTAACATGGTATGAGTTATTCCCCAGAACATAGGTGGCAGTTTTTGTTTCTCCATCCCATAATACATCGGCATTGAACGCTTCACCAAGCGATCTAAATGGAATATACATGCGATCATTAATGATTGTCGCTGGTTGAGGGATATTGATTATATGATTGTTCACAACCATCCTGTCGCTATCTATTGTCAGGTTGACTGCTACCGCATACTCAACCTTGATTGAGGATGAAACGCTTCCAAAATGAAGCCCATTTACCGTAATTGTCGTGTTGCCTACCCCAAGTGTTGAATGAACTGATAGTTCTCTATCACCGATATTTTCAACCTCTGCATTTGTAGTTGAACCCTTGAGTGCTACAGATGGCTTAACTGTTAGATCTCTGTTCCAAGTGATCCTGACACCCATGTTTCCATTTTCATCAATGCTTGGTTCGCTAAATGAAAATTCAAGTGCAGGGAGAATAATTATCTCAGCTGATACTGGTTCTGACGTGTTTCCATTTATATCGGTTGCTCTGACCTTAATGACATGATTTCCTGACTCATTAAAACTCAAACTTCTTGAAAACCAGCTTTCTCTACCAATCGTTTGAGTCCACTGTCCATCATCTAACATAATATCAACACTTAATACCCCAGAGTCGTCCGATGCGCTACCTCTGATGTCAATGATAAATCCAATCTCATATTCAGATCCCTGAGAGGGGGAATCGATAGTAACGATAGGTGGTTTGTTTTCTTTGGGTTCATATGCGAACTTAACGGTAGCAACGTCTGATTGTCTGTTGAGAATGTCATAAGCCTTTGCTTCAACTGTGTGTTCACCCTCTGCATATCCTGACAACTCAATCATCCAGAAATTGTCTTTTACCGAAACTGATTGCCACTGGTCATTATCTATCCTCACATCAACCGTTTTTGCTGGTTTTTTAGCTGTACCGGAAATGACTACTGAGGACTGCCTAACCAGCATGTCAGGTGTGGGGTAGGTTATGTTTGGTGGTTGTACATCAGGAAGATCTATTGTAACAGTTAGCACATATGGCCTTGAAGTGAAACCCATTGTGTCTGTTGCTCGAACCCATATCCGTAGTTCTCCTTCTGGGGCTACCAGCACAGGGAAACTCCACTCCTTGGTCCCAGACGCAGGGTTCCATGAATTACCTTCATCCAATGAATACTCAACCAGTTTGGTGCTGTTGTCGTCTTCAATGGTTCTGCCCTTCACCAGAAACGGGAAGCTGTCAAGCGTAATCCCATCCTGAGGGAAGATGAATTCGACAACAGGTGGTGTAACATCATCAAACACGACTGTCACCTGAACGCTTGCTGATGAGTGATTGCCAGACAGATCATAAGCTGTGGCAGTGATCTCTAATATAGCTCCCTTTTTAACACTGATTTGCGAAGTCCATTTTCCATCAACTATATTTAACTCCCTGTCAGGTAGTCCGGGTATCTTTAGAATTATGTTAACTACTCGAATGTTGTCACTGGCTGTTCCCTGAACTAAAAAATCTCCACCCTCAATTATCTCACCATTAGCTGGTTTATCGATCTCAATAATTGGTGGTGTTGTATCCTGCATACTGGGAACATCTGTCGGATCACCTGGATGTGTTAATGCATTTATCTCGTCAATGTTCCTCCAGCCATCACCATCCGAATCGTTGTTCTCTATCTCAACCAGGCTGTAGTTATGATTTGCAAAGTCAATGCCGTATGGATTTCTAGAACTATCTCCAAAAGGATTTGTGTGACAGATGCACACATCGATATCAGTGCCTTCGATGTTCGGATAGGTTTCAATGAATATGTCAAAATATGCCTGCCTTCCAAGGACACTGACAGCAAAAACCAATACAACAAAGAGAACAACGATTATGATTACTCTATTCCTCATGATAAAGATATTCTAACAACAGAGTTGCGTTCAAACAACTCGTTTTTACTACATGAATAGTGCTATGAAAACACCGGCGGCAACTGCTGTTCCAATAACTCCGGCAACATTTGGACCCATTGCAGACATCAGAAGGTGATTGTTCTTGTCGTATCTCTGTCCTTCAATTTGAACAGTGCGAGCACTCATTGGCACTGCTGATACACCCGCTGCTCCAATCATAGGGTTAATCTTTCCACCAGAGAGTTTGCACATCAACCTCCCCATGAGCGTACCACCTGCCGCACCAAACGCAAATGCTATGAGTCCTAGCAGGATAATCTTAAGAGTGTTTGGTGTCAGGAAATCTCCAGCCACCATAGTACACCCAACCGTCAATCCAAGAAAGATTGTTGCTATGTTACATATCTCATTTTGAAGTGCTTTTGAGAGTCTCTCAACAACGCCTGATTCACGTATGAGGTTCCCTGTCATCAACATGCCAATGAGCGGAATTGATGAGGGAAGTATAAAGCCAACGATCACAGCGACTACAATGGGAAAAAGAATTTTCGTAGTTCTGGAGACTAGTTTTGGCATCTCCATCCTGATCCTTCTCTCCTTTTCGGGGGTTAGCGCTCTGATTACTGGTGGAAGTATCATCGGCACGAGGGACATATAGGAGTAAGCGGCCACAGATATGGCTCCAAGAAGACTCGGCGCCATCTTGGTTGCAAGGAAGATGGACGTTGGTCCGTCAGCACCTCCTATGATTGCTATTGCGGCTGATTCTTGAGGGCTGAAACCAAAGCCGATTGCGAGGAAAAGCGCCATGAATACTCCAAATTGAGCGGCAGCACCTAGAATAAAGGTAACGGGTCTCGAAAGCAGTGGAGTGAAATCAGTCAATGCTCCAAGGCACAAAAACATGATGATTGGTAGTATTTCTGTTGAGGTCAGAGCCTGGAAGATCACACCGAGGAAACCCACTTCTGAACCATTCATTCCGATTGTGGATAATGGTAAGTTAACCAGAATACACCCCATCGCTATTGGAATGAGCAGAAGCGGTTCAAACTTGTATTTGATAGCCAGAAACAACAGGATAAAACCGACAACGATCATGATGATATTACCGGTTGTAATGGCTGTGAATCCAGAGTTTGAAAAAACTCCGAAGAGTCCGTCTACAAATTGCATCTATTTGAACCTGACTAGCACATCACCCGCGGCAACATTGTCTCCTTCTTTGACGGGTATCTCAGAAATAATGCCATCGGCCTCAGCAGATATCTCATTCTCCATTTTCATCGCTTCGATGATAAGCAGGAGATCACCTGCCTTTACCTTATCGCCAGCACTCGCTTCGATTTTTAATATAGTTCCAGGTATTGGAGCTGTCAGATCAGCTTGATTAGATGTAGCAGTGTTTTCAGTAGCTGAAACAGATGTTTTTGGTTCAGGTTTATCATGGGTCACTGAAGAAGGCTGAGGTGCAGGTACGGGTGCTACGCTTGTCTGGGTTACCCCTTCACCAGCAGAGACTTCTTCTACTTCCACCTCGTACGACTTGCCTGAAACAATGACTCTGTATTTTTTGCCCATTCATTATCCTCCAACGCTGTTGAATTCATCACGCGTCAGTATCCTCCATGAAGATCCTGAAGCAACCATCTCTCTGACCTTAAACTCAGTGAAAGATGAGGTTTTTAAGCCTTCTGACTCGAATGTTCGAATAGCTGAGGTTATTACGGCGATCAACTCAGCTTCGGTGTCGACAACCGATGTTTTTTCATTTGCAACACTTGGTGTTCGTGTTGATGTCACGGGTTTAGTCTCTGTTTTAGTTTCTTTTTCTAACACGGACTTCAAAGCAACTATACAGAGAGTGACAATAATAAGCACCAAGAATGTGACCACAAAGGCAACAATACCAGCAATCAATGTAGTACCACTTTTACCCACTGGTTCAATGTAGATGCTCCACTTGTTGTAGATGAAGAAACCAACCAACGCAATTCCAGCAATCAGAAACATACTGGTGAAAAAGTTAAGGACCCTATCCCTGGTCATAGAGGTATGTTACCGTGCTTTCTTTTTGGTCTGCTCTCGGTTTTGTTCCCTAGCATGTGTAGCGCGTAGGCTATACGGGGACGTGTTTCTTCTGGGTTGATGACGGCATCTATGTATCCCCTTTCAGCGGCTATATATGGATTCCCATAGTTTTCGTTGTATTCTTCGGCTTTCTTTGCGATAAAAGCCTCTTTATCATCGGCTTTTCGGATCTCATCTGAATACAGTAACTTGACCGCGCCTTCTGCACCCATAACAGCAATGTGCGCTTGTGGCCAGGCAAACACGTGGTCAGCACCCATATCCCGAGAACACATCGCCAGATAGGCTCCACCATAGGCTTTCCTGAGTATGACAGTGATTTTTGGAGTAGTAGCTTCAGCAAATGAGTACAACAGCTTCGCACCATGTCTTATTATGCCATTATGTTCCTGCGAAACACCGGGAAGAAAACCTGGAACATCTACTATATTAAGTAAGGGAATGTTGAATGAATCACAGGTTCGGATGAATCTCGAACCTTTATCTGAGCAGTTAATGTCGAGACATCCCGCCAGATGAGATGGTTGATTAGCAACAACACCTACGGGATAACCATCCACCCTTAAGAATCCAACAACAAGATTCTTAGCATACTCTGGTTGAACCTCAAAGAACTCTCCATTATCAGATGTCTCTTTTATGACGTGCCTGACATCATATGGTTTATTCATATCGGTAGGGACTATTTCTCTGAGATTCATTGAAGTGCGATTGGGATCGTCATCACCGACTATGCGTGGTGGTAGTTCGCTGTAATTCTGGGGAAGAAACTGAAGAAGACTGCGCACTGAATCCATGCACTCCTCTTCAGTTGAGAATCGGTTATGACAAACACCGCTTTTAGATGTGTGTACCTTTGCCCCACCGAGGGATTCCTTGCTTATTTCCTCGCCTGTTACAGACTTGATGACCGCTGGGCCAGTGATGAACATATTTGAGATTTCATCAACCATAAATATAAAATCAGTCAGAGCAGGGGAGTATACTGCTCCTCCAGCAGAGGGACCCAGTACAAGTGATATCTGAGGAATAACACCAGAGAATATTGTGTTACGGTAGAATACCTTTCCATAACCAGACAGAGCATCTACACCCTCTTGTATCCTTGCGCCTCCAGAGTCGTTTATCCCTATAACAGGCGCTCCAGCCTTTGCCGCCATGTCCATGATCTTCGCGATCTTTCGTCCGTGCATCTCCGACAACGATCCGCCCATTGTTGAGAAATCCTGAGAGAAAATAAAAATCAGTCTACCGTTGATGGTTCCATATCCTGTTACAACAGCCTCAGCGGGTACGTAGTTCTCAGATTCAGGATAATCGGTTCTGTGTGATGCGAGGACATCCGTTTCGGCAAAACTGCCCTTATCAAGAAGCAACTTTATCCTGTCACGAGCCGTTTTCTTGCCACGTTTCTCCTGTTTGTAACGCGCTTTCTCATCTTCATTCTGGGCTCGCTTTAGGCGTCGCTCCCTCTCAGCTATATACTCGTTAATATCTTTTGCCATCTAAGGCGCAATGTTAAACCTGAAGATGAGTAAGTCAACAATTTATTGTTCAATAACTGGTTAACTAAAATGTCAAATATCCAATGATATCAACAGGTTGACAATTATGGTAATTCCAAGGTCTCGCCTGGTTCTAGGATACAAACTTTCGATCGAACATCAGCATTCTCCAGTTTTTTTTCAAACTCTGAAGCATCGACAGAGATCGCATCGAATGTGTTATAGTGAGTTGGAATAGCAACCCTAGGTTTAATGAATTTACATGCCTTTACGGCATCATCTATTCCCATTGTGTACAATCCACCTATTGGCAAACATGCAATATCGATAGTTTTATCCTCGCCAACGAGTTTCATATCAGAGGTCAGTGAGGTATCTCCCGCGTGATATATGGACTTACCACCAACACTAATTTCGAAACTGCAAGCCAAACCCATGCAACGACCATCGGGGAGTGAAGAGGAATGCATTGCAGGCCATAGTTTTACCCACCCAAAGTCAAAGGGCACTTTACCACCAAAATTTGCTCCTATAGCTTCAACACCATCTGAACAAAGATAATTGGATAGTTCGAAAGTGCACAACACCTTGCATTTATGATCCTTTGCAAGATTAACAGTATCTCCGAGATGATCTTTATGAGCATGCGTAACGAGTATAAGTGTTGGCTTGAACTTCTCTGGCAGCTTTGCAAAAGGGTTTCCATCAATAAAGGGATCAACTAGTATCTTTGATCCATTATTGGCTATCAACACACATGAATGACCGATATATGTAAGCTTTACCATACAACTCCTGTACAAATCATTTACAGATTTCCTGATTCACCCATTCCCAGATTAACATGCTCTGTTGCGAGTCTTACGTAGTTATCAGCATGTCTGTCAAGTCCAGCTGTCTCCTCATCTGTAAGTTGTCTGACGACCTTTCCGGGTGATCCCATGACCATTGATCCTGAGGGAATCGTTTTGCCTGGGGGTATCAGCGAACCTGCGGCAATAATGGTGTGGTGACCTATCTTTACCCCATCAAGAACAACAGCTCCAATACCAATGAGACAGGAATCCTCCACAACACAACCATGTAGTATCGCACCATGACCAATGGTTACTCGTTGACCAATATGTGTTGGTGTATCCAAATCAACGTGAATTAGAACATTTTCTTGAATGTTTGACTTTCTGCCTATTCTAACAACATTAATATCAGCTCGGATTATGACACCCGACCATACAGAAACATCTTCAGCAAGTTCGACATCTCCAATTATTTCTGCGCCTTTTGCAATATACAACGCGTTTTCAACTGAAGGTTTCTTTCCACCTAAAAACAATTCATCCACTAAAACACCTCACACACATGAGAACATTCTAATAATCTATTACTGGCTGTCAAATGAATTGACTACACTATCTGAAGGATAATGGACTGATGTAACGTCTTGGTGATTTATTGCCCGTTTGAAATACTAATGCAGTATTTGGATCCGTATCAGACATAAAAACTGGTGATGCATAATCAAATCCTTCTCTCTTTAATTGGCTGATTGATGTGACATCACACGAATTTAAGGGTTCCAAAAAGGACGTGTTCTGTGGAGCTCCAACGATGTAATAATCTTCAAAAAATCTATTCTTACTGATGACCATACCTGTTGACATATCCACGCTAGCAACGATTATAGATTCATCATTGGTGAACAATAAACAGCATGATTCACCACAATTACTTATCACAGAAGCTTTTTCTGCGTTAATCTGAGCATTAACAAACGTTCCATCAGTAATATTGAGAAAACTTAAATCTTCACCGTTTGAACAGAAAACCCAATCACCACATCCAGAGATAGGAGTGCAACCAAGGATATCTATTTCGCCATTATCTTTGTCTATTAAACCGCCCCGATCACCCATATTGACAATTATTCCACTTTCATAGTCCTTGAACCATATCCAGCTGGAAGATGTGTCAACATTTTTATTGCTTGCCTGTACAATTAAAGTTGGGAGTTCAAGTGCTAAATAGTCGCCGTCCTCAGTTATCCCAACAAGCAAATCATCACTGATATAGCTGTTCCTGAATCTTGGCAGAACTATTTTCTCATCGGGGTTATCTGGATTAATTATATAAACGCTGTTATTGAACCTTCTGAAGAGATAATTGTTTCTAATGAAATATGCTCCACCAGGTTCTAGGGTGTGTAGCACTTTTAGGTCACAGGAACGAATTCTCGCTTCTTCTCCAAGATTTGAGGTGCTGGCTATATATTCACCTATAAAGGAGAATTGAGCATCTTCGATGCACTCACCAATAACTTCACCAGTATTGGCATCTAATAGCAAAGCTCCACTTAGTCCATCTTTGGTAATGAGACAATAACCATCATTGAATTCAGCGATATGGAGCAAAGATTCGCTACTGTGGAACAATTCCCCATCCATATACACATCAGATTTATTATCATGACTGATAACAAGAAAATTTTTCATCGCTTGAACAGCGTCATCCGTATCAAACTCTGATGTTATAATATCGAGTTCAGCATGGTTGTAATCACACATCCAGAGTTGCGTGTCAATTATAAAATAAATATAACAAGCTCCTGGACTGAATAGGATTTGCGATACAGGTATCGAGAAAGTAGGCACATCGTTTTCTGGCTCAAGCCAAAGAAGTTCGTTATCTACACTTACAACCATCTCATTTGTGTCAGAGAAACCATGAAAAATGGGTACAGCTTTTCCCACACTCTTCTGCGGAACAGACGCGAACGAGATAACAACCGCAAGTAGAACTAAACTGTATCTTCTCATAACATCCACATGGTACAGAAAGGTACAAATTTTGTGTACTAAATGTGTATTAAATTGTTATGAAGTATACTTTCTCTTAACCATTTTAGTGACTTTTAAGCTGTATAAATTGTATCTATTGACTATTAAAAAGCCGATATGACTTTTAGATATTTAAAATCAGTCACAATGATATGAACACACTCTTTGGGATGAGGCAAACAATCTATATTGTAAAATGTTTATATTTATTTCAACTATCGAGAACCGTCTACTAATACTTCTAAGACAGAATCAGTAGACGGTTCATTGCAACCTTGTTATCTAGACGTTTTTAACGTTATTCTTGCTAGTGAATATAGATAACACAAAAGCGCCTGCACCGGTTATGTAGAGCAACAGGAAAGCAGGAATGGTTATCCAGGCTATCTGTGATACCAGTAGTGGCAACATGAACAAAAGTTGCACGAGAACAACCCCGGTCAGTAGAGACAAGTATTTATTTATTGTTTTCCCCAACAGTCCCCAGAACCAATCTCCTATGAATTTCATTATCACTATACCACCGAGATACGCAATGAAGAATGCTGAAAATGCAACAGTCAGCATTGGGAAGAAGGATGCAGGCCAAAGGATTATAATAGTAATGATGGCAACAATTGGTGTGAGTATCAGAACACCCAATCCAGCCAGTATAGACCATCCAAACTTCTCCTTTACCATCTCCTTCACATGCTTAAACTTTTTCTCCCAGAACCTAAGGAAAACAAGTCCGAGTAGGAAGAGTAATATTGGTGATACAATCAACGTTCTTACAACGATTGGTTTTGACTTGTTTGCTGGATCAGAAACCACTCTGGCATCATCTCGATACTCTGGTGGGAGGTTCTCCAATGCCTTATCTGATCCAATATCGATACTCACTTTTCCATTAATGGATGCTGATTCTCCAAACGACAGTTCTTCGCAACCAACCGTCAGGTCACCTTGAATGTTACCATCAATGTGAACTGTTGCACCATAAGCTATTACACTCAAACCGTAGTTACCCGTAAGGTTGATGATGTTTCCAAAAACATATATGTTATGTTCAACTGTTGAATCATCATTGATATCAGCGGCGAAGATATACATCGAACCACCAACATCTGCGCTTCCTGTGTACTTAGACGCGCCCAAAAAACAAGAAGCGCCAACAACAGCCTTACTCAGATGGACATCTGAGCCAACAACCATGACATTGGACGTTACCTCTCCAGTGACCACACAACTCTGACCCGCCATATACAGGTCTCCCCTATGGACCAAATCGGTTTCTGTGCTCGGATTCGATCCAGCTGTTGTAATGACACCAGTTGTATCTGTCACTACATCATTTGGGGACACTGCCAATACGGTACCAAAACCTATCAAAACCATCAAAACTAGAGTTAAAGTTATTATCCTCTTAACAACAGACTTTCTCATCACCATACCTCCTTATCTTCTTCTTTGTATACAATCGGACTTTCTGGAATGACCAACCACATTACTATGTAAACCCAGAATGCGGCTGGTATTATGAAAATCATTACCAGCCTTATTATTACAGGATCGATATTAAAGTAATCTCCGATACCACCACACACACCAGCGATCACTCTATTCGATCTTGATCTGTATAATCTTCTGAAATCATTCATCTTCAGAACTCTCCTCATCCTCATTTATATAATCCACCGGCACATTGACGACTGTTCTATCTTCTGATTCAGACGATTGCCGGAAATCAGCTTTTTTATCCCTATCATCAAAGAAACCATCTTGATGCGTATTACCATCCTTTACAAAAAAGACTTTTAGCATTATCAGAATCCCTATCAGAATGATAACGCTGGGGATAATGTATAACATTAATCCTTTGAAGTTGATGCTAAGTGAAACCGCACCAACTGCGAGAAGTATAGAAGCTGGTATCAAAACTCCAGTATCTTGTCTGTCAGCAAAGTAAAGGATAACAAACGCAAGTCCAACTATTATTGCAAAGAAGGGCCAAAGAACATCATAACCATAAGGCACGATTCCAGAGTTATGGACGAGAAACAATATACCAACTCCGATCACTATGGATGCCGGGAAAACAACACCCCTGTTCTTAGAAACACCTGCAAGGAGAAACAGACCGACAGCAATGATGATCATTGGCCATACCATCTGCCAATTCATATTAAAATTGGCGAACTTCATAATCAGCAACACCGCACCCAGTAAAATTAGTGCTACCCCGAATACAAACCCACTGTTCTTTCTAGTTTTCATTTATTAACTCCTTTAATATGGCTACTTAATGAACGTCTCATTTGCCATATTCTCACAAACAGCAATCCAAAGACACCTATTGACATGATGATTATTAATGTATAACTCAAGGTTGTTAACACATCTGAATCAACCAGCCAGGTTACGAGACTCATGAAATCGAACTTCATAAACATCATTAAAATAGTCAAAGCAATACCTATAATGGGGATGAGGGAAATAAGCGCTATTGCCACAATCTTTCTCATCAGTTTCTCCCTTTTTGCCTGTTCGTCATACATTGAAAGCGCTTTCATCGCAAGATCCGATGGAGCTTTCCTCATACCCATACTGCTTGAAAATTTTGAATTTGATGTCTTGTTTTGTTTTCGGTTGTTTTTAGGCAATCTCATACCCTCCCTCCTCAGGCATTACAATATCTACCCTTTTGAATATCTCCTCTAGTTCCTTTTTACCTTGGTGTATCCTATTTCGAACCGTTGTTACTGGAACATTGTTAAGTTCAGCTATCTCGACATATGACAAACCATGCAGGTGTTTCATCACAACATATGGTCGATACTTCATCGGAAGCATGGTTATTGCGCGTATTATCTTCTCCCTGTTCTCTTCCCTGACTGCAACATCCTCCGGACCTAGGGTTTCAGATGGTGGGACATAACCTACATCCTCTTCCATGCAATCCATTGAGTTGACTGGCTTGCGGTCTCTCCAGTAGTTCTTAACAAGATTCTTCGCAACCGTAGTCAGCCATGTCCTGAAAGCACAACCGCGTCTAAATTTTTTGAAACCAACAAACGCCTTCAAAAACGCTTTAGCTGTTAGATCCTGAGCATCATCGTATCTGCCAATCATACCATACACAAAGGAGAACAGATAATCTTGGTGCTGTTCAACCAACGAACCAAACAGAATGCGCTCTGAATCGATCTCCTTCCCCCTTGGTGCGTCTATGCTTTCTTCACCCCAATACTGACTGTCTCGTCTTCCAGTCTGAATTCCTTCAGCTGAAATCCTTCCGTCTCTGCAAGATGAATCGACAGAGAGAGAGTTTCCCTCTGTATATAGTCGATCTGTGACCGAACCGCTTCGCATAAATCATTAGACCCAACAACTGCTGTTTTGATTTTCTGATCAACATTAAAATCCATTTCCTTGCGCAAGCTCTGAATCATCCTAACGATCTCTCTGGCTATACCCTCCTCAATGAGTTCAGGAGTCAGGGTAGTAGAAAGCATTACATCAATCGAACCATCTGACTCAATGAAACAACCTTCATCGCTCTTTCTCTCGATTAACAACTCTTCCTTTGTGAGTGCTTCGATGCCATCGATATCAACTTCAAACTTGCCATCATCCTCAAGGGATCTCAGCACTTCCTGCCCATCAACCTCTTTGAGTTTTTTCATGAGAACCGGTACCTTAGAACCAAGCTTTTTCCCCAATAAAGCCAGGTTGGGCTTAACTGAAATGATGCAGAAATCATCAAGAGTGCTTCTGGTCTGGATCTCCTTAACGTTTAACTCATCCTGTATCAACTCAGAATACTTCTGAACTGCCTCAACCTGATAATCCTCATTGCATCTGATTGTAACAGATGCTAAAGGTTGTCTTACCTTCAACCGAACTGACTTCCTCGCCTTTAATCCAACTGACACGACATCCCTCACAAAACCCATCTCTCGCTCTAGGTCTGAATCAATAAGTTGATCATTGGCAATCGGAAGGTCAACCAGATGAATAGATGATGGTTTATCGATGTAGAATGGAATAACCAACTCATGGTATAGACGCTCTGCAATAAATGGAACAAATGGTGAAATGATCTTACTCAGGGTGACCAGTACCTCATACAGAGTCAGGTATGCAGATGTCTTATCATCATCGTCACTAGACTTCCAGAAACGTCTTCTTGAACGCCTGACATACCAGTTGGTCAGTTTATCTACAAACCGTGCTATCTCTCGCGTTGAATGCGTGATGCCATATGTTTTCATTTCATCATGCACATAGCTGATCAGACTGTTCAATTCAGAGAGAACCCATCTGTCCAAGAAATTTCTCTGTGGAACTGGTATATCGTTTTCTCTTGGATCAAATCCGTCAACATTGGCATACATACTGAAGAATTTGTACACATTCTTGAGGGGTATGAGAAACTGTCGGAATGCTTCTGTTACGGTGTTTTCGCCTATTCTCGATGTCGTCCACGGGGGAGAAGAAGTGTATATCGCCCATCTCAAGGCATCTGCTCCCTGATTGTTTAATACAAGCCATGGATCAAGCACATTACCTCGAGATTTACTCATCTTCTGACCATTCTCATCTACTATCAGCTCCAGACAGATGACATCCTTGTAAGCTGGCTTGTCAAAGAGGATTGTGCTGATGGCCAAAAGCGTATAAAACCAACCACGAGTCTGGTCAATTGCCTCAGATATAAAATCTGCAGGGAAGTGTGTTCCAAACTTGTCCTTGTTCTCAAAAGGCCAGTGCCATTGAGCATAGGGCATGGAACCCGAGTCAAACCAGCAGTCAGCAACCTCGGGTATCCTCTTCATAGTACCGTTACATTTATCACAGGTAATCTCAATTGCATCCACGTATGGTCGGTGAAGTTCGATTTCATCTGGACAGTCTGTTGCTTTTTCCTTTAATTCCTTTATCGAACCAATGGCAATCATGTTCCCGCAGTCTGGACAAACCCACACTGGTATAGGTGTACCCCAATACCTCTCCCTGCTGATCGCCCAGTCCTTAACCTCTTGCAACCAATCTCCAAATCGACCATTCTTGATGTGTTCTGGATACCAATTTATCTCGGAGTTATTCTTTATAAGGTTATCTCTGAGATCCGACATTCGAACGTACCACGACGGTTTTGCATAATAAAGCAAAGGTGAGTCGCACCTCCAACAGAATGGATAAGTGTGGAATATCTTACCTGATTTGAACAGCAATCCCCTCTTCTTAATATCGGTTATGATGTCTGGATCAGCATCTTTGACAAATTGACCAGCCCATTTATCGACCTCACTCAGAAATCTACCAGCTTCATCAATGGTCAGAATTACGGGAAGATCGTATTCTTTTGCTACATCCATATCATCAGCACCGAAAGCAGGAGCAATATGAACAATTCCAGTTCCGTCATCCAATTCAACATAATCTGCAGTTGTCACATAATGAGACGGTTTCTCAGGGGGGATGAATTTGAAAAGTGGTTTGTACTCTTTCTTTTCAAGCTGTGAGCCCGTAATCCTGTAAAGTATTTCAAACTCCTTACCTTCGAATAATCTTTCAACCAGATTCTCAGCTAGGATTAATTTTTCATTCTCGTGTTTAACAATAACATAGCTAGCCTCAGCTTTAACAGCAACAGCAACGTTGGCAGGAAGTGTCCATGGAGTGGTTGTCCAAACGAGAAGATAGGTTCCGGGATCACCAACGAGTTCAAGTTTCACAGTTATTGATGGATCTTTTGTGTTGTCTCTATAACCTTGAGCAACCTCATGTGATGAGAGGGTTGTTCCGCACCTCGGGCAGTAAGGTACAACTTTGAAACCTTTATAGAGTAAACCCTTCTTCCATATCTCAGAAAATATATACCATAATGACTCGATATAATCATTGGTCAGTGTCATATACTTGTTGTCAAAATCCAACCAGAAGGCAATTCTGTTTGTTAACTTCTCCCAATCTTTTTCATATGTGAAAACTGAATCCTTACATTTATTAATAAATGCTTCAATACCATAATCTTCAATCTGGTCCTTACCTGATAGACCAAGCTGTTTCTCTACACCAAGCTCAACTGGGAGTCCATGGGTGTCCCAACCAGCCTTTCTGTCGACCCTGAATCCGGTTTGAGTCTTGTACCTGCAAACAGTGTCCTTGTATATCCTGGACAGGCAGTGGTGAATTCCTGGCTTACCGTTAGCAGTAGGTGGACCTTCGAAGAAAACAAAGTGAGGATTATCTTTACGCCACTCAATAGTTTTGTTGAGTATATCATTATCCTTCCAGAATTTCAGTATTTCCAGCTCTTCAGTAGCTACTGATTTGCCACCTATTTCTCCGAACATATCTTCCTCCATTGCTTTCCATCGGGATGAATAAGGGTGATTATACATGCTGTTTGTCATTCTTCAAGCTGAAATACAACTATCGATATCAACACTTGCTTGAAGACGAAACTTCAGTAGAATCTGTCCACAAAGGAAGTCTATGACCACAAAAAAAGTAGGGTTAATCTTTGGTGGTGTAAGCCAGGAACACGACATCTCTTTGGCGACGGGAGTGAATGCATTTGAAACCATCCCAAGAGATAGATATTCTGTTCAGTGCATTTACATATCAAAGACCGGCGAGTTCGCATTTGGGAAAACTGAGCAAGCACCAAGGGATGTAATGAACCTGGAAACACAACCTGTATACAACTCTGTAAAACACTTCGAGGATATTGATGTTGTATTTAACGCACTCCATGGTCCCTTTGGAGAGGATGGCACAATCCAGGCATTCTTACAGGTGTTGGGTATACCGTGTACCGGCTCTCCCCTTTCAAGCTCTGCCTTGGCTATGGACAAGATGCGAGCGAGAATGGTCATGCAATCTGACGGAATACCGGTGCCGGAATCAATATATCTGTCCTCTGATTACAAATCAGACATACCATTTACAACGGTTGTGGTTAAACCAAACAGCAATGGTTCGTCATATGGCATATCCATTGCTAAAAGCCCTGATGAAATTAAAAAGGCAATTGATGAAGCATTCAGATTTGACGATATTGTGATCGTTGAAGAATACCTTGCTGGCAAGGAAATAACATGTCCCGTTATCGACCGCGGAAATGGTGATATAGAGGCGTTGCCAGTAATCCTCATAGAGCCTCAAGTGTCAGAGTTTTTCAACCTGCCAGCCAAGTATAAAAAGGGGGGTAGCATCGAGACAACTCCAGCTCCAATATCAGAAAAAGTAACTCAACTGGCACAAAAACTGGCATTACAGACACACAAACTCATCGGTTGCAAAGGGGTGACTAGAACTGATATGTTCATCCTTCCAGATGAAAGCATAAAAATCATTGAAATAAACACACTACCAGGAATGACTGACACTTCACTGGTGCCTCAATCAGCACAGGTCATTGGCATAGACATATCGCACCTTCTTGAGATTATCATTGAGGAGGCGTTGAATCGTTGAGAAAATCAACTGCTAGATGGATAATCTTTACAACAGTAATTTTGCTTTTCGTTGTTATTATGTCATCCATCCGAGAAAGCTCTGTCACTATAAACGTTATCAGTTCATTCGATGGATCATCCTTATCAGCAGAGATACTCATGGAATCAGAGTCTGGTGACCAGCACACACTCACTACTGAATCTCCTGTTACAGCAAAACTGAAATCGAGTAAATATGAAGTTACAGTCACATCCAAGGGTTCAAAACCAATCAGTACATCCATTTTTTTAGATAGCTCTCATAGACACGAACTCACATTCACACTCAATCCAGTTGGATTATTCTGGGGTTATATTAGAAGCTCTATCAACATGCAGTTGCTTCCAGGTATAAAAGTTACGCTATCGGGTACGGATGTTGATATGGAAACGGTAACAGACAGTGATGGACACTTCTCTTTCTCTGTTTCCGGGGGCAAGCTGAAACTTACCGCTGAAAGTGATGAATACAACTATTATGAAAACGAATACTACATGTACCCAGGTAGTGAATTTATCGAATCACTCACCCTCATGCCAACCGATCTGTCAAGTGTACATATCTGGGGCCTGAACTCATACTCCATGCACGGAAGAAGGTATGGGAAGATCGCATACTACTCAGATTCCACATATATAAAAATGAAAAAAAACTTTAAGGGGCAGTATTTGATTGAACAGTCATACACCACGAGCGGAAGCGTAGGTAAGAGCCTTATATTCCTTGATGGAGAAAAGGCTTGGATGGCTGAAGGGAAGGACTCCATCCCAGAGGAGATGATCCTACAGACTAGAGAATTTGCTCATGCAACCAGACTGTTGGCAAGAACCAACGAAGATCTGCTTGATTATATCAACCAGCTTCGATTCACCGATTACGCTGAGGTGACTGTCTCAGGCGAAGAACTTATTAACAACGTCTTGTGTGATGTATACCATGTATACGTCAATGATCCCGGAAGCTGGATGGGTTGGGCAGATTTTGATTTCGACATCTATGTGATGAAGAAGGGCAGACTGCCCGGTTTACCAACTCGAGCAGTCGGCCAGATAAAAGGTCGTGATGAAATGGGTCACGCATTCTCGATGTCCGTTGACCTTTCACTCACTGATATAGGAAGGGAATTCACCTTTGAGTACCCTTGATAAAACCTGCACATATGGTATGATCTTCTCCACTATGAGCAAGAGAATAACCATATTTGCAATTATAATAATATGTCTCGTTTTGAGCATGGATATTGTGAGTGCGTCTATAGTTCTAAAGACAGGCTCAGAAGAGATATCCATAGATGGACTCCCATGTAACCTGAAGCAATCAATACCAATAGTTGATGGAACTGCTATGGTACCAACACGTCTGCTAGCCATCGAGGGTGACCTTGATTTGAAGATTGGAGATGATGATTGGCAGGAATACCATGACCACACAGGAGTCATCCTGAAGGTAAAAAGTGGCCTTAACTATGCATTAGATGATAATGGTGACAGAGTCGAGATCAAAAGAGCTCCATTCATTAAATCCGGTAATCTGTACGTTCCCGCCAAAACTGTAGCAGAACTTCTTGATTTGACGGTGGATTGGAATGCTAAAGATAACACCATTTTAATCGAAAAACAAAACAAATCCAAAGAAAAAACTTCTTGGGCCGATTCCCTTATCAAACAAATAGGTTCAGAGGTTTTCTTCTTCCTGATGCTTGGGTTGGTTTTATTCTTTGGTATTGCTTTCTTTGTACTCACTCCTCTGAGAAGACGCTGGTGGGGTCAAGACTAGTTCCTATTTCAGCAACAATAATAGTTGTGGGGTACGGATGCCTGTAACACTAAGCTTTTTTGGTGGCCAGAATGAAATTGGTGGCAATAAGATACTGCTCGACGATGGCGATACACGTCTATTCCTTGACTTTGGTCAATCGTTTGGATTTGAAGGCAGATATTTCGACTATCCTTTCTTAACAGCCGGTGAGATTAATGATCTTGAACTCATAGGAGCTATTCCACAGATAAAGGGTCTGTATTGCACGGAAGGCAAGCAAGCCGAATATGATGATTCCGGTTTCATCGGTCTGTCTGGAGAGTCAGAGAGAAGAGCGGTATCGGCTGTACTCATATCCCACGCTCATCTTGATCATGTCGGATATTTGGGTTTGTTAAGACCCGATATACCCATCTATGGAAGTCGAATCACAAAACACTTCATAAGACTCAGAAGAGAGATGTTTGATACATGGCAGATGAAGTATGATCACGAAAGCTTTCATGAGCTTGAAGACGACGAACAGATAAGCATTGGGTCAGCTAGAGTGACTCATATAAGGATTGACCATTCCATACCAGGTGCATCAGCATACATCATAGAGATGGGTGGATTAAAGATCGGTTACACTGGTGATTTCAGACTTCATGGAAGGAGACCAGAACTAACAAAAAACTTTATTCACACTGCAAAGGACGCCGGAATTGACTACCTTCTATGTGAAGGCACACGTATTGAATCAGTCATTGAACCTGTCACCCCTGACCAGGAGGTAGAGTCACACGGTATGCCCAGTGAGGAAGCAGTTCAGAGTAAACTCACAGAGATCCTATCCGATGCCAGTGGACTCGTTGTATACGATGCATCTCCAGCTGACATGGATCGAATGGAGATGGTCATCGAAACTGCCAAGAGTTTTGGTAGAGATGTGGTAATCGACACAAAAAAAGCCTATCTGACTGAAGGCATAAACGAAATCGCCGAATACTATCCCAATCTCATGGATTTTTATAGGTGTCACCTGCTCCTTTCAAGAAAGAAACAAAGACCGGTTGTAAGAGATGGATACCCACCAAGGAGTAAGCGCAAGAACGAAACCGATGAAGAGTATGAAAGATATCTGTCCATTTTTGAGACACAACGAGAGTATCCAAATCTCTTCATTGAAACATATGAGAAAGGTCGACTCAAATACGAGAAATCAATAATGTCACGTTTCGAAGACTTGAAAAGTGACGGAGGTATTCCAAAAATCCTTTGGGGTCTTGGTGGAAGAAAAGAAATCATCAAGAATCAAAACAACCTTCTGCTATACACAAGCTATGGTCCGTTGACCTTGATGCAGATAGGTAAGGGACTCAAAGGTACCTATATCTATGGCAAAGCAGAGCCATTCAACGAGGAGATGGAGATATCGTTTTCAAAACTGGTTGCCTGGACAGAACTGCTTGGTCTTGACATAGATTATGCGCATACATCTGGTCATGCTAACCGTGATCATTTGAAATGGACTCTGGACCTTATAAAACCGAGGTTCGTTTTGCCTATTCACACTGAGAGAGCTGATCTTTTTGAACACATAAGTGACAACGTGTGCAGGTATAAAAACAATGTAAGACTGAAACTGACAAAAAACGGTCCAGTAATTATTGACTAAAGCTAATTCACATTTGAGTAACACCAAAAGAGCCACAGTAAGTAAACCCACTTTCATCAAAACAAACATTCAAACTTGACAAACCACATGAATAGTGGTTTCATATGAATATGAAAGTATTTGCCACAATAACCATCGCTTTGGTTCTGTGTGTTACACCCGTTGCCAAAGGAGAGTGGCATTGTGACAGGGGAGATATTCAAAGGACCGGAGTATCAGAAGATATTATCAAACCTCCCCTTATGATATCAACCGATGACGAGGGAGATAAATTCAATCTTGACTTAAGCGGCGATGAGGGTGATATAACAGTTTGTTCAGCTGTTGTCTCAGATGGTGTGTTGGTCGTTGGAACACGTGGTGGCAAATTGTACGCAATCAACATCTATGACTTTAAACATACGCTGTGGGATAAATCAGAACCTAACTCAGAAGATGAAGAGATATACAGGGACTCAGCGTGTATAGACGGAGACCGTGTTTACGTTGGGGATATGATGGGTCGAATAAGGTGTTTTGATCTGTACGATGGGAATCTGGTTTGGGGTGAACAAGACAACAATAACTATGACGATTGGATCACAACATCACCTATAATAACCATGGACAACAAGCTCATGTTTGGCACAAACAAGGGTTTTGTCTATTCACTCATCAAAGAAACTGGTGAAATGTACAGAAAGGGAAAGAGCAAACAGTTAATCGGTCCAGTCAAAGGAATTCTGTGTGATGGTGTAAACAGAGACCGAATATATGTGGGTTGCGGGGGTAATAAAAAAGAAGACTACTATGCAAACCTGTATTGCATAAACAGCATCAACCTGGAGGAGGAAAGGTGGTCACATCCGAAAAAAGCAATTGGTACAATTCCCTCCACACCGTCTATTAAGGGTGACTCAATATATGTGATCTCTTCGGGGAATGCAGAAGATGATGATGGAAAGGGTAAGCCAGTCAGTTATTTATCTCGATTCAGCCTTGACGATGTTACTCGAACAGAGCTGTTAATCTCAGACAAATTCCAGAAAGATATTTACACTGCGCCAGCTGTCACAGATGATCATGTTATCGTAAGCTGGGGTGATGGATTCATAAGGAGTTTTGACATTGACAACTTTGACAACTACACGAGTGTTCCCATATTTGGAAATGGGTCTGGCGTGGTATCTGGGGACTATTACTACGTCGGTGACCTCAACGGCAATATATACGCTGTCGATTATAAGAGTGGCACCATATCTCAGGGAATAAAGGTTTCAAGCGCTATGAGTCATGTTGAACCCTACGTAAAGATTCCAGCCAGTTCGATCATCATCTCAAATGGTTTCCTGTTCTACATCAACACCTTCTGTGAGTTAATTAGGCTTGAACCGGCGCCCATTGGCAGATTGACCATAGAAGAAACAAGCGTTCAAACAACGCCAGTAGATCCGTTTTCCTTTACATTCACGTTGGAAAACACTAGATCGACTGATGAAACTTCATACATTGATCTGGAATTGCAACTTGAGTATGAGATCAACGGAGAATGGCATGAACTTGACTATATGACCCTGAAGCCTGGTGAAAGTCAACAGGTTGAGTTAGGTGGCATGGGTAGTCAGTTTGATGGCAAGGATATCTATGAGGTGGATGTCAGATTCAAGGTACTTAACGCCCATCAAATGGAAGTGGTTTGGGGAGATCAAAAGAAAACGTGGATTGATCATGAGAATAACTCCAGTACAGATATTACCGAAGAAGACAGCAGACCTCTGGATGGTCTCAAACTCAAACTGAATGTCGAAGACCCACTGCCTTGCATTGAAGTAGAAAATTCAATTGACATTGATTCAGTGTGGGATGATGAAATCGCAAGAGATATCTACGAGTTTGAGGTCATAAATCCGTGTCCAGGCACTCTCAATCTAAAAGCTGAGTCAAGTGGTGGAATAATTATGATCGATGAAGGCCTAACCGTGTTTCCCGATTCAAAAGGCACACTCCGTTTCAGATTGGATGACTCAGTATTGTCGGACCCTGGTACATACAGAGTAATGATAACACTGAAAACAGAGAAGATCGATGATGTGAAAACCACTGTTAGATTTGAGATACTCAGAAGTCTGAGTGTTGTAGTTGTAAAGATTGGCAGTACTGATGCAATGGTCAATGGAGAGGAGTTTACACTCGATGCTCCTCCGTACATAACAGAGGGGACAACTATGGTTCCATTGCGTTTTGTGTCCGAGGGTCTTGGTTTTGACAAACCGGAATGGATTGCCGACATCAGAACGATAATCATCCACCTTGGTGGAGAACGCTACCTCAGACTGGTTCTCGGTCACAGCAAGGCTATCATAGAAGAATCCGATGGTTCAATCACAGAGCAGGACCTTGCTGTTGCTCCAGAGATAAAAAATGGTAGAACATTCATCCCCCTTAGATTCATCGGTGAGATTGTTGGAGCCGGGGTTAACTGGAACGGTGAAACCAAGGAAGTGACTCTAACCAGATCATTGAAAACCTGATTAAACTGTGCTTGGATCAAGCCAATTTCAAGGATTACTTTTCCGACTGTCAATTCATTTGTGAATTAATCTAATTGTTTGGATTGCATATTATCATTGTTCGTTTTATATTATCTGATGTGCAGATTTAAGGAAGGTGCTATATGAAGAATAATCTGAGGACAATCTCAATTATGTTGGTGTTTGTGATGTTCATATTGTCGATTGATACAGTGAACAGTAGTATATCAATTAGGGAACAAGATAATCACATTCACAATACACGGTACTCACAAAACATAGAACCAAAAACTAAGCATTATAATAGTGATTTCAGGGTATTTTACACGTTCGAAATATTTCAGTCTGATTCCTGGTCAGAGACCGACGAGTCAGACTTTCCAGAGGTTGTAGTCAAGGGGGATGCAGACAATAAACCGATTGTATCATGGGAACCAGACTCCTTTGAATTAGTCGGTCAGCTTGATATCAGATGGATCAATGATGTGGGATATGCCTACAAACAGAACAGCACCTTCTTCAACAATACACCTGAAGGATGGTTGTTCATAACAACAGACATTGAACCGGCAGGCAATGATGTTGTGTTGGGAGATAGCTACACTAACCGTCTTATAGACCCAGATAATGGAGATGTGGAGATACTAGAACCCAAGTACTCCATGTTCAGCTATATCAAGACAGATCCACACATATTCTGTTCACCCTCTGCCCATCTTGATGCTGATGATGAATACCCAGTAGAGATAAGGTGCTATGATATAACAGAAAGAAAACTCAGGTGGCACATAAGGGATGAAAGGACAGGACCACACAACTGCGCTCCATACCTACCTGTTGAGTGTATTGATGGGAGTGCTTACTATGCCATAGATGGTTTGACATGCCTTGATACTGTGAGTGGGTGTGTTGACCATTCATATACAAACACAAATGACAGAGAGTTTGTATCGCATCACATTACTGATGAACAGTTTATTTCATATCGATCTTTTTCATGTTGTGAATCATGTTGTGAAACTCAGAAGGAGTATCCATACTGTCAGAATACATTGGATTGGTACAATATGAATACTGATACTTTTTATGATCTATGGATACATATCTCTACTCAATGTGGAGATTTTTCTATGGATCGCTATGATGATTGTGTCTATATATCCAATGATTCATATCTTTCATTTGTCTATATACCAGGAAATTATTATTGTGATGCAACAATACTTCAACATTGTGGTGAATATGGTTTCATGCCATCATTCAATCCTCATATACCATTTCTTAAAAGCTTACACCCCGAACTCATAGCCAAAGGTTACATCCCATCTCAGATAGACAAACTAGGTGACTACCATGCCATCACATACTGCAGTGACTGCCAACCACTGCTGGACTATGGCAGTGCAGAATACTACACACGCCCCTGGAATCCCCAGTATGAATGTGACAAGTATCATGTCATCATACACCAGACAGAGATGAAAGAGTTGCTTGAGATTGCACCTGAGTTCAGCATGTCAAATGGTACCTGCATGCAGATAGTAGACGATGAACTAATCATTCAATCAGTAGACACCATCAACTGCTATGATCCACAGACACAGGAACTCAAGTGGACTATAGACAAGTCTGACTATGACAAACCAGAATCAGCCAGAGTACTGGCAGTTGACTGGAGAGGAGTGCTGGTGATGGTTGACCATGAGGATGAAGAGGGTAACAGGTTCGCCAGGTTCAGGTGTTACAATACACCTATGGAAGAACCAGAACCTACACCTGAACCAGAACCTGTTCCAGATCCTGATCCAGAACCAGACCCAAAGCCAACTCCCGAACCTGAACCCACACCCCAACCTGATGTAACCACCCTGGAGTTCCAGATAGACAGAGAGTCTT
>CAZTGD010000002.1:0-116879 GCA_964613055.1 uncultured Caldisericales bacterium | reverse complement strand
CATACTTATTTTTCTTCTTCATGGCTCTCTTTTCTAGTGTATGTGAGTTAGTGAACTAGTCGCGTCCCATATGAATTATTTTGGTAGGCATTTTTCAAAACCCTTCCCCTTAGTCTCTGAAAGTGTTGTTACCATTATGAACGCAGACTTGTCGAAATAAGTAACAATTTCTTTCAATCGAGAGATCTGAGATCTGGGTATCGCGCAGAAGATCATATTACGTTTCTCCAGACTATATCCTCCGAGACCTTCGACTATCGTTACACCTCTATCTATTCGATGAAGAATTGCCTTTCGAACAGGTTCAACGTTATTCGTAATAATTATCACCATTTTTGTGGCTGTCATACCCGATTGTACGGTATCGATAACCCTCGAATGAACAAATAATGCGATACCTGAATACATTGCCAGTTCAATTCTTGTAAGATCAATCGCCTCCCCAAAGAAGATAAAGTATGTCGTTAGTATCAATATCATGAATGAATCTACAACTAACACTGCTGTTCCGTATGGAATTCTTGTTGAGAAATTTATCAATTGAGAAATAATATCAGTTCCACCAGTACTAGCACCAAATCTATACACTAAACCAACACCGAATCCTGATAACGCACCACCAAAAACAGCTACCAGAATTAAGTTGAATTCTGGAATTGCATTCATGTTTGAACCAAGCAAAACAGGTGTGAAATCCACAGCTAAAATAAATACTGTTATTACAAAACCAACCCTTATAAGATATCTATATCCTATTATCCTTAGAGACCAGATAAAAAAGGGCAAGTTCATCAGTACATATGCAATTCCCACTTGAAAACCGAATGCGTCGTTCAAAACAATTCCTATAGTGTTCAGACCGCCTGGAGCAATGTGATATGGGACATAAAAGATTGCAGTAGCTATACCGCTTATAATTGCACCCAGTGCAAGCATGAAGAATCTGAATGTTTCTTGAGTAATAGACCGTTTTATCCTGGCTACTCGGTATCTATTAAACCAACCGCCTGCTCTCGACCTACTTCCTGCTTTCTTTATTACCTTCATTTTTCCTCTAGCGATTTCTACCCAATAACAAACGCCTCATCCTTGTGCTTGATGAGGCGTTTGAATATAGGTTACACATATGTATCTGTTATAACTTAACTACCATACTTGATATTCCATCCTATCTTTTGGGGTGTGTGATCGTAATCTGTTTTGTTGTTCCTTCCCAGCCTACATCTGCACCCAATCCTTCTGATATTGCCCTTAGAGGTACGAGCGTTCTTCCATTGACGATTTGTGGAGCTTTACCCATATCCCAATCTCTCCCATTCATTTTAGCAATCTGTTTGCCTATCCATATGTCCAGTACTGTCTTGTCACCAGAGCATGGATCAATATATGTATAGACCACCTTTCTTTCAGCATCAAACCATTCGGTCTCACACCCAAGAAGGTCTCCGAGCGCTCTTAGAGGTACATATGTTGAACCTCCAATTATTTGTGGTGGTACGTCAAATACACCAGTATTACCACCAGAAATATAGTTTTGTTTACCAACCCACATAATTATCACTTTTCTTTGTCTGAAACTAATGGATAAATCAGCTACTGTTTGATTTCCTGCTTCATCCTCTGAAATGAGTTTGAATGTATTGTCACCATTAGATAGTTTTAGTTTATATGAGAATGATCCGTCTGGCTTGATCGGTATATCAGAAACCTTTCCACGAAAATCGATTGAAAGCTTAGCACCTCGTTCTGTTTTTCCGTTCAAAACAAATTCATCATTCCATGAGCAATTTGGGACATCAGCTGTTATCTCTGGAGGTTTACTATCCATTGGTTTGATTTTTATATTACAGCCCTTTGTGACTACCTGAATATTGTTCAGATTTGGGTCTACTACAGTTACATCAACCAATTCCAATGCAGACTCACCCTCTGATGCTCCCGAGAATGTTAGATTAACAAGTGTACCTGATCCATTTGCTCCACCAACTGCACCGGTTCTCGTCGGACCTGCAATCACAACTGTACCTGGAGTTTTCTCTTCATAGTAGAATAGATTCTCATTTCCATCTGCGTTTAGGAAATCACCTTCTGAACACTTTTCAAGTTTTAGAAGTGTTGGATCATACTTGAGTGTCATTCCTACTCCATAAATATTTGATCCAAAGTCGATATCGACTGAAATATCAACCATTGATCCAGATTGAACCATCAGATCACCACAATGATTAAAGAACAATTCTCCATCAGATAGAATAGTTTCTTTCTCTGGTGGTTCTGGTGGAATAGGTGGTTCAACGCTGCCACCTTCACTATCACCTGTCTGACCTTCAATAGAAACCTTATGTACAACTCCATGGAAGGAATCAGCAACGTACAGTTTGTTGTCCGGTCCCCAGGTTATTCCTTTGCATAAACCAAACATTCGAGGAGAAACACTCTTCACCTTATATTCGTAACCCTCGACTTTACTGAAAACCTGCAATCTGAAGTTCTCTGTATCCGAAATAATAATATCACCTGAGTTAGTGAACACCACTCCTCTAGGATAATAGATAAAGCCTTTATCTCTAGCCTGACCTCCAAATTGAGCTACTTCTCTACCTCTTCTGTTAATTACCACTACCTGGTTATCTGATACAACACATATATTTCTAAACTGATCAACATCAACAGCGTTTGGTGAGAAGTTCAATTTGAACTCGTTCCGTAATTTACCAGTACCCGTAAAAACACTAACTGATCCCTTAACAGAATCTGCTACGTATACATTATCCATAGCATCTACAGCAATTGAGGATGAACTATTTAATACTTCCTTTCCAATTGATGTAATTTCATCTGTCTCCATATCAAGCTTTATTATTTGAGTTTCTCCTTTATCTTCAACTCCCACAAACAAATTATCATATGAATCCACAGCTATAGCCGTTAGTACAGCACTAGATGATTGTTGTATATCCTCCGGCCCCATTATATCAATTATATCACCATCCTCGTCCCATACGAATATCTCGCTTTTATTATTCATAGAGGAATCATATAACAATGTGGATAATCCATATACCTTCCCGCTACTCGTGACAGCACAATCCTTCATATCTCCAGCTCTACCATATTCAAAGGAATCAAATGCTTTTTCATTAACCTTTTTGCCATCTTCATCCAGTTTTACCAGATTGATGTCGTTCCCCACAATGAATGGATTATCAGGGTAATATCGATCAGGATTTGTAGGCATACCGTAAGAGTGTATAAATATTGAACCATCTGCTGCAATTGCAAATCCGTCTGATATCGTATCAGAATTGAATATATTTTCTACAGAACTAATAAACTCTCCTGATGAGTCATATATTTGTAAAGTATGTGCAGATGGTGCTCTATCATGTACATATATTGTACCATCAGATGAAATATCAAAAGATCCGATTTTAACAATGTTGTGATTCTCAAGATTGAGAAAAGGTTTTTTATACTTGCCATTCTTATCGAACATGTATATCTGTCCAGTAGACATTTCTGCTACATATATATTTCCGTTTGGACCAATCCTAATATTACCTGGTGACGAAAGAGGTGCTATTTTCTCTTCCATTTCGTTCAATGTTTCTATGTAATTAAAACTACTGTCAAACTTCTGAATACGTGCAGTTGTACAGTCAGAAACATATATATTCCCCGTCACATCAACAGCTACACCGCCTGGTCCAATGAACTGACCATTTTCTTTTCCCTCAGTTCCAAATTTACCCATGAATTCTCCACTGGAGGAAAACTTCAATACACACATACCAAAAAAATCTGCAATATAGAAATTGCCTCCGTTATCCTCAGCAATATCAACTGGATATAGCATCTTTCCATCACCATAACCAAGTTCACCAAATGAATAATCATGTCCCAACTCAGTATTGAAAACATTAATACGACCATATTGCGTATCTGCTACAAGTAGTTTATCGTCTAATGATACAACCATTCCTCGCAATGGCAGATAGTAACCAGAGTTATAATCTCTTTCAGCCGTGCTAAGCTCATTTAACATAAACGCACCAGAGAAATCACCATCTAAAACACCAAAGATCTGTTCCGTAGTGAAAGAATCAATACCGTATTCATCACTTGCGGAAATACCGCCACCAAACAAGGAAACAATTAGTGTAATTACGAGCAAGTAGCCCAGAATTCTCTTCATTGTAAATACTCTCCTATCGACTTTTGCCAAAATTGGCAAGTAGTTTCTCAAGATCAGCTTTATCAACTAATCCGTCATCATTAATATCGGCAACTATGTTATAATCAGGATGCTCTGTTGTTAAACCAAATGATCTAGCAATGACTGTAATATCAATCACATCTACAATACCATCGAAGTTAATGTCTCCAACAAGTGGCTCTAGATCAGTAACTTCCAGCTCTAAAGGGAAACTCATATGTTTTACCAAATACCCATCAGAATCAAGGATCCGTTTATCGCTATAACCAACGGTTGGGAAAACGACGTCGGGACATCTGGCAATAATTCTAGCTATCAAACCATATCCATCAATTCCCTTTTCGCCTAGTCTTTTTGAGAATACCCTTATACATCCTTCTTCCTCCAGGTTGAAGATATCGTTTTCGACCTCAACTCCATCAAGACCCATAAAATTTCCTTTAACTACATCAAGGATTTCGAGCTCATCTGGTGGGTATGTTAAATCCAATGCGATGCTTGAAACATCGACTGCGAAAGTTATGAAGAGGTCTATTGCAAATTTCTGATCAATTGAAGGCATTGGAGGTCTTGAATAGAGTCTAAAGGTTGGTGGGGCATGAGTACGGCTACCCGATACAGTTATCGATTCATCAGCTATAATTGACTCGGAAACAGTTTCGCTTTCTGTACTACTTCCACTTATAAGCGATTCTGTCTTGGTTAGCTTTAGTTTATACTTACCATTCGGTACATCTTCATCGTTGAAGTCAACATAACCATCCCAGTCAAAACTGTAGTGACCATATTCAGGGTTCTCTAGAGTGTTAATAGTAATCCAAGAATCGTTGTTACCGTCTACCAGATCTACTTGGCATCGAGACAAAACTGTTTGTTTTGTATCAGAGAGTTCTTCGGACTTAAAATAATCTCCATATGCAAATGGCTTGTATGAAAAGAGATCACCCATCGCAACGTTGTAATTGATAGATATTCCTTGGTCGCTGTCTTTTGAATAATCTATATTTTCACCGTCTACGACAAAACCGGTTATGGGTGAAACCATGCTTGCTCCATAGTCCTTCCAACATATGAATGGAACATGCAACTTGTGGTTGTCACATTCGAACCAAATTATACATTCGATATTCGTTGAGAGTTGTTCAGAATTGAAGTATGGAGTAATCTCAATCTCTTTTTCTTCACCCTCGCTAACACTCAAAGTTTCATTTGGTATCTCAAATTCGACGAGGTCTTTAAATTCTTCAGGTACTTCAACAGACACAGAGAAATCGGCGTTTGTAGCAAATCCAGTGACCTTCACCTTTATGGTCTCCGCTGGCTTTGCAATTATACCTCCAGGTTCAATAAACGCTGGTGTAGAAATGGCTGAGTCAACATTAATTTTTCCTGCTCCCTGAAGAAGAAAACTCGATGGATTACCGTTAGCTGGATTCACAACCAATGAAGCATTATTCATGAGAGCGAGTTTGATTTGTTTAGAATTCCATTCTGGGTAAAGCTGTTTCATCAACGCGACTGCCCCAGAAACAATTGCAGAACTGGCTGATGAACCAGAGAAACTGTCTGTATAAGGTGTATCAATCGAACCAGTTGACAATGAAATCGGTGCAGTAAGCCCAATACCAGGAGCACATAAATCAGGTTTTAAAACAAGATCCTCAGAAGGTCCTATCGATGTTGTTCTTGAAATCTGATTTAAATTTATGTCTTCAACCTTGATATTCACATTGTTATTTTCAAGGGTTTTTTTTAGAAGTAACCCGTCCTGGTTTGAGATAAAACAAGCTGGAATTATGTCACTTTGCTTAATATCCAAGCCCAAATCGTAATCATATCCAATCTGCATTTGAATAAGAGGCCCCGGTATATTATTCCAACAAATCATACCTACTGCACCTCTTTTTCTTGCATTCGTCATCTTCTTGTAGAATGGTATGGCTTTCCCGATTTCAGGTCCTCTCTTTATCAGAACAATTTTATTTCTTACTCTGAGAGAACTCAGGTCATCCTCTGATCCATATGCTCCGTCAACAATTTCGATACCATCATTCTTACTAAAATCAGAAAAGGGCATTGTCGCTAGAGCTTTTATTGGTCTATTCAATTCATCGACACTTAACCTGAAACCAGGTCTCATATCCATAGCGCCAACGCATATTGCGTCTTCTGCTAAACCAGGACCTCCAACTGTTCCCTTGCTTGAGACATTGCAGTACGTACCAAAATCTCCACTCGCTGAGACTATACAGACCCCCTCCTCAATTGCTTTGTTGGTGGTTTTTACCAAAGCGCTATTTGATTTGGATTTACCACCCGGCTCAGAAAGAGATATGTTTATTATATCACACCCATCTTTCACCGCCTGGTTGATCGCCTTTATGATGACATCCTCTCTTACAAAAGGATCGTTATTTGAGTAAACCTTATATGATCGAAGCTTAGCACCTGGAGCTATAGATACGGATTCATTTTTAGAGGTAATGAGCCCAGCAACGGATGTTCCATGACATATTGGAGAATCATCAATTGGATCCTCACCAGGTTCTACATAGTTTTTCCCTCCGATTACTATGCCTGCTTCCCCATACAAGCCATGACCAAGATGACCATGGTTATAGTCAATACCACTATCAATAACACCCACAACAATTCCAGCACCTGTAACAGAAATACCCTCAGGATCCTTCATATTGTAAATATTTGAAGCTGTGACCATCTCTTTTGTCGATATTTCACCTGCTGGTTTTAATTCACCTAGCACATATACATCCTCTACCCAGGGAAGTTTCCTGATATCGTTGAGGGTTTCGTTGCTAGAGCAAAAAGACAGTCCATAAAACAAATAATCAAAGGTATATCTTAATTGAATTTCAGGGTAGCGATATTTTAGAAAATACTCTCTCAACAAAAGTTCTGTTCTCAAACATGAATTCGAGATAGTTTGTACGTGAGGATTCATATCTTGTGAAATAAAACTAAAAGATTTTGTATCCAATGTAATCATAGCATATGTATTGTTTGTTGAATTCACGGTGCCAAATGTCGAACCAATAGCCACAAGCGAAATGACCGATGTCAATATTACAACAAAGACAATGAATCGTCGCATAATTACTCCTTGATCAATAACCGATATAATAAAGATTCGTTACTTCTGCCACGATACTGCCAGTAACGATGTTTCTGGCAAGCATTAACATGTCACGGACATCAATCCGACCATCAAGGTCAAAATCCATCTGCTTTCTATATCGTTTTTCACCAGAAAACGAACCCATACACCCTGACAGTATACTAAAATCATTTGTGTTTACAATACCATCAGTATTCAAGTCGAAACAACTGTTCTCTGATATGCCTCTAATTACAGCGTAGGATGATGGCAGTGAAACTTCATGATTACAGACAGTGGCAACTGGTGAAACAAATCCCAAAGGTAAGATGTGTTTTGATGGTTTTACAGCCTTACAAATGATAGAAACAGCCGTTCCCATATGCCAATCCGAAAAACCATAAATTGAGTGAATCTCTACACTTGCTTCTGCTCTTTTTTTATTATTTTCAAAAGTTATTTCTCCAAGCAGACCAAAGGGACTGCTTTTTCGAACTCCAAGTAGCTCGATGTATTCGGCTGGATATGTAATTGAGAACTTCAAAGCGCTTAAATCCTTTATTCGAGAGGTTGATATCCTCAAATCAAATTCATCTCTATATCCTGGTTTTGACGGTACTGTTATCATATCGATATACGGTTCGTCAAGAAGCGGAGAACCCGTTACTTTGTAATGTGCGGTCGCGGGAGGTTTCTGCTCAATCCTTGATGGTGGTTTGTCGCTGTTGTAGTAAATCGTTCTAATACCTTGACCCTGTACATAGTTTCTGCCATTGTGTACAGCCAATCTGTTCTTTTTATCTATGCCGTCCCAGGGTATGTGATAATAACCTATCTGGTAGTTATCTTCATGGAGTATCTCTCCAATTTCTTTGGAATCTTCTGTGACTGAAGTTAACTTTAATCCCGAGTAATTACTGGTTATGAAATCATTCTGATTCTCCGGAGAAGTTATGAAACTGCCATAGCTGAGTTTGAATGTAAGCATTGATTCAGTATGTTCATCTTCCATATTCAAGGGGTCATCAGTGACCCTTAAATATGATAATTGCGGTGGTAGATAGGATGTCTGATTCTCGATCATTATAGGTAGATGTATCGTCTTATCACCAATCTCTGCGAAAATCAAACCCTCAAGAATGCCTTGTATCTCTATATCAACTTTGAGGTTTAATGTGCATTCTTTTGATCCTAATGATTCAATACTATAGTTCTTCTCAGGATAGTTTCCATCTGTATCCGAACCGATAGAGTAATATGAAATGTCAACATCTAACTCTTCGTTTGATAGATTAATGATATTGAAGTTCAGGGTAGCCAATCCAGATGTGTCGGTAACGACATATGCAGATGGAGGGTCAAAGACAGCTTTCGTTGATATCGCATCATCGATATCGATCCTTCCTGAACCCTGTATGGTAAGCGGAACATATTCCTTTGCAGTATTATTCCACAACAACTGCGCCGTTGACATAAGTCTTGATTTGAAAGTCGATGGACTTTCATCAGGATGAGCTTGTGATAGAAGGGCTACGGCTCCTGATGCGTGTGGACATGCCATGGAGGTACCACTGTCCCTTCCCCATGTTGATTCATGATTGTTGCCTACTGTGACGGTTGTACTCAATATACTCTCGCCTGGAGCAGAGATATCGGGTTTGAAAGTCTTTATCGGCGATGGCCCCGATGAAGAATAATATGTCATCATACCGTCAATTATCTTCGTTGAGATGGATACCTTACATTGGGCTTTATGAATAAATGAGAGCAGTTTCTCTCCCTCGGTCTTCGAAATGACAGCTGACGGTATGAGTTCAGTATCATACCCCAACTGTTCAATATCCTCCGGCACAACCAAGGTTCCATTGAAATCTCCAAAGGAGTGATTATATATAATGCAAGCAATTGCACCCGCTCTGCCTGCCAATATTGATTTGTATCTGAAGTACGCTGACTCAACCCCTTCTGGACCTCGTTTGATCAAAGCAATTTTACCTTTAAAATCCTTACCCTCAAAGTCCTGCTGGGTGTTTCCATATCCACAATCCAGGATCGCATAGTCACCATCTACCCAAGAAGGTGAGTTTTGAAGTGGCTTGATTATTATTTCTGCCTTTGCGTCTTCAGGTTTTATGATATTCAAAACGGTTTTAACCGAATCGTCTGATGCGGCAACTGAAATAATCGGCTCTATTGAGCTGGGATAACCAATGGGAAAGCCTTTGCCTGGGGCTCTCGCTCCATTGTTTCCAGCCGCACAACAGATCGTTATTCCTGCATCGATGGCATTATGGTATATTGAATCAATCTCGGTTCCTGGATCAACATTTACAGAACCCAACGACATATTGACTACATCACACTTGAGAAGCAACGCCTTCTCAAGAGATTTAACAATATTCCCACCCACATCAGTTCTTCTACCCTCAGAGGAGAATACCTTAAAACCGACAAGGTTTGCATCAGGAGCAACGCCTTTAACCTTACCATTAGCGGCGCATATCCCTGCCACATGGGTGCCGTGGTTTCGACCGTCTTTACCAAAGTCGAGTTCATCTGCGAAGTCAAATCCACCCATTACTTTTTTATCTTCTCCAACACCCGAACCTAAATCCTCATGATTGTAGTCCAAACCTGAATCTATTACTCCAATTACTGTACCATTACCAGTTATGGCCCTGCCCTTTTTATCTGTCATCCCCCATGCCTTATTAGCGTCGATGGATCCAATGGAATCATCAAGGTACAACTCATACTCAGGCAACTCATAAACACTTTTTACACCAGGTATTTGTTTAATTTTACTAATTTTATCTCTTCTTACATCGCATGAAAAACCCCTAATCAAAACACTGTATATATGAGTAACAGAACCCAATAGCTCATGATTTCTGCTAATAAAACAATCTATTGAATGCAAAATGTTGTTTGAAGAGACTTGAATGGTTGAGTCTAAAACGGGTGAATTTGTTAAGACATAGTCGTGGGGTAAAAGATTAGAAACCGAAAAACCATCTAACTCTACTATGACAAATGCTGTACCCTGAGATTGTGTCGCATCGACTGTCAGGGGGCAAAGCGTTATTGCCAGAACTAGAATAATTGCCAGCGATTTCTTGGCTGTCAAATCCTACCTCCTTAGATGGGTTATTATTACAAAAACTCATGCTGATTCAAGAGCTGGATTTGAATATATTGATGTAAAACTGGCGGGATCGAGGGGATTTGAACCCCCGGTCTCCGGCGTGACAGGCCGGCGTGTTGACCGCTACACCACGACCCCGCAACTGGAGAAAATATATAACAGAGTTTCCAACTGTCAACTAATTCACACTCCTTTGACTTTGATTGTATACAGCATTACCATAAACATGTGAGGATGATGTTGTAAGATAATCATGCTAGATCCGGTAATATCGCTTTCATTTACACTATCAACCAACAAGGGTTGTTATGCTCTCCTGCTAGGTTCAGGGATATCACAATCAGCACATATCCCGACAGGCTGGGATATTACTCTCGATTTAATAGAGAAGATTGCCAAACTCACAGATGAAGACACAGGTGACGATCCGGTGTGTTAGTTTAAAAGGAAATTCAATACATCTGCAGATTATTCCTCTCTTCTCAATGCCATTACTAACGTCCCATCGGAGAGAAGCAATCTATTGGCTGGATACTTTGAACCCAATGAATCTGAACGAAAGAAACGCTGGAAGATACCGACAAAAGCTCACAACGCCATTGCTAGTATGATCGCTGGCGGCTACGTAAAGGTCGTTATAACAACCAACATCGATCGTTTACTGGAGGTTGCTCTAGATAAGAAGGGGATTCAGCCGAAGGTAATCAGCAATGTTGACCAGATTGAGGGCAGTATCCCATTAATGCACATGAAACGACCTCTAATTCTCAAGGTAAATGGTGATTACCTTGATACTCGCATGAAGAACACAGAAGAAGAGCTATCCAAATATGACAATAGGTTAACGAAACTCATATCTCGCATTATGGAGGACTTTGGTGTGATTGTGTGCGGTTGGTCAGCGAGATACGACAAGGAGCTTGTAAGTACCTTTAAATCTACCGAAAACAAAGTATTTAATTGCTATTGGATAGATAAATACCCTCCAAACGAAAGCACTAAAGAACTCATTAAACTGAAGGATGCTACATTTATTGAGGCTGATGCAGACAAACTCTTTTCAGAGGTCAGTAAAAGAGTCCTCAATCTAGAGGATGACGACTCATTTGAATTTCGACAAGATATTTCACAACCAAAAAAGAAAGGCAGAAGGAAGACCAGCAAGCTAGAAAGAACTGAATTCTCACAACCAACGAGTGCTGAAGAACTAAGAGTAAATCAAATTAAACTAATTACTGCTGGTCATGAAGCATACAATCTTCCTGGAGAATCTCGACTAGTTGTTCATCTAATACCAAAGTCAACGATATGTAAAAACAACCGATTCAACTTAGATAAAGTGTCAGATGAATCAAGAATAATAGTGCCCATGGGTATCGATCCAAAGACCGAGAAAAAAGGCAGAGTTTCATTTAAAAACGGTTATGCTATAATCTTGCCAAATGGATCAATCGAAACAGTCGACACAACGATGCTTAGCAAAGGCGATAAACTTCCAATAGATGAGATCGAAATACTGGTTCAGCAATCACTGATTCACTATTTTGAAAGACTCAGATCGATACGACTCAGACCACCTGTGTCTATTCTCATATCACTTCTAGGAGTGGAAAATTTTGAAATCAAACCAAAGACTAAAACAAACTGGAACACTGGATACAGGATTAAAGAAGAAGAAGTCAGGTGTCCGGAAATCGTTTTCAAACGTTTCCCCAAGAAGATTGCCTTGGAACAATTGAGACCCGCTTTTGTACATATTTGGAAATCAGCGGGTTTTAACTTTGGTGAATAATCACCCGAGGATAGTAAATTTTTACATACATGGTGGGCGAAACAGGATTCGAACCTGTGACTTCTTGCGTGTAAGGCAAGCGTTCTACCGCTGAACTATCCGCCCTTTTATCTTCTAACCATATCCATATGTAACAAGTGGTGCCGAGGGGGGGACTCGAACCCCCACGGTGTCTACCATACGCACCTTAAACGTACGCGTCTACCAATTCCGCCACCTCGGCAAATTCAGCCACTTACTACCAGATGCTTGGATCCCAAATGGATAGCAGGAAAATGGTGACTCCGAAGATAATGGAGCACCAGAGAACTAGTTTGTCGTAGAAAGAATCCCTGGCAGATCTCATTTTAAATTGGTGAGCAGTACCACCAATTGCCCCAAGACCAGACGCTTTTGGCGACTGGAGCAGATAGCCCAGCATCATGCCTAATCCAGACACGACTGATATGATTATCATTATATTCCTAAACAAAACGATACTCCTTCTTCAATCAATAGGATGTTTTATACCAAACTGAAGAATCATTTCAAGGTTCATTCAATAAAACAAACCCTCAGATTGGTATAGTTGAATAACTCAGAGTATGGGTGCTAATATACAAAGTAAAAGTAAAGAATGCCACCTGGAGGATGCTAATGGTATCAGTCGCTGAATTGAATGAGTACGTTGATAAAGAAGTAACACTTGCTGGTTGGGTGTACAACATACGCTCATCGGGTAAGTTGGTTTTTATAATTCTTCGAGATGGTAGCGGTTTATGTCAGTGCGTTGTGTTTAAAGGAAATGTTGATGAGGATGTGTTCAATCTAGCCAAATCACTTACACAAGAAAGCTCCATTGAGGTTTTCGGTAAGGTCAAAGAGCATCCAAAAAAGAAGGGTGTCTTTGAACTTGATGTTAATGGAATAAGGGTAGTGGGCAATAGTGATGAATACCCGATCTCCCCAAAGGAGCATGGTGTCGGCTTTCTTATGTCTAAACGACATTTATGGTTAAGATCTCAGAAACAGTGGGCTACACTCCGACTGAGGGCCCGATTGACTCTTGCCATCAGGCACTTCTTAGATGAACGGGGATTCATTAATATCGATGCTCCATGTCTTACGCCAAACGCATGCGAAGGCACAACAACACTTTTTGAAACCGACTACTTCGGTCAATCTGCATACCTGAGTCAATCCGGACAGCTGTACAACGAGGCAACAGCTTCAGCCTTTGGAAAGGTGTATTGTTTTGGTCCCGTTTTTCGCGCTGAGAAGAGTAAAACCAGAAGACACTTGATTGAGTTTTGGCAGGTTGAACCAGAGGTGGCATTCATGGAGCATGATGAGAATATGACCCTTCAGGAGTCCTTTCTGTCATACCTCGTTGAGGATATCCTAAAAAACTGCCACAATGAACTTGTCATTCTAGAAAGAGACATTGAACCACTCAAAAAAATAAAACCACCCTTTCCAAGGATTACCTACACCGAAGCCATTGAAATCCTCAAAGATAAAGGTTCAGATATTGAGTGGGGTAGTGATTTTGGCGCGCCGGATGAAACTATCATCTCTGAACTGCACGACAAACCAGTTATCATTGAAAGGTACCCCGCAGACATAAAAGCGTTCTATATGAAACGAGACCCAAACGATGAAAGACTCGCTTTGTGCGATGACATCATAGCAACTGAAGGGGTAGGCGAGATAATCGGTGGTTCGCAAAGAGAGGATGATATCGACAAACTGGAGAATCGTTTATCCGAACACAATCTTGATAACAAAGACTTTGATTGGTATCTAGACCTTCGAAGATACGGCAGTTTCCCACACTCAGGATTCGGTCTGGGAATCGAGAGGATGGTTGGGTGGCTTGCTGGATCATCACACATTCGTGAAGCGTCACCCTTCCCAAGGATGCTTGATCACATAAGACCATGACCACCAGCTACAATGATGAATTAAAGAGGCTAAAGAAGGGTGGTAAACCAAATTCAATATATTATCTTTCTGCGAATCTGCCATATCTGGAAAAGCAGATCGTTGAAACCATTGCCACCTTCGCTGGAGATAGAAATTCTATAGTAACACTGGACATTATGAACACGGAGACTACAGAGCTTGAAGAGATACTGTGTTCCTCAAGCTTACTCTCGGGTAGTACGATAGTCAGGATTGTCAATTCATCAAAGCTTTTAGGCGATCATGCAAAAATAGTTGTTCAAATAATTGATAACATGATCGATGGGAATGTTGTAATCGTCGTTGAACCAAAGATTCCTAAAAACAGCATAGTAGGCAAGTACCTTATGAAATCAGCTCATGTCCTTTCGAAAACCGGTATAAACGACACTATTCTTAGATCCTGGATAAATAAGCGATTTAAGGTTAAGAATTGCAGTATAAGCCGAGAGGCATCGAACCTTCTAATAGAGTACACACTTGGTGATATGCCCCGACTCTCCATGGAGATAGATAAATTGATCTCCTACTCTGGTGGTAACATCAATATCGAACCTAAACACATTTCAGAGATCATATCCAAGGACTCAACACTCAAAATATTTCAGGTTCTAGACGCCCTCGCAGACAACAAAACAACTGAAGGAATCAGACTTATTCATAAACTCGTTGGTGAGGGAGAACCTCCAGAACGAACCCTTGCAATGATCAACAACCATTTCCAAAGAATACTCCTCGCTCTGGAATACACAAAAATGGGGATGGGTGAAGTGGAGATAACAACTAAACTACATTGCCATCCATTCGTGGCAAAGAAATCCGTTACTTCAGCAAAGCGTTTTACTAGAGAAAAGTTATTGAGATACATCAGCGAATTCCATACTGCAGACGTCCTTTTTAAGACAGGGAAAGCTAAACCACTGTTCGCAATTGAAAGCGCTCTTTTCCAACTCGTCTAGTTTTTATAAAAAAATGAACTTACCAAATAGTACTACACCTGAGTAGAATAAGTAATGCATCCACTCTGCCAACTCTAAAAAACATTAAATATTTTTTAATATAGCAATGGGGATTCGCAATGAAATCCCCATATCATGTACAAGTATAAGTTGTTAGAATAAGTCGCTACTCTTCGTCCTTGTGTGTATTGAGACGCTTCATCAAACGAGACTTTTTTCTTGCAACGGTTTTTCTATGAAGAACACCATGTGACTGAAGTTTGTCGAGTTTCTTGATAGCGTATTTCACCTTATCCGGAGCTTCATCAGTCCCTAAAGCCAGAATTGCCTTCTTGATAGCAGTCTTTGCTTCAGACTTCTGGGATATATTCCTTATATTTCTTCTCTTAGTCTGTCTCACAGATTTCTGTTGCGCGGCGTGTCTAAGTGGCATATCTTTCTCCTTGCTTCATTTAGGCTGTTAATGATATAATCAAGACAACACCTGTCAAGGCTTGACAGACAAAAACCATCAAATATACTTTATCGTCGCACAATTAGTCAGGAAGGGTAAGAAAACAATGGCACAGCCAAAGAAAAAACAGACACCTAGAAGACGAAGGACCAGAAGAGCGCATCAGAAAATTGATGTTCCAAATCTTGTTACTTGTGATAACTGTGGTAAAGCAATCCGATCACATCAAGTTTGTCCATTCTGCGGGTACTATGGTGGGAAATTAATAGTAGCCCAAAAAGTTAAGAAGGAAAAGAAGGCAGAGGCTTGATAAGGATCGCGCTTGATGCGATGGGGGGTGATAACGCCCCTGAAGAGATAATAAAGGGTGCCGTTCTTGCACTAAATAAGTACGACGTTGATATAACGCTTGTTGGAGATACGAGTGTTATTAGAGATCACCTGGAACACCTGGGATGTACCAGAAATTTGCCCATAGTACACAGCACTCAGGTTGCTGGTATGGAAGACGCTCCTAGTGAAGTTATTCGAAAGATGACTAAGTCATCGATAATCGTTGCAACTAGGCTTGTAGCGGATGGAAAATGTGATGCAGTCGTGTCAGCTGGAAGCACGGGTGCTCAAATGGCTAGTGCTCTGTTTATCCTCGGTAGAATAAAGGGTGTTGCCAGACCAGGCATTATGACCCCTGTCCCTACAATGAATGGTGGATTCACATTCATATGCGACTGTGGCTCTGTTCCAGACAGCAGTCCCAAGAACCTGATGGACTTCGCGATAATGACTTCAGCATATGCTGAGCACGTTCAAGGCGTTTCTTCACCAAGAGTAGGTCTTCTGAATATAGGCGAGGAACCATCAAAAGGTTCTGTACTTGCTAAGAACGCACATAAACTCCTTTCTAAAGTTAAACCAATCAACTTCGTCGGCAATATTGAATCAAGGTCAGTTTTACAAGGAGACATAGACGTTATAGTAACGGACGGATTCACTGGAAACGTCCTACTTAAAGCAGTAGAAGGCATTAGCGTCGACTTGATGAGGATGATAAAGAACTCCATATCATCATCGCAGATAAGCAAAATGGGTGGATTTCTAATCAAAGGGAGTATTAATAAACTCAAAAAGATGATGGACTACTCTGAATACGGAGGAGCACCACTGCTTGGTGTTAAAGGTGTCTCTATAATCTCCCATGGTGTTGCTGACGCCAAGACTATTTCAAATGCTATAGGGCAAGCTGTAAAATGTGTTGAGTATGAATTGGTCGATCAAATTTCGAAAGCCTCTTCCTAAACTTACAACCCAACAAAAAACTCTATTCAGAAAACTAGGGTTTAAAAGATCTGGTTTGTTTTTGTTCCTAACAGCCTTGACTCATCCTTCTTATGCTTCTGAAAACGAGACAAAATCATATCAGCGTCTTGAATTTCTCGGGGATGCAGTGATTGATTTGTTCGCCGCAAATGACCTTTTTAGCAGACACAAACAATGGGACGAGGGGAATTTAACACGCGCCAGAGCATCAATCGTGTCAAAACCAGCGCTTGCTCATTCAGCTAGAAACATTAAGATTGGTGATTGCATGAGGCTTGGCATTGGTGAGGAGATGTCAGGAGGCAGAGACCGTGACTCCAATCTGTGTGATATATTCGAAGCAGTCATCGGATCACTATTCCTGATTAATGGATACAACCACACAGCAAAGGTTTTAGACAGATTACACTTGCTAAGAGATGAGGATATTATCGAAGATCCCAAGAGCAGGCTACAAAGAATCTGCGCAAATTTAAACCTACCACAACCCGAATATCATTTGAATAATAATTCATCATTTAATCAAGAGCACTTCAGTTGTCAAGTCATTATCGGAAATAAAGCCTATTCAGGATCAGGAAAAACGAAAAAGAGTGCTGAAATGACATCAGCAGAGCTAGCCATAAAAGAGCTTATCTCTCAACAGTAATTTCTACTTCGAAATAACATACTTCAATAAGCAAAAATATACTTTTTAGGTCGATCACTCCTTCGTATTCCTGTTTAGAATTCTGATTACAAATGGGCATTATACACTTGACACACACAATAGGTTCTACATCCCTGACCAATCCTCTCTTCCGTTAAAATGGGTATCACACTGTCCTTGTAACCTCTTTTTCCTCTACCTCAGCCCGTTTTTCTACATCATTCCACTATACTCCTACGTCATTCACGCGAAAGCAGGAATCCAGTGGAATACTCCGACACGTCTGTCCAAAATATAAGTTTCAAATATCCGAAACACTTCCATTTTTCAATCCGGATTCCTAGTCAAGCCTAAATGACGGGGAGTACCACCCTTAAGGTGTGATAAGGGGAGCTTGCAGTTTTTTTCAAAACTATGTGTATATGTTAAATATATATTACCCATAATACTCTCTACAACGCAGTACCTCTATTCTAGCCACAATATAAGAACGATTACAACCCTAAGGAAATTATCTTTGTACAAACGAAGAAAGGGTACCCACTCTAAGGGGTACCCTTTCTATGATATCAATTCTTTTTATCTTGAATCTGGCTAGTTTTTACGGCTCTTCAAATCGCCTTTCAACAACCTGATCCACTTTTTCGCCAGCTTCTTGCATTGCTTCCAGGTAACCAATAAATGCCTTTCTGACGTATATGCAAGTTGACTCGACACCAGTCATGTTCTCAGCGAGAGCTTCGTGTCCATATGTTGGCAGACAATAGAATTCTGTTGCAGGGATTGCGATCTTGAATTCATCTTTACTGTTGAATCTTATGGACTCTCTGGCACCCTCTTCGTCGAATATTAGACCTTTACCCAAGAACATCTCAGTAACACGGTTCCAGGGCTCAGAACTTCTTGAGAAAAGGAATACGAGGCCATGAGTTTGCATGACTGCTCTTTCACCAGACACTGAAGATTCACAAATCTTTTTGAGCTTTCTGCCCTGAACCGAACCAACAAGCCATGTGTCTTCTGATGGGATAGAGTTATATACATCTCCGAGCGTTATATCACCAGGTGCATAACCGCTTCCGCTGAAACTGTCTGATGGGAATAGAACAATATCTGCTCCGAGTTCATCTGCAATCGATGTTGTGAGGATGTTTCCAAGAGTGGCTTCATTTGAGTCATCTATAAACAGACCTGTCTCGGTTGTTGAAATAACTGTATCTCGAAGTGGATTTAGTACCTGCTTCTGTGCCGTAATAAGCTCAGAAACCTCACTCCATAGGCTTTCTGCTGTAGACCTGAGAGTATCAGGTTCGTTATAGGTAAACTCATTTAAACCCTCAATCAGATCAATCTTTCTGTCCTTAGTATCGAATCTGACCTTAGCCAAACCAAGTGTCGTTCCATTTTCGCTAGCACTAATGACCTTCATGTCATTGTATGGTGCTACAAATGGCTCTGGTGATCCTGATACAAACAGAACATCAACACCTTTGAGCTTGCTAGCCAACTCCATAGCTGGTCCCTTAAATCCATCTTCTGGAGTTTTTCCAAATTCAATATAACCAGGAGATGACGCTATGGCTACAATTATCTCTGCACCTTGTGCTTGAAGATCAGAAACCTGAGCGTTCATTGATTCAGCCATAGCTGTGAATTCAAAAGCATCCAACTCTTCCTCACAAACATAGCTTATCGTGTCACTGTTGACAGCTCCTACAACACCAACACTGATGCCAGAAACACTTGTAAGAGTGGAACCCTCAACATTGTCAACACCTGTCATGTTGCTTGCAAGCACAGGAGTATCAATCTTCGATACAAGTTCCTTAACTGTATCTGAACCAAGATAAAACTCAGGTACGCCAAAAGTGACAGCATCATAATCAAGCTGGTTGATGAGTGCAGTAGCCATAGAACCATTATTAAGCTCTGCCCATGCTGATCCCTGGCAAAAACCACCAGCGTCAACGAGCATGTTTGCACTGTACTGACCTCGGATATTGCCAATTGTGTATGATAATCCCAAAGCACCACCAATGGGTCGATCATTGTTTGGATCAGGCATTTGGTAATCTACTGCGGTTCTGAAGTCAGCAGTACTCATAATTGCCACTGTGGGAAACCTTGCCTTCGCCATAAGAGTAGCAACCTCCGAACGTCTGATATTGTTCTTAGGTCTTATACTAAATTTTCCCCCCTCTTCAGCATAACCTGAAACCAAACCAATATCTGTTGCATATGCAACATACTTCTTTGCCCAAGGTGAACAGTCGTTTGCGTCAATAAAATCATTCTCGAAGCTGGCAAGCATGTCATCAGATAGATTATCAACTTTGCCTTTATCACCCGAGGAGATGACCATGTTAACCATGATCTCTTCCCTTGTTGCTCTTGTGGTTAGTCCGTAACTACCTTGTAACCAGAACCACATTCCCTTAGCAACGCCGCCCTCTATGTAAGGATACGCCCAATGCTGAGGTGAAACATCAGAAAAGTGACCAACGGCTGGCTTCTCTTGAGGATGATCATAGATGTTCAGGCACATAACAGCCGCGGCATCCCTCGTGATGAAGTTATCAGGACTGTATCTACCAAACTGATCACCGCCAACAACTCCCTTTTCCATCAATACATCAACGTAAGGATTTGACCAGTGGAAGAGGTAGTCTGGAACCACGAACCAATTTTTGTCTCTAGTGCAATTCCACTTGCCATTGTTCCTACGAATACTTGTCTGAATTGATTTTCTAAGGTCCTTGTGTTCGGTCATCTGAACACCTTCGAAGTTATATCCACCCTGACCCAATGCGATGTAATTTGTTGTGGCTACTTTGTAGGTCTTATCCATGTCAAGGTCTGCACCACTGATCTTGATATACCCAACCTTATCCATTCCAGGTCTGATATCCAGATAGTAATTTATACCTTTTGCGACTATGAAGTTTGTGTCTGCCTCTGTGTTGTAGAGGAAAGCGGCATGCTCGAGGGCTGATTTTATCTGTCTGCCTGTAAGGTTCATAGAATAAATGGTCGCATCCTTTGGGAACAGCTCAAACATATCTCCACTGGTAAGAGAACCCTTGTCGATCTTTGCAGAAGTTGTCCAAATGTCTGTGAATGCTATTTGAGCTCCAGTCTCCGCTATCATAACATCACAAGCCATCTGAACTAACTCACTATCCCATCTCCTTGCATTTGTTGAATCAACTGTACAGGTAACGTCGCCTATTGTCTGGCCAAACTCTTGATCCATGAGGATATTGGCTGATCTGAAATCATTCATGATTGTTGTATCAGGTTCAACATTAGGACCCAACTCGACAAAACGTGATTTCATCTGTCTTCTATTGTTTACTTTCCTGAAGACATAGGGTTTGACGGGACAGGTACACTTTTCAAGAACCAAATCCATTCGACCCATCGTATATCCATCCTGTGGAAGCTGGCAAACCATTGTTTCATGCAACTTTCCGCCAATTGCTTCGATAACCAGGGTTTCCTGCTGGAATGATACACCTGTGGAAGAAGAACACACAAAGTCTATATGTGTAATATTCTGAATAGCTTCATAGAGAAGGTTTTCTTTCCATGAACCATCTGGGTTCTTTTCAAGACCAAGATCAGTAGCAACTATTATGAAGTCTGCCTTTTCACCTGTCTCCTTAAGCGTTTCTGCATGCTCCTGAGCTTTATCGATATAGTCTTCGAGCTGTAACTCATTGGAACCAAGCATGAGGTTGTTTGGGTTTTCCCAAGTAAATACTGCTGGATTGGTGAGACCAACAACTCCATACCTAAGTGGATGAGCGGCTGTTGGTATCTTATAGACCTTCATTACGTATTCACCTTTTGGAAGCTTCTTTCTCTCTTTACCAACAGAAACATTTGCTGTTATCCATGGGAAATCTGATTGTGAAACGAGTGAATCTCTAATTGACTTATTCATAGAGAACTCTCCAGCTCCATAGACCATTGCATCATAGCCTATGGTATTCATTGCATGTATGGTTGGATGTATATCCTGAAGGTTTTTGTTCGCAAACAACCAGCCTGTCTTACTGCCCATGATGGAGTTTCCAATATCAAGCGCAAGCGTGTTGCCGCCAAAACGCCACCAGGTTCTGTCTTCTTCGAGCTCTTTCCTGATCTCATCAATTTTTGTACTCGCTTTGGCGTATCCACCATATCCGCTTTCACCAGCAAGCTCGAATGGCTCAACATTTCCATGCATTCCACCAGTAAAAGCTATAGTGAAGGGCAGGTACTCAACTGCCTCTGCTTTAACACTCTCGGGTAATGATAGCAATCCCACCACTAGCGTTAAGGATAAAACGGCAACCGTGGTAACTATCATGCCTTTTCTAAACCATGTTCTCATCGAAGGCTCCTCCTTGAAGAAACGATGTCTCTTGGATTACTATGGCGAGTATAGAGACAGCCAGATTAAAAACAACTAGACTGATTAAAAGAATAGGTTATAATACGAATTCATAACCTAAACCAAACCAGTTTAGTGTTGTAACAAGCAATACCTGGTTTATGATTGTTCTAGTATAAAGATTCTGGAAGGGGCGTAGTTGAATGAAAAAAACGATAAGTCTGTTTGTAGTGCTGATGATAATCATACAATTGTTTATCTTTTCAGGTGCTCAAGCAAGCAATATAGACGATGCGACAAGTTCATTCCCGCTTGTGTTGGAATCCCCAATGCCTGTCAGGACATATTGTCATCCAACTGTTATTCATAGCAATGGTTCTCGCTTGCTGGTTTGTGATCAGGGAAGAGCTTGCATACAGAACATTTTTTTACAGAATGATTACAGGTTTGGAGTTTTCGGTATCAGACATGGTCAGATACATACACCAGGCGACATCACACTAATCGATAATAAACCATATGTTACTGACACAGTTAGCAATAAGGTGTTAGTCTATAAAAGTAATGGTAATTTTGATTTCGAGTTCAGGGTGTACAATTCTCAAGGATCAGCCCTTCTCAATAGACCCAAAGGGATTGATACCTCTGGTGGTCGAATCTATATTGCAAACAGTGGAGGTAGTAATATTGTTGTATGTGATACAAAGGGTTCACATATTTTTACAATTGAATCAGAAGAGACAGAACCAGCGATGGAGAAGCCGACTGGTGTAGCCTCATCTGGTGATAGAATATATATAACTGATCCCTCAACTGAGAGTGTCTATCTTTTTAATTATGATGGTGAGTTTATTTCTAGGTGGAATGTTGATTCACCTTGGGCGATTGTGGTAGATGAAAAATCTCTATTTCTGACTTCCTCGTTAATGAATACAGCTTCTGAATACGATCTTGAAGGCAATCTTGTTAAGGTATTTTCCAAAACGAATGAAGGCAAACAGGTGCTTGAGGAGCCTCAAGGTATTGGGATCCTTGATGGCAGGATTATAGTATCATCAAAAGGAACTGATCAGCTTGAGCTGTGGAATAGAGACGGAAGCTACGCAGGAGTTCACGGTGAAGACATTGATCCTTTGGGTTCGATTGTTGAACCTTCTAGGATTACGATAAAAGACAATCAGATATACATTGCCGATTCTGCAAGAGGTGCTGTAGTAGTTTTTTCTAAAAACGGTAAATTCATTAAGGAGATTGGACATACCTCAAACTTTGGTTTATTAGATGAACCATCCGGTGTAGCAGTTGACTCTATCGGAAACATATACGTTTCGGACCTAGCAGATGACGATATCAAGGTTTTTGATTCAGATGGATTATTCCAATCAAGCATCGGGGCTAGAGGATCAGATAACGGTCAGCTAATGAATCCGTCGGATGTCTGTGTGGATCCCATCAAGGAGTTGCTCTATATAAGTGACACTGATAACCACAGAATACAAGTTTTTTCAACAAAAGGAGAGTTCATAAACACCATTGGGGGGTGGGGTACTGCTCCTGGTGAATTTATATTGCCTAAGGGTCTATCATTGATTGACGATACTCTAGCTGTCGCAGATTTTGGCAACTGTCGAATTCAAATAATAAGTACAGACGGCAAACCTATCAACACCTACGGTAAGCGTGGCACTGACAAGAGTGGTTTAATGGGCCCAGTTGATTGTTCTTTCGACAACGATGGAAAGGTCTTCATTGCCGACAGTCTTAATCATAGACTTGTCGTATATGATCCTGTTACGGGTTTCGAGTGGAACTATGGAGATTGTGGAGGACCTTACAACCAGTATCACATGATACCAGCTATCTGTCCTCCAAAGGAGCATGATTCTCAAGCACCAGGTTTCTTCATGTTTCCTACTGGAATAGTAACAGATTCATTTGGTTGCTTCGTTGCGGACAGTCGTAACTCCAGGATACAGTTTGTTGATTACACAGAAATCTTCTCTAGGTGGGACTATATCCTCTCTCCATCAATTATAAACTTTGGCGTTATCCCAAGCGGTTCAATTGTTGAAAAAACAGTAGAAGTAAAAAACATCTCTGGTGGTACAATAAGCGGAATTATTGAAATAGATCAAAGCGTTAATTGGTTAAAAACAAGGAGTACTTCTTTTCTTGATGATGATGAGCCTATTAGTCTCATTGCAAACACAAAATCATTGGAATCTGGCGTATATGAAACTGACGTGAACATAATCACAAATAAAGATTTGGATGGTAAACCTACTATCGTGCATGTAAAACTCACAGTTGGAGAATCATACAGCTATTGCCTTAGCACAAATCCAATTATCTATCGTCATTCGAACTCAAAGATTATTATCCCGATTGAAATACAACCACAAAATGGATTCAGTAGCACTGTAGCGCTGAGTGTTACAAACACTCCTCCCAGAACATACGGTCAATTCGACAAGAGCCTTGTTGAATTGACAACAGGTGACTCACTAGAATTATTACTCACCCTCAGGTCATCAAACCCAATTAAACCTGGTATCTATGGGATCACTATCGTTGGGCAAACACCCAGAATCAGTTTTGAGATTGAACACACATTCTATTTAGTCATTTCTTCAGATACAGAAACGGAACCCAGAACAGTATTGGGAGAGACATTTACTGCTGAGTGGTGTATAAACTGTCCCTATGCACATAGGGCTGCTGAAAGACTGGTTGAAGAGTATGGTAGATCAAACCTACTTTGGCTTAATTACTATGTCGAAACTGCAGAGATTGATGAAGCACATCTTTACTACCCTCCCGCTGATATCAGATATAAGTGGTATCCGGGTCAGGGACTTCCAACAACCTTCTTTGATGGATATAACTCAGTTGTTGGTGGAGATAATCATGAGGAAAGAAAAACCCCTCCCGACGATAGACTGCCATGTGATAAATTTTCTGGGACAACCTTTACCTATGAACGTTACAAAGCTGAATGTGAAGGTCAGCTATCTGAACCCTCTCCACTTTCACTGTTCCTTGATACTCAAGTCATCGACCGGATGATAAATGCCAGGATAGAGATGGAACTACTCGATACTACTGAATCATATAAGCAGCTTACCTTATATGTTGTTCTTTCTGAGGATAATATTGAATTCCCTGCCTTAAACAAAGACGAGTATCACAATCTCATCTGCAGAGAAATGTACACAGGACCAAAGGGAGAGGAGATTATACTGCTTGAGGGTAAAGTATCCGTAAAGGAGATGCAATTAGAGATTCCTGAATATGTGAATATTAACAATGCTTCATTGGTAGTATGGGTTCAAAGTAACAGCTCGAAACAGATACTTCAGAGTACCTCCAACCAATTTCACTCGCAACCAATGATCGATTCTTATGTAATTACCACTTCAAATGATCAAATCGATTTAGAAGTGGATGGAGATACTGAGTTCTACTATAATATTACTAACACATCCAGTTACACCCTGAAGCTTGACTGTAATCCTCTATTCAATGCAGAGGGTTGGGATTACGTTGTTAATCTTGATGGTTCAGAAGTTAATGCATCTGGTTTTACAATATCAATACCACCTTTCATGAGTAAGAGGATCAGTGTCAGAACATCACCTCCAGTAAATGCTGATCCTGGAATGACAGCATCATTCGAAATGGAATTGAATACACACAAACACTTATCAAAATCAAACACTATCAATTTAAGGACGATACCAAGGTTACCACCAGACTTCACCGTCGAACCGAATATCAAACGCGTATCAATTACGAAAGACGCAACTGAAGAGTTTATGATTACGTTTGATCCAATTAACGATTTCATGGGCCCGGTAACACTTACTGATTGCACCAATGATCCCTCTCTTCAGGTCAGATTCGATCCTCCAGTTGGTGTTCCACCTTTCGACACGAAAGTAACTGTTACAGGTGGTGTTCACATAAAACCCAAGGATTATGACCTTTGTATTGTCGCAAAAGGTATCTCCAGTATTGGAGATGAAATAGAGCACAAACTGGAATTACCTGTTGATGTAAAGTATACAAACATACTTATAAATGCATCTCCCCTGAAGATAATAAGCTGTTCTGAGAACGAATCTTGTCACAGTGCAAGTGTAGATATTCTAATTGACTCACCAATTGAAGTATCTAATATTGAATTCAGCATTAGGTACGACCCATCTGTTCTAACTGTTACTCATCATAACAAAGGTACGTTCTTCGAGACGACAACTGCATTCAATTTCATCGATCGCTCAACTGAGGGCAAGATATCAACCCAGATAACCGGTAATCCAACTAAGGGCACAGGAAAACTTTGTACGGTAGTAATGCGTGGTGTAAAGGGTGTAACACAAAAGGATACAAGTATAGAAGTTTGTGAGGTTGTTGCAACCGATTCTAATGGTGATATGGTCCTTTCCATTTCTGGTTGTACCAGGCAAACTGTTGATGTTATCTCTCACCTTAACCCACCGATACTAACCGTTGACGCAGATGATGGGATCTATGTTGACCAAGAACAGTATATACTTAATGGAGCATCAAGAAGTAGTGATCCTGATTATCCGGTAACCGTAACGATTAACGGACGTGTTCTAAACCTCACTAGTGAAGGCAAATGGAACCATACAGTGAGATTGCGCGAAGGTCCCAACACTTTTGTAATCATCTCCAGCGACGATGCAGGAACATCTACAGCCAAAAAAATCACCATCAATAGGGATAGTACACCTCCTTCAGTCGGTGTTTCTAACTTCAGAAACGGTCAGATAACCAGTGAGACAAGTGTTGAGTTGGTATGCTGGGTGGATGAGTACGCAGAAGTAACTGTGAATGGAAACCCAGTTGAACTCAGTGAATTCAATGAGTTTACTGTATCTACAACTCTTAAAGAAGGTGAAAACTCTTTTATAATAAAAGCAACTGATCGTATGGGTAGAGAAACTGTATTTGAATTTGAGTTATTCCTCGTTCGAAGCGTTAAGATAGAACTATGGATTAACAGAAACAGTATGATAGTGAATGGAGTTACCAAAACACTTCCCCAAGCACCTATTCTTACATCACCTCCATTACCACCCGAGCTTGCGGGTAATACCTATATGCCAATTCGCGAAGTTGCAGAATCTCTATACGCCAAGGTTGCTTGGGATGGCAATGAGAGGAAAGTAACTCTAAGTCAGAATATAAAAGGTAAATTAAGGAACATTGAGCTTTGGATAGGAAAGCAGAAAGCTCGAGTAAATGGCAAAGAGGTTTGGATAGACGATTCACAAAAGCTGTACCCAACAATAGTCAGTAATAAAACTATGTTACCATTGAGATTTGTCAGTGAGAACCTTGGTGCTGATGTTGAATGGATAGGACAAGAGAAAAAGATTATCCTTAAGTACCAGCCATAATAATGGGAATAAACGAACCAACTGCCGTAAAAAAGCTCATTCAGTGGACGGTTGTTGGTATGTTGGTTGGAATCACTATCGGTCTTGTAATCGGCATAGCACTTGCTGGTGGTCCTGGAATTTATACACGACTGGATAGCTATGAGAATGCAATAAATGCTGCAACATCTCTTGGTTGGATTTCACTAAACGAACACACACAAGCAACTGAATCTGTACTTAGAATGCACGAGCTGAAATCTCTGTCAACACAATTAGAAGATACCCTAAAAATCAAATACGAAAAGGTTGTTTCAGATGACCAAAAAGACATACAATCAATATCCAGCATGAACCATAACGATACAGCTACTGAAAAGCCTTCAAATAAATCCACCTACACCTCCACTACACCAAAAACTGTATATAAAGACGGAACTGGCGATATTGATATTCACTCAGCAACACTGGCACAGATAGATGAGATTCCCTATGTAAAGGTCACTGCCGCTGAATCTATCTACCAATACCTTAAAGAACACACAATAACAAGCTTTGATCAATTGTTGGAGATCAAGGGAGTCGGTGAGAAGACAATACAGCGCTTGAGAGAACACTTTCACATTAAATGAGTCGGATAGTAGCATCCGCTATTGGAATGATAATTGGTGTTCTGATAGGATTAGCATTAGATATAAATCCTATCTGGCTTTTACCTTTTATTCCTTTGGCAATAGCAGTTGTTTTAATCCCTATTTCAAAACTCACATTAATTAAGTTCATAGCTATTTTTCTAGCCATTGGTTTCATTGTAGCTAGTTATTCTTCCTGGAGTACTCACATTGATGCAAAGAAACAAATCACTGACTCAACTGATTACTCAATAAACGGCCGGGTATTGTCAATAATCGAGAATAGCTTTAACAGACTGGTTTTTAATGTAAAGGTTTATTCATCTGAACAAAAAGAGCTTCAAGGGTTGTGCATCAGGTGTTATTGCCTTCCCGACGAAACACTTGAAATTGGTGATATTGTATCTGTTAACGGGACATTTTACACTGGAATAAAAGCAAGCAACCCCGGTCAATTCGACTTCAACAAATATCTAGATAATCAGGGAATTCCGGGTTTTATCAAGAGTTACGATGAACCTCTTATCACCGACACCAGTTCTTTTTCACTAATACGTTTAGGAGCCAAAATTCGCTCTATAGCTAGCAAAACATTCAATGAAAATCTTCCTGATCGTTATGCAAATTTACTGGATAGTATAACATTCGGTAGAATGGATATCTCTGATGATATTGAAAGGTTGTTTCGAAGAACAGGGACTTCTCACATCCTGGCAGCATCAGGATTCCACGTATCCATAATGGTTTTTTCAACTTTCATAATTCTGCTGTGGATATCCGGTAACAGGAAGATTGCTATCGTTGGGAGCATTGTTATCGCCATTCTTTATGCTTCTATTGCAGGTTTCAGTCCTTCTGTATCAAGAGCGATTATAATGGCAGGGTTAGCACTTGGAGCTATGGCTTTTGGACGAGGGTACGCGAGAGGATCTGGTTTAGCTGGTGCTGTGATAATCCTTCTTCTGATTAAGCCTGAGTGGATATTATCTCCCGGTTTTCAATTGTCCTTTGTATCTAGCTTTGCGTTGTTCGTTGGAGCTCCAGTTATCTTTAAATACTTCGGTTCGAAAAAATGGTACTCAAGAGTTGTCAGCATAATAGCTACATCCATACTCATTAGTATCCTGACATTGCCTATTCTTGCTTATCACTTTCACACATTCTCTATCGTTTCTCCACTTGCAAATATAATAGCTATACCACTTGCCACAATTCTAGTTCCAATTGGAGCACTAGCTTTGACATTTAGTTGGATTATTCCACCCATTGGTGTCTTTCTGTGCTGGGTGGCATGGCCGATAATGGCACTTTTAGAGACCGGACTAAGATTACTGTCAAATCCACACTTTGCTTTACTATCGATTGTTATATTACCAATACTCATTTGGATCCCGTACTATCTTTCAGCAATCACTGGATATTTATCGATGAATCCACCGAAATGGGCAAGAAAGAGAGTGATAAGACAATGGATTATTGTATCATTCATTGTGTTCGCAGTCTTTACCGGGGGAGCATTCTTAGGTCGTTCGCACCCAACTGACTCAGAGGTTGTTTTTCTTGATGTGGGTCATGGTGACTCATGTTTTATTCGAACTAAATTTGGGGTGACCATGCTGATAGATGCCGGTGGAAGCTCTCCATTCTCAACCTTTGATCCGGGAAGTAGAATAGTTGTTCCATTCCTGAGATATAAAGGAATCAATAAACTCGATTATGTTATAGCCACGCATGAAGATCAGGATCACATTGGTGGTTTGGTCGCTGTGTTGCAAGAATTTCCTGTTGGTAAGATGTTTGTGTCTGGAGTTAAGAGTGATACATATACATCAACGGATCTCAATACTCTGCTGAAAAAGAGCGATATCACGGTTGAAATTCCAACTCCAGGCAAAAAAATAACTCTTGATGAGAGGTCATCTCTAACATTTCTCGGGCCAGCGGAATTAAGTGATACAAGCACAGAAACAAACAATCATAGCATTGTTACAAGGATTGAACTTGATGGTGTTACATTTTTGATGTCAGGAGACATTCAATCCCCTGCCATGGAGTTTGAGATGATGAAACCCGAGCTGTTGGATAGTGATATCGTCAAGATACCACATCATGGAGGTTGGTCAGACAAACTTCCCAGTTGGTTGACTGCAGTTAATCCTGTTTATGCAATAAACTCCGATTCATCATTGACCGGGTCTGGTGCCCACAGTAAAACGGCTAATCTCTTAAAGAATTTGAATATACCTGTGCTGTCAACACCTCAACACGGTGCAATATCATTTTTTATTAATGAAGCTGAGTATAGAATAGAAACCTACAAATAGTACTTTTTTGTGGGTTTCAGTCAGATTTATTCAACTTGACATACAATTCATTTTTACACATAATCACAGTATGAAGCTGAAAGGTGTATCGTCTGTAATCATATCAATTCTCATAATTCTGATGTCTTTTTATACTGATACACCAACAGTCCCACATAGCATAGCATCTACTTGGACAATAGCTGGAAGGTCTGTCCCTGGACCATTGCCACCACATCCTTGGTCTGCATGGCCAACTCTTGATGTGCAAAGAAACATTGTGTTTGGATCTCCCGGTGGTTTCGATCTTTTACTTGACTATGCGAAACCGTCATTATGCTGTAGTCAAAAAGTTCCTCTCGTAATCTATGTTCATGGTGGTTGGTGGGTAGGAGGGAGCAAAGGGAATGCCATATATGGCGGTATTGCTAAAATGTTCTACCAGCTTGGATTTGCTTTCTCATCAATCAACTACCGTTTATCAAGGATGGTTGACCATCCTGAAATGGTCAATGACTGCAAACTTGCAGTAAGGTACTTCCGTGCTCATGCCGATGAATACGGCATCGATCCAGACATGATTGGTATCTGGGGTAGTTCCGCAGGCGGTCATCTGGTATCTTTGATGGGAACAGCTGGTGACGATGATGGCATGGAGGGACCAGGTTATGAGGAATTTTCCTCCAGACCACAGGCAGTCGTTGATTACTGTGGTATCGAAGATCTGACCAATCCTTGGAGTAACTCAGCGGTATATTTTGAAACGTTGTTTCTTGGATGCGATCCTGTGACTGAATGTCCCGATAAGGCTAAGGAAGCGTCACCAGTATACCAGGCGTCACCCGACGATCCTCCTATCATGATCATGCACGGTAACCTTGATCCTGTTGTCGCATATTCCCAGGCAGAAGCATTTGCACGCGCACTTCATGCAGTTGGGAACAACGGCGCATTCATCCAGGTAACCAATGGAAACCATGGATTTGGTGGAGTGAATGTGAGTCCATCTCCCCTTGTGAGATACTTCATGACTGTTGCGCATCTTGGTAGGCACATTGAGCCGGGATTATTATGCGATCTGGATATGAACGGTGAAGTTAGTAATACCGATGCTCAACTACTGGTTGACCGGTTGGGAGAGGTTGGAATTCCTGCAGATGCCGTACCTGCTCCCGATACATGGAATCCACTTGCCGATATCTACCTGGATGGAATAATCGATTACCGAGATCTGCAGGAGTTCTGTATTGGAATTGATCCACTCATCCATATTTACAAGGATCTCATTCGAGAGGATGGAAAGAAGAAAACCTTTAGAGTAGTTGTTGAGAACACGGGACCTCTAATGGTCAATAATCCAATTATCACAGATACCATTCCATTCCAAATGCAACTGCATTCATCCACTGCAAATGTAAACCTCCTCGGAAACAAATACATCATTGAGTTATCCAATATACAGCCCTACTCATCGTTTTCATTTGATATAACACTTAGGTTGCCAGACAACCTTTCAGTACCGTCTAGTGGATTGACATTTACAAATCAAGCATCAATGACATCCGGATAACACATTTCCAATCTATGGAGAGGAATCCTTCAAGCTGGCGGGAATGGGGTTGTCTCATCGAGCTGATCGATACAATGTTCATAGCTCAGATATAGTAACCTACACCGTTATGTTGAAGAACCAAAGTCAAAAGGGCTTGACTGGATGTGTGCTGGATTATGCTTATCCCAGAGAACTTGAGTTCATAAGCTCCAATCCAGATACAACAGTCAGCAGTGGATCAATTCACATTCCAATTGGAAATATAATTCCAGGTGGAGCATTTATTGTCAGTCTCAACTTCCGTGTCATGGATATCCCGATCTCTGGGGATGGCACTCCAATCATCTGCAATGCAACCGCATCAGCCAACGAGGTTAACACACTCACTGAATCAGCGAGTATCATCTATCGCACACTCATTGGAACAATACCGCTTCAAGTAAACATTACATGGGAATCGACAGATAGTGGTATTATTCTTGAGGTATTGCCATTTGGCGGCTCATCACCCTATGATGTGAAGATCTATTGGGGAGATGGTGAAACTGATTTCTCTACAACATCCGGCGACCCAATCGGATTTAATCATGAGTGGAAAACTACGGGTGAGTATTCGATAAGAGTTACTACAAGTGACTCGTTCGGTCGAAACAAAATAGTTGAACGTACGGTATCGTATTAGTGCTGGTGCAAGGAATTTAGCGTTTCATCACTGCATTAACAGCATCGATGATGTTCTTCGATTTGAGTCCAAACTCAACAAGCAACTCATCCGGCTGACCTGACTCTCCGAACCTATTGGGCATCCCGACCATTTCTATCGGTACAGGGTTTTTCCTTGCAAGTAACGATGATACCATAGCACCGACACCCAAAATCTGTTGGTGTTCTTCAGCTGTGACTACATGACAAGTTCGTTTAACAGATTCAATTATCGTCTTTTCGTCCATTGGTTTTACGGTGTGCAGATTGATGACCTCAGCATTGACACCTTTGGCTTTGAGTTGTTGTGAAGCAGTCAGCGCTTCACTGACCATGATCCCACAAGCGATTATGGTAACATCGTTTCCTTCAGTTAGTACATTCGCCTTTCCAAACTCAAATGGAGTGTTCTCATCAGTGATCGTTGGTATTGGGGCTCTTCCAAATCTGATGAATGTAGGACCTTCGACATCCGCAGACGCGATAGTAGCTTTCTTGGTTTCGATGTGATCACAGGGGACCAAAACTGATGTGTTGGGGATAACAGATATTATTGCAATATCTTCAAGTGCCTGGTGAGTTGCACCATCTGGACCTACTGAAACTCCAGCATGTCCAGCAAAATTAACATTGAGGTTCGAGTAAGCAATCATTGTTCTTATCTGTTCCCATGCTCGACCAGTAACAAAGACTCCGTAGCTTGAGGCAAACGGTATTTTCCCTTCGATTGCCATGCCTGCGGCAACATTGAGCATGTTCTGCTCTGCTATACCCATCTCAAAAAAACGCCTTGGGAACCGCTCCTTAAATCTCTGGGATGTAGTTGACTTTGCCAGGTCAGCGTCCAGCACCACTACCTTGTCGTTTCTTTCACCCAGTTCCAGCAACGCATCACCATATCCATACCTTGTTGCTTTTTCTTCTGTCATCTTTCCTCCAATTGTATTAATCCACAGTAATAGTCTTACTGCAATTCCTCGGATAGTCTGGATCATAACCCTTCACTACCGTTAGATGATACGAGAAAAGTTGTGCAAATACCACTGAGAGAATAGGAACGAGTGCATATTCTGAGTATGGAAGCTCAAAGAAATGAGTTGAGTTCTTCTCCAGTAGATCTGATGACGGTGCTACGGTTATCGCTGAACCATCCCTGCAAGTTACCTCGTTTATGTGAGAAAGGATCATGTGCTCATCCTCAAGTGTTGACAGATAGATAACTGGATAATCCTTTGTCACAATGGCGAGAGGTCCATGCTTGAATTCAGCTGAGTACATACCCTCACAGTGAGCATATGATATCTCCTTTATCTTCTGTGCACCTTCCAAAGCAGAGCCAAACGTAACACCGTAACCAAGGATATACATATCCTCACAATCCTTAAATTGTTTTGCCAGTTCGAGTGTTTTGTCATTCAACAAGTCGATTGTGTCCTTTATCGTTTTGGGTACCATTTTGATTATTTCAGGAAGATGCCCTGCCCTTCCGTTTATTTTTGCCACTTCTGTCGCTATGATGAGAAAAAGGAAGACCTGATTGATAAAGGTTTTGCTGGCCGCAACAGCGATCTCCAGGTTGCACAGCAGAGGAAGGTACCTTCTAGACCTCATCATAAGGGTTGAACCGAGGACATTGACGATACCCAACACGTTGTTCTGCATGCCCCACTCGGTGCATTTATTCAGAACGTTAATCACATCCTTGGTTTCACCTGATTGAGACACAAGCACAAATACATCATCTGGTTTGACACTCTCTCCAAAATGCTCCATGAACGAGCTTGCAATAACGGGATATGTTGAGCATCCACCGAGTTTATTCTGATAATATGATCCAATAACGCATGCATTATAAGAAGAGCCTGAACCGATAAGATAAACTCGGTTTGCATTTGCCAGCTCTTCAGCAAACGGTTCCAGATCCTCTGACTCCTCACAGAAATCGAGCAGAGCTTGCGTTCTATCTGGTTGCTCATTAATCTCTTTTTCCATGAAGAAAGCAAAGTCTCCTTTTGAAGCTGATTCCTTTGTAAGGTCTGAATCTACGGGATCCCTCTCTATTCTGTCACCCGTCTTAATGTCGCGTATATCATACGAATCATGGTCAAACTCAACATACTCTCCATCGTTCAATGGAATAATTCTGTTTGTAAGATTGAGAATGGATGGAAGATCAGAGGAGGTACATACAAAACCATCACCCACACCCAGGTAAAGGGAACTACCCATCTTGGCGCAATACATCTTGTTGCTACCGAGAGCAGTAACCACAAATGCATAGTCACCCTTGAGTATATCTTTGGCAAGTCGAATAGCCAAATCCATGTCTGAGTGTTCATTCAAAGCCTCTTCTATCGCATGAACAACAACCTCTCCATCGTTTTCACCTTTGAATATGTGTCCCTGTGCTGTTAAATCCCTTATCAGATGTACCGTATTAACGATGTTTCCATTATGAGCTCCGACTATCTTTTGATGAGTGTCAAAGTGTGGTTGGGCATTTCTCTGAGCTGGAACGCCAAATGTCGCCCATCTCAACTGGGTTATTCCTCGATTTCCAGATAATTCATCAAATCTCAGTTCAGTGGCAACTTCATCCACCTTTCCGACATCTTTTCTTAAGTCGGCTTCACCGTCCTTTGCTATAGAAACTGCGCCGACTGAATCGTACCCTCTGTAAGTAAGACTCTTCGCCGCCTGAGTAAGGATATCACCCATATCCTTCCTGTCATCATCAAATGCTATACCAAATATTCCACACACAGTTCTACTCCTTATCCAATGCGACCCTACCTCTTATTGAATGTGCAAGAGTAAGATCGTCTGCAAATTCTAATTCAGTTCCTGCTGGGATACCAGATGCAATACGTGTTATTCTGCTGTCTGTTCCAGCCAACTCTCTTTGGATATAGAGAGCGGTAAGGTTTCCTTCATGAGTGAGGTTTGTTGCCAATATAACCTCTTTGGGTTTGTCTCTTGTGATTCGATCAACCAAGCTGTCAATGGTCAGTTTCTCTGGACCAATACCTGCTGAAAGACGAATCGTTCCACCCAAAACGTGATACAATCCCTTGTATGCTCCGGCTCGTTCAATTGCCAAAACATCACGTACCTCCTCGACTACTAGAATCACTGAATGATCACGTTTTGGATCGGTGCATATACAGCACTCACCACCATCAGAAAGATTGTAACAGGTAGGGCAACGCTCAACTCTCCCATGAAGAGTGCCTACAGCATCCGCCAACTTTGATGCTTCAGGGGCTTCCATACCCAATATATAGATGGCTAGTCTTTCCGCAGACTTCGGTCCAATGCCTGGGAGCAGGGTCAACTGATCTACAAGCTCCTGAAAAGCCTTTACAGGATAAGACATCTAAGCTTGCATCGACCTCGCAAGCTTTGTTGCAGAATTCTTCGCCTCTGATTGAACCTTTGTTATGGTCTTCAGGATCAACTTGACGAGTTGATCCTTTGGCAACTTCATGGCACCATCGGATAATGACATACCCATTATCTCCATTCTTCCATTGGCTACGACCTTCACTGTTTGGTCCCCTTTGCCAAGTTCCTCTTCTACTGACATTGCCTTAAGCTTTTTATCCATGGCGACCATTTGAGACCTCATTGCCATAGCCTGTTTAAACATATCCATCTGTCCCATTGTTACTCCTTTATCTCAACACCAAACAGCTCTGCGGCTGATTGAATATCCTTATCCTCTTTAAGGTTACCTATATCCTTGAGTTCAATTCGAAATCCCTTCGCATCAACGCCAAGCTCTGGTATTATCGATTTGAGTTTCTTATTTGTTTCTGGTTCCAGCAATCGATTCCTCTCAAATTCTGCATCGTGTGGCAGAGATAAAACTATTACATCGTCTTTAAGCTCTGCCGACATCAATCTTGATAGGAATGCATATATAATTATGTGCTTTTCTTTCGAATATTTTATGATTTGTGATAGAAGATCATCGCTTAGATCATCTGCTGATTCTTGCTGTTCAGCAATAGGTTTTTTTGGTTTCTCATCAACCATTGGGTTTTTTTGTCTGACTCCTTGAGTTTCTTTTGGTTTTACTTCCAATTTCGGTGATTTCCCACCAATCGAATCAAACAAGTCCATCACTGTCATTTCCATTTCAGAAAGCGGTGAGAAAGAATACTTCATGCGAGATGAAGCATCCCTTAGGGTTAACTCAAGTGTCCTAAGCTGGTCGAAATCGAATATACTTGATGAACTATCGATAATCTCCTTCGAAACAGCGTATTCACTCACGAGTTCATCTGTTTTCACACCGAGTTTCTTCAGAATAAGTATATGAATGTATAGAAGAAGATCATTTACTATCTGACCTGGATCATGCCCATCCATGTAGATACTGCGAACCATCTTAATCGCTTCTGCTCTATTCATTGAAGAGATATTTTCAAGCAAACAAACAATGAATTCCTCATTGGTTATCCCAAGAAATGAAGTAACATCATCGCTTTCTATCTCTCCATCTGTAAAGGACGAAATCTGATCAAGCATTGACTCAGAGTCCCTCAATGAACCATTGCTCTTGACCGCCAGTTTATTCAATGCGACATCGGATATCATTATCTTCTCAGCATCAGCGATTTTTCTCAGCAACTTAACCTGTTTATCTGTGGGGATCCTTTTCAGATCAAATCTCATTACTCTACTGAGAATCGTAACGGGAATCTTGTGTGGTTCAGTTGTTGCCATTAGGAATATCACATGCTCAGGGGGTTCCTCGAGTGTTTTAAGTAATGCATTGAACGCTTCACCTGTGAGCATGTGAACCTCATCGATGATGTACACTTTGTATAGGGATTTCACTGGAATGAACTTTACCCGTTCACGCAACTGCCTTATATCATCCACCCCTCGATTGGACGCGGCATCGATCTCAACTACATCTAGGTTTGAACCATCGATTATCGAGCGACAGCTTTCGCACTGTTGACATGGGTCAGGGCTGATACCCTTCTCCAGGCAGTTAACAGACTTTGCCAAGATTCGAGCGAGACTTGTTTTTCCTGTTCCTCTTGGACCAGAAAAGAGATACGCATGAGCTAGCTTTTGGTTCTTCAATGCATTGGTCAGCGTCTTGACTACAAAGTCCTGCCCAATGATCTCGTTGAGTGACTGTGAACGCCATCTTCTATACAGAGATATGTATTGCTTTGACACAAAATGCAGTATATCAACAGGTTTAGTAGTGTCAATAAACCCACATGCAAACTATATTTATCCATATTTGACCATTAGTCTGATTGGGTTTATAATACTGTGTATTCAGGACAGGATTTACAGATGAGTGCATATTTCTTTCTTGGAGGGAGTTGCCATGAGAATTATCACTTCGGTGATTCAAGTTGTGATGATGTTTATACTTTTTATATCATGCGATATCAATGTACAAAAACCTAGGTCAGTTATAAGTATATCAGACTTTAGCATACGTGCGATAACAAACATAAATAATAAGATTTTGATTGTATCGAACAATAACATCACAAAGAACTTGGATTGTGACTTCATCGAGATGTACAATGAATATATGCGTGAGGAGAACGTATTAGAACGACTAGAAAACAGATTCACTACCACCGAAAGAGATAAATTATGGGAAATGTTCATTAAAGCATATCAATCAAAAAATATTGTAGAGATAGATACAATAGAGAAAATATGCCTTGGGATAGATAAAACTAGTTATGAAAATGAATTCACGTTATTTAATATTAAAGCTAGAGACAACTATATTATCGAGGTGGACAGCTATTGGCCCGAACGTAAACTCGGAAAGCTTGCACTTAATAGGATTGAAGGAACAGGACAACAATATAGTGTAGTGGGGAATTTTCTTATGATAATCCAACAGTTTATATACAAAACAGCTGATTACATACAACCAACTGGCGGTGATTTGATAAGAGAGCCTTTCAATTTTTGTACGCTGTCCTTTCTTCCAATCCCTATGAGTCTTGATATTTGGTGCATATACGCTCAATTCCCAAAGAACTCATTTTATAGAGATCCATTGACAACATACTGTTTTATCAAGCTTGAAGAGGGTGAATATCAATACGATACTCTAACTCAACTAACCGAATGGTCTAGTATAGATCCAAATAAATGGAGTACATTCAAGTGTATAACAGACGTAAATATGGATGGTATTAATGATATGTTGATTCAAGATCAATATACAAGCGGTACATACGATACAAGAGTACTCAACATATTTACGTGTGTTGATAATAATCTTTACAGTATCGAAGTTGAAAATAATTCATTTTCAATAGGTTTTTTTGATGGCTTTGTAAACGGACGTCCTAGATTCAATGAAACATGCATCGGATACGGTTCTTGGAATTACAAAAAACTAAGAGAGGACCATGCAATACATAACTACGGACCAAAACACTCTTTGGAGATAAGAGAAAATGGATCAATTTATGACGTTACATACCAAAACAAGATCAATCTTGACCAAGATAAGATTGCTGAATTAATAGCAAATGCAAAACACCATTTTGATTTTGCCTATCTTGATGTCTTGGGGCATACGAAACAAGCTCAAGAGTTTTTTCTCCGGGACAAGAATCGTGATGCTGGAATGTTCGATGATGAAGTATGGTATAAGATAATCAAAGATTGTCATGAAAGGGGAGTACCTTGGTTGGTAGAAACAAGGGTCGAGATACCTAATAGATTCGATGTATTAGAACCATGGAGGTGATAGATGAGAATAGAGAAATATCTAATAATATCAATTTGTTTATCTGCTATGTTATTAATTACATCATGCAATGGTAATAATTCAAAAAATTCCTTTAATACTCATCCTTATTCATCAATCACTGATACTGAAGAAATCGCTACTCAAGAAACGATTACTGACGAGGATACAATTGAAAGCATCTATAGATATAAATCAAGGCATGAAGCATGACTGGTATTCAAGACAATCCTTGAAGAAAAAGGATACATAACCATTGATGATACATATAAGGTTTGGTTTGATAAAATGAACCTAGATATAATGAACGATTACTATTGTGAAGAGCTAGAGGAAAAGCAATATGACATAAACATAGAGCCTGAAAGTTACTGGCCTGAGAGGCAACTAGGAAGTTTTGATAAGATAATTTTCACAAAAGACGAAGAGCACTATGAATATGAAGAGAATTTCCCGCTTTTTGTTTTCTACTACATAAAATCAACTCATAAAACGACCAATCCTCACACTAGTATTGTTGAATTGGACAATTATGAGTTAGAACCATCTGCTTTTTTTATGATTCCTTTATCTGAGGATGTTTGGGTAATATTCGCTAAAAACGATGAAATGAATCTCTATCCACAATACAGCATTATTCAATTCAAGGGAAACAAAGTTGTCCAGTTACTCGATTGGCAGATTGGTTACCAATACAGAGAATATATAGATATATGTGGTGTCTACGATGTTAACTATGATGGATTCAATGACGTTGTGCTGTCATCATCCGGGATACCAGCGACTCACATCTCTTCTGATATCAAAATTTATTCAATGGTTGATGACGAACTCATTCAGCTTGAATTTAACATCAATGGACTGAATGATGTTGAATACTTCTATGGCTTCGATGGTAGTTATATACATTTTGGAACGCTGGAACTCGGTATTGTGCCTTTTGATTCCAAACTGGATAGAGGTGGTGCTTCGGGCAGATTCTCTTGTATCCACATAATGGAAGCTCGAGATGATGGTTATATATACGATGTCACCTACCAATATCCAAACATGGAGAAGGGAATGAGTAATAGCTACTGTTCATTCAGAGATCTTACATATTTTGAGTCAATCGGACGTACTAGAGATGCTCAAAATAAATTATTAGAATGCCTGGAACAAGAAAACACTGATACAAAGGATACCATGTCCCACATAATAAAGGATTGTATGAATATGAACATGCCTTTCCATGTTCAATCAAAAGAGGACATTCCAACTGGGTGGGATTATTATCACGTTTACAGATAGACAAAATACACACACGCTGTTGTTTTAATTAAAAGCGTGTGTGTATGTAAATAAAAAAGAGTTTATTGCGTTTGAGGTTTTTTAATGAATTGGCTGGCAATTATAGCAATAGTTATAAAACCGATGCATATGTATGCTGTTATCTCAATCCAGGGAGTGCCGTGGTTTTTGTATATAATACCTGAATAAGCCCATATGAAAACAACAGAATAGATCTGACACTCTCGTCTGGTGAGTGCCATTGAGACAGCGATAGCAGTTGCGACTACGAGAACAATGGCTGTCCATATCTCCGGCGCAATACCAAAGCCATTCCAACCATACTTGACCAGAACAGCTGCGATGTTTGCAATAACAGCCACAGACAGCCAACCCAAATACAGATAGAATGGGAAATGAACTAGGAAACGCATTTTATTATCAACCTTCTTAATCCCGATGCCAACCCTGAGGGTGATCATGAGCAATGAAAGGAAAAGGGCAATGATAATGAACATTGACAGCAAGATTTGTTGATAATGCCAGGCAAACATCCAGGCAATGTTGAGCAGGTTGCTGACAATAAACCACGGTCCTATCTGTTCAAGGAATTTGCTGTCTCTGTTCTTTGGCAGAATCTGATAGATTGAAAAGATGATGAGCATGACATAGATAAGGCTCCAGATCGAAAACACATAAGCAGATGGAGTGAACAGACTATTGATGCTGTCTGATACCTGACCGGTTGTAAAACCATTTATGCCAATAGTAGATGCTAGAGCGCTAACAACCAATGCACCAACATATGTAACTATGTTACCTATTGAATAAAGCAAGTTCCTCTTCATATCATCCTCCTGGTTTTTGTTTCTTATTCATAATAATTCCGAATAAGGATTTGTCAACATCCCACATAAACAATTCTTTTTTCTTCTCGAAAGGGATTACGATTTCTTGATGGTTGAAAATTACATTCATTCAAATAAACTCGTGCATATTAACCGTTGGAGGTTTAACATGAGGAAATACTATGTCACAACGCCGATATACTACATAAACGACAAAGCTCACATCGGACACGTTTACTGCACAATGTCCGCCGATATTGTCGCTCGATACAGACGAATGCTTGGTTATGATGTTATGTTCCTCACTGGTACTGACGAGAATGCCACCAAGGTTGAACGTGCGGCATCCCAGAAGGGTATTGACACACAATCCTTTGTTGATGAACTGGCAAATCACTGGAAAGAATACTTCAATAACTTCAATCTTTCGAATGATGATTTCATAAGAACGACAGAATCAAGACATGTTAAAACTGCTCAGGAGATATTTAAAAGGTTGTATGATAACGGAGATATATACAAGGGATCATACGAAGGACATTACTGTGTACCCTGTGAAACATACTTCATGGAGTCGGATTTAAAGTATGGCAATTGCCCCGATTGTGGCAGAACAGTCGAGAAGATAAGCGAAGATAATTACTTCTTTAGGCTATCAAAGTACAGAGAGAAACTGCTATCATACTACGCCGAACATCCAGACTTTATACTCCCAAAGAAACGTTTCAATGAGGTATACTCAACCGTAAAGAAAGAACTCAGGGACGTCTCTTTCTCTCGGTTCAACAAGGATTGGGGTATACCTGTTCCATTTGATAAGGATCACACCATATACGTGTGGGGAGAAGCTGTAGTTAACTACCTTTCTGGAATTGGCTTTCTGGATAATGACAAAAGATTCAACGATTACTGGCCTGCAGACATACACATCATAGGCAAGGATATCATACGCTTCCATTGCATAATGTGGCCCGCCATGCTCATGTCCCTCGGTCTGCCCCTGCCAAAACACATCTATGCCCATGGATGGTGGACAATGAGGGGTGAGAAGGTGAGTAAGTCCAAGGGAAATATCGTCAGACCCCACGAAGAGGTTGAGGACCTTGTTAAGGCATCTGGGGTGAGTGAGTCTCTTGCAAAAGACGCTTTCAGGTACTATATCTTCAGGGAATTACCTTTTGGTGATGATGGTGACTTCTCTCAGGAAAAGTTCTTTGGCAGGTACAACGCTGATCTGGCAAACGATCTAGGGAATCTACTCAACAGGACACAACAGATGGTCATCAAGGATCATGCCAGCAAGGTACCTGAGGGGGAAATACTGCCAGAAATAAAGAAGAAATTTAATGAGATTATCCCGGCTTATCACAAATACAATGAGGAATTTAGATTCTCAAAGGTCTTGGAGACTGTATGGGACTTCATAAACACTCTTAATGGTTCTATTGAGATCTACAAGCCTTGGGAATTGATGAAACAAGGCAAACTCGAAACACATGGGAAACTAATGAGAACCCTTCTTGAAGGGATAGCCATTGTATCATCGCTTCTTGCTCCATACATACCTGAATCTGCAACCGTTCTGGCAAACGGTGTTGGTCTCAATGAACCACCAAAACTCACTGATCTGTACATTGATAACCTTGTTTCTGGAAACAAGATAAACAAAACTGATTCTATGTTCCCTCGAATATCCAAGAAGCAATTGAGTAAAAAAGCTGAAGTGGATTCAAACTTGAATGAAGATATGGTAACAATCGATGAATTTGCTAAAATTAAGTTCAAGATCGGCAATATCCTTTCAGTTGAACCTGTCAAAGGAGCTGACAAACTGCTCAAGATTCAAGTTGACATAGGTAAGGAAAAGAGACAGATTGTCGCAGGAATCGCTCCCTGGTACAAACCTGAGGAACTGGTAGGCAAACAGGTCTGTGTTGTTGCCAACCTCAAACCAGCCAAGCTAAGAGGAGAACTTTCTGAAGGCATGCTTCTTGCCGCCTCTGGTAAGGAATATGTCTCATTCCTGACACCTGAAAAGAAGGTTGAACCGGGTTCAAAGGTGAAATAGTGGAGTTCATTGATACTCACGCCCACCTGGATATTCAAGACTTTCAAGGTGAGGTTGGATCCATCATCAGACATGCCAGAAACTCTGAGGTAGTCGGGATAATCAATGTTGGCTATGATATACCTTCATCACTCAGCTCCATCAACCTTGCACGTAATAATGACGGCATCTTTGCTACCGTGGGCGTTCACCCTCACGATGCAAAGAATTGGGATGAAGAAAAATCTACCAGGATAGCAGATCTTGCAAAAGCAGATAAGGTGGTTGCCATAGGCGAGATTGGTCTGGATTACTACAGAAACCTATCAGAACCAAACGACCAGATAAAGTGTTTCAGAGACCAACTTGAAATAGCTGTAAGTGGTGGACATAAGATAGTCATTCATTGCCGAGAAGCATGGAGTGAAGTTGTAAGGATTCTCGCCGAATACGACCTTAAGCATCTTGTATTACACAGCTTTTCCGGTGATCCAATGATCGCGCGTTGGGCTTTTGAGAGGGGCTATTATCTGTCATTCAATGGATCAATAACATATCCAAGAAATCAAACTATTCATGGTATCATATCAAATATGCCAAAAGACCTAATGCTTTTGGAGACAGATTGTCCATATCTTTCACCTGTACCACTCAGAGGTAAAAGAAACGAACCAGCATACATAAGGCACACAGCCACAAAGATGGGAAACATAATGGGTTCGTCCATCGGTGAAGTATCAGAGCTTACTACCCAAAATGCGAGGATATTTTTTGATATCTAAATTAGTAAATATTAATCATGCTTAATGACAATCCTTAACAAGTCATCATCCACTCTGTCAATATCTGCATCGAAAGCTCGTGTGAAAAAGTCTATTGGGATAGTGGTTCTTCCGTTTACGATAGTAGCGGGATAAGGCATCACCGTATTCTTGTCCATGATCCCATTGTCATACTCAATATCTGGAAATCTGCTTCCAATCCTGAAAGTAACAGTGATTCCCTTCCTCCCATCATACAATACTACAGTTCTCGTTACAGCAATCCATTGAAGGTTGCAACCAAATGATTCTGTGATAACTCGAACCGGCACCATCACTATGCCGGTTTCTGTTTCCCATGGTGGTGCATCTATTGGGATAGATCCTCCATTGATTGTTATATAAGATCTTCCGATAGTCACAGATATCACTGTGTCAGGTTTTCGGACAATGCTCATTGTAATGGGTATGTTGACATCATTAGCATTGGTATCGATCTTCATCATTACCTTGTACTGACCTGCTATTTGACCAACAGGATCTATCAGTATTGGTATCTGCGTTCCACCATCTGCGGGTATTGAGAAATTCGTTTTGGTAGTTGTTACCCAATCTCTGGAGAAAGAAACCTGTCCGGTAAGATTTTTGCCACCTGAGTTATCAATGAAAAACTCCTCGTACTCAATTTTTGAATCATTGTAAACAACTGGTATATCGATCTCTAACATGCTTGGATCAGCTTTAGGTTCTTCATCACCCTCTTCTATAGCATAGAGTGTTCCACTTTGATCACCAAAGAATATCTTTCCCGAATCAAGAGAGGGAGATGATTTTATCTGTGAAGATACCTTTTTAGAACACATTACAGCACCATTGTCGATCTTGAGTACATAGAATTTCATGTCATAACAGGTGAGGAAAACATAATCATTATTAACTGTCGGGGTTGAGTAGCATTCATCGCCAAGGGTTTGATCCCAATTCTTATAACCTGTATTTCTGTCATAGCAAATCACTTTCCTACCCGATATGATTATTGCATTATTGCCGCTGACTGCAGGTGAAGAGAGTATTCTGTATTGCGTTTTTGCATCCCAGATGACATCTCCTGAAGACGCATTCAAACAGTACACCTTGCCTGTGTCTTTGGTGGTGAATACAACAGTGTTTCCAACTACCGCTGGCGTTGAGGTTATCTGACCATCGAGTTTTTTCTCCCATATCTTTGGAGGCAATTGACCAGTTTTTGCGTTCCATAACAGCTGGTAACAATAAACCATTCCAGAGGAGGAACCAAAATATACATAATTATCGGTAGTACTCGCGGCAACTGCGGAACTGATAACGCCTCCTGCACCGTTCTCTGGTACTCTCCATTTCACAAGCGGCTCTCCAGAATCAGGGTCCATATCAAATCCATAGACATAACCATTTGTTGAACCACAAAGTATCAACTTCTGTGATGGCATAACCAATGGTGCTGTATTGATATTCCCAGAGTGTTTCAATTCTCGGAGATCTATATAATCATTTAGTTTTCCAGAATCCTCGTTGATGATCATTAACTTTGAGCCCCAAGGCACAAAAACCTCCCTATCAAAAATTGTGCTCTCTATCTTTAGGTCAGTCCCGTCAAAATCAAGTTCACCATTTGGCCATGGTTTTTCATTCGTTCTCGGATTAACAAAATCACGTAACTTGTTGTTCGGAAACTCCCAAACTATCTTGGAATCCTTAATACATCTATATTTGCTTTTCCGCCCATTTTCATTGCCTATGAAGACATAACCCTTACTGAAAATCGGAGTTGTTGTGATAGACCCACCTAGTTTCATTGACCATGCGATTTTTCTGGCTGGCAGAGAAACACTCTGAGTAGTAAAAGACATACGCGTGTTGCCACCCTTGAATGTCTTCCACTCAACACCAAGCGTTGAGGTTGCAAATACAAGCGCTGATACCAAAACTGCTATTATAGCGTGTGGTTTAGATTGGTTGCACCCAACCACTCAATCCACCTTTCTCTAGTGATTTTACAGCAGTATCGTACTCATATTTTATTATAATTCGACCAAGCACAGGTTCAGAGATAGCATGATAGGCTGGAAAGTACTGACTCATAAGTGATATTCTAGCAAAAGGAATATTTTCTGCAATCCAACTAAGCGTATCTTTTGTTCCAGCTGATCCATTTGGCAGAATAAGATGACGAATTATTAGCCCCTTGTAAGCAATACCATAATCATCGAGTTTCAATTCTCCAACCTGTCTGGCCATTTCCAGTAAAGCTTTTCTATTGCACTCAACATAATCGTCTGCAGAAGAATAACGTTTTGCGATTTCATTACTCGAGTATTTCGCATCTGGAAGATAAATGTCAATATACCCTTCAAGTAATTCTAACACCTCTACCCTTTCATATCCAGATGTGTTGTGTACGACTGGTATTTTAAAACCTTTGTCTTTGGCAATATCTAAAGCGGCAACGATCTGTGGAGTGAAATGAGTTGGAGTAACTAGGTTAAGGTTGTGGCAACCTTTTTGCTGTTGAGTGAGAAATATATCAGCAAGTTCCGACACGGTAACCGTATAGCCATTATGCAGATGTGATATTGGATAGTTCTGACAGTATTTACATGCCATAGTGCAATGGCTGAAGAATATTGTACCAGAACCAGATATGCCCGATATTGGGGGCTCTTCACCATGGTGCGGTCCGTGGGACGAAATCACAACCCTGTCGTCTGCTCCACAGAAACCCAACTCACCATCTTTTCTCAGTGCACCACATTCTCTCGGACACAGTTTACATGGTGACTGAAGCGCCCTCAGCGTATCATAAGACACGCTATTTTTAACCTTTATCATCATAGACGTTGTTTATTATACTCAAACTAAACGATACTGCAAGACTTAGTAATTTATTTATCATGTTGAACCCACTCTGATTTTCTCTCGTATTATTGACAACAAAGGAGTCGATATGAAAAGGATAGCGCTAATTGTTGCGACACTATTACTGGTTACGTCTCTTCCAGTATTTGTGGGAAATAAAGTGAAGGCTGGTCCATCTAAGATAGATGAATCACTGTTGATAACACATTCACCAGCCGTCCTTACAGCTGGCGTAGTTCCAGAACTCGTTGATCCAACAGATCCATTTACACTATACGTATCTGACCAAAACGGCAACCCAATAGACTTGACAGACAGTGGAACTATCGAGGATGAGAATGTCTGGAATACCCTTTTTGTGGATCCTCATCCTGACGAATTACCCCAGTACTACTGGACGAGACTTGATCTACATAACGATGATACAACAGAGATTTGTAATAGAATCCTGTTTCCAGATATCGAAGCTCCAATTGATATTGATTTCAGCAGAGCTGAAGATGGGATATACATTTTCAATGGTTTCTGCGCGAATGATAAGGGCGACTTTGACATCATCGTTTACACTCCAGACCGAAAACACTACGGTTCTGTAACTGTATCAGTTGAATCACCAAATGTTGATTATGCGATCTGGAACACTGAAGACCCTGAGTTGAGAATTTTTCATACTCCCGGTGATCCTGATTTTGTGATGACAGCGGCTGACAATCGCATCTATGGACTCAACCCAACGGTGAGAACGGCAGATGGTAAAATAATCAAAGGGATTGCATCCGATATTTCCAGCTGTAATAACTACTCTGAACCAAGAGTAACTGTCACCACAACAACACTTGCTAACTTCTCATTCAACAACATTGAAGAGGAGGTGGCTCGTGATCCAATCTCAAATCGAAACATAAAATACATATCGGATATGAATGATAGATATTGGATTAACATGGGTATTGACAAGGATAATGATGATATCATTGAGCTGAGAAATAAAGAGATATTTGATATTGCCTATTTCGATGTATTCTATTCAGACAACGGCTACTGGTCAGACTCGGGATATAAAACTTTCTACAATACAACCTGCACTAGGTGGGATGATGGAACATTCCAAACCGGTTACCTTTTTGAGTATGACAACACGGAGGTAGGATGGGGCATGGGTTGTATCTATAATTCGCCCTACCTCGGCTGTTATCTTATGCCCGATTTTGATGACAATGGAATCCTCAATTATCAGGACTCTTTGAGTTTGGACAACAAAGGACAAGCTGAATACTATATCTTTGCAAACGATGTCTGTGGCGTAACCATGCTCGTAGGTGTTAACCCATATGGCGATACTGACCTGGCAGGTGGAGGTCCCTCACACGAAGAGGATCCTAGCTACATTGAGAGACGTTACAGACCAGATGGAACGTTCAAACTTGACATGGACGCTTTTGTAAAGCACTCAGTGTCTTCTGGTACTACTGCTGTAAGTCGAATCAATGCAAGAATCAATGTCGGCCCTGAAAGCCCTGAGGTTGGACTTGAGTGTAATTGCAGAGTTGTTGTCACCCGAAAAGAGGACAATCGTCCTGTAATGGGTATTCGAGTACAGTTATCTGGTGCAGGTGTACTGGAGGAAGAAAAAACTGATGAGAACGGCATAGCCAATTTCACATTCACACCAACTGAACCATCGTGGGTTCGAGTTGATGTTCAAGGAGGTTCTGATCTCGGAACTATTTCTAATGAATTCAAGATAAACAAAGATAAAACGCCACCTTCGCTTGAACTAGATGAAAGTATACCTACACTCACATGCAAGAACATTGTTTATATCAGTGGAGAAACTGAATCCAATGGGTCGGTTTTTGTTGATGGTGAACCCGTGGTGATACAGAGTAACGGAAGATTCTCATTCGAATTCGAACTTGGTGAAGGCACGAATACGATCAATATTAAGGCAGAGGATCCATCAGGTAATGTAACCAGAAAATCACTTAAAATAACACTTGACTCCATCTCTCCAAGCATAAAGGTTGATCCCATTGACGATAGATACATCGAGGCAAGAGTAGTTGAAGTCAAAGGTTGTGTGGATGAGAACAGTACTATCATAATTCAGGGTATTGATGAAATTGAACCGATAATAACATCATCTTCATTCTCTATCACTGTCCCCGTAACTTATGGTGACAACACAATTGAAATCATTGCAACCGACCCTGCAGGTAACACATCATCAAAGGAGCATTCATTTGTAAACTACAAACGTACAACGATCATCATGAAGGTAGGATCATCTGATTTCCTTGTTGATGGAAGAAGAAAAGAACTTAGATTTGCTCCATTCATCGAAAGAGATACAACCATGGTACCTGTTAGAGCCATATCAGAGGCATTCAACGCGGTTATCGAATATGATTCCAAAACCAGAAGCATCGAGATAACACTCGACAGAACACAGATACTCCTTCAGATTGGAGTACCTCACATGGTGGTATCTGGAGAAAAGAGGAATTTAGCAGTAGCACCATTGATTAAAAACGACTCAACATTCGTTCCTCTCAGAGCTATTTCAGAAGCATTTAACAGCGATATTGACTGGGCTTCGGAAACCAAGGAGATAACAATCGAAAGACTGTATATCCCATAAGTAATTTCCATTATTCTCCTCCTTTCTTTTCTAAAACACCCGAGTCTCTCAAACTCGGGTGTTTTAGTTGGTACAATCGAATTGACTTTTGTAAACATAAGTATATGATGAACTACAAGTATGTCACAACTCGTAGTTTCAGAAATCAGAAGGATTATTGACCAGGTTGCCAACTTGAACCCAGATATTATTGGTTGTGCGTTGGTGTCAGAGGATGGTCTTCCCGTATACTCTGTAGTACCATCAGCTGTTGAAGAGGATACGGTATCGGCAATGTCGGCAACTCTTTATGCACTTGGGGAGAGAGTGGTATCCGACCTCATATCTGGAGAACTGAAACAGGTATACATTAAGGGAGATAAAGGCTATGTAGTCATCTCATCAGTCGGAGAGCTGGGTACATTGACCGTGATGGCGAGGTCTAGCGTTAAACTGGGTTACGTGCTGATGATTTTAAGACAGGTCATCACTGAAATGACTAACCTACAATAGGTAACACCTTTACCACTGTGACAAGTATTCAAAATCAGTGTTTATCGTCCTAGAAGACAGCTTGCATATTGGTGGTGTACTTCTCTTGAACTGGGACTTCTTCACAAGACTAAAGACTCTTTCCACATTATTCTTTGCGATTCCTTTATCAACCAGATCATCCGCACTCATCCTCTGGTCGACGAGTTTATATAGGATGTAATCCAGTGTCTCGTACGATAAACCAATCTCATTCTCATCGGTTTGATCCTTCCACAGATCAGCGGATGGAGGTTTATCATTTATCTCAGATGGAACACTCATATGGCTAGCCATTGCTCTAACCTGTGATTTGTACAAATCTCCTATGGGATACATCCCAGCGGCGTTATCGCCGAACCATGTTGTGTATCCAATGAGCATCTCCGTTTTGTTGGACGTACCCAGAACAATGAGGTTATCTCTGTGAGAGATGTCAAAAATGACAGACATCCTTATTCTTGCCAATAGATTCCCCAATCGAATCCTATCTGTTTCAATCTTATAGCCATCTGCCATGCTTGAAATATCAATAACCATTGTTCGAATCTTCAGATTTTGTGCAAGCAGTTCAGCATGCTCCTTTGAAGCAGGGCTTGAATCCCTGTAAGGGAGAATCAGACCTAAAACATTCTCTCTCCCAAATGCCTTCACAGCTAGACTGGCAACCAACGACGAATCAAGACCGCCTGAAAGACCCAACACTCCACCCTTCAAACCTGCTTTTGATGTGTACTCAGAAATAAATGTGGTGATGGCTTTCTCAGTTAAAACACAATCGATATCAGTAACCATCTACAATCCTCCTCAAATGGTCGAGTATGAGTCTTGTTTTTCTTTCTCTTACAAGGTTCAACGAGTCACGATCTCGCCTTAACTGTTGCATATCAATCGTTGCAATCTGAAGATCCTCTTCAAGCAACCCAAATTCGCAAACCACGTTTCCATTAGGTGAACAGACCATTGATCCGCCAAGGAAAACAACTCCATCCTCTGTTCCAACTCTGTTTGAGAGTATTACCCAACATTGGTTTGTCAGTGCCATATTCTGAATCGTCCGCTTCATTGACTGTTGGACGCCAAATCCTTCAGGACCGATATTCCTTGCTGGGATAGCCGAACTTGCAATGATGCACATAGCTCCATCAGCAGAGAGTGTAAAAGCCATCTCAGGATGCCATATGTCACGACATATCATCATCCCCATCCTGGACCATGACGTGTCAAATGCCCTTATCTGACTACCAACACCGAAGTACTTTATCTCCTCAAACATGCCATGGGTCGGGGGATGAACCTTCCGATATAGATGAATTAATTCACCTTGATAGAAGAATGCTGATGAAATATAGGATATACAATCATCACATAGCTCGGGAAAACTTACAACTACACCAATATCAAAGGACGCATCCCTGATGGGTTTCAATTCATCCCCATAAGGTTTAATGGCTATCTCTGATGAGAGGTCCTTCAATGCATAACCACTGATTCCCAACTCAGGGAAAACAACAATATCAGCTTTCTTCTTCTTGGCTGATTCGATCCATGATAGATGTTTTTCTACATTGGCTGATATGTCTGCAAATATTGGTGATATCTGTGCTACTGCAATGTTAAACTTATCTTCCATTACCAACTAATCCAGCCTTCCTGAGTCCATAAGCTAGAGGTAACCCCAAACCAGATACAGCGAGTATCTGACCAAATGCAATATATCCAGCTGTAATCATGTAACCCGAAAACTGGAAACTGTTAATAACTGCCGAGAATCCTTCAAAACCAGTTGGCATTGGTGGAGTTTCTGGACCGAGGAATCCAAGCAAAACCGATAAGTATGCACCAACTATCAATGCATTTATTACTACCGGTGGAATTGCGGCTATCCAAAGCTTGCCGGTTTTACTCAATAGAAAGGTAAGCCATGCTGCAGTGAGGGTTGCCAGCGTACCAAAGATCCAATCAACCAAACCAAATGGTGATCCTATTATGTTTGCCACCAAACACCCCACTGCCAATCCAGGTATGGCTTCAGGCCAGAAAAAAGGTGCGATGGTGAGCATCTCTGAGAGTCTAACCTGCAATACACCAAATGAAATAACGGCAAAAGGAAGTGTTAGGACAACATATAAGGCGGCTATAACAGCTCCCCGAACAATTATTAATAATGGTTTATTTCTAAACATTCTCTTTGGACCCCGTTTTATTACCAATTATCGCTCTCCAAAGACCATACACTGCAATGGTCTTTGAGTCTATAATCTCTTCTGTTCCTAACTTAGATACAAAATCAATCATATCCATTGATACAGGAACCACCTTTTCATCTGGATCTGGATTCTGTTTACCAATAGAGATTCCAGTTGCCAGATAGAAATGATACAACTCACTGCTGATACCTGGAGACGCATAACCCTTTCCGAGAAAGGTAATTTGATCCGCGATCATACCCGTTTCTTCGGTTAACTCCCTACTAGCGGCTATTGAAGGTTCCTCTCCTGGCTCAATCTTGCCAGCAGGTACCTCGAGGATGTTATAGCCTGTTGGGGCCCGAAATTGCCTGACTAACACCACTTTTTTGTCATCGGTGATTGGGAGGACAACTACAGCTGAATAGTTTGTTTCGATGAACTCTCTGGTTACCTTGAATTCATCCATGTATTGCCCTCTAACAAAATCAAAGAGCAGTCCCTTTTTCAATACCTTTCTTTCAAGTTCTTTCATACCATTATCACCACTGGGAGTATCACAGGGATTCTGCGAGTTTGTTTATACAGAACATCCTTTACACTTGTGCGAATCATTGACTTAAGCTTGGATACGGGCTGTTTATTTTGTTTCCACCTACCGACAATCTCCTTGGTCACTTTTTTTGTCGCTTCAAATGTTTCAGTTGAGTTTTTCATGTATATGAAGCCTAAGGAGTTTATCTCTGGTTCGCTCAGCAACTCTTTTGACAGATTAGATATGACAACACTAACAGCTAAGAAACCGTCTCGAGACAGGCTGGAGCGTTCTTTTAAAACAGAAGTGCCTATATCACCCACAGATTTTCCGTCTATGTAAACAGAACTGGCGGGTACCTTTTTGTGGATCTTTCCCTGTCTCTTGTTGATCAACACCTGATCGCCGTTCTCACACAGGAAGATGTTTTTTTCATCTACTCCCACCTCCTGGGCGATCTTCCCATGAAACCACATCTGTTTATACTCTCCATGAACGGGGATGAAGTACTTCGGTTTTACCAAAGCCAGCATTACCCTCAGCTCCTCTTGGGAAGCGTGACCCGAAACATGAACACCATCTACTCTACGGTAGTAAACAGTCGCACCAAGCTTGATCAACGATGAAACGGTTTTAGATACTACCGTCTCGTTACCTGGGATTGGGTCAGCAGACACGAGTATTGAATCATCCTTGCGAACATCTATATTCCTGTGCACTGAATTGGCTATCTTTGACAGTCCAGACATCGGTTCACCCTGAGTCCCAGTCGTCATAATAGCTATCTCTTCAGGTTTGTATTTATTCAGCTGGTCGTGTTTGATTGTCAGTCCAGACGGCATTGTGAAATAACCCAGTCTTGTTGCAACCTTAATGGTTTCGTTTATACCCCTGCCATCAACAAGGAGTTTCCTGCCCATTCGATGGGTTGTGTCAACCACCTGCTGTAGTCGATGGATGTTTGTTGAAAAGGTTGCCACAATAATCCTTGCGGGAGCGGCTCTAAAGATCCTATCAAGAGTTTTTCCAACCTGTGACTCAGAGCCTGTATATCCAGGTTCATCGGCATTTGTTGAATCTGACAACATGCACAGAACACCCTTGGAACCAAGCTCCCCAAAACGGGGTAAATCGATGGGGTGTCCATCAATCGGTCTCAAATCAATCTTGAAATCACCTGTGTGAAGCACAATCCCAGGCTTGAGATACAACGCAATAGCCACACCCTCAGGGATAGAGTGAGTAACTCGAATGAATTCAGTTTTCACTCCAGCTATGCGATAATCCTTGCCAGCTTCAACCTGTCGAGTTTCAAGGGGTCTCAAGTACCCAGGCAACACATCATTTGCAAGACCGAGTGTTAGCTTTGTACCATAGATTGGAACCTTTACCTTTTCCAGAACATACTTGAGTGCTCCAATATGGTCAGCGTGACCATGTGTAAGCAGTATCGCTTTTATCTTACCCTTGATCTTGTCAATATAGCTTAGATCTGGAATGACCTTGTCAATGCCCGGTAGCTCCGCATCGGGAAACTTGAAACCAGCATCAATGAGTACAGCGTTGCCGTCCCACTCTATTACAGTCATATTCTTGCCTACTTCATCCAATCCACCAAGGAGTGTGATGTAGACATTTGATTCATTATTCTTCTTCATTTATACCAACTGTGTGTTTAGTTTCGCTATCGTCTTGAAATCATCTTTCATCGCTTGAAGCAGATCCGGAGAGCGTTTGTGAAGATAAGCGGCGGGGTGATACATCGGCAGGTATCTCAGACCTTCCTTGATCTGCAATTTTCCGTGTATTCTGCTTATTGAAATTGAAGGACTTATGAGTGTTTTAGCTGATGGTGAACCCAGGGTTACAATGACCTTTGGTCTGATTATAGCAATCTGAGACATAAGGTAGGGCTTGCATGTTCTCACTTCTTCAGCAGAAGGTACTCGATTGTTGGGAGGTCTGCATTTAACAATGTTTGTTATGAAGACATCATCTCTCGACACAGCGATAGACGCCAACAGGTGATCGAGAAGTTTTCCCGCTTGTCCAACAAAGGGTTTCCCCTGTTTATCTTCGTTAGCACCTGGACCTTCGCCAACAAACATAATTGTTGCGTTTGGAGAACCCAAGCCAGGAACTGGATTTGTTCTATTTACGGAAAGTGTACAGAGCTCGCACCCTTTGACCAGCTTTCCGATCTCACCCAGCACCCACTCGTTTTTGCTCAAACTCACTATGTCCTTCTTCTACAACCTACTGGTATACCAGTTGTCCTTTCAATATCCTTTCCAACAACAGACACCGAGTATTCGTCAGGAATGAGTGTCCGAATGTAGTCATTCATCTCATCGAAATCAATTGCATCTATTCTATCAAGCAAGGTGTCAAGGGACTTCACAGACCCTAGAAGCAAAGCCAGCTTTCCATTTCGGTGCATTGATGCCATATTGCCCTCAAGAGAGATGGCAACCGATCCGCGTATCATCCTCTTTGATCGATCAAGCTCTTCGTGCGTGACTCCTGTAGATCTGAAACTGTCAAGCTCTTCACACAAAATAGCATCCATCTTCCTGTATTTGCCTTTGGGAACAGAGCCATGAATACCCATCAAACCACCAAACGTGAACATATGAGACAATCCTGAAATAGAATAGACCAAACCCTCTTGTTCTCTAAGTCTACGAAACAGTCTTGAGCTGTATGAACCTGAAAGAATTGCTTCCGCTACCAAGGTCTTTTCGATGTCTTCTGAATCAAGGTCAAGTCCTCGCCACGAGTAGTTGAAATAAACTTGTTCAGAGTCAAACTCCTTGGCATATGTACCGGTGCCGAATGCTGGTCGACTTATCTCCTCAGATTGTATTTGTGGTATTGATGTTTCAGCCTCTACACCCTTCGAAGAAAGTAATTCGATTATCTCATCCTCAGTCATGCCACCACAAAACGATATAACTGCATCGCTTTGCAGGTAATTACCGTTGTGGAATTGAGCTATAGCCGTGGTTGACAGATTCTCGATGACATCCGAATAACCCAGCACAGGTCTTGCCGCTGGATGTCCATCCCAGCAAACCTCGAATATCCCGTTGTGCGATAGATCATCTGGATCGTCAAGCATTGAGGCGATTTCTGAAAGCACTACACCTTTTTCTCTGTTGATATCTGATTCATCGAGTTTGGGGGAGAAAACGATATCAAGAAATATGTCCAAGATACTCGACACATCATCTCTGAGTACCTTGAAATAGAATGCTGTGAGTTCGACAGACGTGTATGCATTCACAGAACCACCAGTCGCGTCAATGCTGTTGGCGATTGAGTCAGAGTTAAACCTCTTGCTACCCTTGAAGACGAGGTGCTCCATGAAATGCGAAATGCCTGCAAGTTTTTTTGGTTCTGTGGATGACCCAACAGGCAAGAAAATACCGCACGCAACCGATTTAAAATCAGGTATCGTTTGGTTTATCAACCTCACCTATTGTTCTTGTCCTTGTAGCGTTTAAAGTTCTTTGGCTTGCTGTTGTTATTCGAGTGTTTTCTTCTCTTATCATGATGGTTGTCATTGTTTGGTTTAGATGCAGAACCACTGTTGCTTGAATCTATCAACCCCTTCTTCGTCAGCGCAATCTTGCCCTCATCGTCCACACGCTTGACCATAACCATTAATTCTTGACCTATCTTCAGCTCATCCTCAACCTTGTTGACCCTGTAGTTGGCAATCTCAGATATATGTAGGAGACCTTCCTTGCCTCCCTTACCAATATCAACGAAAGCACCAAAGTCTCTTATTGAAGTCACCTTGCCGAGATAGGTTTTACCTTCCTTCACATCCTCAACTATCTCTTCGATCACCCTCTTGGCGTTGAGTCCCATCTCCTTGTTTGGAGCGGTTATATAGACAGTGCCATCTTGCTCAACATCGATCTTGCACTCAGTGTCCTCAATGATCTTCTTGATGACCTTTCCACCCTGACCGATTATGTCTCTAATCTTGTCTGAATCAATGTTCACAACAAATACCCTTGGAGCGTTGTCGGAGAGTTCGGGACGTGACGCATCAAGACACTCACTCATCTTATTGAGGATGAAAAGTCGACCCTCTCTTGCCTGTGCAAGGGATTTATGGATGATCTCCATATTGATGCCTTTGAGTTTTATATCCATCTGAATTGCTGTAATTCCGTCTCTCGTGCCTGCAACCTTGAAGTCCATATCACCTAATGCATCCTCAACACCCTGTATGTCTGTGAGGATTCTGATGTTGTCGTCCTTGGCAATTAAACCCATCGCAATTCCGGCTACAGGTTTCTTCAGTGGTACACCGGCATCCATCAGTGCCAGAGAGCTTCCACATACCGATGCCATGGATGATGAGCCATTGCTCTCGAGGACATTTGAGAAGACCTGAATTGCATATGGGAAGGTATCCTCATCTGGAACAAGCGGAAGTAACGCTTTTTCAGCCAGGTTTCCATGACCCTTGTCGCGTCTTGACGGACCGCGCATTGGACGCACCTCTCCAACACTGAATGGTGGGAAGCTATAGTAGTGCATATAGTGTTGTAAATGATCTGTTGTAAGGTTCTCTATGAGCTGACCCTCGTTCTTTGAACCAAGGACAGCAATGGAAAGTACCTGTGTTTGACCTCTGAGAAACAGACCTGAACCGTGCACATTGGGTAGAGGTCCTGCCTCCATATCTATCTTTCGAATCTCATCAACAGCTCTGCCGTCGGGTCTGACTCCCTTTGAAACAATACGATCTCGAACAAACTCCTTCAAAGCAATATCAAACGAATTGCCAAAGGTTTCTGCCTGCTCTTCTGTGAATTTTGTCTCAACTGCTTCCTGGATTGAAGAGCGGAAATCACCTTCAGCACCCTCTCTCTGGGCTTTGTTTGGGTTAAAAAGGATATCATCACCATTAGCAAACACTTCCTTGCGAACAAACTCCAGTACTTCGTCATTAACATCCAATGGTTGGATCTCTCTCTTTGGTTTGCCGTCAAGCTTTGCCAACTCAATCTGCGCAGAGATGACATCCCCCCAGATATCCCAGGCAACCTTGAGTGAATCCTCGAACTGTTCCTCTGAAACTTCAGTGGCACTCGCTTCAACCATCATTATCGCTTCACTAGTGCCTACCGCTACTAGATCAAGATCAAGATTCCCAATCTCATTTTGAGGAGGGTTGATCAGGGTTTCACCGTCCTTCATTCCAACTCTGACAGCGGCAATGGGTCCATCAAATGGAGCATGGGAAAGCATCAAGGCTGTGGATGCTCCAATTATTCCAAGGATATCAGGCGAGTTAACACCATCGGCTGATAAGACATTTACGAGGACTTGTATCTCATTCCTGGTGTGTTTCGGGAAGAGTGGTCTGATGGGTCGGTCAATCATCCTTGAACGTAGTATCTCCTGATCGGTTGGTCTTCCTCCTCGTTTGAAGAAACCTCCGGGTATCTTACCGGCTGCAAACATGTTTTCTGTGTAGTCTACAACCAATGGGAAGAAATCAACACCTTCACGTGGTTTATCAGACATACAGGCTGTCGCGAGAACAACTGTTCCACCCATAGTAACAAGCGCAGAACCTCCTGCCTGTTCAGCAACTTTACCGACCTTTATCTCAATCTCTTTACCATCAATCTCAGCTTTTGCTATATGGCACTTCCGTCCTAGCTCTACCGTTTCAATAATCTGCATTATTTACGTAGTCCAAGCTCTTCAATGAGATTAAGATACCTTTTCTCATCAGTATTTCTCAAATACCTGAGGAGTTTGTGTCTTTTCCCGACCATGTGCAGAAGACCTTTTCTGCTTGTATTATCATGCTTGTTGGTTTCAAGATGCTTTGCAAGGTTATTAATCCTCTCTGTGAGCAACGCGACCTGAACCTCTGGTGATCCTGTATCACCCTCGTGAATTGCAAATTTTTCAACCACTTGCTTCTTCTCTTCACTTGTATACATCTGTATCTCCTTTCCACAAACCTCGCAACCGATGCTGTGCCGAGAAACGAGGCATGGGTATAGCTGAATGCTAGCATGAATAAACCAGCAATCAAGGAAAAAAGGTATTTAAATGCTTGACTGTGTAATGTCTATCAACGATAATGATACAGTGCACGGAGAGAAAAGTGAGATAAGAGGTGTGATACTGGACTTTTGGAACACTCTTGTATACGATCTCCCTCTCATCGAAAAGAAAAGGCGCGAGGATAGAATATCAAGGCTACACACAGTTATTTCTCTTTCCGGTCATGTGATTACGAGAAAACAGTTATCATACGCATACGACGGTATTTCAAGCATGATCAGAAGAAAGGCTAGAGATCAACGTGGCGTCTCAGTGAAAGAGCAGATTCGCGTGTTCAACGAGGTGCTTCGAATAAAGGTCAATAATTCAATCCTTGCTAAAGAGATAAAGGCATACAACAAAGCTGGTATCATATATATCAGCCCCGAAGTACCAGGATCCAGGAGACTTGTTGAAAGACTCTCCAGAAGATACAGACTCGGACTCATCTCAAACACCGAACGTTTGTCTGGTGAAATGATCCTGCGCGCTTATCCTGAACTACTCAGCCGAATAAGATACACATATTTCTCAGATAACCAGGGCTACAGAAAACCTCACAAAAAAAGTTTTCTTTCAATGTTAAACAATATGAATCTTGAACCTGAGGAGTGTGTAATGGTTGGAGATGATGAAAACAAGGATTGTATAAGCGCTGAAGAAATAGGGATGAAGGCAGTGCTTTTTGCAAATCCAATTACCGGCAAATCATCTGACTATTCACCCCAGATCGCATCTTTGCTTGAGTTGCCTGCGATGATTCAAAGATTGTAGCATCTTGAAGGTTCTAGTCGGTTATTCTGCAGGCGTTGATTCAACAGCTTGCGTGATCTTGCTTAAGAATGAGGGTTTTAAAGTCACAGCACTGACACTCTCGATGTGTGATGATTCAAACAGAGACCAAATCCTAAACCTTACAAATATGCTGAGTATTGAATCAGAGTTCTTAGACACATCCGATCTGTTTCACGAGCAAGTTCTTACGTACTTTATAAATAGCAATCTGAACGGAGAAACTCCAAATCCATGCGTTATCTGCAATGAAAACGTAAAATTCAAAGCACTATATGACTATGCTATTTCTCATTCTTTCGATTACATTGCAACGGGTCATTACGCCAAGGTTGTAGATAGATTTGGTAGTAAACACATTTCCAGAGGGGAAGATCAATCAAAAGACCAGAGTTACGTTCTTGCAAGAGTCCCAAATGAAATCATAAGTAAACTGATACTTCCCCTCAGTAACGTTAAAAGAGAAGAATCAGAGGTTCTTGTTGCTGATCTGCCAACCCTCCCTACAAGTCAAGACACATGCTTTGCAAGCGGTGACACTCGAAGATGGATTCAGAAGAATATAGGGTTCGGCAAGCGTGGAGATATTATCACAAACAAAGGCAAAATACTTGGACAGCACGAGGGATTACTCGCGTACACGATAGGTCAACGGAGTGGTCTTAAACTGGGGAATGGTCCATGGTATGTCATTGAGAGAGATTTTCAAAATAATATACTCATCGTCGGCAGAAAATCTGACGTAATGAGAAACAGTTTCATTATCTCAGACTTAAGACTTGACATATTCGAAGAACTGAGCGTGATGACCAGATATCGAGCCAAACCGATATCATGCAGGATTGATGGAAATATCGTTGCAACTGAGAAGCCAGTGTTTGCAACAACTCCTGGTCAGTTTGCTGTGTTCTATGTTGGAGAAGTGGTTGTTGGTTCAGGAGTAATAAGAAATGAATAGGTACATAGTTGATTATGATAAAAATAGTCATTTTCGAATAAGAGAAACTGATGTAAAAGATAACTGTATTGAAGAACTAAAGTTAATAAATAATTATTATTGTACATATCGTCATTTTTTCCTAGTCATTCTAAGCTATTTGACTCTTCGAGATAAATGTAGAGAAATAGAGTATTATTTGTTTGAAAACGACTATAATTTTGAAAATATTAGTAAGGATAAGCAGTATTTCAAAGTAAAAATACCAATTCGGTGGGATACTGAACTAGAGATGTCGACTATCAATTTAATTCTTCTATCAAAAACATACATTGATCTAATTAATAAAGATGTATCCCTACCAAAAAATACAACTGAAAATTATCATATAAAACTGATTAGATATCTAAGAAACCAATTACAACACAACGTATTTCATAAATTATGGGTATCTTGTGGATACTCTTATGGATTCAATATTGGAGGTAATACAACAATTGCCATTAGGAAAGAAGCATTTTTGCAGGATGTTACTGATGAAGAATTCAAAAAATCTGTAAAAGAAAGAGAATCTGAAATGATTTTCTTAGATCAAGTCATTGATGAGTTTATCAGAAATCTATGTGTCATACACCAAAAACGAAGAAACAAAGAAGATAAATATAAAATAGGAGATATCAATAACATAATTAAAACATACTATACAGATGATATTGGTAAATTCAATGCCATCAATCTATATCAATCTAAGTACAATAAAAATGAATTTTCATATATTTTATCAAAAAGATACAGACACAAATACAAACTTCTTAATCAAATATCAGCCCATGAATTGCTTTCAATACACTTTGTATATTTTGGTATTTCGCAACTATTCATTAGAAATATTAGAAAACCAAAGCTTTTCGAAACAAATGAAACATTGGGTTTCGAAAACGATAAATACAGAATCTATGAGTAAACCTATAGATAATCATACATCTCAAACTCAATGGGATTTGTCATACGTTCAAGCTTCAGATGATCCTTCATCTTATCCTCAATGTGCTTCTCAATCATCTCTGATGTAAACACTCCACCCTCAAGCAGGAACTGATGATCCTTCTTCAGTTCATCCAACGCTTCCTTGAGTGATGCTGGTATGGATGTTTTTGGCTCCCACCCTTCTGGCATCTTCTCGAGTGGTCCAAACTTACCTTCTGGATTCATTTCCTTCTTAACTCCATCTAAACCTGCCATCAGAACAGCTGACAGCATTAGATATGGGTTTGCAGTTGCATCACCCACCCTGTACTCAAATCTCTTCTCCTCGGCTTTGGTGGCGTATGCCGGTATCCTGAGTGCGGCATTCCTGTTTGCCATACCATAACAAACATTACAGGGCGCTTCATGTCCTCTTACCAAACGCTTGTAGGAATTTGTTGAGGGGTTTGAGATGGCGGCAAGCGCTGGTGCATGTTCAAGGATACCAGCAAGGAATGATAAAGCCATCCTTGAAAGACCCATATATCCGTTCTCATCTGCAAACACAGTAGCAGAGTTTTTACCTATCAGACAATGATGCACGTGCATCCCATTGCCAGCCTCACCAAAAATTGGTTTTGGGATGAAGGTGGCATGAAGACCCATATTCGCTGATACATTCCTTACAATGTACTTACCCCAGACTATCGAATCAGCAGCTTTCATCATCTCCTGTAGGTTGTATTCAATCTCCTGTTGACCAGGTCCGCCCACCTCATGATGGTGATACTTCACATCGAAACCCATATCGGTTAGCATGCGAACAGCAGACATTCGGACATACATTGAAGTATCATAGGGTGGAACAACGTGATACCCACCCTTCTTTGGAATCCGAACAACGGAAAACATGTCATCTTCTTCCTGTCCCCAATAACCCTCGGATGAAAGGATCTCAAACATCTGCTGGTGGGGTTTGTTGATGAGTCTTATGCCCTCAAACACATGAAACTCAAGCTCAGGAGCCCAAACTGATTCCTCGGCAATACCCAACTCTTGCATGTAAGAACGTGCTTTTCGGAGGATAGCCCTCGGGTCTGATGGGAACGGTTTAACATCAACACCCGCCTCAAACACATTGCACATGAAAGTGGCAACTGGCTCTTCAATGCAGGGATCAAGGTTGACAGATTCATTCATTTCCGGTCGGGCAATGAAATCTGATTTTCTCGTTCTAGCGAAACCAAAGTTGGAACCATCAAAACCAAATCCAAATTCAAGTCTTTCCTCAGTGAGTGATGCAGTGGGAATCATAAGATGGTGCATCCTGCCATCAGCATCTACAATCTTAAAGTCAACATTGTCGCAACCGAGTGCTAAAATCTGTTCAAGGTTCTTTTTCGCATTACTCATTGATGATCTCCTTTACTAGTTCATGCCCCAATTCAAGGGCGCACATGTTACTCTTCTTGAAATCCTGCCTGAATGCCTCCGTTATCGCTTTCTCAATAGATGCTCTTGACACAATACCCGTCATTGCTATCAGAACACCCAGAGTCAGAATATTGATCGCTATCCCCTTCCCAAGCTCCTTTATCAACTCAACCCACATAGGTAAACCATACATGTATGGTCCATCATCCGATGACACAACATCAGTTATGAGGCCGGAATCATATATTATCAAACCATCATTGGTCACATCATCACCATACTTATCCAAACCCTCTTTTGTAAGGGAAATCAAAACATCCGGTATTACCAGTTTGGGGTAGAATATCTTTCCCTTCCTGACCACTGTTTCTCCCTTTGTGGCACCACCCCTAGCCTCAGCTCCGTAGACCTGAGATTGCAGGACATTCATGTTGTCATATACTCCCGCTTGAGCCAGAAGCACAGAGGCTTTAATCAATCCATGTCCACCAGCTCCTGTAAACCTGACGGACTCGGCTTTCCTACCACCAAAAATTTTTTCATTTACCTGTTTCCATGGAGGATTTATCATTGCCTTATCCCCCTTCTGGTCAGTAATACACATGCTTTGTAATGATCCATAAACGTTGGTCTGTCAATATCACGCACAATCCCTCTAACGAATACCTCTTCTTTTTCTTCATCGGAGAGTTTGCCGTATTTTTTCTTTGGAACCATCATGTTTGACTGCATCTTCATAAGCTTGAAGGGATCGGCAAGATTGTTGGCTCTTCCATAGTTTGTTGGGCAGGGAGAGAAGATGTCCATCGCTGTGAAGTACTCCTTGTCGAGACACATCTTCATCATCTTGACCATCTCTTTGAAGTATTGGACACCCGTTCTTGCGACAAAAGGTGCGTTTGCTCCAACAAGCAAGTCGGTAATACTGAAGGGTTCTTCTACGTGACCACAAGGTGAAGTTGTTGTGAAGGATGCCACAGGGGTTGTTGGACTGAACTGCCCACCTGTCATTCCGTATATCTGGTTGTTCACTATGAAAACGCTGATTGGCATGTTTCGTCTGGCCGCGTGAATCAGGTGGTTGCCACCTATTGATGAGGAATCTCCATCACCAGTGATAACGATAACCTTCAGGTCTGGGTTTGCAAGCTTTGCACCAATGGCAAACGGAATCGCTCTTCCATGGAGAGTGTGGATTGAATCAAATATAGTGTAGGTTGCGATCCTCGCTGAGCAACCGATTCCGCCCACGATCAATATCTGAGTTGGATCCAACTGCATGTCTTCAATTGCCGTAAACATAGCATGCATGATAATTCCACAACCACATCCCGGACAGAATACATGTGGCAATTTATCCTGCTTCATGTACTTAAGCACTTGTTCTCTCATAAGCCCTCTGCCACCTTTACCAGCTGACTTGGTGTTATAAGCTCTCCATCCCATCTGTTGACTGGTATTATTTGTTTTTCTTTTCCAAACAAACGTTGGATCTCTCTGACCATCTGTCCCATATTCAACTCTGGAACAATGATTTTCTTTGTCTTTTCTAACTTGGTTTTGAGCAATTCTCCATCGAATGGCCAGAGGGTGATCAATCTCAGGGAACCCCATTTCGGATTATTTGTATCAGCGATCACCTGATCAACGGTTCTTGATGTAACACCATAGGAAACAAAAACGGTCTCTGCATTCTCCAGGTTATATTCCTGTATCTGTGAGATATGGTCGAGATACAGATTGACCTTATCCATAAGCCTCTTCTGAAGATACTCAGTGGTCTCCCTTGATGTGTTCTGGAAACCTGTTTCATCATGGTAGAGACCAGTGACGACTGATCGATACCCAGAACCAAAGGAAGCTGTATGAGGGACAAGGTTTTCATCAGCACCAAAGGTCTTATAACTCGAATGCCTGCCAGGTCTCTTTCGGGGTTCAACATATACATCCTCATCCAGATCTATGTCCACTCGTTCACGCATGTGCGCAACTCCCTCTTCTGTTAGGAATATGACAGGAGTTCTAAAACGCTCTGCCAAGTTAACTGCATGGATCATGAGGAAATAGCATTCTTTGACTGATGATGGAGTTACAACGATAGCGGGGCTGTCACCGTGTGTTCCCCATTTGGTTTGCATAACATCGGCTTGCGTAGGTTTTGTTGGAAGTCCCGTAGATGGACCTCCCCTCATAACATCTACAATTACCAACGGTGCTTCAACCATCTTTGCGAAACCAAGTCCTTCCTGCATCAGTGAAAATCCTGGACCCGATGTGGCTGTTATTGGTTTTGCACCAGCAAGCGAAGCGCCTATCAATGCGGTTATGGATGCGATCTCATCCTCCATCTGTATGAATACACCACCGCGTTGTGGCAACTCCCACGACATCGACTCGGCAACTTCTGTCGATGGAGTTATTGGATAACCGGCAAAGAAGTTCACACCAGCCTTACAGGCACCTTGGCTGATCGCGTGTGCACCTTGCCAAAGATATGATCTAGTCGCCATTCTTTTCAACCTCCAGGGCAAAGTCTGGGCATATCTCAACACAAAGCCTGCACCCAATACACTTGTCTGCATCTTCAACTACAACCTGACCGCATTCATTTACCGTGAAAACGTCCTTTGGACAAATGTTTAAACAGAGTTTACAGGATTTGCAGAATCGTCTGAACAATTTAACGTTGAAATTACTCATAATCTCCTCTAGATCTCAATCAGCGTGAAATCAGAAACAGTTCTGATATTGGCTAAAAGCCATGCCAGAAAACGCTTTCGATTGGTCCTTACCGCTTTATCGGGAGCATTTACCAATACCTCTTCGAAGTATATCTCGGCGTGTTCTGTCAACTCGGACAGAACAATAAGCTGTTTTTCAACATCATCAACCAAACCCAGACGATCCAATACTGTTTTTGCTTGATTGGCAAAATCAGCTTCAACACCCTTTTCAAACATTTTTTGATCGAAGTTCGTCTCAGTGAAATCCTTAAGAATATTCTTTAATCTCTTTGCAGTGGCAACTATTCCTTCGAACATCGATGAATTGTAAACATCACTAATAGCTTGGCAACGCTTCAATAGATTTGGGATATCTTCTATACCAACAGAAATACTAGCCTGAATCACATCATGTCGGAATCTCTTCTCTTTTAGGATGTTGACAATTCGAGGTTTCAAGAACTCCAGAGTGTCATTTACTGTTGAATCTGATTTGTTGATGGCGTGATGTTCTACCGTGGATAGAACAGATGAAAGGTTTACCCTAATATCTCCTTCCATCAAGATCCTGATCATGCCGGTTGCGAATCTTCTCATACCAAGTGGATCAGCAGATCCCTTTGGTTTAGAACCATTTGCTATCAGATTTACGAGTGAGTCGGCTTTGTCAATAAGAGACAGAGCTTGAGAAAGTTTTGTCTGTGGGATATCATCGGCTTCGCCCGTAGGCAGATAGTGTTGTGAGATTGCGAGACAGATATCTTCAGACTCACCATCAAGACTGGAGTAAAGACCACCAATCTTACCTTGCAGTTCATCATGTTCCCTAACCATTGATGTAGCAAGGTCAAGTTTTGCCAATTGAGATGCCTTTTGAAGTTTACGCTTGTCTTCAACGATCTCTTCACCAATCTCATCGGCAACAGCTACCAAACGATTTGTTTTATCCCTGAGAGTACCCAGTCCTTTGAGAAAGGCTATTCCATTAAGGTCATCCTCGAAACCAACGAGTTTGTTTTTCCTATCCTTATCAAAGAAAAATTTAGCATCACTGAGTTTGCCCAGTAGGACTTTCATTTCACCCTGCATGGCGGTCTCAGCAATATCCTGATCACCATTGACCACATGTGCGTAGTGATTACTAAGAACACCATCTTTTTCAAACGGAATGAATCTGAGGTCCGAAACCAATACAGTCCTTAAAACTAGATCGGGTGTTGATTTTATGTATTCTTCAGGGAACTTACCCATCATAACAAAGGGTTTTTCAACTATGCCAGCCAGCTCGTTGAGAAGCCGATCATCTCTGCTAACATTGAAACCGTAATCCTTAGCAAACTGTTCAGCCTGGCTAAATATGTAATCCATCCTCTGCTGGTAACCGGCGACAATGCCCATATCTTTGAGGGTTTTCTCATATTCATCTGCAGAGGAAACCTCTATTTTTTTTGTTTTCTTTGGTCTAGGTGACAACGTGAATCTATCAGATTTCAATGATCCCATTCTGACATCAATTAACTCCGAATCCATAAGGGTTAGAAGCCATCTTATCGGTCTTACCCAAAAAATCCCTGTTTCATCCCATCGCATTGAATGTGGATGTGGATATGAAGAGATAATATTTGGCAATTCTGATGAAACCAACTCTGACAGTTGTCTGCCAGGTATTAACACATTAGCAAAGGCGTTTTCACGCTCTCCAAATGTCTTATATTCAACATCCTCAGGGTCAATATTGAGTTTGCTACAGAATCCTTTGAGTGCTTTAGTGTAGTTGCCTTCTTTATCAACACACATGGACTTTGGAGGTCCTTTTTGTTGTTTTTCTATGCTCGGACCAGTTTCTGAAGCATCTTCAATTATAATCGCCAGTCTCCTGTGGCTAGCAAATGATTTTATCTCTCCAAAATCAATCCCCACACCTTCAAGCTTATCAAGAAGCCCTTTTCTAATATGCTCTACTGCTGGAATTATCTGTTTAACTGGAAGCTCTTCAACACCTACCTCAATCAGCAGAGTTTTCATTTTCAGCCTCCACATACAACCTTGCGCATTTGCTAGTTAAACTTCGAATACGCTTTATCATGATTGCTCTCTCTGATACCGAGACAGCTCCTCTTGCGTCCAGGATATTAAAGATATGAGAACACTTAAGCGCAAACTCATACGCTGGAGTAATGAGTTTCTCTTCGATACATCTGATCGCTTCTTTCTCAAATATATCAAGCACCTGAGTCAGTGATGCGACATCAGCCAGGTCAAATCCATACCTGCACAGCTCATACTCCTCTTTTTTCCGAAGGTCACCATATGTAACATCATCGTTCCAATTGAGAAGAAGGCAGTTGTTCTTGCCTTCTGAATACATGGCAATCCTTTCAATTCCATACGTTAACTCGACTGCAGGTATGAGGAGCTGTACACCACCTACCTGCTGAAAATATGTGAATTGAGTTACTTCCTGACCGTCCATCCAAACTTCCCAACCAACACCTCCAGCACCAAGCGTGGGGGATTCCCAGTTGTCTTCGATGAAGCGCATGTCGTGGTTTTCATAGTTGATACCAATACTTTTAAGTGATTCAAGGTATACATCCTGAATATCTGCGGGAGGAGGCTTTAAAATTACTTGAAACTGATGGTGAATATAGAATCTGTATGGATTATCACCGTACCTGCCGTCAGCTGGTCTTCTGGATGGCTGGACATAGGCTACCTTATATGGTTTTTGTCCAAGGGCACCAAAGAAGCTTTTTGGAACCATCGTCCCCGCACCTACTTCGATGTCATACGGTTCGCTGATCAGGCAACCCTTTTCCCTCCAGTATGATTTGAGCGAAGATATTGTGCTTTCAATGTTCATGTTTCACACCCCGGACAGTATATAAAAAACGCGAGAATTGAGGTTTTGTATGGTTGATCGAGTGGAGGTTTGTCTGATCCCTCTCTAAGAGTTCTCATGTTCCCCTTTCTCAGCTCTACCCAGCGCTACGGCAAAGCCAACAATGAGCCAGAAACTGATTACCAGGGGTGGAACCTGCCAAAGGTTTTCCACAAACAGGTGAACCATGAACGCAACCATACCACCAATGAGACCAGCTACAAGAAACCGATCACGCTGAATTACTAAATGTATGCTTTTAAAAGACTCTCGTAATACGGAAACCATCATGAACAGGAACATAGCTAAACCTGGAAACCCATAACAGGATAGTGTTAACAAGTAATAATTATCAACATACAGACCACCAAAAGCCTGAATTCCATAAGCAACTGCACCACCAAAACCTCCAGGTCCAATGCCTGTTAATGGGTGTTTACTAAATATCTGAAGAGCAGTATTCCATCTGAAGCCTCTACCATAGGTTACATTCCTCCAGGCAAAATCCTCTGAGAACATGCTTAGAAAACGTTCCTTTAATCCAGGAAGAACAACGATTGTTAATGTCACACCACCAAGTATAAGCCATATCCACCATCTGTGGCCACCAGCGATAGCAAACATTACAAGACCAGCCACAAGACCAATCCAGCTTGCTCGGTTGAGTGTGGCATACAGACCGACAACCAGAGAGAGTAATACAGCAATCCATATTATCTTTGCCCAATATCTCTTAACCTTTGCAATCATCCCCATGGCAATCGGGAGAATAAGCACCAGGAAACCCGCTGTTGCATTCGGACTTCCAGTGAAGCTGGTTGCCCTGGTTACACTCAACGCCTCTTCGACATCGAGCCACTCCTGTGGTGTGAAAACACCTGTTATCTTCTGATAGAAGGCATACATCGAGACCACAACACCACACACTAATAATGATGAAACAAGATGCAGTATGGTTTCCCTCGAGAATCCAGCGTTTATAATAACAAAGAAGATGATTACCCCCTGCAACATCGAGCGAATCGCTGTGAGGATGTGGCTGTATGGTAACAGGGAGTTAAAACCTGATATCAAAGCTACAATAAAGAAACCAGCAATACTCCACCAGAGGCCGGTGAAATTGAAATCTTCTCTATTCTCTTTAGTAAATCTCCAGATGAGTGATACAATTGCAAGGAAAAACAGGATCTCATCCCATTGGCCACTTATAACGCCTATCGATCTGAGTATGCTGTCAACAATGACTGAAAATGTGAGAATAAGGATTCCAAACTCAAGTTTCCACATCACTATAGCAATTATTGTCAACGCTCCAAGTATTCCAACTATCCAGAATACATCAAAAAACGTAAAGAGTAGCGCCAGTGCGCAACCAGAAACAACGAATACGAAACCTAACCAATCCCTGCTAAACATCAGTCATCGATCTCCTGAAATCGAGTTATGATCCAACTTGACTCGATTAATTTACTCCAGGACACCCTAATTAGCATCAACAACACAGATACTGCAAAGCATACGATAATAAGAATCAAATCTCTGACACCGACTCCTTTGACTGTCATCTTTAGGATGCCATACAGACCAAAGAATCCTGCTCCAAGGGTACCAAAGGCAACAAATGGAAGATCACAGGCAAATTTGGACAGGTTCTTTGCAAGTGTTATGATAAAAGACCTTTGAAAGGCTGACTGCTTTCCAAACAGAATCCGCAAGAATCCAAGGAACTTCACCCAGCAAGTGAATATGAATCCACCTATTAAACCCCTTCTTCTTACAACAGGTCTCCACCGAAGCTCTTTTCCCGTTATCCACGCTATGAAAACACTTTTTGAGACTAAGTTATCCCATACTGACATTACTAACTCAATAACTCTTCCCGAAACCGAATCAGATGATGTGTGTTTAATTAAATCGATAACCGTGCTTCCTGATACCCAGTTGTTATTTCTCATCAGAGAAGTACTCCTGTCCAATCTGTTTGAGTTTATTAAAATTTACCTCAACGATTTTAATATCTTGCTCTACATACCTGTTTTCTCTAATACTCCACACTCTCCCCCTGCAACTATCAAAACCACCAGGGAAAGGTATCACATTTATCGATTGAGAATCCAGGTTTCTGAGTATGCTGGCGATTAAAAAAATGTTGTTTGTCGGAATATCAGTCTGAACGTTCGCCATCACGGCTTCAATTGCAGAGGGTATTTTACTCCAGTTCGATGGTCGGGTTAGCTCTTTGATAATTATTCGAATAAAATCTGTTTGTCTGCCACTCCTGCCAAGCTCTTCTCCTCCCCAACATGCCCAGTCAGCATACTGACCTCCCCTGAATCTCACATACTTTAAAGCTGATTCACCATCAAGATGCTGGAGTCCCTGTTTAAGGTCTACCTGATAACTCGCCTTATCCACATACATGTCCATTTCAACATCAACATTGATACCGCCAATGGAATCAATGACATCAACGAAGCCTTTGTAGTTAATCTTGGCGAATCCATCAATATTGACCCCAAGCAGTTCGGAGACTGTTTCTACGAGTTTGTCTGTTCCAAAGTGCTCTGGGTTGGCAAATGGATTGTTTATACCGTTTATCTTGCATCTATCTTCGTGTCTGAAACCTGCCGGGGGAACGTGAGCGTCTCGTGGAATTGTCATGATAATCATTGAGGGTTCACTAGGTTCAAGGGAGATAACCTTGATCTTATCACACCTTGATGGTTCCTGAAGAGTGGGTGCATCAACAGCAAGCAAAAGGACGTTTAATCGATTATCGATATTAAAGGGCTCAGACCGACTGATATACTCTGTTGTATTAAGAGCTAATAACACCTGCCATGAATAACCCAATATGTACACAATAGAGAAACTAAATATTAGAATCGGTAGGATGAGAATCACATACATCGAGAATCTATGTTTCTTTCTCCTGTTGAATGTGTGTCTTATTAGCCTAATCAGAGAAGTGCTCCTGACCCAAATCCTTCAATTCGGTAAAATCTACTTTCACGACACTCATGTTGAATTCTCCAAGTATCCTGTCATGGATGGTTACATAGCTGGGAACACCGGGGAATGGAATGTCTTCTATTGAGTTGAAGTCTAACTTTCGTAGGATCTCGACAAAGGAAAATGTTTGTCCCACCGGGATATTCGTCTGTACATTACTCATCACAGCCTCTACCGCCGAGGGTATCTTGTTCCAGTTTGACGGTTTTGCCAATTCCTTGATAACTGCCTTGATGAATTTTGTCTGACGTGCGCTTCTGCCTATCACCTTGCCATTGTATGAAGCCCAGTCAGCGCCAGGTCCGCTTCTGAATCTAACATATTGCAAAGCACTCTCACCATCGAGGTGTTGAAGCCCCTTCTTGAGATGGATCTCATAACCGTCAACGGAATCAACATAATCCATTGGATAATCAACATAGAAATCGATCCCACCCATGGAATCAATAACATCGATGAATCCTTTGTAGTTGATTTTAACATAACCATCGATGTCTATCCCGAGTAAATCACCCACTGTCTCCACCAGTTTATCGGTGCCAAAATGTCTTGGGTTGACCAGCGTGTTATTGATGGCATTTATCTTCACCCAGTTATCGCTACGACTCCTGTCGAATCCAGCAGGAACAACATATGAGTCTCTGGGAATTGTCATCATGCTCATAGATGGTCCATCGGGTTCAAGGGAGATTACTTTTATCGTGTCAGACCTAGACGGTTCTTGAAGGGTTGGTGCATCAACAGCCAGCAGGAGTATGTTCATGCGTTCATTGATGTTAAATGGTTCTGTTCGACTAATGTATTCAGTTTTGTTCAATGCAGATATGACTCGCCATGAGTAGCCAACAGCGTAAAATACTCCCACAAACATAGTCATTATCATGAGTATAAAGAATAATGGAACGAGGGTGGCTCGTTTTTTCTTCTTCATATAAACTCGATTCCTCATGCAGAAGCTTTCTTAGCTGTAAATCCAGAGAAGACACTTTTCAGCTCCTCCCGGTTGATAAGGTACATCATTGAAATGTATATGACTACACCTATCACAATTGAAAATGTTAAAGCTAAAATCCTTCCAGTGTTGGATGTCATATCAACCAACAGTACTGATTTCTGCGATATAAAGAACACCGCTACACCCATAACGCCTGCTGAAATTGTAGATTTAATAACGGAGATAATCAGGGAAGTCAAACCGAAGTTGCCAATCTTTTTACGTATCATAGTAACCTGTAGGAACATAGTTATAAAAGCCGCAATAACAGAACCAACAGCAATTCCAATCACACCCCACCTTACAAGTATCAACTCAAGAATAACGAGTATGGGGACAGTTATACATGCTATCCATACGGGCGTCTTCGTATCTCCCAATGAGTAGAAGACCTTCAGGAGAATCGCCGCAAACGCCCACGGTAAAAGACCCACGGCAAAGAATGCCAGTGGTCCAGCAATTCGTAAGGCTTGTTCAAAATTCACAGCACCACGCATAAACAGAGTAACTGATATTGGTTCTGAAAGCACCAGAACACCAATAGCCGCAGGGATTATTATGAAGGATACTAGTTTCATTCCCCACAGTACGTTCCTCTTTAGGGCTTCGGGTTTGTTTCTGGCAACCGACTCAGCAAATAGTGGGAAAACGACCATAGAGACGGTCATCACAAAAATCGATAGTGGCAGTTGCCCCACCTTCCACGCTTCTGTATAAGCGGTGACGGCGCCAACGGCAACCCCACTTGCAAGGTACTTCTCAAAAAAGAACCTAATCTGTTGAATGCCTGAACCCAAAAGAACCGGTAGTATGAGTGCTACTACCCCAGCCAAAGCTGGATGCTTGAATCCACAGTTCACATCTAGTTTCATTTTCTTGCTGAATATGCCTGGTACCTGGATGAGTAACTGGAGTATTGATCCAGCAAGAAAACCCCAAGCAAGAGCATCCACACCTGCACTTCGAGGTAAAACATACAAAGCACCAATAACAGCTACATTCAACAGTAACCCACCTATTGCAGGACGGACAAAGCTGTTGAAGGAATGATGTATGGCTGTGAGAAGACCTGCCCATGCCATTATCAAAACCGTTGGCATCATTATCTTGAACAACCTGACTGCTGTATCAATTGTCAAAGGTGGCGTGCTTGGTTTTGTCTGAAGTAAAATTATCGGTTTGGCAAAAACAAAACCAATTACAACAAGCACTGAGAAACCTACTGTAATTATGAGAGAAAGTACTCCAATGAGTTTGGACAAACCTTTGTAATCAGAGTTTACAATGTACTTGGTGAATATTGGGATGAAAACAGCTGAGATAACACCAGTTGTCAACAACAGTGCAATCACCATTGGTATTGTTGATGCAATATTCCATGCATCCAAAACATTACTCAATCCGAATCTTGGAACAATGATTACTTCACGAACAAAACCAAAAATCCTTGCACCAGCCAAAACAATCGATACAACACCTATGTTTTGGAGCAGTTTTTTGACGTCCACGTCAGTTCTCCAATTGGTCCATATCAACGCACAGACAGTTCAGATGCGCCCCCAAGGTACTGCCTTCCTGTACAAAATCATATTCAATGCGAGAGCCTACAAGTACGTTCTGTGTATTGTACTTGAGTCTTTTTCCAAGAGGAGTAGTGGCAATCACCTCAATGTCCATATCCTTTAGTTTGGGTTGCACGCTATCGTTGATCACGAGTTTAGCAGTTGAACCCTCAATCGTACCTTGAGGAGTTCTAACATAGACTATCGCATCTTTTAAGATTGGATCTGAATCAACGTTGCCCACGATATTACCTGACCGTTCAACAAGCTTATAACCAGCTTTTATCGAGTCTGCCATCTCAGGGTGCACATTCTCTGCGCGTAGTACAATCCTATATCTATCCTGAAATTGCTCGGGGGAAAAATACCTGGTATACACCTTGCCACCGACCCAATACAAACCTAGTCCGACAACGATAATTACAATCAAATCAATGATATTAAGCTTGCCGAAAAGTCTGCCGTTCTTGTCGATTATGACCATATCTAATTACCCCCACTGTTGAAATAGAATTCATTTCCGTCAGATGTGATATCAATATGTCCACCATTTGTTATCTCTCCACGCAATATCAAATCAGAAAGGTTATTCTCAATCTTTGATTGGATAACGCGCAGTAGAGGTCTGGCTCCGTACTCTGGTGAATAGCCAAGTTTTGCCAGTAAAGTCTTTGCCGAATCATTGATTGATAATGTGATATCCATCTCTGAAAGCTTTCGTTCTAGATTATTCATCTGCAACTCAATATTCTGCTTCAGTTGATCATTTGACAGATGCATAAATACGATTATGTCATCTAGACGATTAACAAACTCGGGTCTGAAATGTAATTTTACAGCTCCCATATATTTGGATTTCATGGTTTCATAATCATCGTTTAATTCCACCAAAGAAGCTCCAAGATTACTCGTAATTATGACTATTGTGTTCTTAAAATCTATCGTTCTTCCCTGTCCATCCGTTAGTCTTCCGTCATCTAGTAGCTGGAGAAACACGTTAAACACTTCCGTATGAGCCTTTTCAATCTCATCAAAGAGTATCACCTGGTAGGGCTTTCTTCTCACCTGTTCTGTAAGCTGACCCCCCTGATCATACCCAACATACCCAGGAGGTGCACCGATCAACCTCGACACGGTGTGTTTCTCTTGATACTCAGACATATCAATCCTGGTGATTGCTGAGGAGTCATCAAACAGTAGACAGGCAAGACTCTTTGCCAACTCGGTCTTTCCAACGCCGGTTGGTCCTAAAAACAGGAAAGAACCTATCGGTTTATTCGGATTTGCCAGACCTGCTCGTGATCTTCTGATCGCTTTTGAAACCGCTGATACAGCCTCATCCTGGCCTATCACTCGTTCATGCAACCTGTCTTCCAGTTTGAGAAGCTTCTTCTGTTCAGTTTCGGTCAGCGATGATACGGGTATGCCTGTCCATCTTGAAACGGTTTGGGCTATTGCTTCACCATCCACTACCTCGGAGATACTGTCCATTCTCCTCTTCTCTGAATCAAGATCATCATACTCTGACTTCTTCTTTTCAAACTCCTCGATACATCGATTTGCTCTCTGGCTATCACCAGAGTCCCCCGCCGCTACCGCTTCGCGATGCAGTCTGTCCATGTCTGCCTTGATCTGCTCCAATTCTGCGGATGGCTGTGACTCCTTGGCAACCCTTATCTTAGCTGATGTCTCATCAATCAAATCGATCGCTTTATCTGGAAGAAAACGATTTGTTATGTATCTATCGGATAGTTTTGCCGCAGAAACAAGCGCGGAGTCCTCAATCTTTACCTCATGGTGTGATTCGTATTTATCTCTCAACCCCCTAAGTATCTCTACAGTTTCCTCAATTGAAGGCTCAGGGGTAATAACAGGCTGAAAACGCCTCTCAAGAGCGGAATCTTTCTCGATGTATTTCGTGTATTCATCAGTCGTTGTTGCGCCTATGCAATACAATTCCCCCCTTGCAAGTGCTGGTTTGAGAAGGTTAGAGGCATCCATAGCTCCTTCAGTCTTCCCCGCTCCCATCACCAGGTGAAGCTCATCAATGAAAAGGATTATTTGACCATCTGCGGACTTTACTTCATCAATGACCGCTTTAAGTCGTTCCTCAAACTCACCTCTGAATTTAGTGCCTGCGACAAGCGCTCCCATATCAAGAGCCTGTATCTGAAAACCCCTCATGGATACGGGAACCTTATTATCAACAATTCTCTGTGCGATTCCCTCAACAATAGCGGTTTTACCAACACCCGCCTCACCTATCAAAACTGGATTATTCTTTGTCCTTCTAGAAAGCACCTCAAGGCATCGTTCTATCTCGTTCTTCCGACCAATGACTGGATCGAGTCTTCCCTTCTTCGCTTGCTCTGTCAGGTTCCGAGCATACTTGGACAAAGCGGATTGTTTACCGCTTGATGTCTTTGATGATTTTCCTCTAATCTCAGCGATTGTCTGTAATATCTTCTCCTTCTCCACTCCAGTAGAATTGACTATTTTCCCGACTTCTTGATTATCCAGGGAAAAGGAGATCAGCAGATGTTCTGGTGCAACATACTCATCACCAAGATTGTCTGCTTCCTTCTCTGCAACGTCGAGGGCGGATTTAGCACGCGGGTTTATATATATCTGCTGAGTGGACGAATAACCAGCAGATCTTGTATTCTTAGCTGATAATCGCTCTGCCTGATCAAGCAGTTGTTTCCAACCCACTCCCAAATGAGAAAGGATATCTCTGACCACACACTCTTTTTCAAGGAGTGCTATCAGCAGGTGTTCACTTGACAACTCAACCGTGTTGTATCTTCCGAGAACCTGTTGAGCATCACTGAGAATATCGCGTAGCTCATCGGTGTACCTGTCAAATTTCATATCACTTCCGCTCCATAATTCGTTTATATTCGAATCTTATGGTTTTTCCATCTTCTGATAGACATATTCTCAAAACCCTTCGTTCTACAAGAAGATAGGTGAAGGAGCAATCGTAACAGGAATCAAGGTGTCTGGCAACCGATAACCTCATCGAATTGCTCAACCTTCCGGCGATGTAGTCATCCAATAACTTGAGAACGATTTTACACTTCATAGCGCCTCGACTCATCAATTCTAACTTGAGATGTATCATAGTCAACGTTACTGCATTTGTTTCTCTTTTGCATCTCAGTTTTCTTTTTTGGAATCATATATATGAATATAAGCTGTACTACACAGGCAAACACTATTACAACAGAATATATCCTAAGGAAATCGAGTAAGAAAACATACTGCCAAGGCAAACTCACAAACATACAATGGATAAAACCCCAGATAATGGCAACAACAATGCCTGCTGTACCAATCAATCCAATAAACCTGAATCCAAAAACAGCGAGAATGCCGGGAAGCAACCCGAGTATAAGAAAAGCTACCATCACTACGTTGGAGAACGGCACAATCGAAAGCATAGTGACAATCCAAACGATTAGCGATAATACAACTGCCGTAAATAAGCTCAAAAAAAACCAGAGGAGTTTCGGACTAAGCCTTTTTCTCACGAACCTCTTTGATCATCCTCTCAATCAGATCGTCTGTTGAGATAACTCCCATATCTCCTTCTCCATGTTTTCTCAGAGAAACTAATTGGTTTTCAGCTTCCTTTCTGCCTACAACCAGAACATATGGGATCTTTGCTAGTTCAGCTTTTCTTATCTTTGCTTGCATACGATCGGATCCCAGATCAATATCTACCCTAAATCCAGCTTTGAATAGTCTTTCCTTTAACTCTACTCCATATTCATTTACATCATCGGTTATTGGAATTACGACAGCCTGTTTGGGAGCAAGCCACAGTGGGAATGATCCTGCATAATGCTCAATAAGACATCCAATGAATCTCTCCAGTGAACCCAGAAGTGCTCGATGAACGATATACGGTCGGTGTTCTGCACCATCATCTCCGATGTAGCTGAGATCAAAGCGCTCTGGCAGATTGAAATCAAACTGACACGTTGTTGCCTGCCACGGCCTACCAAGCGCATCGATTATCTTTATATCAATCTTGGGACCATAGAAAGCCCCGCCACCAATGTCAATCTCATAGTCAAGATTCATTTCACCTAAGGCGGTTTTCAGTACCTCTTCAGCCCTATCCCACCTTTCAACTTCCCCAACAAATTTCTCCTCTGGTCGGGTAGAAAGATAGACTTGATATTTCTTGAAGCCAAACGTTTCTAAAAGGTGTATGGCAAATCGAACCACACCCTTCACCTCATCTTCAAGCTGTTCTGGCGTACAGAATATATGAGCGTCATCAACCGTAAATCCCCTCACTCTCAGCAGACCATGCAGTGTGCCAGATCGCTCAAATCGGTAAACGGTGCCTAGTTCTGCTATTCGGTATGGCAACTCTCGATAACTGCGTTTCTTTGCCTTGTATGAAATCATGTGAAATGGGCAGTTCATTGGTCTGACATAGTAGTCAACATTCTCAAGCTCCATAGAGGGATACATGCTGTCCTTGTAATGGTCAGTATGTCCTGACGTATCCCACAGCGAAGACTTTCCGAGATGAGGTGTGTAGATGACTGAATAGCCATTAAGTCTGTGTTGAGATCTCCAGAAATCCTCTACAATGCTACGAAGTGTAGACCCATCAGGTAACCACACCACCAATCCACCACCGACTGTTTCATCTATAGTGAATAACTCAAGTTCCTTGCCAAGCACACGGTGATCTCTCTTGGCGATCTCCTCAAGCTTTTTCATGTGAACACCCAATTCCTCTGCACTGGGGTATGATGTGCCATAGACTCGAGTCAGCATTTCTCTCTTTTCATCCCCTCGCCAGTATGCACCAGCAACAGAAGTGAGTTTGAAATGCTTAAGCATTCCAGTATTTGGAACATGCGGTCCCCTGCACAGATCGACAAAATCACCGAGGGTATAGATAGAAACGGCATCATCTGTCATTTCTTCCAGCAACTCAACCTTGAATCGATCACTTCGCTTTTTGAATAAGGAGATCGCGTCTGACCTGGACATCTCTTCGCGCTCAAACTTAAAACGCTTCTTTACGATCCTCTTCATCTCTTTTTCAATTTCAGCCAGATCATCCTCTGTGATGGTCTGTGGAAGTTCAAAGTCATAATAGAAACCATCTTTAATTGCTGGTCCAATGGCAAACTTCGTGCCTGGATATAATCGTTGAACGGCAAAGGCTAGCAGATGTGCAGATGAGTGCAGAAATACCTCTCTACCTGGAGTATCCTCATGATATACAGGCTCAATAACACAATCAGAATCAATTCTTGTACTGAGATCAACTAGTTTACCGTCCACCTCTGTTGCAATGACATCACTTGTTTTGATATCGGCTTGCTTGAGTATCTGGAAGATATTTACACCCTCTTCCATATCTATGTGTTTGCCACCAATTTTTATTTCCATTGTCATTCCTCCATTAGTCTTGGAGTATATCAACCATTTCGATTTTGTGAAGTCAGTAGATCTGCACTCCATCTATGATGAGATGAAAATCATGTTTTAAAAACTGTGCTGACCTTCTCATAGCTGTTGTTCTGGATGCAAAGATATCGAGGTAATCTGCGGCATTTGCAAATTCAGGGTCAAGTGTCAACTTCAGCTTGACAGCTCCATTCTCGACGAACAGCTTACCATCAAGCACTGCATAGTTAACACGATCGTGGATATCCATTCGAATATGTTCGATAGTCATTGTTTCACGCACTCGAGACCTGCGTACATCAGCCTTATCAGCAATCATAACAACAGCACAATTCTTGTTTGAAATAACTGGAACGAGGTCGTCATGATTTGAGATGGCTGAGATTATCTGTGCTAACTCGGTTGGTTCAACATCATGACGAAGAAGAATAGGGGTTACGATTGACGCTCCAACCTGTCCGTGGTTATCCCTACCTGCAAGGTTTCCAATGTCATGCAGAAAAGCTGATACACTCGCGACCTTTGTATCCTGTTCATTGAATCCAAAGCTTTTGCACAGATTATGGACAAGGTCAGACACAATATTTGCGTGTACCAGGCCATGTTCTGTATAACCCATTGTTTTTGTTGTGTTATCTGATTCGTGAAGTATCTCAAGGATGAATGGGTCATTCTTAATCGTTTCCAGTTTTATCATCGTTCACCTCAGTCTGCATGGATCTATGGTATTCATCAAACCGATTCTCAATTATTGCGTCTCGAGCTTCATCAACAACTCTCTTTAGGAATGAAAGGTTGTGTATGGTGGCAAGTGTTGCACCAAGCATCTCTCTCGATTTGAAAAGGTGTCGTAGATACGCCCTTGTGTAGTTATGACAGGTATAGCAATCACATTCACTGTCGATTGGATTTAAGTCCTTTGCATATTTTGACCTTGAAATGTTTATATTGCCGTGTTTTGTCATGACAGTTCTGTTTCTACCCAATCGAGTTGGCAGGACGCAATCAAACATGTCAATCCCATGACCTATAGCTTGAAGTATGCCTAGCATATCACCAACACCCATCAGATAACGAGGTTTGTCCGCAGGCACCAAGGGTATTACAGCGGAGAGTATTTCATCGGCAAAAGGTAGTGGTTCGCCAACTGATAACGAACCAACTGCTATACCGTCAAAATTCATCGAAGAGATTATATCAGCTGAATGTTTTCGATCTTCTATATTGAAACCACCTTGAATGATTCCAAACAGAAGCTGATCATCACTCTTCTTAACGTCAAGACTCCTCTGTGCCCATCGGTGTGTGATATCCATAGAACGTCTAGATTCTTCAATATCAACGTCATACGGAGTGCACACATCCAACACCATAGCTATGTCGGACCCTAGTCGTTCCTGGATGTTGACAGCCTTTTCTGGAGTGAGAAAATGCCTTGATCCATCAAGGTATGACTTAAACTCAACACCGTCATCTGATATCTTTCTGAGCCCTCTCTGACTCATTAGCTGAAAACCACCTGAGTCTGTAAGGATAGAGTGATTCCAATTCATGAATTGATGTAAACCGCCAGCATCTTCTACAACATCAACACCGGGTTGAAGCATGAGGTGATATGTGTTTGCCAAAATCATCCGATAACCTAAATCGGAGACTGTTTCTGGTCGAAGCGCTTTTACAGTCGCCTGAGTTCCAACTGGCATAAACCCAGGTGTTTTAAATGCACCATGAGCAGTAGTTAGAGTTCCAGCTCTGGCATTTCTAGATATTGCCTCTATCTGAATGCAGTTCACTTGCCTTTAAGTCTTTTATCGATCAAATCGTATACCTGATCAAGAGTCATTAGCGTTTGTTGAACACCAGAACTGAAAGCTGATCTTGCAACAGCTTTACCTACAGCTTGTGCAACACCCTTCCTGAATGGTTCGATAATTATATTCTCTCGACCCAGCTCTTCCTCAGGGAGTAGATCAGCGATAGCAATGGACGCCTCCATCTTCATCTCTTCGGTGACTCTTCTTGCCCTGCAATCCAGAGCACCCCTCATGATACCTGGAAATGCACAGAGGTTGTTTATCTGGTTGGGCAGGTCAGATCTACCTGTCCCGACAATATAAGCTCCGTTCTCCTTGGCGATATCGGGGTCGATATCTGGATCTGGATTAGCAAGTGGGAAAACAATGGGATCCTTTGCCATCAAAGCAATATCTTCGCCATGAATCAACCCGGGGCATGCAACACCAATCAGAATGTCTGCATCTTTCATACAGTCACTTAGCGAACCCGTTATCTTTTCTTTGTTGGTAATCTTGGCGAGTTCTTCCTTATAAGGCAACATATGTGACTGTCGACCTTTGTATACTGCTCCAGCTCTATCGCACATAATCACATCTCCAAATCCAGCTGAAACGAGCAGTTTTGCAATGGCAGAACCAGATGCCCCTGCTCCAGAGATAACTATTCTCTGGTTCTCTTTTTTCTGCCCTTTGATCTTCAGAGCATTAATCAATCCAGCCAAAACGACCACTGCTGTACCATGCTGGTCGTCATGGAATACTGGTATGTTGAGTTCATTAATCAAAGCATTTTCAATCTCAAAGCACTTGCGAACGGAAATGTCTTCGAGATTTATTCCTCCAAGCATTGGTTCTATAGCTTTAACTGCTGATACGAATTCTTTGACAGTGTTAACTCGAAGTGGTAATGGAAAGGCATCGATAGCGCCGTACTCAACAAATAGCGCGGCTTTTCCTTCCATAACAGGTATTGACGCTTCAGGACCTATATCACCCAATCCAAGGACTCTGCTACCGTCTGTAATCACAGCGATAGTATTGCCTTTGATTGTGTAGTCGAAAACAGTCTCGGGTTTCTGTCTGATTATTCTACACGGATGTGCAACACCGGGTGTATACCAAACTGACAGGGCATGCTTGTTGCGTAAATCAGCCTTGACTGCTATCTCGATTTTTCCACCATACTGTTTGTGAAGCTCAAGCGCTTCCTGGTCGTATCTATCAAATCTCTTCATTTTCATCTCCTATGTAAAACGCATGACGCGCATTATTCTAGTACCTATCAATGATAAATCCATTATATGTATTCACTTTATTGACTTTTACTGTATCGATGCGAGAATCATCAGCAAGTGATGGTAATCACTCCATCCACCTGGCGGTATTAATCCTCAGGTCGAGTCTAGGCGCGGTTCGCTAGTCTGAGAAATGACTCTTTGTATGTCTTGGAGGATAGTATAATAAAAAGGAAACGGGACACTAGAGGAAGTAGGGGTCTTCGAGTAAACAAGGAGATCCGAGTACCAAGAGTGAGACTCATTGATGAAAATGGTGGACAGGTCGGTGTTGTTGACACATACGACGCACTTGAAAAAGCTGCAATGGCGGGGTTGGATCTGGTCGAAATCTCCCCAAATGGAAACCCACCAGTTTGCAAGATTCTCGATTACGGAAAATACCGATACGAGCAAGAGAAGAAGGCAAAGGAGAACAGAAGAAAACAGGTCCATGCAGATCTAAAGGAGATGCAGTTCAGACTTTCAGTCGACATCGGTGATTACAAGACAAAGCTGGGTCATGTCAGACGCTTTCTACTGAATGGCAACAAAGCTAAGGTCGTAATCCGATTCAGGGGCAGAGAGATGATTCACAAAAGGCAAGGTTACGAGATGCTTGAGGAGATAGCAGAAGAGGTAGAAAGCCTTGGCTATGTCGAACATCAACCCAGAATGGATGGCAGACGGATGCACATGATAATTGCACCTCACAAGAACAAGGAGAATAGGTAGTATGGCGAAGTTAAAAGCTAAGACAAAGAGCTCAGCAAAAAAGAGATACAGGATTACCGGTTCTGGAAAGCTGGTTAACCAAAGCTCGGGCGCAAGTCACATCAGAAGAAAAAAGGATGGCGGTATCCTTAAATTTAAGATGAAGAAAAAGACAACTAGTGACGCCATCTTGAAGATGACAAAAGCTCTCCTACCCAATGGAGTTAAAGGTCGACGTATCAATAAAACCAAGAAAGGGATGGAGTAATGAGGATAAAAGGCGGAGTCACCAGTAGAAGAAGACATAAGAAAGTCCTTAAGCGCGCGAAAGGTTTCTTTGGCGCGGCACATAAGAGATATCGCGTAGCCCATGAGGCGGTTATTCACGCTGACAGATCCCAGTACATCCACCGAAGAACAAAGAAGCGCGACTTCAGAAGACTGTGGATTACAAGGATCAACGCGGCATCAAGAGAAAACGGTATCTCATATTCTCGATTTATCAACGGTCTTTCAAAAGCGGGTTTTGACACCGACAGGAAGATACTCTCCAAACTTGCCATCGAAGATCCAAACACATTCACAAAGCTAGTAGAATTGGCTAGATCAAATCTCAATTAATGGGCAAATTTTTTGGTACTGATGGTATCCGAGGAATAGCCTTTACTGAATTGACAGAGGATTTGGTTGAAAGAGTCTCTCTCGCTACTGCAAGTCTGTTTGGTGGAAACAATACCACTCTTCTGGTTGGCAGAGATACCAGGAAATCTGGGCTCGCTTTTGAGAATGCCATATGTCGAGGGTTTAAAGCTGAGGGTTGGGATGCACTGTCTGTAGGTATTATTCCCGCCCCCGGCATATCCTATCTATGTAAAACCAGGAAGGCTTATGGTGTCGTCATATCTGCATCGCACAATCCTGCTGAATACAATGGAATCAAGTTTTTTTCTCCAAATGGTCATAAGTTGACTGACGAAGAGGAAAACGAGATTGAATCTAGGATAAATGGCTATGACCTAAAATCTGAAGATGTCTCTTGCAGTCGGGACGACTCTCTTCAGAACAATTACACTAATGAATTGATAAACGCTTTTGACCTAGATTTGTCGGGTATGACTGTTGTTATTGACTGTGCATTTGGAGCCACATACAGAATAGCTCCAGAAACCCTGAAGAAGCTTGGTGCAGAGGTTATCGAGCACGGCACACTCGCCGACGGAGACATGATAAACGTTGACTGTGGAGCAACACACCCTGAAATGGTATCCAATATGGTTAGGGATAATCCTGGAGTAATAGCAGGCTTTTCTTTTGATGGTGACGGAGACCGATGTATTGCATGCGATGAGCTGGGCAACACGGTTGACGGTGATAAAATCATGGGGATCATCTCCAGATCAATGAAGTCTCAGAATCGACTGAATAAAAATATCGTTGTGTCGACAGTTATGAGCAACGGTGGATTGGCTGACTATCTGAATCGACATGGAATGACTATGGAAAGGTCTAAGGTAGGCGATAGGTACGTTTGGAAGAGAATGCTCGAGTCAGATGCATATCTGGGAGGAGAACAGTCTGGACACGTCATCATAAGGGACAGGGCTACTACTGGTGATGGACTCGTGACAGCTCTTTCTCTGCTTGAATCAATTGATGTATTGAAAAACAATCTTAGTGCATTAAGCAAAGAAATCCCTACTTACCCACAACTTTTGATAAATGTTAAGGTTAAGGATAAAAATACCGTTCTTGATTCTGGAATAATTGACGAACTGCATCTATGGGCAGATGAACAATTCAATGGTAACGGTAGAATCCTTATAAGACCTTCGGGTACTGAACCAAAAATCAGAGTAATGTCGGAATCACCTTCATTGGATGAATGCAAACGTGTATGTGAACATACAGCTAATCGCATTAGGGAGAATTTCGGTATATAATATATAGGATGTTTGTACACCTGCACAATCATTCAGAATACTCAATCCTTGACGGAGCTATCCGTGTTTATGAAATGGCTGATAAAGCCAGAAAAATGGGGATGCCAGCCATTGCCCTCACCGATCATGGCGTCATGTACGGAGCTATTGATTTCTTCAAGGCATGCAAGAAAAACGATGTCAAGCCTATCATGGGTGTTGAGGTATATGTTGCCCCAGAAGGCATGGAAAAACGTGATCCATCGGCAAACTTCAATTACCACATGGTTCTACTCGCTGAGAACAACCTGGGTTATGAAAATCTCATGCACATCGTTTCTGAGTCGCATACAAGAGGTTTCTACTATAAGCCCAGAGTAGACTATGAAACACTCGCAAAATACTCTGACGGTATCCTGGCAACAACAGCGTGTATCTCTGGTGAAGTGCCAAGAAAGCTGATTATTGGTAACGACAAAGCTGCTGAAGTTGCCCTTAGAAGATACATGGATATCTATCCTGACAGACTTTGGATTGAGCTTCAGGATCATGGAATCAAGGAAGAGACTACTGTTATTCCAAAGCTGTATGACCTTTCGAAGAAATATAATCTTCCCGTTATAGCCACCCAAGACGCCCATTACTTGAACGCTGACGATGCTGATGCCCATGACACACTGCTGTGCGTTCAGACACTTTCAAAGAAGGATGATCCTGACCGCATGAGGTTCTCAGGAGAGGAATTCTATCTTAAAACGACAGAACAGATGGAGAAGCTATTCAGTTGGGCTCCAGAGGCAATATCAAACACGCTGAATATTGCTGAAAGATGCAATGTTGAGATAGAGCTGGGCAAACCTCATCCACCCAAATTCACAGATATCAAATCAGATGATCCTGAAGTACATAGACAGTTTCTGCAGAACCTGGTCGAAGAAGGCGCGAGAAAACGCTTCAACGGCAAGGTTACTCATGAAATAGTTGATAGAATCAAGTATGAGATGGGTATTATCGAGGAGACAGGTTTCATAGACTATTTCCTTGTTGTCTGGGATTTCATAAAATTCTCCAAAGAACAGTCTATCTCAGTTGGTCCAGGCAGAGGATCGGGAGCTGCATCACTTGTTTCGTACTGTCTTGATATAACCGATCTTAATCCACTTGAATATGGACTCTTTTTTGAGCGATTTCTAAATCCAGAAAGAGTTTCTCCCCCTGACTTTGATATCGATTTCGACGACACAAGACGCGACGAAGTGATCGCCTATGTTGCAAACAAATACGGAGAAGATTCGGTCGCCCAGGTTGCAACATTCGGTCGAATGGAAGCCAGAGCGGTTCTTCGGGATGTGGGTCGAGCACTCAACTTCAGCTATGGAGAAATGGACAAGATAGCCAAGATGGTACCGTTTGGATCTGACCTAGATGAAGCTATCGAGACTGTACCAAAACTGAAGGAGATGTCTGAATCTGAAGAGTACAAAGAACTCTTTTCAACAGCTCAAAGGTTGCAGGGCATTGTAAGGAACTTCTCTACACACGCCGCAGGTGTTGTAATGGCAGACAAGCCACTTCCTTGCTATGTCCCAATACAGCTTGATAAGGAAGGGAAAAGAGTCACCCAGTTTGAGAAAAACGCCATAGAAGAGCTTGGTATTCTAAAGGTTGATTTCCTTGGATTGAGAAACCTGTCCGTAATTGATAGAACATGCAATATTATTGAGTCACACAGGGGAGAGAAACTGGATATCAACACCCTCCCTCTTGATGATGAAGAGACTTACATGACCTTACAGCAAGCCGACACTTCAGGTGTTTTTCAGCTTGAATCATCAGGCATGCGCAGATATCTAAGAGAGCTAAAACCCTCTAACCTTTCTGATATTATCGCCATGGTTGCATTGTACCGACCCGGTCCGATGGAGTGGATACCAAAATTCATTGGTGGCAAGCATGGATCAGTTAAGTACGATAACTATCTTGACCCCAGTCTCAAACCAATCCTTGAGAGCACCTACGGAGTCGCCGTCTACCAGGAACAAGTCCTTCAGATGGCTAGAGATTTCGCTGGATTCACACTCGGTCAAGCCGATCTGTTGAGAAAAGCGGTGGGTAAAAAGATACCAAAGCTTCTGGCTGAACAGAAGAAGAAATTCATTGAACGAGCTGTGGATAATGGCAAATCCAAGAGTGTCGCCGAGGAAGTATTCAAGTTCATCGAACCGTTCGCTGGATACGGTTTCAACAGAGCTCATGCGAGTTGTTACGGCTTACTAGCATACCGCACAGCTTATCTTAAAACGCACTACAAACTAGAGTTTTTTACCTCTATACTCACCTCATACCTAGGCAATGAGGATAGAATCAACCAGATGTACCGGGAGTGCAAACGAGCAGATATTGAAGTACTACCTCCAGATATAAACAAATCTCAGGTTGAATTCAGCATTGAAGGCAACAGCATTCGTTACGGTCTTGGTGCGTTAAAGAACGTTGGTGCTTCAGCAGTTTCTGCAATTATTGAAACCAGAGACAGCTGTGGGGCTTTCGAGGATTATGATCATTTCAGGGAGAAGACTGCAAACACTAACATCAACAAGAAGGTTATTGAAAGCCTAATCAAAGCGGGTGCCTTTGATTCAATTGAGGGTGACAGAGGGGTGCTTCTTGATAAGATGTTCAGCAAGGACAAAGGACCTGTCCTGTTCGGTGATACTTCACAGCAAGATAAAAAGGGTACATCCAAAGAAGAAATACTACAGATGGAAAAGGAGATACTAGGGTTCTATATGTCTGACCACCCTCTGAGACCATACGAAAGGATTATCAACAGGGAACCTCATACCAGTATGTCCGACCTAGCTGAAGTTGAGAATGACAGTCAAGTCAAGATTATTGGTATCATAACTAGCGGAAAGCGTAGAAAATCCAAGAAAGGATTAATGATGGCTAGCTTTTCTATCGAAGACCTAACCGGTTCCTGCTCAGCCATAGCCTTTGGAAAGGCTTATGAACAGGTCGAAGGTTTAATCGATTCAGACGGCATCGTTGTGTTGGAGGGAAGACTGGAGAAGGGTGAAGGCACTCCCAAGATAATACTGAGCTCTGTGCAGAGACAGATAACCCAAGAGGAGCTTCAGATTGAGCATTCAAGTAAACCACCAATTATTCGAATACTAATCAGGGTCGAAATCCAGAATCACCTGTTGCCCGAACTCAAACAAATCATAGATGACAACACTGGTGATTCACCTGTTGTAATAACCCTATCCAAAGCTGGAAAGAAGATTGTTTTAGATACTAAAAAAAAGATGAGTTTAAACAGCTCTCCTATGGTTCTTGGAAAAATCAGGGAACTCATAGGTGCGCATCAGGTAGTACTGGAGAGTAACTAGCAACGCCTAGTCAAATCAAAATGGTTAAAGGAGGACTCATGAAAACAGTAGCTATTCTAACTGGCGGAGGAGACTGCCCAGGACTCAATCCTGCTATCTACGGCGCAACAAAATATGCAATAAAAAACGGAATAAAGGTCCTTGGCATAATAGAAGGTTGGAAGGGCATGTTAGAGAGAGACTTCATCGTTCTCAACGAGGACTCCATTTCTGATATCATGGGTCAGGGTGGCACTATCCTAGGAACATCTAGAACAAATCCATTCAGTCGCGAGGGTGGAGCCGCAACCGTGAAGGATACATTTGAAACCCTTTCCATTGATGGTCTTCTCACAGCGGGAGGTGATGACACACTGGGTGTCTCTGCGAAGTTGAGTGAGATGGGATTGCCCATAGTTGGTATTCCCAAAACAATGGACAATGATCTGCTGGGTACCGACTTCACCTTTGGTTTTGATTCAGCGGCAACGGTCGCTATCGATGCCGTAATGAGACTGAGAGACACTGCCAAATCACACAGACGAGTGATGGTGCTTGAGGTGATGGGAAGACATGCGGGTTGGGTAGGACTCTATGCGGGTCTCGGCGGATATGCCGACTACACACTCATTCCTGAACGCGACTTGAACTGGGGTGAATTAATTGAAGCGGTTGAGTCAGCTCACAAGAAGAGAAAACATGCAATCGTTGTTGTTTCCGAGGGTGTAAAACTCAGTGAATCAAACGGCACTGAGTTTGACGAATTCGGACATGAGAACCTTGCAAAACGTGATGTTGGTCAGAGGGTCGCCGACACTATAGCTAAGAAAACAGGTCTTGTCACGCGTTCTGCTAAACTCGGACATATCGAAAGAGGTGGTCCACCAACCCTTTTTGACAGGATACTCGGTTTAAGGTCAGGGGTAACTGCAATGCGGTGGTTAATTGAGGGAAAAACGGGTGTGATGACCGCCATGCAGAGAAATGAGATAATCGAAGTACCATTGAGCATTGTAGCACAGGGGAACAGGAATGTTGGTCAGGATTGGGTTGAACTGTTGGAGGTGATCGAATAAATCGTCTCATCTCGTTTCTCAGTTCAATTCGCGTTCAGATCGTAATATTTCTGGTGTTGTTCATCATAATCGGTGCATTCGTATTTCGCTTTGTAGCATCGGATAAAGCAAGACAAACCCTTTTGTCAGAACGTTCAGAGAAACTAGAGTACGTTACTTCGCAGTTACCAGAGAGTTTTCTACTAAAGATTGAAAGTATCATCTGTAATCTGCCTTCAATGGGAGGGAAGCCCACATCAGAACTGGTTGATAATCGCATCGATACAACATGGGAGACACCATCTGCAGAGATTGCAGACAAGATTGTTACCTCTTATGACTCTTCATCTATTGGTTTTGTAAGCATAGGTGATCCATCCATCCGATCAAACAGCCTTATCAGCCATGTTGACAGTTTTAAGACTACATGGTACCCAAGGCAAATAAAACTCAAACTGATCTATCCAGATGATCCAGAGCTGTTTGTTAGCAACAACCTGGGTGATGATGTCGATTGGAATCCACCATTGGTGCTTGCATACGCCTCTCAATCCTACAGGGAATTGGATCATGACCTTGACTCAATAGAGAATTCCATATGGTTCTCTATCCTGATAACTATAATACTGGGCGTTATAACCGCTTTGATGCTGGGACTGAACCTTTCATCTGGCATAGTAAAGGTGAAAACAGGCATTTCACACCTGGCAAAGGATCTTCATAGACCCATCCCCAGGATATCTGGGGAATTGGGAGAGATTGCCGACACAGCTAACAGATTAGCACTCGACTTGCTTCAATCCAAGAGCAGGTCTGAGAGGGTTCTTGATTCTGTCGGCACCGGCATAGCAGTTCTTGATTCGAATTTGAACATACTGGAAGTCAATCCATCCATGCTGAATATAGCCGGGCTCAAACGAAGCGAGGTCGTTGGGAACAGAATTGAGTCACTTGGAGAGATTGGAACTACAGCAAAGGAAAACCTTCAATCGATTACCATATCAAGGTCTCTATGGAGCAGTGGAGCAATTAGACTGAAATCCGTTCATGGACAAAGATACTACAACATGCGTGCAATACCAGTTGATCTCGGTGAAAAGAAAGAAGCCATCCTCGCCATCTCAGATGTGACAGAGTCCGTAATCAACACGCTTGAATCGGAAAGATCAGCATCACTTGCCAGGCTGGGTTTGTTTACATCGGGTATAGCACACGAGGTTAGAAACCCACTGACATCGATCAAGGGTTTTGTGCAACTGCTGAGTTCAAAGCTCAAAGAATCGAATGAAAAGAGATATGTTGCCAGGATAGACAAGGAAGTGGAAAGGCTTGAATCCCTTGTCAGCGATCTCTTGTCAACAGTAAAGCAAAAACCACTCGTTAGAAATAGGGTTGATCTCAGTAAGATAATCAAAGATGTGTTGACCAGCGAAGAGATCAACCTAAAGGAATCCGACATTAAGGTAGAGGCTGATCTTTCACCGAATGCATGGACTAATATTGATGAAAAACGAATTTACCAGGTAATATTAAACCTCATAATCAATGCAAGAGACTCGATGGCTGATGGTGGATACATAAGAGTAAAATCATACTCAGACAGCAACTGGCAGGTAGCGGAGATTGCCGATACCGGCAAGGGGATTTCAGAAGAAGACGCCATGATGATCTTCACTCCATTCTTCACCACAAAAGCTGAGGGGACGGGACTTGGTTTGTCTATCTGCGATGAGATAGTCAAGGCTCATGGAGGCATGATATCGTTTGCTTCCGATATAAGCGGCACTACATTCACAGTCAGACTACTACATGGATAAACAAAACCGTCTATGATGTGTCTTATATTGCACGTATAGGTGTACAGTAGAAAGAAGGTGAAGACCTATGGATAAGAATAATAATTTCAGGAATAACAAAGGTTTCAACGTTGGTGGTATAATCACAGGTATGAATATTGTTCTCTTGGGTCTCATATTCCTCCTAGGCAATATTGGTATCATTAATTTTGGATACCTGCCCTACTTCTGGAGACTGTGGCCACTTGTCCTCGTCGGCATTGGATTGAACATAATTCTGGTCAGTAATGGTGTAAAATATGCCGGTGTTTCGATGATTTCACTCATTCTCATAATCATCCTTCTGGGTTCTTCAGTGGGGCAAACAGGGACACAAACAAGAATCCTGCTGGATATAAACGAGCAACCGATTGAGATGTCTCTAAACAACATTGGTAAATACTTCAGTAACGAGTGGAAAAAACTCCAATTGGATGAAGTCAAACAAACATTCAATGGAACAATCGATATCAATGAATCATTCAACAATGTTAGTTTTTCAATGTACAACAATCAATTGGACGGTATTGAAATTAGATTTATCTCCAGTGCTAATAATCAAATAATCGATTATAGCATCGGCGTTATGTCTGACATGGAGTTTTCGGAGGAACCCAAGCCAATTGTTGACCTTCGAGATGACGGAACCCTGTCCGTTGAAGATCCCGATATGATGGGAAAACATTTCATTTTATCTCTTGACTTTCATATCAATCCCGAATCATCGATACAGTTCCCACATTTTGCTAATTCCTTTACACTTGAAGGTGAATGGATGGGAGATATTGAATTAAAGAATATTGGCAGTGGCGATTTTACTGCTGAAAGACTGCTGGGGCAAACTGCGATAAGAACAATATCAGGTGATATAAGGTGCGACCATGTTACAAATGGTGACATAAATAATTCAAGTGGAAATATCGAGATATCTGAAGCTGGAGAACTCGATATTCAAACAACATCGGGTGATGTGTTTATCGGGCAGGTCAGCTCATTGAATGTGAATACAACCTCTAGTGATATTAAGTGTGATGAAATATTGGATAACACTACCATTCAATCAACATCAGGTTCTGTTGAGGTAAGAAATCTCGTCAACAATGCAGTTACAAGCATTAAAACAGTTTCGGGAGATATTGATATCCACAGATTTCAGTCTGATAAAGGTGCGGTGGAGTTGAGAACCGTATCAGGGAATATTGATGTGCGTATTGCAAAAGCAACAGAAATTACTTCAAATGCAATCAACGGTGAGATCACCACAACAACTGGCGACATCGATATCAAACTGTCAGATGTATCCGACTCTAAGATTGAGTATGATCAGAACAGATTTGTTATTGGCAGTGGAGAGTGTAGAATGGTAATTAAAACAACCTCTGGTGATATTGACATCACCGACTCGGAGCAGTAAATGTCAAAGAAGAAGTTGAGTAACAAGGCAAGGATGATTCTAAGGAAAAAGGTTGACGAAAAGAATAGAAAAAGTAAGAATAACCGTTTGTTCACAATTCTACTGGCAAGTATCATTGTGGTTGGTATTGCAATCATAACAGTTGTCTTTATCCCATGGGGAGAAGGCGCAAATACCAATAGTATTGAGCTTTCACAAAAAGCTATTGATTTCACACTGCCCGACACCGAAGGCAACACCTACAGCCTATCAGACTTCGCTGGTAAACCAATTCTACTGGACTTCACAGCCTCATGGTGTAAATGGTGTCATGTGCAAGCGCCAGAATTGAATCGGCTCTATAACGATTACAGGAAAGAAGTAACCGTACTATCTATAAACACAGGTGAAAGCGCTGATGTTGCACGAAGCAACAAACAGGAAATGAATGCGAACTGGAAGTTCCTGGTTGACCGGGATCAATCGGTGATGAGGAATTATAAGGTTCAAGGTATTCCTTACCTCATCCTACTCAAACCCAACGGCGAGAAATACATTGACCAGAGTGGATACAGAGAGGATTTCTACGATAACTTCAGCTCTGCAGTAAAAGAACTTAGGTAACTAAACAACAGTTGCTTTGTATCGAATGGGCGCGTACAATCCTGTTGTTCCAGGTGGACGTGCGGTCGCTCTCGAACCAGTCGGTTTGAGGGAGGAAAGTCCGGGCACCACAGAGCAGGATGCTGGACTAATTGCCAGCGGGGGTGACCCCAGGGAAAGTGCCACAGAAAACATACCGCCACCGTTTACGTGGTAAGGTTGAAAAGGCGAGGTAAGAGCTCACCAGCGTCGTGGTGACACGGCGGCTAGGTAAACCCCATCTGGTGCAAGGTTAAATAGGTGGAGGCAAAGGATTGCTCGTTCGACTCCTCGGGTAAACCGCAATAGATAAATGACAGCACACGACAGAACCCGGCTTACAGACCACCTGGAACGTCACCATACACCGGTGATGACGACAGAGGTGATGGAATTCATCCACCCCAAGTGCTATAGTGTTATTGTGGACGGGACCACAGGCGAAGGTGGACATAGCAGGATATTTCTGGAGAATGCAGACTGTCGAGTTATTTGTTTTGATGCCGACTCAGACATGCTTTCAATGGCGAAACTGAATCTTTCTAACTTTTCCAGTAGAGTTGAATTCATTCATTCCAACTACAGCGATATTAAGAACACTCTTGCCAGTATTGGTATAAATGGAGTTGATGGCATACTACTTGATCTGGGCATATCAATGGCTCATATCAAAGGACTCAAGAGGGGCATAACCTTCTCAGACAATCAACCGTTGGATATGAGACTGAATACATCAAAGGGCTTCCCTGCCAGTTATTACGTCAATTCAATGACTGAAAATGAAATATCCGATGTACTCTGGAAGTATGGCGAGGAAAGACAATCCCGAAGGATCGCAAAGGCAATTGTATCAACACGTAGAAAGGTAAGGATAGAAAACACAGATAAACTTGTAGAAATAATAACAAAAGCATACATGGGCAGGAGTCGGATCAATCCCGCAACCAGAAGCTTTCAAGCCTTCAGAATACTCGTTAACAACGAACTCCGTCACCTAGAAGATGCCATACCTGATTGTCTTGAATGCTTGATGCCAGGGGGCACACTGGTTATAATCTCTTACCATTCTCTTGAGGACAGAATCGTTAAATACAGCTTCAAGAATACTAACCCTGAAGAGTACGTTATTCTCACGAAAAAACCAATTTGTCCAAGCGATGAAGAAATGATATCAAACAGAGCATCACGGTCAGCAAAACTACGCGCTATAAGGAGAGTCTATGGCTAGGATCAGACGAAAAAAGAGGAGAAAAATTCCAGCTGGTATCGTTTGGACCTTCATCGTGTTGATGATAATCACATACATAACTTTTTACACGTTACAAACTCAGAGAGTACTCAAGTTGGATAAGCTAAACAGTCAAAAAGAAGAGCAGATACAGACTCTGAGTGAACAGCTTGCGGCTTTGAAGGAGAGGAAGGATCAACTTTCCTTGGCTGACGTTAAACAAAAAGCAAAAGAAACGCTTGGGATGAAAGAACCGGAATCCTACAAAGCTTTACCTCACCCAAGATACTGGCCATATGAAAAATAACGAGTATTTCAAGCCAAATCTAGCTAGGTTGGGATTGATTCTCTTAGTCATGATAGTCCTTTTCCTCATACTTATTATGAAACTCTTCAAGGTTCAATTTATCGATGTGGGGAAATTTCTGACGAAGGAATCAAATCACGACAACAGAATTGAACAAATAATTCATCCACGAAGGGGAGAGATATTTGATCGAAACGGTTGCCCTTTAGCTACTAACATACTTAAATACGATATAGGTTGCGAACCCAGACGAATAGTCAACAAGGGCTGGTTCACAGACGTTGAAGGTGATAACCTACAACCAATAATCAATTCAGTGGCAACTGTTACTGCTTCACTATATGAAACAGACCCTGATGTTGTAAAAACGAGCACGGGCATGGCAAAGACGATATGCCAGATCCTAGGTATTGAAGATGAGAAGTTCGTACATAACGCAATCCAGGGCGGTTCTTCCTACAGATTGCTAGCCAGAAAAGTGGATGCAAATAAAGCTGAGGAATTAAGGAGATTCAAGCTGGACGGGATTGTGTTTGACAGCATCAGTCAGAGAAACTACCCCGAGAAGACACTTGCTTCAAATCTCATTGGATGGACTGGTATTGATAATCAAGGACTGGGGGGTATTGAGTCAGCTTACAACTCAATACTAGCTGGAAAGAATGGCGAGTACATCAGACTCAGTGATAGTGGTTCAAGCAATATCCTTACCATTGAACCAGTATACAATGGCATAAATCTTTACCTTACAATAGATAATCTAATTCAACTAATCACAGAAGAAGAGTTGGAAAGGACTTGTACAGACTGGAACGCTGAAGGTGGGTGTTGTATCGTTGCTGATGTCAACACAGGAGAGGTACTTGCAATGGCTCAGTACCCACGATTCGATCTTAACAATTGGTCAACAGTGGAAGAGGGTCTGAGAAACAGAAACATGTGTATAGATATCGGATACCAACCGGGTTCAGTTTTTAAAGGACCAGTTGTTGCGGTAGGACTCGAGGAGGGTGTGGTATCAGAGGGGACCAAGTTCTATTGTAAAGGATCAAAAATCATTGAAGGGGAGCGTTTCAGTTGCCCCCTAACAGCTCATGGTTCACAGGACCTGCTTGGAATAATAAACAATTCCTGCAATATCGGTTTCATTGATTTAGGGCAGAGACTGGGCAAGGACAAATTCTACAAAGGTTTAAAGGCATTTGGTTTTGGAGATGCACCAGATTGGGAATTGGGAGGCAGTTCTGGTATCTTCAACAAACCAAAATGGGCAACTGAACTACCGGCCATGTCATTCGGCACATCTGTTAACACCACTTTGCTTCAGTTGGCTAGAGCATACGCAACAATTGCAAATGAAGGTATCATGATGAAACCAATTATTGTCAGACAAACATACAATCCAAACAATGGTCAGTCCGTCATTGTAGAACCAGAACCAGAGAGAAGGGTGATCTCCAGCAATAGTGCCAAAAGAACCCTGTCTTTACTCACAGACAACGCCAGAATGTACGGTAAAAATGGTGATGATCCATTAGTACCTGGGTATGAAGTAGCCGGAAAGACGGGTACGTCACATGTTTGGGACAGTAAACTGGGTAGATACAGTGACAAAAAACTCAATTGCAGCTTCGCTGGCATTGTTCCCTCCAAGCCAACAGCTGAGAGAAAAGTAGTCATATTATCGATGTTTAAGAATCCATACAAGATTGGTGCAACTGCCTGGGGGTCAACTGTAGCTATACCTTTCTTTAAAAGGATCGCGCCGAGGGTTTTATCCCAGCTGGAAATCTCACCAGAAAATATCGATAGTAAAGAGGATACTGTTGAAGATCAGTAAGCTTTTCAAATCAGCAGGGATATACGTTCCAAGCGTTCCTGATAACAACATTTCAGATATTATCTTTGATTCTAGGAAAGCTTCACCAAACTCTGTATTTGTTGCTCTAAGGGGTGACCACACAGATGGTCATCTCTTTATTGAAAAAGCTCTATCAAAAGGGTGTCCTGTTGCTGTATCAGAAGAGAATGGGTTTGGTAAATCGGTTGTGGTTGTTAAGGACACAACAATCGCTTTGGCTAATCTATCGCATGCACTGAACGGATATCCCTCTAAATCAATTCAGTTATGCGGCGTAACCGGTACAAATGGGAAGACAACGATTACACATATGCTGGCACATATGCTAAGGGGTATTGATAATGAACTTGGTTTGGTTGGCACTGCTGGACATATTTTCCCCGGTTCAGATAGAAGCACAGAATGGGATGAAAATAATCCAAAAACAACTCCACCAATTACTATATTAGACAGCTATTTCAAAACAATGGTAGAACATGGTAGCAAATACGGTGTTCTAGAGTTATCAAATTTTGGACTGGAAAGAGGTAGGTTGATTGGTTATGAATTTGAAACTGTTGCAATATCAAACATCACTTATAATCATCATGTAAAACTTTCACGTGGTTTTGATAACTACGTTGCATCCAAGATGATGGCGGTTGACCTTGTAAAACAAACTGGAACAGTTGTACTCAATATAGATGATGATTACTATGACGTGGCTAGGAAACATGCTGGTAAAAAGAGATTAGTGACCTTTGGTCATCACCAGGGTGACATCCACATAAAACACTTTGAGTCTGGGTTAAAGAACTCGAAACTTGCCATCTCAACGTTTGAGAATGAATACAAGTTGGAACTCCCCATTGCTGGACTTGTCAATGCAATAAACGTATTAACTGCAGTAGGCATGTTAGATGGTTTGGGGTTTGATATGGCTGAGATGCTACCCAGAATGACATCATTCAAACCAATCAATGGTCGATGGAATTGGGTTGAAAGGGGTCAGCCCTTTCCAGTGGTTATTGACAAGGCCAACACGGCTAAATCAATTGAGTTTGTGCTTTCACACCTAAAGGAGCATTGCCAGGGAAAACTGTATATTATTCTGTACATAGTCGGTGACGGTGATTTTCAAGCTCGAAAATATATGGCAGACATAGTTGCAAAATATGCTGACCTCACCATCACGACATATGGTCTTTCTCAAGGAGAGGACTTAGACTTCACACTCAATCAATTTGCGGATTTCCTTGATAATGTTGGAGCTGATCACATTGAGATACCTCACAGACCTGAAGCTATAGACCATGCAATATCAATTGCAAGAGATGACGACTGCGTTGCTATCCTTGCAAGGGGCAATCAGAAATCTATGACCGTCAAAGGAAAGTTTATTAAATCCGACTTCCAGTCTGCAATCGAATCCCTTAAAAGAAGGGGGTATAAAGATGAATCTGACCGTCTATGAAATCGCACAGGTGCTTGGAGCAAACGGTAGTTTCTCCGACACTCCAGTTGCCGGATTCGCTGTGGATAGCAGACTGATTGTTGATGGCGAGGTATTCTTCTGTATTGTTGGAGAACACTCAGATGGACATAAACACGTTTTACAGGCTTCTGAGCGGGGAGCGGTACTCATAGTTTCTGAAAGAGAAATTAACTCGAAGACAGCTGTTATCGTTGTTGAATCAACAAAAGAAGCATTGATCAAGATCGCCAACTACTATTTCAATAAGTTTTCTGCAGAGGTAGTTGGGATAACAGGTTCAGCAGGAAAAACGACAACGAAGGAACTCACAACTCAGATACTATCAACAAAATATGTCACCGTTGGGAATGAAGGAAATAAGAATACACCAATAGGGATACCAATATCTCTTAAGCATCTTACATCTGATACCGAACTGTTCGTAGCTGAACTCTCTGGTTCGCATTTCGATGAATTACCCCAATTGATGAGGATCATCACCGCTCGAGTGGCGGTGGTTACAAACGTTGGTCAAACTCACCTAGAGAGGCTTAAAGACATGGATGGTGTAGCCAAAGCCAAGGGCTATCTCATCTCCTCTCTTCCGGTTGGTGGAGTTGCGATACTCAATAACGATGATCCAAGGGTTTCACAGATGAGAGAACTCACGCGCTGTAAGGTTGTAACTTTTGGTATCAATCGGAAAGCTGATGTGTCGGGTGATCTTATTGAGGATAAGTTCATCATCACTGCAGGCACAAAAACATACACAGTTACACCAAAAACCCCAACGATACACTTTTTGTATGACACACTTTCTGCAATTGCTGTGGGGTTGGAGTATGGTGTCTCTCTGAAACAATCTATCGAGGTTGTTGCTAAATTCTCACCCGTTGAAGGTAGGGGAAGGGTGTTAAAATCAAAACAGGGCTTCAGTATTATCGATGAAAGTTATAACGCTAATCCAGTATCTATGAGAGAGAACCTGAAGGCTTTGGACAGGAGAGATGGCAGGAAGTTCGCCGTTCTCTCAGATATGCTTCAAATGGGCGAGAATACCGAACAGATTCACACCAGTTTGGGTGAGTTTGTTTCAAGACTCAGCCTTGACGGTGTATTCTGCTACGGTGAATTATCAAAACATATTGCCCATGCCTGCCCTGGTGCTAATCATTACAACTCAATTCAAACATTGGTTAATACATTGAAAACAAAGTTGAGGGATGGCGATTGGTTGCTGGTTAAAGGTTCTAACTCGATGAATATGGGCAATATTATCGAACTGCTTATTTCTACAGAGTCATAATTATCAATTCGTTTTAAACAGTAATTGATCCAGCTTCAGACGTGAAATAATTAAGTGTGTCTCTTACAATCTTTATCCCTACTCAAAGCAGTATAACTTCCGGTGTGAACGACTGTATACCAGAACACCTCTTTCATCTGCCCAGAGTATCTTTGCTTCCTGACCTACATCTTCCCTGTCTATCCACCAGATGTCTTCACCCTTAAAGGGGTCTATGCATTTGAGGACTTCATTGTTTTCTACTATGAAATGAGCACCCAGCACCTTAACTCTAGCATCCATTGAGCCGAGTATGTCTTCGTCAAGATAGACAACATCCTGAGGATGTTCGGGGTGAAAAAGGAAGTATGTGGTAACACTTCTATCATATAGTCCCATTTGTGGGTAACGTGTTAACGGAAAGTAGTGTTCATAAGCATCAAATGAATAATCTTTTTTGTTCTTCTCATCTGTGTAAATGTAACCAAGGATGTGGTCATTGAAGTAGTCATAACCCAGGAGGTCCATCTTGTCGCTGTTATTATCAGATACATAGCTCATAGCATTGATGGTATCGCCAAATGTGTTATCATTTTCGATATACTCCACTAGTTTAGTACCGTCCTGTAACCAGACCCTATCATTGAAACAGAATACGTTTTCAAAGCTTCCGATGTCAATCTTGTAGTTAATATTATTGATCTCTCTAGTATAGATATTGAGTTCTTCACTATGCCAATTATGATTAAATGCATAATATATATACTTGTTTGTTATTCTGAAGTATCCAGGCATTTTTGCTTCTTCGTCCGTTAAAACAACATCATTAGTATTGCAGTCGATATAATGAATATCGTTCGCGATTATCATTAGTGTATTATCTGATATCTTGATTGTATTAATAGGTGAAACTGTAACAGCATTTTTTCTGAATAACGGATTATATGCTCCATTACATGGTACATCTTCTCTTTCTACTGTTTCTCCATTACTAGTGTCAATAATACAATTTGAAACACCATAAATGTTATCAGTGTTAGAGTCCAAAACAGACCAACCAGTATTTAGAGACTTAATACTGAAATCAGCAAAAGTTTCTACTACTGATTTCCATGCCTTCTCCCACCGTATACTCAGCTTTCCTTCATTTTCATAAGAACCCTGATATTCTGACTCTTCTACTTGGTTACAATCAAAACAGTGTTCAAAGTATGTTGTATCCACATCATGATCGATAATATCCCTGAATTTATTTGCAACAGTTATATCCTCCGATTTTGATATCTCTTCGGTAAATTTGCATGATGTCAAAGCTACAACTCCAATAATAAGTATCATGACAATTACGCATGTTACAGATAATCTATTTATTCTCATCTTATCCTCCTAGTGTTCATACACTTAACTATTTCTTATAGTTCATTCGAGTAATCGAACTACCCAAAAGTCGGTTTTATAATATAATTGAATGATATTTAAAATACTATTTTTCCACGTGGAATATTACCGATTCAACTCAACCAATAACTTTAAATTCGAACGAACATGTGTCAAATGATTAAAATATATAGTTACCTTCGTTACTCCAAAAAACTAATAGGGGACTGTCTATTACAAAACAGTCCCCATAAAGGTCATTGAATATCTACTAATACTTGGTCTTTCCAGAGAAATTCAAACCATCAAGATGATAAGCCGGGGTAAGCATTCCACCCGTTTGTATCTGTTCATTGCCTACAGATTTAATACCTGAGAATACCTTCAGCATTTTATCGGTTACACGCATATTCTTCAGGCCAGATGTTATCTTCCCATCCTCTATCAGGAAAAGACCATCCCTGGTCATAGTCGTCAACTGAACAGTCATCGGATCCATGATATTCGTATACCAGAACCTCGAGATCAAAACGCCTTTCTTTACTGTCGATATCATCTCATCTACCGATTTGTCACCTGGTGTCATAACAATATGCAAAGGGAATGGTCCATATCCGCCCGTTGCATGACCAGTATTAGGTCTGTTCATCTTCTTGCTGTAGTAACTGTTGAACAGTATATTCTTGGGTTTTCCACTATCAATGAGCGTTAACTTCTTCTTTGGGAAACCTTCTGCATCTGTTTTACTTTGGGCTAGCTTTGGATTGAATGGATCGTCTACCATAGTCAGTTTGTCAGACAAAACCTTTTTATCTAAGCTTTTGTCCATCCAGCTGGTTCCAGCGTCAGCACTCACAGCAGAGGCTCCAGTGTAGTACATGTATCTGAGCATCTCAGAAGCGGCGTACGGAAGCATGATCACTTCATATTCACCTGGTTCAATGGTCTTTGGATTTCTTCCCAGGACGGCTCTTCTGCAAGCCTCTTGAGCGACCTCAACAGGATTAATATCTGAAATGCATGGTGACTGTCTTTCAGCCTGTCCAGAGGAATCATCGTCCATTGCGGTTACTGACACATCTGCAGTCGTATAGCTCTGCTCAACCTCAACTCCGTTGTTATTTACTACAGCAAATGATGCGACTTCATTGCTGACAGCACCTGCAATCTTCAGATTATCCTTATCAGCAACTCCCACTATCCTTGCCACCATATCTGCTCTGTCATTTGGACTGAGGTTGGCTGTTTCACTGTCAATTGATGGTATTTCTTCATACTCAACTGGAGATGGAAGTTCATAATCAACGGGATTCTTCTCTGATAATTCAGCAATCTCTCCAGCGCGTTTGGCACAAGCCTTAATATCCTCATCATCGAACGAATTGGTGTTCGCTACACCTGTTTTGCCATTCCTGATAACTCGAACTCGAACTGACCCGTCAGTTTTTTTTACATTCTGGTGAATTTGAGAGTTAGCGTAACGTGTCAACGATCTCACATTTTTTTCAACAATGACATCAATTTTGTCTCCACTGGCTGAATCCAATGCCAACTTAGCTTTATTCAAAATATACATGCTACACCCCCACCTGCACGGATCTGAATCTTGAAGGCGATGTACCGTGAGATACATGCATTAATTGCATGGGTTGCCCCTTACCACAGTTGGGAACCCCCCACACCTTCCACATATCCTTATTGCCAATCGCGTCACAAGAACGCCAGAATTCATAACTAATTCCTGTATATGTAGGTCGTTTTATCATGTCGCCTAATTTCCCGTTCTTTATCTCCCAACCAAGCTGAGTTGTAAATTGAAAATTGAGACGCATGTCATCGATAGACCATGTCAAGACCGTAGAGACATAAATTCCATCGTTTACATCTGATATTAACTCATCGAATGTTGCATCTCCGGGCTCCAGGTTTACAGAGACCATCCTCACAATGGGTATATTATCCCACGAACTGGCTCTGTTGGCTCCCATTGAATTCATACCAACCCTTGCTGCATCTTCTCTTGAATCAAGAAATCGTTGGAAGATACCTTCCTTTATTATATGCACTCTCTTTGCTTTGATGCCATCGTCATCATAAGCAAAACCACCAAATGCACGTGGTATTGTTGCATCTGCCGTAACATTGACGATATCTGATCCATACTTGAAGTTTCCCATCATATCTGTTTTTATAAAAGATTTACCGGCAAAGGCGGCTTCAGTGCCAAACACCCTATCCAGCTCAACGGGATGACCGATCGACTCATGCAGTTGAAGTGCTAGTTGTGAACCCTCAATAACCAAGTCCTTCTTACCTTTAGGGCATGGTTTGGCATTTAGTATCTCAATGGCTTCTTTAGCTGTTTTTGAGCCATTCTCAACGAGATTATGTTTCTTCACATAACTCCAGCCATCCCTTGAAAACACACCTCCAAATGAAGCTGGATATGATCTTCTCGCGATATCGTTTCCATCCGATGCTACAGCATTCAATCCTGCTCCCACTTTAACGTCTTCCTGATATATCATCGCCCCTTCAGAGGAGCCAAAATACTTGTCTTCATGGATGTTATTCAGATTAACTGACCGGTCTACAATACCATCCATTTTCATTGTTTTATCAGCTTCAAGTGCAAACTTCACCCGATCAGACAATGGCACGTTTCGAGGATCATCCTTCACTCCAGCTGGTACATCATCGACATGCACCTCACCCTCATCGAGTTTCACCTTTTCTCTTAAAACCTTTGCCGAAGCTTTTGCTATATCCACTGCCTCCTGCGCAACTCTGTCTACTTCAGTTTCATTTATCACTGATGAGGAAGAGAATCCCCATGCACCGTCTGAAATCACCCTGATACCGAAACCTCTATTATCATTTGATGTTAGTACATCAACATCTCCGTTCTTTGTGTGAATGCTTTCATTCTGTCGGCTGATTACCCTCATATCCGAATAACTTGCGCCAGTTTTGGTAGCTTTTGATAACGCCCTTTTGATGAGTTTCTTCAATTGTCTCTCCTTTATCAAGATTTCTTTTATTCTAAGTCATTACGTCACTAAGTCAATCTAGTCATAAAACAGAAAGGGAAGCCCTAATGGACTCCCCTTTCTGTTCATTTATATATGAGTAGTATTACTTTGGATACACCATCATCGCTGTTCTGGTGTTTCCATCCCATGTAACTGTAGCCCCAAAGTTTTCTGCCACAAAACGGAATGGCACCATAGTCGATCCATTTTTGATGACGGCTGGCGCATCGAGGGTTACCGTGCTTGAGACACCACCCTTTACCACAGTTGCTTTGTTGCTACCGATCTTCAGACTAATTGTAGTATTTCCGAGTGTAAAGCTGGCTGTTCTTGAGTTACCATCCCAACCAATTTCAGCGCCTATGGCTTCGCCCATCACCCTAAATGGGACCATGGTCCTCCATGATTCAGAGATATAAGGTGCCGCGAGCAATGAAACCGGATCACCGTTCAATGTTGCTGTAGTCTGATCTATTGGTAACCTGAAATCAACTGAAACAATTGGTTTTATCTTCTGCGTTGCTACATTACCAAGTGTATCAGTAACAACGGCTTCATACTCATTCAACCCTCCAATAGCATTGAATGTTGCGTCACCCTCAAATGAACCGTCTGGATTAACACTTATAGTATGTGATTCACCCGCTACTGTTTTTGGAGTTATAACCACTTGAGCTATACCTGATTCCGTAGAGCCCTTTACATGTAGGATCACTTTCAATTGATGTGTATTTGAAGCAGAGTCATATGGGAACTCGGTATCAGAAACCCTAGCCATGAATGATGGTTCATCTATGACGAATACTGGCGGTTTATCCTTTTTCTCAATGACTATTGTCTGACAGACCTTATTTCCGGCATAGTCAGTCGCACAGAACTCAAATGTATTCTCACCAGATACGAGTGCTACATCAACACAGAAAGAGCCATCACTTCCAATGGACACCGGGGACCCATTCATCGTCAACTTCACATCTGATGAATCAGAAACAGAACCACATATCTTATGCGATCCAGTCTTGACCTGTAACTTTTCTCCTGATGTGAAATCGGGGAATTCAACCTCAGGTTCAGTTGGATCATATTTTAGCACGATGTCCTTTTCAAGTGATTCGGTCTGTGAGGTTATACTTATTGCTTTATAGTATATAACCACATGACCTGTCTGTGTTACTGTAAACGGTCCTGTGTAGGTTTGATACTGCCCACCTTCATACCTGTACATAATATCAGCTGATACATTGCATGAGAGGGTTATCATGGGCGCTGTCTTATACCAGCCCATATCTCCATCTGGTGTAGAAGGTATGATGCTGTAGGAAACTACTATCTCACTCTCTATCGAGAATGGTTCCGATGCTACAGCATAAGGCTCCTTTGTTGTGAATACAGACAATCTATAGTCATTACCAGGCTTTGTTGGATTTTTAATTCCTGCTTTTGCTTCGATGATTACCACAGCGTTCTGCCCTGGAGCAATACCCTGACTGAGTTCTATCTCTAACCTCTTTCCGTCAATGATAATATCATTGGCTGGATTGACTCCATTTACTGTTACATACAACTTGGGTATTGCAGTTGGCAGTGTCTGATCATTCATCTGAATGCTGATTATGTCTCCGCCGAACAGGCCGCCATTTTGACCAATCTGGAAACTCACCTGATATCTCGCACTTTTACTCACCGTTGGTGGCTCAACCTTGACTTGTACATTTTGTAGTGTGGAAAGTTGACCTATCTCATACGGGAGAGAGTCAACAAACTTCGAATCACTTGTTGTTGCCAGCTTGAGAGTATAATCAGGTTTGGGTATAACAGGATTCTTTATACCAGCTTTGTCATCAATGACTATCGCAACATCCTGTCCATTCTGAATCGGCATGGGATTCTTTATGGTCATCTGTAATCCGTTGATCATTGGAGGCACTGTACAAAGTACACCGTTTACTTCTATCTTATCTGCTAGTATAGCTGATGGTACAACTGTTCCGACTGGGAACTGAATGATAATCTCATCTGCGATGTTCAGTTGTCCTGATGCTCCGGTCTTAAACTCGATCGTATACGCACCTGAGAGTCCCACTGAACTTGGATTTACAGACACTCTTAGATTTTGAACTGTTGAAATACCAATTTCATACACTCTCGTAGGCACAACTTTCGGTTGAGATGAAGTCCACACCTGCATTGAATACGTACCCTCAGGTGGATTTATGATTCTTGCAATATCCACCCTAACATCCTCTGTGTTATTTATAGATACGGGTGTTACCAAGTCTATTGTGTTATTTGTGGTGTCAATTACTGGACTCTGCTGACATGGTGTACCATTGACCGTTATGTCTGCTTTAGAAAGGCTTGGAATCACTGTACCCTGTGGGAATTTCAGGTATATATGATCAACTCCAGCACTCATCTCTCCACCATAACCAGTCCTGAAATCGATACTGTAATTAGAGTCAACATTCTCAATCGGATTTTCTACGGTTACTGTCAAGTTGCCTTCAACACCAGTTTCATCGGTTATCTCGAGTGTTTGGGTCGCCATACCATTGAATACAGATGTTGCCTTTATCGAATATTTTCCCTTAAAGGTATCCCTGTAAAATACGTCTATTGTTTGTTGTCCTGCCCTCATTGTTATCAACCCACCTGACAGATTCGACCAACTTGATTTCGATAGAGAGAATTCACCAGTTGAAGAGGTTTGTTGTGAAACAACTCCATCGACAATTAGATGAGAGGTCAGCTGGATTGTGATGTCTGAGCTTGGTGGTGATACCAAGCCATATTCATCAACCATCGAAAGTGTTAGTTTTTCAGTAGGCGAACCAGCCGAAGTGATACGGTAGGGATTCGTAAACGTAAGGTTTGCTGATGGACCCATCATTCTCACCCTGATAGTACCTGACACTACATCGGGTGATGATGCAGTCATAGACACATTTCCAATGGCAGAATCAGAGAAATAGAAGTATTGCGTTTGTGAGAAACCCTTGACTATCTGCAACTCAATTTTGTTCGTTCCAGACCAGTTTATCTTGTCCTCAGAGAATCTCGACGTTGGTGATGTTGATTCCACCGATACATTCATCGTTTCTTCAGCAAACTTTGGTGCACCGTTCTCATCGACCAACTCAAAGTACAACTCTGTCGATACCTGTCCTACCTTCAATTGACCTAGGTCATCAGTGGGTCTCGGTCTTAATGCAAATATTCCCTCTTTAACCATAAAATCCGAACTTGCTATAACTTCTTTCCCATTGTAGACAGCTTTGCATGTTATCACCCCTGAACCCGAAGCTATTGGACACAGTTGGGTGCTTTGACCTGTGGCAGGTGTTGCCTTTGCTACATTTTCATTTGACACATCCCAGCTGTACACCACACCGTTTGTAATCATATGCGGAGGACTATTATCGTCATACAGCTGAGCAGAGTACGTATAGCATTCATCTTTAACGAGAGTCATTTGACCACCCGGAGAGATGATCAGACTCATTGCCTCACCAGAGATCATTATGTCAACCGATGTGGATATGGTTTTGTTACCGTAGGTTGCATAGCAGTACAGTGTCCCGTCACCCATCTCACCGGCTGTAAAGGTTGTCATTCTACCTTCAAGAGGGCTTATGTGTCCTATGATGGCATACGAACCAGCGCTTGGTACAAACATCCAGCTGTAGAGAACGTCCTTGGTTATAGCTACATTATGTTCATCAAATGCCTGTGCACTAAAGTCCATCACTCCACCCTGTGGTATTGTAACTGAAGTTACCCTACCAGAGGAGTTGCTAACTTGTAGTTTTGAGATGTTTCTGCTCTCACAGACTTCATAGTATTGACCAACCCATGTACCAGCACTACCTACCGAGGCGTAAATAATGTGTTTTCCTTGAATATCAGGATTCTGCAAACCTAGATAACTATCAAAATCAATTGTTAACAAATCGTATGCATTAACTGCTTCTGGTATTGGAATAGTAACATTATATCCTTCCACATCTATTTTTTCAGTACATAATTTTCCATTGACCCTTATCATATTTGATGCCATATTGTTTGGTAAATAGAAACCTTCTGGGAATCTTACTCGTATATTTCCTCCGGCATTTATATTTCTATGTGTATAAATGCTTATACTATAATCTGATGTAGCTCCAGTCATACAAGGATCGTTTACTATCTCTGGCCTCGTACAAACAGCTTGTGGTAATATTTCATATTCTTTTGATTGAATCGGAGTTATCTCTTTGTTTGTTGATATTTCAACAAAATAATCATTTCCGCTCCTATCCAGATACTCTTCAGGCCATCCAACTGTATCCGGATTAGCGTTTGGTGTTGATGGTTGTAGTGGATTCTTTATCCGACAACCCTTTGTAAGAACAACCTTTACTTCACCACCGGGGCTAATTGGTACAGGTGTTTTTATACTGATGAATAAATTTGCTGTTTCATTGTATGTAACTGGTAATTTACATTGTATTCCATTTACAGTAACTGCATCAGCTGGAAATGCTGTAGGTGCAAAATCTGGAGCTACTTGAGTTACAGAATTCCCTACAAATTGAATGTTGATTTCATCCCCAACTGAAAGAGCTCCATATGCACCAACATTAAACGTTATCGTATATTCAGTATTGGGTGCATTATTGATCGAGCCACTTGGTCTTGCGTGTGATGTTATTGGAACAACCGTTGCTTGAGTAATTCCCCTGGCTCTAACTGTAAACGGACATGTATCAACTGGTGTTGTTAGAGCAGATGTCCATATCTTCAATGTGTGGTTACCAGGAATAGATGGAGTGAGTATTCCTGATCCATCTCTTATCCTAATCTGTACTAGTGGAACAGTTATATCTATGGGGGTTGTTATTATGAGGTTGTTACCGTTTGTTGTTACTTCTGAACACCATGTAAATGGACCCGGTGATACGTTCCTAACGCCAACTTTCAGAGGATCTACATATGCTGGTAAGGAAATACTGGGTGGGAATTCAATTGTTATTTTATCAATTCCGCTATCGAGCGAACCGAAAGGTGCATTCGCTATCAAACTTGGTATTTGAAATCCCAGGTTCCATTCAACATCGCTTTCCAAATCCGTTATTGACACTGATGGAGCATGTCCAAACTGAACCTGATGATTAACATCAGAACAATCTATGCAGATCTTTTCAACGATGTCAAAGGTTGGTGTTTGAATCCATGCTGGCTCTCTTGAGGTGCTAATTTCCATCGTATACAAAGTTGGTGTCTTTAAGATAGTCGGGTTTATAATGCCTGCATCTGCTAGTATCTGTATATCCAGATGTGATCCTGCGGCTAGGTATGTTTGTACAGGTATTGCTATATGCCACCAATTTCCACCATTAACACTAGAACCGCGTGGAAACCAAGTCAATGGTGATGCATTGGGTATGCCGTTCAAAAGTAGACTACCACTTGGAATTTGAGGTAATAATGGACCTGGATCAAAACCATTACTTGGATGTATAGGATTACCAAATGCATCATATTGCAATGGCATTGATAGCAATACAAAGTCACCCGCAGACAATGATCCTGATGATCCAATTTTGAATTGAATGCTTATTTCAGAGCTACCAATCTGGCAATTATCATCCCTGGATTCAGAAGTATTTGGGGTAACGGTAACCCCAACTGTCTGTACTTTTGTTCCAATATTTTCAGGATTACTGTAAACCCACGTTGGTTCACTGGATGTTCTAACAGCTACAGATAGAGATGCAATACTTGATGGGTTCTTTATCGCTATTGTTTCAGGTATCATTATTGTTACACGTTCATTCTCAACAATGCTCCCTAAAGATGATGGTACTGTAATATATAGTATATCACCATTGAAATACGCATTTTGAATAAAGTAAGTGCCTGCTGACCATGTATTTATCCTTATTGTACCCCCAGGTATAGATGTAGTTGGTAATGAAACGCCTGATGGAAACATGATCTCTATTGTATCACCAGGTATTAAGTTCGGTTTTGAACATTGCATGTTACCCTTATCACCAAGATTAAATGATACTGTCCATCCAGATATTTCATTTACAACTGGAGTCAATACCTGATGTTGAACATCATTTATCTCTGTTTTTATAAGATATGAATCAGACATAATATCAGGAATTGGATTATCTCCTGGATTGGCACCAGAAGCGTTATAATCAATACCAATCTGGAACTGTCTTGTTTCTTCATCCAGATCAGGATTATAAAGACCAAAACCTTCTGAAATCGTTATTGTCAATTGTTCTTCAGGATTCACACTAACAGGAGAAATTATTCTAAATGCCCTATTCGCAACATTATAAGTTACATTTCCAAAACCACATTGTACACCATTCACTGAAAAATACTGTGATGGATTAGTCCATGGGTTCGGTGCCGGCATAGCAAACCAATTATTAAAAATTGGACTGTATTCTTGATCAAAGGTAATATCAATATTTGAAGTATTTGCAGTGATTGTTGCATCTTGTGGAAGTGAAAACTGAATCGTGTATTTCGCACCTGATGTTAGATTTGTCTGTGCAAATGTGTTATAAAATTGCCAATATTTTGCATGTTCCCATGGAGATGGTGGAGGTGGTGGAGGTGGTAACCCATATCCTGATTGTGAACCGGGCCAAAGATAAGCGTCTGTGAAAGATATGTTTGGACTGACGTTGACCCTAGCCCATCCAGGATTTACTATAGAGTAGACCATTGAAGAAATAACCGTAGGTTCCTGACTTGTCCATATATTGATGTAGTAATTATCATCTCCAACAGATGGATTCTCAATATGTGCACTATTTAGGAACTGGACAACAATACAATCACCAGCGTTGATATCCACGGGGGTTTGAATGGTTATTGTGTTCCTAGAAACTTGTGGTATTTTACTCACAACGGTTGGACCTGATGCTGTAGAGATATTATCTACTGTTATTGTGCCTGGAGATATTGAACTTGGGATTGTTGTTCCACTAGGAAACTGAAAAGATATTGTTCCATTGTTTTTAAGTAATGTTCCGTTGTTACCAAATTGAAGAGAACCAGGATCACCACACGGAGCTAATCCTATTGTATATGCAGCATTCTCACCAACTTCATTTGGTGTTACAGTAACTGCTGGAGATGATACAACTGACCCAATCCTGTACGCAGTGGATGTAAGAAATCCGTCCACAACACCATCTGAAACATCCGGATTTGGTTCGACTGGAACGAGGTTCCCTCGAAGAGTCTGTATCAAGGCATTCCTTTCAAAAGGAGAACCTGCACCATTGACGATGTTTGCTTCCTTAGCAAACTCTATCTTCACAGACCTTCCAGATGTATTGGAGCATCGGATATCTCTCGGTATGAATACATCAATCTGATAGTTCCCTCCAGCCATCTGAGTAATGGTTGGGCTTACACTACATTTTGATCCATTAACCTTGACATATTCTTTGTTTATAGAGAGTGGAACCTGAGTTGTCCTCGGCACAAAACCAGGTGCGGCATCAGCTATGAATGCTCCTGCCGCGGCATCATAGTCCAACTGTATCCTAATGATGTCTCCTTGATAAAGAGATCTTTCCTCACCTGCTCCAAGTGTAAATTGAACCGTCATCTCTGTTGTTGTCAACTCTGTATTGGGATCAAAAGTGAGTGTAGCTGGCGTCATGTTTGTGAGTACGTATACCTGTGGACTTGGGGTCACAGTCTGGAACCCAGTTGTTGGTGATGTGAATTCCTTCATATTCCCGGGGCAAAGAAGTTCTTCATTGTCTGATATACGGGCATAGAATGAAAAAGTGTATCTATTCGGTCGTTCAGGCATTGTCAACCCATTGGCAGGGTCTCCGTATCTTACGGTGATCACGTCTCCTGCACTGGCTTGATTAAAGTAGAAGTAAGCATACATACCATCAGTGTAAACTGGTGTTATTGCTCCACCTCCCACAGTGAATACCGCTGTTATATAACCTTCATCAAGGTTATTAGCAGAAGGAACTGGGAAGTTGTTTGGAATCTTCACTTTAATTCCATGTTGATGATCTGGAGCAACAGCACCACATGTGGTTGGTTCAGCCTGAGTCAGTGCATTCTCACCCAGTGTATAGTCAAGTTGAATTATGTAGCCACCAGTTCTAGCAATTGCTTTCTGTGCCACACCTGGGACATCCTGAACTACAACCGTAACTGTTCCAGCAACCGCTGGCATGGCAGTTACAGCCATGGGTAATATATTGACAATCATCAGTATCGCTATCGCAATTGATGCAAATCTTCTCATTTGTTCCTCCTTGCAAAGGAGACCTTTCGCGTGTGTTTGATATTAACACCAAACATCTTGCTCTGGTCGCATTCATTCACATTCATTAATCCAAACATCTCACATTATAGCATAAATCATCTGGCGTTACTCTGGTGACCGGAATGACCTGTCACCAATTCAAAGGATATCTCTCTGTTTTGCATGGGTGGAGCGTTGTTGTCTGAAGACAACCTCTCCATCTCCATCGCCATGGTCTTTATCATATAGTGTGTCTCAGACGGGAGAGAGACATGCTCTCTCCCGTCTTCTGTATTGTCTGACTGTGGTTTCACGTGTCTCATAAGCTTCACCCTTACGGGTAGGAAACAGTTACCTTTCTTACAGAGCCACCTTCATATGCCACATTCCAACCCAAAGCCTCTGAAACAAACCTAAGTGGTACATGAAGCCTTCCATCAACTATCTTTGTTTTCACATTTGGATCATTTTCATCTAAAGGTATTGTTGTCGATTTTCCATCCTTTATAATGGTTGCCTGATTCGACCCCAACACCAACTCAACTCGTGTTCCTTCAAATTCATAGCTTGCGGTCCTTGTGTTAGCATCCCAACCTACCTCTGCTCCAAATGCATTGCCAAGGAATCTGAACGGGACATATGTTCTTCCCTCGGAGGTTTCTATGTATGGATAAGCATCCATGTTTGTAATTGTCTTGTCATTGAACGTCATGTTGTCAGGTTCATTGACTGTACCACCACTTGACGTATCGGCACTCTTGATGGGGTAGAACTCTACTGTGACCTTGCAGACAACGATCCTGTTGATCGTCTTGACTACCTTTCCATCAGCATCCTTAATCCTGATAGAGACCTTGTTGTCTCCTGCCTTCGCCCTGAATGTGACATCACCAGTTGCCTTCTTCTGTGCTGAGTCATAATCCAACTCAGTCCACTTATCCGGTTCCAACTCTGAACTTACCTCTATGGTTGGGTTAGCACCCTCTGCTGAAACAATGAAGTTAACATCCATCTCAAGATGGTGATATCCAACTTCACTCTCGTTGACTAGTGACACACCACCAGGCGGCTCTTGGTTGTCTTTTGGATTAACGATGATCATATCATAGGTTTCATCTCCAGCGCCGGGTTCATAAATTACAGTGACAATAGGGGAGAAACTCTCGTTACCAGCTTCGTCAATAGCCTTGATATCGAGTCTATTAGTTCCCCTGATCAGCATGGTTGATCCCTGCCAGGTTCTGCTTCCTTCGTCAAAAGTCATTCTTGTCTTGCTTGTAGCTCCATTTATTCCAACATTGATTTCAAGTATGTTCTCTTCGTCATATGTCCCAGCAAGATCCAATTTAGCGGCTCCAACGGTGATACCATTCTTTGGTGTAGTGATATTGAGTATTGGTTTTGTCGTATCAACCTTTATGTTTGAAACCGTCTGTTTTGCCTCAGAGTTGAAACCAGACGCCTCTGACCAGTACTGAACCATATGAATGCCATCATCAAGGCGTATTGGCACACCTGCCCATACTTTTCTGTTATCCCCATCCAGTGAGTAGTAGGTTGTCGCAGTAGAGACATTGCAGTCGAACATCAGTGATGGGTTTGACTTATACCAACCGTTGTCACCATCGGGATTGGCAGGAGATATGGTCATGTTAGTACTCATAGACTCACCGATCTTGAATGTGTTAGATTGTATTAATGTCGGTTCGGATGATGTACTCACCTTGCATTCATACTGACCAGGGGTAGTCGGGTTATTGAGACATTGAATCTTGACTGTGACTTCCGAACCAGCGTTTAGTGATTGAGGGACTTCGATATCTATGTACTGATTCTGCCTTACCTTTGGAGTAGACTTGGTAGTTGCACCGTTAACGGTCACTCTCTCCTTGCTTATCGAGCCTACCTTGTAATTTGGATGGAACCAGATCGTGATTGTTGATGATGACGTCAATGCACCAAAGCTACCCGTTCTGAATGATATTTCATAATCTACACAGGTATCGCTTGCATCCAAGGAACTACTCTCAACCATCACATTTGTAACTGTGGATTCACCGATACCATATGAGTCTGATTCGACCTCAATTGTCTCCTGAGTTGTGCTAACCCAGGCAGTATAGTTACCGGATTGTGTTGGATTCTTGAGTCCTGCTTCCTTATCAAAGATAACAACAACTTCCTCTCCCGCCTGAACTGGACTCGGTACATATATCGCTATCTTTCTTGCAACTGTGTCTATCTCTGGTCTTTTGGTGATCGCCTTGCCGTTTACAGTGATCTTTGTTGCCAGTATGTTGGTTGGGATGAACGTATCATTGGGGAATCTCATGATAATCTGTCCACTACCTAGCTTCAATGCTCCAGATCCACCGACCTTGAACTTGATTGTATATTGGGCCTCAGCGCTTGTAACCACGGGATCGGGAGTTACCTCTGGAATGCTTATTGTGGAAGCCTCAATTGCATAGTTGCTTGACGGAACAGCTGAAGCATCCGATGATGTATGAGCTGTTATCTTGTAGTTATTCTTGGGGCTTGTTGGATTGAGAATACCTGATTCTATGTCGAACTTTACAGATACAGTTGTATTGGGGGGGACATCTGTTGGAACTGTGAGTTTCACATCTCTGGTGTTTACGTTTACATCTGGAGGCGCTATCAATGGTACACCCATTACACTAACGGTTGATGGTTGTATGGTTGCAGGAACTGTCGTGTCTGAGGGGAATCCGATTGTTATTGACGACTGATCTTTGGTCAATACTCCCGCATCCGATGTCCTGAATGTTATCTGATACTGAGCTTCAGCTCCAGCTGAGTTTGGTGTTGGTATGCATGTGACATTTGTGACCTTGGTTTTGGCAAGTGTTACCTTTGGCGGATTGGGTATGTTCTTTAACTCACCAACCTTGCCCACAGTCATCACATTGAATGTGTACGTTTTCTCTTCCATCGGTAAGGTAACGTTATTATATTCAAGAGTGAACGTGTGATTCTTGAGGAAATCACCAAGCATCAAAGCTATGTAACCACCTGGAATAACATGAAGATCGATTACTTCTCCGGTCATGTTTGAAATCTTTATATATCCCTTTGCCCCCGGTGAGGTTGTTGGAGCAGTCCAGTCAAGCGGTATCTTTATCTGCACTTCACCATTTGAAATATCCGCAGTTGCAGTGAATATGAATTTGAATTTAACCCCCGTTGATCCAGATGATGCAGTGGATGGTTCAACAACACATCTACCTGTTCCAGAAACATTCTGAGGTGGTGTTGATGATTCCAGGAGTTCAACTGTAGGATGTGGGCTTGCCTGTTCGTATGATCCGTTCTGTTTTTTTGCCTGAAGCGTGAATTTATATACTCCTTCTGATCTTGGATAAGTGGGGTCCATATAGTTAACGGTTATAGTTTTTGCCTTAGTCATGGTTACAACAGGAATAACTAATACAGAAGAGTTGTAGGTGACAGTACCCAACGAAACACCTGATGGAGCTATTACTTTCGTGTTAGCTCCGTTGGGTGGACTCCATCCAGCAGGAAAGGTCAGTCTTATCTCTCCACCAGACAGATCATCTAATGACGATATCTGAAATGTCAAAACACTCAGGTCATTGTCAATATTGTGACTCTGGGGGGATACAGTGCCCTGAATGATCGATGTGGGTTCAGTTCCTGGATCCCCAGGATCTGGATCTACTTGACCTGAAATAACACTCACAGTCACAGATGAGCTTTTAACATCTCCACCATACTCTGCCTGACATGCTATTGTGCCTGTTGTTGGGCTTGATCCTGTTGAAAGTGTTGTTGTATTACCATTTACTGTACTCAATGATCCGATACCACCAGATATCGACCATGAATAGTTAACACCTGACATTTCATTTCCACTGGTATCCAAAGCTGTTGCGCGAAAGGTTTGTGATGAATTCGTACTCAATGTTTTACTTCCAGATGGATAAATGGAAACACTGCCCAGTGGTGGAGTCACCGTTACAGAACAAACAGCATTCATCTTTTCATCGTTGTAGTCAGCAGTACAGGTGATCACTCCGCTACCCGCTGATGCAGGTGCTGTTAATGTCACTCCATCTCCTGTAAGACCAGACAGCATTCCTATGTCAGTCTGCCAGGAGTAGCTGACGTTGTAGTTGATGTTGTCACCATTCTCATCCTTGGCTTGAGCCTGAACC
>CAZTGD010000001.1:0-171373 GCA_964613055.1 uncultured Caldisericales bacterium | reverse complement strand
CTGGGCAATTGTGTTCTATATTATTGTTATGCTTGGATTTGTTATCGGCAACCTTATAGCTGTAAACATTCTGTCACCCAAGTTTAAAAATGTTGGTCGTCTCTTCTATTGTGCCTTGATTCTATTTTGTACACATATTGTACTTTCGCTGTTTCTAAACTCTATTACTGACCCTTTTAAGATATGGTTGGTAATTGGTTTATCGTTTGTTGCATTCTACTTTGAAATTAAATTTCTATTCGATTACACATGGTTACAGGCAATATGTGCAACAATAATCGTATGTGTTGTAGCTGATATAGTCATACTCGTCATGTACTACATCTGGCCGCTTATTTCAAACAGCCTTGTAACTCTACCATTTGGTTTGTGAGTAGGTTGAATATATGGATTTGACAAATCTTTCCGTAGGAAAGTGTGTTCGCCTTACGAGAATTCTTTATGAACATGGGCCGGGTAATGGTAAGTGCATTATTTTACCCATTGATCAGGGTGTGGAACATGGGCCGATTGACTTCTTTCCCAACCCAGACTCGATTGACCCCAAATATCAATTTGAACTCGCTCTAAAGGGTGGCTACTCAGCTATCGCCCTACATATAGGACTCGCCAGCAGGTATCTTGGAAACTATGCAGGAAAGGTACCATTAATCCTCAAAGTCAACGGTAAAACAAACATTCCATCTGATGATCTAGCATTTTCTCCACTCACAGCAGACGTGGAGGATGCTGTTCGACTTGGAGCAGACGCTGTTGGATACACTCTGTATGTAGGCTCTCCAAGACAGGACGATGATATCCATCAACTGTCATATGTCAGAGCTGAATGTGAGCGATATGGAATGCCGCTGGTTGTGTGGTCTTATCCAAGGGGATGCGCAATCGTTGAAAAAGGTGGCAAGGACTCTATCTATGCCGTTGACTATGCCGCCAGACTCGCCCTTGAACTAGGTGCTGATATGATAAAGATTAACTACCCGAAACAGAGTTCTGGTCAACCTAAAGCTTATGATTCACTGAATGAAGATGATATGACCATGATGAAGAGAGTCGTCAAATCAGCTGGCAGAGCTGGGGTTATTGTTTCAGGTGGTTCCAAGGTATCAGACGATGCACTGCTCATAAAGGTCGCAAACTCACTTTCGGCTGGTGTAGACGGATTCATTTTTGGCAGAAACATGTGGCAGAGACCAATTCACAAAGCCCTTGAGCTGACTAAAAAAATTAAGCAAGAACTTAGGCTAGATAATAAACATTTCGTGAGCAGTGGATATTAAACTCTAATCGCATCCACTACTAACGAATAAACCTTCTAATAACCATCCATGTCGGTTATCCAATTGAGATTTGTTGTACGGTAATTATCTATCTGTAAGGGGTTGTTCTCTAATCTCTTCTGGCGGAGGAGATGGCATCTCTTCTGGGGGAATGGGTTCTGGTTTAGTCCAATCTTGAAAATCAATTGATTTAGCATTAGTTGGAATTTGTATCGCTTCAACTTTCCCGATGTCTCTAATCATTACATATTGGGTTACTCTCTGATAGTCTCTTTCACCTGTTGACACGATACCATCAAATCCAACAACGTATCCCTCATATACATAAACTTCACCTTTAAATGAGTGTGTGATATCCCTACCTAATCCAGATATATGAAACCTTTGGTAACTTCTATCTTCTATTGATATATTATCTAATTTAATTATTTTTACTTCTTCAGTTGTAGTGACTTCTCTGATTATGTTAAACCAGTCCATTATCATGGTAGCAGGAGTCATCTGTGAGAATGATGGATCGACAGGCTCGGTATGCATAAACCAATCGCCTGTTTGTGGATCCTTATCATATGTTGTATTTCCATTAATAATTATTTCAAAGGACTTATCGATCATACTGTTATCGTGTTTGGATATTCTTACCACGCCGTCAACTGATTCAATAATTTCGGCATTTTCGACACTTACTGTTGTTGGTGCATTTGATAAAGTTGCTCTAAAGTTATCGAGATTGGTATAGAATTTCAGCTCAGGTTTCTCAACAGATTCAGAACCAGGAGGTATAGGATCTACTGTATTATCATTTTCATTTTCTGTATCTTCCATGACTGTGGAATCGTTTTCCATGTTTGATGGTAGGAGACTCACTTCTGAAAACCAGTCATCCTGAATGTTGTATGTCTCCATGAGTGACTTAAAGCCATCAAACTCATAGAATACAGTGTGATTACCTGTAGCAATGCCTTCATATGCAAATAATCCTTCTTCATTGGTTTTAGTTTTTACTTTATCATCAAATGTAACTGTAACTCCAACCATAGGTTCATTTGTTATTGCGTTCCTCACGGATCCTTCCATCCGGTGTTCTCCACCACATGCAATAAGTGAAGCAGTCAATCCACACAATAACAACATGGATAGAATCAAACTGATGAGTTTTTTCATGTTATCTCCTTAGGTTTCTTATTTTATCTGAGAATTCCCTTTTGTTGTTCGAGTTAAAGAAACTGGAACCTGAGACTAGAATATCTGCACCGGCTTCAATAAGCTCTATCGCATTACTCTCGTTCACACCACCATCGACCTCAACAAGGAAATCTCCGTGAAACTTTCTTATCGTGTTCACTCTTTTTATCGTATCATCGATAAACTTCTGTCCTGACCTGCCAGGGTAAACACCCATAACAGTTATCATATCAACCAATCTAGCTACACGCTTCAATCTCGACACTCTTGTACCTGGAGATATCGCTATGCCAGCTTTCATACCGCCATCTTTAACTTGTTTGACCAGCTTTGCATGATTTACTCTGCTTTCGATGTGCCATACAAAGCAATCACATCCCATGTTCCTTAACCGTTCACGATAATCTGCTGGATTTGTAACCATGAGGTGTGCATAACACGGAATAGAACTCTCTTTACAGACAGATTCACACACATTCAAACACAAACCAAGGTTTGGAACAAAGTGACCATCCATAACATCGAGGTGAACAATATCGGCATAATTGATGATCTTAGCAAGCTCTAGCTGATAATGCATGGGATTTCCAGCCATCAGAGAAGGGGCTAGAAGCGTCATGGCTTGAAGTATATATCAATGGGATTTTCGCTGTCTACATGCATCCCTGATTCTGGATCCTGCCTGACAACATATCCTGAAGGCACATTGTTGTACGAACCAGGATCGTCCACATCAAATATAGAAATCGTTCTGATTCGATCTGTGTTGAATCCGCTTTCGCTGATCAGCTCAAAAGCGTCATCGACCGATAAATCAATAAGATCTGGCATTACCAGGTAAGAACCCACTGAAATTGTTAGTGTGACTGGGGAGTACTTACCAATCTCTGTACCCTCAGCTGGAAATTGTTTTTCAACCGTGCCCACTGGATTGTGGAATGATTCAATTTCATTGACGTTTCCCAGCTTAAGTCCCTCATCATCAATCATTTTTTTTGCACTTCTGAAATCAATACCAATGAGTCTTGGCATAACGACTCTTCCCCTACCTTTAGACAGAACAACGGATATAGCTCTGGAGGATTTGATGATTTCTCCGGGGTCAGGTACCTGTGAAATGATTGAATCTTCTGGCAGATTTTCCGAGTTTTTCTTTTCAATAACCTGTAGATCGAGACCCCTTTGATCGAGTATTTTCTTTGCTGTATCAGAATTTAAATTGAGTAGATTTGGAACTACAATTAATGTTTCTCTATCCCCGTCTCCACAGCCAACTACGGTTAGACTCACCAACATGAAGGACAACAAAACTATCAACACAGCATTTCTCACGTGTTTGAGTATATCTCTATTGGTTTTTCTTATCAAGACCTGACCTTTTTCGGTGCTGAATACGATAATGTCTTCCTGCGAATCTATGTGATTCATCTCTTATCTGCTTTACTAGTCTTAGAGCAAAGCTATTTCCCTCTAGCTTAATTGGTTCATTTCTGCCTGGAATGAATATCAGTTCCTCTTGTTTTGCAATGGATGCCAGCATAACATCAACGCCCTTAAATACCTTTGAAGCCACAGATAGCTGTCCTTTGCCTCCATCAATGATGATCAAATGTGGATTATGAGCAAAACTTTCATCATCCCAATGCTTTCTCCTCCTCGTTAAAACCTCCTCCATCATGTGATAATCATCTGGTGTATCCTTTGTTTTGATCTTGTAGATTCGGTAACCCTTTTTATATGCTCGTCCGTCCCTAAAGGTCACCTGTGAACCAACAGCTGATTTTCCCTGAATATTGGCAATATCATAACCCTCAATCAACAGCGGAAGGTTTTTCATTTGAAGTACTTTCATAAGCTCAGATACTGCATTTTCACTAATTGATACCCTCTCTCTTCTTTTCAATTCTGACATATGGTGATAGGCGTTTGTTTCTGCCATCTTGACCAGTTTGACTTTGTCGCCTCTCTTAGGTTGAATTATTTTAATCTTTCTTTTTAGTTCCCTTGTTTGATTTATAAAAGATAGTAATTCCTGTTCTCCCTCGGGATGATGCGACACCAGAATCTCAGAGGGTAGATCCGAATACTCGTTCGAACTGTAGAAGTCCTGCATAACACTTCCCAAGAACTCTGACGGCTTAGAGTTAAAGTTTGAATCTGCCATAAAATGCTGGTGCAATATTAAACGACCTGTTCGAATCTTGAGATACCCAACACAAGCCCTGCCATCTGTGGCTATAACAGCAAAAACATCTCTGTTTATTCCATCCTCGGAAACAACACGTTGTGATTCCATGATGCTGTGAAGCTGTTTTATGCTCTCTCGATAGCGAGCTGCTTCTTCAAATCTGAGTGAGTTTGAAGCAGATTCCATCCTTGTTTTTAGAGTCATTTCGAGTTTTTTGTATCTGCCCGATAACAGAAGAAGTAGTTCAGCAACGATGACATTGTAACCCTCTTGAGTGATTGAGCCATCACAGGGAGCACTGCATATGCCGATATGGTAATCTAAACATGCCCTGCACTTCTTTTCAGGCAGTTCCACTTTGCATGTGCGGATCGGATAAAACTGCCTCAGGGTTCTGATATTGATTTTAAAACTACCTCCCTTTGTACTCGGACCGAAGTAGTGTCCCCTGATATCTTCCTTGCTTCGGGTTCGCAGTAACCGAGGAAATGGTTCCTTGGTGACAACAAGATAGCTGTAGTCCTTATCATCTCTCAACATTATGTTGTAATGAGGTTGATACTGCTTTATCAAATTATTCTCCAGCACAAGTGCTTCATGTGCGGAGTTGGTCACTATGAAATCGACATCACTTGCATGGGATACCATAGCTTTAACCTTCTGGGTTTGATCGCTTGGGTTTATATAGGAAGAAACTCTGTCTCTGAGAGACTTGGCTTTTCCGACATATATGACTTTTCCCCCGTTATCCTTGAAAAGGTAAACCCCCGGCTCCTTTGGAAGATTGGATATCCTATCCTTCAGTTTGTTCATCAACCCACCAATGCCAGGTTCGATTCTTGAATTCTCCTTTTATGTAATCCTGTGATTTTAGTCCAGGAAGGAATTTGCTAGCCGCATCATTGCAGGCTATGCCTAGATTCTTTATCTCTTTTTCAAGCTCTTTTGTGGTCATCTTGCCCTGACCTTTGAGTATGTCTATTACAAATTCTGCTTCATCTGGTATGTCTATCATGGTTGATACTCCAAATAGATTTTGTTCTTTCCCTTTTTTGGTTCATACTGGGCTCCCATTATTTCGGCTATCGTTTCGAAATCAATAAATACCTGATTACCCCTAATTTGAACCTTTCTTTGTGCTGTAAAATCATGTATTCCTGCAAGGATCTTTTGTTTGCCGTCTATCGCAACGATATCCCATACCTCAAATCTACCAACTGCACGCTTTCCATCCGGAAGAACATCCAGATGACTACCCAATATTGAAAACAACTGTCTTGCATCAACCAACACCCGTTGTTCATCAATAATTGATTCAATCTGTATTGAAATGATCTGATTGTTTATTTCTACAGTTGCATCGCTTGTATCGATTGTTATCTTATATGGACTCACTTCATTTAAGGGATTATACAAAATAGGTAATACAATTTTCCCGCCGTTTGAATCGATTGTTAGATATCCTTTGGTCGGTATTCTAGGGTTTATACCGTCTATGACGAATTCACACTCTATGATATTTGGTTCACTAAATTCAACAATAGAGGGTCTTATAAAATCTAGACTTGATGAAATAGTGCCTTCAAGAACCCCAACACCTTCATTCATTATTTTCAGTTGTGGCATCTCTGAATTCTCTTCAATACCGAGTTTCCTTCTTATTCGGTACTCAAGCGACCTCATACCCTGCTCCCAGAATCCTGTTTCCGTGTGAATCCAGTTCATTTCTTCATCAACCAAAACCAACCTTGGAATTGAACGACCATTGTACTTCCTGAAGGTGCTCAGTTCATCATCTGAAATAATATCATATGCCATGTCATATGTGATCTCGTCAAGTCTTAGCTTGTTCATATTCGAAAGTATCTCAGTTGATGATTCAAGGGTTGATACAACCTCATCATCGTTAACGTTATCTGTTATAACACCAAGAACAAGCAATCCATCATCCTTGTATCTTCTATGAAGCCTTTCAAGATAGGGCATTGCCATCTTACAGGGGGGACACCATGTTGCCCAGAAGTCAATCAGCACAAGTTTTACATCTTCCATATCTGCTAGTGTTTTCAACCTGGTTACTCCACTGTTTGCTCTGGGATAACTCTCAAGCTCAAAATCGATGGCTGGTAGATACCCTCCTCCTTTTGGAATATAGTCGTTTATTTGAATCTCAGTTTTATCAACCTTCAGTCTAGGTTCTGAGATACTGCCCTTAACCTTGGTCGATATAACAACTGTTGTATTATCAAACTGAGCTAGCGTTGTATCCGTAAACTCAGATAGAAACTTAATCGGTCCATATAGAACACCTTCAATGATAGAGAATGGGGTTGTAAACTCGACTTTTCTCTTCCCAGTATCGATAGTTGAATCACCAATATCAAAACCTACATCTGTATTACCTGCAACTATACGAACACTATTTGGCGAGGGTTGTAGGATTTCAGCTCCCATAGCCTCGAGTATCTCGCCAATTGGTCCAATTGGATTGTCTCCAGATGTGCAGGGAGATGGCACATTGATATCTATACCATCGGTTCTTATTACACTAGCCCCATCGTGGTATGATGTGATTGTTTTTCCTCTTTCTATATTCCAGCATCGAACTGGGATATGTATTGAATTGGAATTACCGAGTACTGATACTTCAAAGGTCTCATATGGCTTGTCCCAATTAATTGATCCGGGGTCAAAACTGATTGCAACAGAGGCTGGTGATGATTCAAAATCACTTGAAAAAACCTTAACCTGATTGTAGCTGGAGGTGAGTTTTCCCTTCCCCGCCTTTCCTCCGGTATTCTCAACATTGACTGTTCCAACATCTGGAGGGACAAAACCGGTTCCATCGAGCAAGGCAACGACTGCCTGTTCAAGGTACAGTAACTGATTATCATCCAACTGAGGTAGCCAGAAAACGAGATTATCATTGCTGTTTACAATGTACAGCCTGGGGAGTGACACACCTGGAAAATCATCGCACACCTGACCTTTGTCATCGAATAGAATGCTGGTATCAATTGAAGTGAGTGCAAGATCCGACAACTGGTTTCTAATGGTTTTGTTTCCTGCGATATATTTCTCAACTTCCATATCCGTCGGAATCTGAGCAGAAACAAGACGAACGCTCATATCATCACCGTAGCGATTATTAATTGATTCGATGTAGGGAATGATCCTTGAACTCCTGTCAGATTCGTCAAAGAAACAGTACAGACGGTATTCCGCATCGTCTTCACTGCTTATATATATACCATCCTCTCGAAGCGGGTAGGTCGGACAAACAAAATCGGTCATTTTAATGCTCATTATTGACTGAGAATAAATCAGATCAATGCTTGGTTTATCAGCAGTAAGAAATGATTGTTTCTCTTTTTCAGCCTTGAGTATAATCGAAGACATGTATGGTGATTCCGAAATCTCCCAATCAAATGCTAATGCGAGAGTGGACCACGGTAGTACTACTTCATCCTCATTGATGACATCATAATCAAAACGCCATCCAGTGTACTGATCATCCATCCAGAAATCTCCACTTATTGTAGATAACCGAAGATGGTGCCCCGCAAGAAATACATTCATATCCTTTGAGACATAGTCATACCCATAGGTTCCACCAACAGCAGAAATAACCTTTCCCACATTTGTCGAGTAGAGACCGTCAATTGTATAGACGGGATCTGTCTGCACCTGACCGTTTATATACCATGTATTGGTCTCATTGCACTCAAATACTACGGAGTCCTTGGGGCAGATGTTCAATTGTACATCAAGTATAATACTGCCACCATTAGTGTTTATTATAACAAAACTTGCACCTCTTAAACCTTCTTCAATATATAAAGGCTGTAAAACAATCTCTGAATCATCGATACTTGCCTTTAGACCTTCACCAACAACCATCACATCAGTAACGATAAGATTGCCTTTTCCAATATTCCTTACATCAACCTTTTTTCTGGGACCAATACCGTCCAACTCAGCATCAAACCATTCCAACTCAACTCTACTATCAGACAGTGATGGTTTGGGTAATCTTTCACTCTCATCAATGGATACCTTTACGCTTTTAGTTTCTGAAATCCATTCTACCTCTGCACCAAAAGCCTCTCCAATGAATCTGAACGGGACGAACGTTCGCCCATTTATGATCATCGGGGAGCGAACAAGAGTCATTGGAATACCATTGACTTTTCCAGTTATATTATCGATCTGTATCTCGACAATCGTTGTTCCCAGTGTAGCAAAAACCGTTTTTGTGTCACCGTCCCACTTAATATCAGCCCCAAATGCTTCGCTTATGAACCTGAAAGGAACCATAGTCGTGTCAACATGTATAAATGGAGGATTTTCTAAAATCATCTCGTTACCATTTATGTATGCCTTCTTTGAATCTATCTGAACTTCTATCACTTTTTTAGTAACTGGTATCGTCTGGGAGTATGTTATTGAGGTTGTTGCGGTATTACTTAAAATGTTAATATCTGTTGTGAATTCAGTTCCTGTTTCAAGCTTGGCTTTATCGACATACACCGTGAATTCATTGTCTTTTGATGTGTCAATAATACTTGGATAGACATACATCCAATCAGCGTACTCTCGCACAACACACAGTGCATTACGGTTTGTCTTTATCTTGAATCTATTCTCATCTCCAGTTGGTTCAATTGACAGCTTTAAAGGCGTTGCATCCCAACTGAGGAAATGTTTCCCATCTTTTTCAGATACTGATATCCCAATCTCAGAAAGTAACTCTTCCGGCAGAAACGACTCTCCACTATCGTTTGACAGTATAGGAGATTTCAACCTTATTGGTTTTGAGTCGATAATCGCAACATCTGCTCCGTGCCAGAACCTTACAGTTTTGCCCCGCAGTTTTATTGTGCGTCTGTTCACATCGGACGATATGTCCGCACCAAAAGCCATTGATATCACCGATGCTGGATAATGATAACCAGTCTCAATATGAATTATCTCATCAGGCATGTTTATTCGAGTGCCTGATAATGTGGCATCGTTGGTGTTGTCCTGAAGTTCAACCTCAATGATTGGCGTTGAACTCTTCACGGCGGTAACAGGTACGAATGCCATTCCGGCAGTTGTATTGATTGTAAGGATGCATGTATTGAGTCCCATATCAGTTACCTTTGATGGATTTACAGTTGCAGTTACGGTTGTTGTATCTGGACTCAAAGTGTTTGGTGAAATAGTTAGCCAATCTGCACAGGATTCGACAGTTCCCTCAATTGGTCCAACACCGGTGTTGATTATCTTGAATGCAATGGGATCAACGCCATATTCCTCTGAGACATAACCAAAATTGAGCATATCCTTTGAAAGTTCTAACTCTGGATCTGGTGCATAGTTGATTGTTACTGACCGTGTTATCTTGTCACCCGTCCCAAATTGATTTGCAGTTATTACTACCTCATTATCCCCCTCGACAAGTGGCACATTCAGTTTGAAATGACCCGATTCAGAAGCTATTGTTGATCGTCCTCCCACATACACCATACATCCTTTTCCGGTGTACCCTGTGATCTCATATTCAGGGTTGGTCGATTTGATTACACCCATGTTGTCGCCATTAACATGAAGATAAAAAGGATCTGTCAGCAGGCATGTCGTCAATGAGACAACCTTAGAAATGAGAACAATCCCCTCCATCGATGCATTCTCAAATGTATCATCAGGAACATGCCATTTCATATCACCATTGCCAAATATAAAAACTGCTGGAACACCCTCATTTGCAAATGGAGCGTGATCGGAGTTATTTTGAGGAGTAAACCTTAAAAACTCAGCTCCAACTAGATTACACGATTTCTTCAATGCATCAGCAAGGAAGGTGTGTGATTCACCTAAACCACAGAACACTTTATTATTGTTGCCGGAGACCATGTCCATGTTCAGCACAGTCATACCCTGAAGTGGAAAGGGGGGATCGCTTACCATATACTTTGATCCTATCAAACCGAGTTCTTCACCAGTAAAAGCTACAAATGCAATATTTGAATGGGCTCTGAGGTTGGATTGCGAAAATACCCTTGCTATTTCAAGCATTGCCGACACACCTGATGCATTGTCATCAGCTCCGTTATAAATATTCCCCATTGGGTCAATCCCAACATGATCATAGTGTGCTGTAATCAGAACTGTATGATTCATGCCAAATGGATCGGTAGCTGGTATATAACCGATTACATTGGATGTATCAACATTTTCTGTGTAGTCGATATTTACATCCATATCAACCTTTGTATCACTTATTACAAATGAAAATGGTTCTCCGTCTTCGCTTATCTTTTCGTAGAGCTCTTGAGAAGAAAATCCAGAATCCGTAAGAAGTTTGTTAGATCCATCAACCGACATGTACAAACATGGAAGATCAGAATATGAACCAGAGCCCTGCTTGATGCTTAGGTTGGTTTGACTTGAGGATGGAAGCATTGGATTCTCAAGAATGATAACACCCACTGCTCCATGACTCTTTGCATTGCTTATCTTTGTCTGAAAGTACATGTGAGGATAGAGTTCTTGATGCTCAGCCATCATCTCCTGGAAAAAATCGGGAGCATGTCTGATTATGGCAACTATCTTTCCCTCCACATCAATCTCTTTATAGTCATCATACTCAAGGATTTCTTCTGACGTTATCCCAAAACCGGCAAAGACAACTTGAGATTTAGCCTTCCCTGAACCCGATAAAACACAGATATTGTAATCATTTCGATACTCGAATGACTCTAAGAATTCACCTTCTCGATTTAGCTTGTTAAATTTAAGTGACGCTCTCGGATACCAGACATCAGTCGTGAGGTGCTGAAAGTAGGTACCATCATCACCTGCTGGCCTCAGTTGCATCTGTTCATACTGATCTGCGATGTAGTCTCGTGCTAATGTACTGCCATCCTCACCGACCATCCTTCCACCAAACTCATCGCTGGAAAGTATTTTCATGTGTTCAGTTATTGTATCTACGTTTATTTGTTGGGTTATGCCTGCATAGGAGTAATCGGTTGCAGAGTATATCGGTTGCAACCCAAGGGGACTGAGTGCAACAAGGATACAAAGGAAAAAGCGAATCTTTTTTACAAACATTGTCTACTCCTCCAAGAGTACTTCCTTCAGGGCGCCAGAAAATGTATCTATCTCCTCTTTTGTGTTGTAGAGATAGGTTGACACTCTTAACGTACCATCGATTCCAGTATGGTTGAACCACCCATGAACACAATGCCTACCCGCCCGCATCATTACATTTATCTTTTCGTCGAGAATCATAAAAAGATCATGTACATTGAAATTCTTGACAGTGATACTCGTTATGCCTCCCCTGTCCTCTGGATTCTGGGGTCCAATTATTGATACATCTGGTAAATCCTGCAATCTATTCTGGAGATACCTGTTTAACTCGATCTCATGCTGATGGATATTGTCAAGTCCAATGCCCTCTATGTAATCAACAGCATGCTTTGTAGCAACAATACCAGCGTAGTTCTGAAGACCAGCTTCGAATCGACGTGGTGCCTCGAGTATGTCTGATTTATCATAACTAACATCAATTACCGTCCCACCACCTTTATTAAACTGATCCAAATGGGTCAGTAATTCTTTCTTACCGTAGAGGATGCCTACACCCGTTGGACCGCACATTTTGTGTATTGACAATCCAAGAAAGTCACAATTAATATCTTGAACGTCTATATGCTGATGCGCGGCTCCCTGCGCACCATCAACACACGATATGACATTATTTTCTCTAGCCAATTTGCACAGAGACCTGATCGGTGTTGTTTCCCCATCAAGATTTGATGTCATGTAACATGTCAGAAGTTTTGGTTTATGTTCTTTGATTGCGTCAGCCCAGCAGGATAATGAGAAGAGGTTATCCTCATCCTGCTCAACTACAACAACATTGACACCGCGTTTCCTCAATGATTGCCAAGGAAGGAAATTTGAGTTGTGCTCTTTCCCTGACACGAGCAGGGCATCGCCATCCTTCCAGTCGATACCATTTGCCACTATATTAATTGATTCTGTTGTGTTTTTTGTGAACACGATCTCTGAGCTTGATTCAGCATTTATGTATCTCTGAACCGCTTTTCGAGAAGCGAGCATCGCATTACCCATCCTCACAGCGAGCTTGTGTCCGGAACGCCCCTCGCACATGGGGTATTCTCTGTAGTACTCAACTACTGCATTAATTACAACATTGGGTTTCAGAGTCATGCATGCATTATCGAAATAGATTGGAGGGTTATCACCACATAGAAGCGGGAAATCCAATCTGTATTTTTTATCAATCACGATACACCACAGGAATTACAGGAACCTGATGAACAGGTACTACAAGTAGAATTGGATGGGTTTCCAGCAACCTTAGATACCAACTTGACTACCTTTGAACTACCACACTTAGGACAATTGGGATGCTTATCATTCATACCTACCAATTCACTAAACCTATTTTTACAATCCTTACACTCATACTCATATATCGGCATTTGATACTCCTTCCTTGCTCTCCTGTAAAATCGATTCGGTCTTTTTAATCTCAACCAAGGTCTGATCAATTACTCGCCTAATGAAATCAACAGCTTGGGACTTCATCCTCTCAACCTTCTGCTGTGCTTCATCCAATATCTGCTTAGCTTTGATTTCAGCTTCTGCAATATCACTCGATTCATTCCTTATTGATTCAGCCTGAGATTTTGCCTTTTGTATAATAGCTTCTCTCTGTTTGATGACCTCAGATGCATCCTCGAACTCAACTGGAAAATTTACAATTATCCTATCCATGAGTGACAATATCTTCTTTTGAGGAATCATAACCGTTTCAGAGAAAGCGGACTTCTTGGCATTCATTATCAGATCCCTCAATTCCTCAAGGTCTTTAATCAGTCCCACCGTTGACCTCCTTGAATGCAGATACAACCTCTTCTGGCACAAACTTAGAGATATCTCCACCTTCTTTTGCTATTTGCTTTACAAGCGTTGAGGATATGAAACCGTATTGTGCCCTTGCCATCAGGAATACAGTTTCAAGGTTTTTGTTAACAAAGGCATTTGTGGTAGCCATACGATATTCATATTCAAAATCAGATGGTCCTCGCATGCCACGAATAATTACACTTATATCAAGCCTTTTAGCCAGGTCTACAAGCAATCCGGAAAAGGATATCACCTCTATCATGTCGTCATTTTTATATATCTCTTTGATAACACTTACTCTTTTGGCAAGATTCAACACAGGGTACTTGGATGGTGATCCAGCTACTGCGACAACTACTTTTCCAAAAGTCCTTTTAGCTCGGTCAATAAGAGAAATATGACCGAGTGTGGGTGGGTCAAACGTTCCCGGATACAGAACCCTCGTATATGCACAACTTTGTCCTTCCATAGGTTTTTTCCTTGACCCTCCTTAAACCTAGGATTCTATCAGGATACTCAATATTGCACTCAACTTCAACAGCAAGTATGCCAAATTCACCAATCAATTTTGCACACCCTTCAAACATCTCCCTTAGATCATCATTCGCAAGTGCATACGGAGGATCAGCAAATATGATATCAAAGGACATATTCTCGGACACAGCTTTGGTTACAAATCGTCTTGAATCCATTCTTTTTATTTCCACTGCTTCCTGAATACTGAATTTCTTTGAGTATGAAACAGACATTTTTATTGCTTCATTATCCATATCAACCAGATATGACCTTTGCGCTCCCCTTGATATAGCTTCTATGCCGTTTGCACCAGTTCCAGAGAAAAGGTCTAAGAATATTGAATACTTTACCCTGTCACCCAAAATATCGAACAGCGCTTCTCTGACTATATTTTTAGTGGGTCTGCCTGAATACTTCGCAGAGATATCGATGCTCCTACCACGCAAAGAGCCACCGACAATGCGAATAGACCTGTTGTACTTTCCCTTGGACATTTGACCTATCTGGTGGAGACGAGGTGATTCGAACACCCGACCTCCTCGGTGCAAGCGAGGCGCTCTGCCAGCTGAGCTACGTCCCCTCCACAATGAAATGGTGGGCCTCAGTGGACTCGAACCACTGACCTCATCCTTATCAGGGATGCGCTCTAACCAACTGAGCTAGAGGCCCACATGAATGATTAATATATCAAGCATAGATAGAGTGTCAAGGAGTGTTGCTAAACCCTTGACAAGGTGTATCTGAAATGTATTATAGCCAGTCATGGGCCTGTGGCGCAGTTGGCAGCGCGTCTGCATGGCATGCAGAAGGTCAGGGGTTCGAATCCCCTCAGGTCCACCACCTTTTCTGGATCTCCACTTTCTGTTATTTAATCCAGAGTATTGGTAATAACGGTCGTTTATTCAATCCTATATTTATAAGATGAGATCGGTTAGGAATGCATTTTCATAGATTCTAATCTCTTGCTACTTACCTTATGTCAAATCTTGAAAAACACTCTAATATGTGTATATTCCTTGACGTGCGGAGTGGCAGAAATGAATCAACTTTGATTGATGTACTAATTTACATCTTCCATGGCTTGTCTATTATCGCATATTTTATCTTGGTATTTACAATTAATGTTCCATATTACCATCCCATGCTTTTCTATCTTGGGCAGATGCTTCTTATTCCAGGATTCCTGCTTATCTTTCTGTCTGTAATCACTCATATTAGAAACAGAGATAGGAAACTCATCATACATGGTGTGTATGGGATTGTTCGTCATCCTATGTATCTTGGTGCTATTTTGTGCTTTGTTTCTTTTTTCATCTTTGTTCCTCATTGGTTGTTTCTGTTGATATCGGTTTCAAACTCCATACTCATATTTCTCACGATTATTAAGGCTGATCATCAATGCTTAGAGAGATTTGGTAATGACTATGCAAGTTACAGTAAAAGAACACCACGGATAAATATAATCGCTGGTATTTTTAGACATTTCAAATGATTCAAATTCATACTATATCAAAAGCTCAGTTCGCATTATATTTTTCTCTTGCCTAATCGAAGAATAACTGTATGATATGTCGATAATACCTATGTCCCGAAGGAGGATATTGTGAGTAAGTATGATTTTGTATCCATTGAAGATAAGTGGCAACATCGTTGGGATGACGCTGATATATATAAAACAACTGAATTGCCAGGAAAAGATTCCATGTACTGTCTCGACTACTTTCCATATCCATCAGGGGCTGGCCTATCCGTTGGCCACTGCAGGAACTACATACCAACCGATGTATATTCAAGGTTCTTCAGGATGAAGGGGTATAATGTGCTCCATCCAACAGGTTGGGATGCCTTTGGACTTCCGGCAGAGAACTACGCCATAAAGATGGGTATCCATCCTGAAGAAACAACGAAGATAAATACCGAGAACTATAAGCGACAATTGACACTTCTTGGTACCAGTTATGACTGGAACAGGGAGATCAACTCATCCGATCCGAGTTACTATCGGTGGACACAGTGGTTCTTCCTGTTGCTTTATAAAAGAGGATTGGCTTATCAAGACTTTGGCTCTCAATGGTGGTGCGACAGCTGTAAAACAGTGCTAGCCAATGAACAGGTAGAGGATGGAAAATGCTGGCGCTGTGGTGGTGAAGCGAGAAAGAAAGACTTGAAGCAGTGGTATTTCAAGGTCACCGAATACGCTGACAGACTTATAGATGATCTTGAGAACGTTGATTGGCCAGAACCGATCAAGATAATGCAGAGGAACTGGATCAATCGATCCCACGGAGCTAAAGTCACTTTCACAGCTGAGACAGACGATGAGATAGAGATATTCACCACCCGTCCAGACACTCTCTTTGGTGCAACGTACATGGTGCTAGCACCAGAACACAAGCTGGTTCCCAAGCTAACGAAGCCTGATTACAAGGATACAGTTGACGCATATGTAGAGAAGAGCAATAAGACACTCGAGAGAGAACGCCTAGCAACTGACAAGGAAAAAACTGGTGTTTTCACTGGCTCTTATGCAATAAATCCAGTCAATGGTAATAGGATTCCCATCTGGATTGGCGACTATGTTTTAGTCAACTACGGTACAGGAGCCATCATGTGTGTCCCAGCACATGATACAAGAGATTTTACTTTCGCTACCGAGTATATGCTACCAATTATTGAAGTGATTTCACCTGACGGAAAGAAACACAACCTAACTGAAGCATACACGGAACAGGGGATTGTAATAAACTCCTCTCAGTATGACGGAATGCAGTCAGAGGAATTCAAATCTGTCATCACAAAATGGCTTGAGGACAACGGTAAAGGGAAGAAAGATGTTAACTACAAGATCAGGGATTGGTTAATCAGTCGTCAGCGTTATTGGGGAGCACCAATACCAATCATTCACTGCGAGAATTGCGGTACTGTACCGGTGCCCGAAGAGGATCTTCCCGTTAAGCTTCCTCATATTGACAACTTCCAGCCTGCCGGGGATGGTCAATCACCTCTCGCAAGAGTAGATGAATTTGTAAATACAACATGTCCAAAGTGTGGAGGTAAGGCAAAACGTGAGACCGACACGATGGATGGATTCGCCTGCTCCTCCTGGTATTTTCTACGTTATGCTAGTCCGCATGAGTCCAAACGTCCTTTCGATCCAGAAAAGGTGAAATACTGGCTTCCTGTTGACGTGTATGTTGGTGGAGCTGAACACGCTGTAATGCACCTCATCTATGCCAGATTCTGGACCAAAGTGATGTATGATGCTGGACTCGTTAAATTCGAAGAGCCATTCGCTAAACTTCTGAACCAGGGCATGCTGTTGGGAAGCGATCATCAGAAGATGAGCAAATCAAAAGGCAACGTTGTCACACCAGATTCAATGGTGGAGAAATATGGGGCAGATGCCCTTCGAGGTTACATACTCTTTATGGGACCCTTTGAGGGTGAGGTTATTTGGGAAGAGAAGGGTTGCGCTGGTCTCCACCGATTCCTTGGCAGAGTCTGGGAAATGATCACCGAAATCGAATATGGAGATGAACAACTTGATGAAGCAAATACAAATTATCTGAGGAGAATCCAACACAAGCTCATTCTCAAGGTCACATCAGACATAGAAAACTTCAGATTCAATACACCTGTTTCAACGTTTATGGAGACATATAATTCACTTTCTCATTATTCGACTGATTTGAAAGTTACGCGGTCAAGTGTCTGGAAAGAGATCATTGAAACATATCTTATCCTTCTTGCACCTATATGCCCCTATATAACCGAAGAGATGTGGGAAACACTCGGACACAAAGGATCAATTCATCTTCAGACATGGCCAGAGGGAGACACAACCCTAGCAAAAGACGACATGGTCAAAATCCCAGTACAGGTCAATGGCAAACTGAGGGACGTACTCCAGGTACCAGCTGGCACATCAGAAGAAGCAATCCAAGATATGGCATTTTCATCAGATAAAATCAAGAAATACATCGATGGTAAGAAGATAAAAAAGGTTATTATACCAAAGGGAAAGATTGTCAGCATTGTAGTTTAGTAGTAACGTCTCAATTTGCAAAAATGTGAAAATTATCCTATAATTCCATCATGATTGTGGGGTCTGGAAGATTAAGATTGAGTTGGGTATCGATTTTGGGATTATTTTTTGTATTGGTTTCAATAATCGCTGGACTCATTTTTACTCATCAGGGCTTACCAGATGGCTTTCTCCACCCATACTCTTTGGGCAGAATCTCGATTCTTATTATTGTGATAGTATCATCAGCATATCTGTGTTTTTTCTTTAGAGGCTCTAAATCACTTGAGTCTTTTTTCTGGAGATACATTTTATTCGGGATGATCCTCAATACAATTGGCAGTACAATGTCAAGTATAGTGGCATCCAATGATAGCCAACACATAATTCCTATTTCGATATCTAGCAATATTCTTTTTATTATTACATATATCTATCTCTGTACAGCACTTATAATAGAAATCATTCACTTGAATAAACTAAAAACAACCAAAGTAAATCGATTGAAAGTAATACTATATCCCCTGATCGCATCAATAGTATCGCTCATTGTTTTATTTATTATATATTGGCTTTTACCTTCTGCATTTTCATCTAATCCAAAAAATATTACAGTTATTTCGAGTTATATTTTTATCTTTTTCGATATGGCAACTCTTATCCTTTCGACGATTCTGCTTGTGAGTTCTTATAGATCAGAGTTGTTTGGAATATATGGAAGTCTCTCATTTGCTATGCTTTCCATATCTACATTCCACATAATCAAACTGTTTGCAAAACTTTACAACTCACCACTGCCAATACACCTGAATATTCTTAGAATTATTACAATGTTTTTTATAGTCCCCGCAATAGATGGTAGAATGAATTTCAACAAACAAGAAACTGAAATAAAGAATATTCTATTTAAGTAAGATTCGACAGTTCCCTACGCATTGTGTCGAAACGTTATTATATCTCCATCCTTGACAGTGTATTCCTTGCCTTCTAGCCTTAGTTTTCCTTGGTTCTTTGCTTCTTTAAGAGAGTTATTGCAGTCGATGAAATCCTCGTATGAACACACCTCAGCCCTAATGAATTGTTTTGCTATGTCTGTGTGAACCTTTCCGGCAGACACAACCGCAGAATCACCTTTGCTGATGGTCCAAGCTCGACACTCGTCCTCACCTGCTGTGAAGAACACCTGAAGCCCAAGAAGATCAAAGACCTTTTGAATAACCTTGCCTGAAGCGGTTTCCTCTATGCTATACTCCTGCATGAATATCGGTTTATCTTCTTCGTTGAGTTGTGATATCTCCATTTCTATTGAACCGCACAAACTGACGTATCCAATTCCAACCTCATTCAGATACTCTATCACCTCCTGTGTTTCCGATAGAATGTCTTTATTACTCTGTTTTTCAGATACATTCAATACAGCGAATATTGGCATTCTAGTGTATAATTCATACCCACTCAGCGATCTCTGTTCATTTGGAGTGATGGATATTCCCCGTAAAAAACTCCCCTCATCTAAATGCTTGTGCATCTTATTAAGCAAATCGATTGAAGGCCCCTTATACTTAGGATCAATCTTGATCTTCTTCTCTTTCTCAAGCATCCTTTCAATAAATTCAATATCAGATAACAGAAGCAGATCCAAAATATCATCAAGCTCTTTTTTTGCACCAGCCCTAAAACATGGTAATACAACCAATAATGCAGATACGGTTTTGATAAAATTTAGAAATCCCTGATCTGCTCCACCTTTTTTAGTTACCTTTGGTGGAGAAGCATCAATGAAAGTGATAGTTGTATTAACCTGCTTTTTAGGATTAAACACCGATTTAAGGTGATCTAATCTCTCGTCTGGCACCTTTACGATAGCTTTCTTCCCTTTTTCATAACCGGGCTCAACTCCAGTTATCGCAGTGAAAACTGTTGTTTTTCCAGACTGACTCGGGCCTATAATGCCTATGTCCATCCTAAACACTCCTTTAGTGCATTGGGTACTTCCCAGGGTAACGAGACAACTTTTACGCCAACAGATTTCAGAGATTCGATTTTATCTTTTGCGCTCATTCCTTTGCCTGAAACAATAGCACCCGCGTGTCCCATCCTCTTCTCAAGTGGAGCATTAACGCCAGCAACATACGCCACTATAGGTTTTTTAATCTTACCTTCTTCAACGAGTTGTGATACACGTTGCTCTTCATACCCGCCTACTTCACCGATAAGGACAATCCCTTCAGTTTGATCGTCAGATTCAAACATCTCAACAACCTCAACAATTCTAGTCCCAACGACCAAATCACCTCCAATCCCAATGGCTGTTGATATGCCTAAACCAGATTTACAGATATCTGATGATATCAGATAGGTGAGTGTTCCAGACCGAGATACAAGACCAATTTTACCTTTATTGGCAATTGTGGCAGGGATAATCCCTGCAATAACTGAATCTGGAACGAGCATTCCTGGCGTGTTTGGTCCTATGAGTCTGCAATCATAGTCTTCAGCCTCATGCATCAATCTTATTACATCATGAACAGGAACACCTTCTGTTATGATAATAATTAACTTCACTCCAGCCTTTATTGCCTCTTCAACTGCATTAAATGCATTCTTACCAGGTACAAAAACAACTGATGTGTTAGCTCCAGTGTCGAGAATGGCTTTTCTCACGGTATCATATACCGGTATACCGTGAACTTCTTGCCCCCCCTTGCCTGGGGTTACTCCAGCAACCACCTTCCCACTGTAAACATTCATCAGCTTTGCATGCAATGAACCATCTCTACCGGTTATTCCCTGTACGAGTATTCTTGTTTGTTGATCTATTAGTATGCTCATATCCCTAGAACTATTTCCCTTAAGTGCTCAAGAGCTGATCTCATACTACCATGGCATGTAATCCCCTCGCTTTTTAATATCTCTTTTGCTTCCGTTGACTCATTTCCAGATATATGAACAACCAATGGTATATCATCACCTGTCTCATCTAATCCCAACAATAGACCTTTTGCTATATCACTGCACCTGGTGATGCCACCAAACATGTTTACAAATATCGCTTTAATGGATGGCTCCTGTTTAATAATACTCAGTGCATTCACTATTTTTTCTGGTGATGATGATCCCCCCACATCAAGGAAGTTAGCAGGTTTCATTCCATAGGTGGATATTGCATCTATGGTTGCCATGGCCAATCCAGCTCCGTTTACAATACAGGCAATATCACCATTTATCTGAAAATAAGAGAGACCATTTTTGCGAGCTTTTATCTCGTTTTCTGTCATATACGGCATCGTGTCCACATTCAGATTACTCAACTTGTCAAGGGAATAATCATCTATCTTCACTTTTGCATCAACTGCAATCAAATCACCTGATTTGTCTATCGCAAACGGGTTTATTTCTATGAGTGTTGCATTGTAGCGCCAGAATCCATCTATAAGTGAATGAATAATTCCATCAAAGGGTTTATATAGTCTCTTTGGAAGTTCCATGAATGCGGCTATTTTTTCGACAGAAATATTTACTTTTTTACGATCGATCTCAATAGGTAGCTTCATTATTAATTCTGGAGATGTTTGTGCAATCTCTTCAATGTCTCCCCCACCATGGCGACCAATAATTATCAAAGGTTTCTTAAGCATTTTGTCTAGAAAAATCGAGAGATAGTATTCACGGTCAATGTCCACAGCAGGAGCAATCATATATTTATCTACGAAAATTCCTTTGATTCTCCTACTAAACAGTGTTTTTGAAACTCGTCTTGCCTCTTCCGGCATTAAAAGTTGTACCCCACCGTACTTTCCTCGTGATCCCATACCTATTTCAGCCTTCACGACTACCATACAATCATTCTGTTTAGCGATATCTTCTACTTCTTCAGGTGTTGTGACCATTACTGCTGGATAAACAGGTATCCCAATGCTCTTAAGCACTTTTCTGGAGTCAACTTCAGTGAGATTCATATCAACTAGAAGTCTATATATTCTTGTTATTTAGTCAACCTAAGCCTGTCTAGCATTTCATTAAAAACACTTGGTGGATCTACTGAAAATTCATATTGCCTGTTTTTAAAATCGAACATCAAGCTTTGACAATGGAGGAATGGATACTCTGCGGGATACCTTGAATCAACACCCCCATATACTTCATCAGCCAGTATTGGGTGTCCGATATGACTCATATGAACCCTTATCTGGTGAGTTCTACCAGTTTCAGGTTTTGTTCTCACATATGTGAATTGATTCAGCCTTTCTATCTCTTCTATCCTTGTAACTGATTCTCTCCCATCAATATCAACAGCCATCTTCCACCTGTGGGTCCAATCCCTACTGATTGGTGCGTTGACAACAATTCTATTCATTGATAGATATCCTTTTGAGATAGCTACATACTCTTTACTTATTGTTCGGTGCTTGAATTTCCAGGAGAATTCCTTTAGTGCAAAATCTGTCTTGGCAATAACCATCAGACCAGATGTTCCCTTATCAAGACGATGAACGATTCCTGGTCTCTCTTTACCTATCATGCCAGACAATTTGCCTTTGCAGTAGTACAACATCGCATTAACAAGGGTACCACTCTTCGTCAGACCTGTTGGATGAGAAAGCATCCCCTGAGGCTTATTGACCAACAAGAAGTCATTCTCCTCATAGACTATTTCTACCCCCAAGTCCTCCGGCTCTATTTTAAGTTTTTCTTGCCTAGGTAGAAGGATATCTATATTACTCCCATAACTCAGTTGGAATGAAGGTTTTCTAACAATGCCATCAACAGTGACATCACCACCCTTTATCATTTTTGCAAGCTGAGTTCTTGAAAGAAACGTAACCCGTTCAGAAAGAAACGAGTCTAGTCTGTTGTTTTCTTTCAGGTCATAGTTGATATTCATCTATTGTTCTGTATTTGGATAAGTTACCTTTACTTGTTTTGTTAAAGCTAGCCATTCAACCTTGGCTCCAAGCATCTCTGTGACAAACCTTACTGGAACAACCGTTCTACCATTCTTAATGAAAGGGGCTTGATCCATCTCATATGGTTCTCTATTCTTCTTGGCTGTTGCCTTATTCATCCAGACCTCAACGAGTACGTGTCCCTCAGTTGCTGAATCTATCTCATACCAGACCTTCTCCACTGGCTTTGCTTTTTCACCTTCCACAGGCTTTGGAGAATAATCTAGAGTGGCTCCCAGTCTTTCTCCTATAAACCTGAATGGGACCATAGTTCGATCATTTTCTGTTATGAATGGTGCTGTATCGAGATCCTTTGGCCACTTGTATCCATCAACATAAACAACATTACTGCCTATTGAAAACATTATTATTATCTGTTCCTGTTGGCATTTCACATAGAATGGTCCAATGGTCTCCTTGTCACCGAGTTTATTCTCTACAACGACAGTGTATTCAACGGTTTGCCCAGGTGTTAGTGGAATTTCAACCTCATAATTCCCATCTTCATCGGCGACTGTTTCTACTGTGCCAGAAATACCAGATGGTTTTAGTATCCATTCAATCGAGACCTTTGAATTTGGATCCACTTTACCCTTTACCGTGTAACTATCACCAACCACTTCCACGGTTGAACCCTGCTCTGGCATTGATTCATCAATCTCTACCATTGGTTTTCCAGGTACAGCGCCAGCTACATGCGAACACGCAACAACTTCGTCTATCCCTGAGATACAGCACACCTTGTATGAATACTGATTATCATTCTCAACGTTTATATCCAACCATTCAGTTTCACCATCTATTAGTGGGAAGTCATGAATTGAGAACCACTCACCGCCATTCTTCTGTCTGTAAACACGATATCCAAAACAGGGACCTGGATCCTGTGGGTCTTCCCATTCAATCAGTGCCTTATCATCACCTGGAGTTACGGTCACATTTATTGGTGCCTCCTTCGATTGCAACCAACCACTGCCCATAACATGGTAGAGCATATGACAGAATATTCTCTTCATCTCAATATTGCCAAGTGCTATGGCTGTGGTACCTAAAGCTATAGTTCCCGTTTTCGTGCCACATGTCGTATAATTTGTCCAAACCATTTTAATGCCACTGTTTGTTTGAACAATCAGATGCGTTGTCGGATACAGTATGGGTTCGTGTATCTTATCCAGGTGACACTGAAATGATTGGGCAACATCCCTCACAATTTCATGATCTGTATCGATTACCCTGACTAAAGCTCTGCCCACTTCCTTCATTTCACCGAGTTGAGCGCCAGCAAGTGACCTTATTATCTCATTGTTGGCAGACGGTTCCAGTATATGACCAGAGACGATAAGTCCAGAAATCCCCGCACAACATCTTTCTTTAATCAGCTCCTCAAGTTCCGCTGGAATATCATGGTTAGCCGTGCTATCGGTATCAAGCAAACATATAACATGATAACCTCTGTACCTTATCTTCTCTTCAAGCTTTTCAAATGAAGTGACATAATCATCACCACCAATGGCAACGTTTACTCCTCGGGTTGGATCACTGATGATGTTCTTTACCATAGGTCCGATTGTACCAGTGGGAGTTCCCCAGACCAATATCTTCAGGTATGGTCTATACTCACCGGTTGCTTTGACAGAAGTATCCAATGGTAAGTAAAAACCAGAAATCATTACGACAACCAATAATAATGATATCACTATCCTCTTCATTGCCATCTCCTTCTCTACTCAATCCTTGAGTAATTCTATCAGAATCTCAACGGATCTCAAAATCAGTTTCACTCCCTTGAGATTGGTGCGTATCTAAGATTGAGTAGCTTCGGTCCAACAGAGCTGAACTCGACTTCTGCATTCTCACCATCAACCGATATCACCTTACCTGTACCCCAGGCTCTGTGATTGACAATATCGCCCTTATTCACAACCACCGGTTCCTTCTTTTTGAATCTCTTCCTGCCGATACTTGGTATTGTTCCATCGGTTTTAATACTACCTGACAGACCGATGGTTTCAATATGCTCGTTATCCTTTATCTCTTTGACAAATCTCGAAGGAGTACATACCTTTGGTATGCCATGGATGTGTCTGTTGGTTACGTAGCTCAGATGAAGCATCTCCTTTGCACGCGTCATTCCAACGTATGCGAGTCTACGTTCCTCCTCAATATCCGATTCTGTATCAATCGATCTTATATGAGGGAGCGTCCCTTCCTCAAGACCACAGAGGAAAACAACCGGAAATTCTAAACCCTTTACTTGATGAATGGTAGTCATCAGCACCTTATCAGCATTCGTATTCGATTGATCGATATCTGCTATTAAAGACACAGATGCCAGAAATGCTTCAAGGCCTTCCTCGTCTGTGAAACCCATAAATTCGGTTGAGAGATTGAGAAACTCCTCAACGTTTTCAGCTCTTGATTCATCCTCCTCAGTATCGGATGACCTGAGAACGCTAATTATATCCAGTCTTTCAATCAACTTTTCGATCACCTTGTGCGCAGGCTCTGTATCAGCAAGTACCTTTAACTCATTTATCAGGTTAAGGAAATGTCTTGCATTAGTGGTTGCAGAACTGTTTAGTGCATTATTCTCAATGAGGTGTGCGAGGGCTTTATCATGGGTTAACTTGAATTCCCTAGATATCAGATCTAGTTTGTTGATTGTGGAATAACCGATACCCCTTCTTGGATATAAGATAGCTCGTTTAAAAGATTGGTGGTCAGCAGGATTGACTACAAATCTTAGATAAGCCAACAAGTCCTTTATCTCTTTCCTTTGATAGAACCTTATCCCACCAATCAGCTGATATGGAATAGCGCGAGAAATTAAAGCCTCCTCAAAGGTTCTGCTCTGTGCGTTTGTTCGATAAATGATCGCATAGTCAGAGTATTTGCGATTATCATTCTCATGACCCTTCTGAATCTCACGTGCAACCTGGTATGACTCATCAGATGGCTCCATACCTCTGTATAGGGATACCTTCAGCCCTTCACCGGCATGTGCGACCAGATTTTTTTTGACTCTCCTCTTATTCTTACTAACCAACTGATGGGCGACAGACAGCACAGAGGAGGTTGAGCGATAATTTATATCGAGCTTGACCATTTTTGTACCTGGGAAATCCGTTTTAAAATCAAGCATAATGCCAGGAGTTGCACCTCTAAAAGCATAGATCGATTGATCATCATCACCGACTATCATGATGTTCATTTTCCCATTGCCAGCAAGCAATTTTATCAATTGATGTTGAGAGGGATTGATATCCTGGTACTCATCGACCAGATAGTACTCAAACTGGTTCTGGTATTTATCAAGCACACCACTGTAAAAAGTAAACAGCTTCAAGGTCTTGCTTATGAGATCATCGAAATCCATCGCATTCATCTCTTCGATTTCTCTTTGATATCGTTTATAGACTGATGAAACGATCACTGACTTCTGCGTCCTAGCAGTTTGTGCATACTGATCCTCGTTTATCATTGCATTCTTGGCACTTGAGATCGCATTTCTTACAAAACGAGGATTTATAGCTCTTTTATCGATATTCATGCCCCTGACGATACCCTTGACAACTGCCAGTGAATCCTCAGTGTCCAAAATGGTAAAACCCGGTTTATAGCCCAGATGTGATGCTTCTCTCCTCAGAATCCTGAAACATATTGAATGAAAGGTGCCAATCCACAAGCCATTTGCCTTCTGTGCAATACTGTCAGACACCCTCCCCTTCATCTCATTGGCGGCTTTGTTGGTAAATGTACATGCCAGAATGGATGATGGAGATACCCCAAGATCAGAAATCAACCTCGCTATCCTGTAGGTTATGACTCTTGTTTTTCCAGAACCAGCACAGGCAAAAACGGATATGGGACCCTCTTCATGAAGCACAGCAGACAACTGCTGTTCGTTAAGACAGTCAGAGAGATTCATCAAATGAGCTGTTTTTTATCTTTTGTTCGTACTTTCAGTCGAAGTTTTCTGATGGCTTTGGCTTCGATCTGACGGATTCTTTCTCGAGTGACCTTGAATATCTGGCCTACTTCTTCAAGGGTGTGTGGGTATTCATGGGACAGACCAAACCTCAACTTTATTATCTCCTTCTCCCTGTCTGTCAGAATATCGAGTATAAAATTCATCTGCTCCCTGAAGTATTTGGTTACTATCTTTTCCTCTGGTGAAATCACCGTGTCATCTGGAAGGAAATCACCGAGTTTGTTGTCCTTCTCTTCACCTATTGGTGTCTCTAGAGACAGAGGTTCAAGGTTTATCTTTTGATAGTCACGTATCTTTCTAGGTGTGGTGCCCATCTTGGCTGAAAGTTCTTTAAATGTGGGTTCTCTACCCAGGTCTTGATAGAGCGCTCTACGAATCTTGGTCAGTTTGTTTATCGATTCAACCATGTGCACTGGTACTCGGATAACCCTGGACTGATCAGCCAGAGCTCTTGTTATGGCTTGCCTTATCCACCATGAGGCATACGTTGAAAATCTGAAGCCCTTCCTGTAATCAAACTTCTCGACAGCACGAATAAGACCTATGTTGCCCTCTTGAACTAGGTCAAGGAATGAAAGTGTATTGCCTGTATATTTCTTAGCAATCGATACGACCAATCTTAGGTTTGATTCAATGAGTTTCTTTTTTGCTTCCTGACAACCCTTTTCGACCCTTTTGGAAAGATTTATCTCACCATGAATAGTCAGAAGGTTAATCTTTCCAATCTCTTTAAGGTACATTCGAATGGGATCAGAGACTTCTGTCTGTCGAAGCGATCTGGTTTTCTTGGTTTTCCGTGTCTCCTCTTGTTTGATAAAACCCTTCATATCTACATCACCAAACGATATACCAGCCTCAGTAAACATAGAGTAGATTTCATCAATCTGGTCAGGTGTGAGATCCATCCTGCCCATGAGATCCATTATCTCACGATAGGAAACTACACTACTGTCTTTGTGTTTCTTTATTAGAGAAACAAGCTCTGGAACCTGAAGAAGATCAGCCCTAATGGCATTCTGACTTGGAGTATTACCGGAGAGATCCATACCCATAACATCACTAAGGTACTCTCTTGTGTACGTATCTATCTCTGTTGCTTCTGTGTCCTTCTTCAGATTGTCTTTATTGATATCATTTTTTTCTACTAAGTTTTTGTTTGTTTCCTCTACAGGGATTTTTACCTTAGTTTTTGATTTTTCTTCAGTTTTTGATTCGGTCTTAGTCGAAGAAGATTTCTTCTTCAGCTGAGTCTTCTTCTTCCCTATCGTTTTCTTCGATTGTTTGACTTGTTTGTCTTTTGCTTTGGTGGATACTTTCGTAGAACTGGTAATGGTTACTTTGGGTGTTTTCTTCTTTGTTTTTTTCGACTTGGACTGAGCCTTCTTTGCAGGTTTTTCCTTTTCTTCCTGCAGTTTCTTTCCCTTTTTCTTCTTTGCTTCTTTTTGTGCCACGAACTTTCCTCTGAAGCGTTAGATAACGCTCGAAATCAATCTGGGTTAAATTACCATTTTTATACCTTTTATGTAATACTTCAAGGTCAAAACGAATAACATCGCTGATCACCTGGTCGATGAAAAGGTTTTCATCCTGTTCGTCATTTTCTGTAATTAACATACCAGCAATAACAGATATTAGTTCTCCGTTCACCTTTCCCGATTTTATTTCTTCCTCCAGCTTAAAGACATCTCCATTCAATTTCTTCACTACCTTAAAAATCTCCCTGCATCTTTCATCCTTGAAGTATTCTGCTGATGCAACATTGAGTATCTTCTTAGCAAGATTTGAATCTCGACATGCACATTTGATAATCCTTCTTTCATATCCGATTCTAGATTTGGTGACATTCAGACTCACTCTCGGTTTACTCTTTGTGTAGTTGTTGATTGCTGATTTTGGAACATCCATAGCAGAAGCGATTTTATCTCTGTAGCTTGATCTAACTAACGAGTCAGGGGAACAGTTGGCGATATTTATAGCCTTTTTTACAATACGGGATTTGGTTGTTGGAGAATTTGGATTACTCTCAACAGACACAAGATGCTCCAAAACAAAATCAATAGCTTCTGTCGAATCTTCCATTAACAATTCGACAGATGTCGCACCTTCTGATGCGACATCATCAGGATCCTTGCCGTTTTCAGCAGACATGACCCTGCACTCCAGACCCTGTCTCAGGCATACCTGTATTGCCCCAATCGAAGCATTCTTTCCTGCTGAATCCGAATCGAAAAACAAGTAAACAAGATTCGTGAACCTTCTGAGAATTCTTGCATGATCATCTGTGAAAGCCGTTCCAAGTGTAGAAACAGTTTCTTTAAAACCACTCATGTGCATGGATATAACATCCATATAGCCTTCTGTAACGATAACATGTGATGTTTTGGAAATATTCCTCTTTGCAATGTTTATCCCAAACAGTGTCCTTGATTTATTGAATACGGCTGACGAAGATGAATTGATGTATTTTGGCTCTCCATCCCCAACCGACCTTCCTCCAAATGCAACAACCCTATTTCTATGGTCAACGATCGGAAAAATTATCCTGTCGCTCATATACCCATAAACAGATCCTGATTCCGATTTTCCAATAAGACTCAGTTTTTCAGCAAGCTTAAGGTCAAATCCCATCTCGCTGATGACCTTTGGCAGATAGCTTCTGTTGCCCGGTGAATAACCCAGTTTAAATTGACCGATAGTCTTGTCATCGACCCCACGTCTAATCAAGTAATCTAAAGCTACCTTATTGACTTTTAACTGCTTATGGAAGTAGTCACAAACCTTTGACAGCAGTTCATATTCCTTATCGAGCTTTGGTTTGTGCTTGATCTCACCGAATTCCACCCCAGCCTCATCAGCTAATTGCTTAAGGGCTTCCATGTAGGTAAGTCCCTCGATCTTGCTTAGGAAATGAACGACATTCCCGCCGGCTTTGCAACCAAAACAATAAAAGAACCCCTTATCGGGGGATACAGTGAAGCTAGGTGTCTTCTCTGGGTGGAATGGACAAAGACCGACATGATTCCTGCCGGTCTTTCTCAGTTTGACATACCTCCCAATCACATTGGTTATATCGAGTTTGTTCTCAATCTCCTCGACCACTCGATCGAGGTCCATCGCTTAACTATCCTCTCTTCTCTCTTATCATCGCTTGAGCGGCTGACAATCGAGCAATCGGAACGCGGTATGGAGAACAAGAAACATAGTTCAATCCGACTCTATGGCAGAATTCAACACTGGATGGTTCACCACCGTGCTCTCCACAGATTCCGCATTTGAGTTTTGGCTTCACACTTCTTCCTTTTTCTACCGCCATCTCCACAAGCTGACCTATGCCTTCCTGATCGAGCACTTGGAAGGGATCATAGTCAAAGATACCCTTTTCTATGTATTCGGGAACAAACTTTCCAACATCATCTCTGCTAAAACCAAAACCCATTTGGGTCAAATCGTTAGTTCCAAAGCTGAAGAATTCTGCCTCTTCAGCTATTTTATCAGCTGTCAAAGCCGCACGAGGTATCTCAATCATTGTGCCAACCGTGTAATCAATCCTCATACCCATCTCTTTGAAGACCTTTTCAGCTGTTTTTTGAACTACTTCCTTCTGGTTCGCCAACTCACTTCTGGTTCCCGCCAGTGGAATCATTATCTCTGGGTAGACCTTCAATCCTTTTTTGGTCAACTCACAACCTGCTTCTATAATTGCTCTGGCTTGCATCTCTGTGATCTCTGGATACGTTATGCCTAGTCTGCATCCTCTGTGACCAAGCATCGGATTTGTTTCATGAAGGGACGTTATTCTATCCTTAAGCTTGTCGACCGGAATGTTCATCTGGTCTGCGAGTTCTCTAATCTCATCCTCTTCTTTCGGCAGGAACTCATGCAGTGGAGGATCTAGTGTTCTGATTGTCACTGGATGTCCTTCCATTGCTGAGAGTATACCATCAAAATCTTCTCTTTGCATGGGTAGGAGTTCTAACAGAGCTTTCCTTCGACCCTCTTCAGAGTCTGAAAGAATCATTTTTCTCACGGACAGTATTCTGTCTGGTGCGAAGAACATATGTTCAGTTCTACACAGACCGATACCCTTTGCTCCAAATCCGAGAGCTACTTTTGCATCCTTCGGTGAATCAGCATTTGTTCTTACACCAAGCCTTCGTACATCATCCGCCCATGACATGAATGTGCCAAAGTTCCCTGATAGTTCTGGATTGCTGGTTTCCAGCTTACCCACATACACATTGCCTATCGATCCATCAAGAGATATCCAGTCACCTTCGACTATCTTCTTGCCATCCAACATGCATTGTTTTCCGTCTTCATTTATCTTCAACTGTCCGCAACCAACCACACAACACTTACCCATTCCACGACCAACAACAGCCGCATGACTGGTCATTCCACCGGTTGACGTGAGTACGCCATTTGCCTTCGACATACCCATAACATCCTCTGGTGACGTTTCAGTTCTAACCAGGATAACCTGCTTTCCATCATTTACCAAGTTTTCAGCGTCCTCTGCAGTAAAGACAATCTGACCAACCGCGGCACCAGGTGAAGCCGGCAACCCCTTGGCTGAAGGAGTATTACTTGATTTCGCCTTATCGGAAAGTGTTGGATGAAGGAGCTGATCAAGTGATGCCGGTTCAACCCTCATCAAGGCTGTCTCTTTATCGATTATACTGTCATTAACGAGTTCAACAGCGATCCTTACAGCGGCTTCTGCAGTCCTCTTGCCTGTTCTTGTCTGTAAAAGATAGAGATTCTGATCCTCTATGGTGAACTCTATATCTTGCATGTCCTTGTAGTGTGTTTCCAGTTTTTCAAATGCATCTGTCAACTGCTTATACACAGCTGGCATCTCCTCTTCCAGTTTTACAATAGGAGATGGTGTTCTGATACCTGCAACTACATCTTCGCCCTGAGCATTAACAAGATATTCACCGAAGTAAACGTTTTCACCTGTTGACGGATTCCTGGTGAACGCCACACCAGTACCAGAGTTGTTACCAGTGTTTCCAAAAACCATTGTCTGAATGTTTACAGCTGTACCCTTAAGACCTCGAATATCGTTTATTTTTCTGTAATCAATTGCTCTAGGATTATTCCATGAAGAGAGAACTGCTTCTACAGCAAGGAACAATTGATCTCTTGGGTCTTGAGGGAATGGTTTTCCAGTTTCATCGGCAACGACTTTCTTGTAATCTCCGATAACCTCCTTCAGCTGTTTGGCTGACAGATCCTGATCATTCTCGATATTACCGGTTTTCTTAACCGAAGAGAGTGCAGACTCGAAACGAGAAGAATCGATGCTCAGAACGACATTCCCAAACATTTGTATCAATCGTCTATAGCAATCGTAGGCAAAGCGTTCATCACCTGTTTTTTTAGCAAACCCCTCGGTTGTTATATCATTGAGACCGAGATTCAGAATCGTATCCATCATGCCGGGCATTGAAACTGCGGCACCTGAGCGTACTGACACGAGTAATGGGTTGTCTTCTGAACCAAAATGCTTCCCAGTCGATTTCTCTATTCCAGTCACATACTCGAGTATTTCTCTTTTAAAATCTTCCGGCAAAGCCTTGTTCCATTCGCCATAGTAAGGTTCACAAACAAGCGTTGTGATAGTAAAACCTGGAGGTACCGGAAGACCAATGCTTGTCATTTTTGAAAGACCAGCACCCTTGCCACCCAGGATCACTTTAGCTGATTCCTGCGGTATTTCCTTCGCAGATATAAAGTCGTAGATTAACCGTTCCATTTCACTCTCCATATCAATTGATATGCTTAACTAATAACCCCAAATTGCAAAAACTGCAACCAAACAGAATTTGTGACTTGGTTTTCCTTGACATATCAAAACAAATGCTGTTAGAATACGCTTAATTATTCTTGGAGGAAAACATATGCGTACAATGCTCAAGCCGCATAATCGAAAGAAGTATCGAACATCTGGCTTCCGTGCCAGAATGAGTACAAAGCGAGGAAGAGGAGTTATTTCTCGCAGAAGAAGGAAAGGCAGAAAACAACTCACGATAAGCGACGATAAATAGATGAAGACTATCATAGTGTGTTTATAGGTATACAGGATGAATGAAACTTCCACCAAGATTAACGAGTGTTCAGGTGGAACACGTTTTCAGATCAGGAAAATCGAAAGCAATAAAGCATCTGAGGCTGGTCTGGTCAACGGAAAATGTGGACACACGGGTTTCATACATATCACCAAAGAGGATCGGGAATGCGGTGGCAAGAAATCGAGCCAGGAGGATGATAAGAGAGGCTTTGACGCCTCTTGTTCATCGGATACCTCAGGGTATACACCTGGTTATAATGGCTCGTCAACCGTTGACGGACGTTTGTTTACGAGAGCTTTCAGCAACATTAGATCATCTCCTTGGAAAACTCGAATCTCTTCAATCCTATCCCTCCCCTTCCTCCTGCTAGTGTGGATATACAGAACAGTTATATCGCCTTTAACTCCTTCTACATGCATTTACACCCCTACATGTTCTCAATATGCGATTGAAGCAATCTCCAAACATGGATTGAAAGGTGTTTGGTTATCATTAAAACGGATTATCAGATGCAGACCAGGCATGCCTGGCGGCTATGATCCCATACCATAATCAAACAATCTGAGACTTTATGTATCAGATTGCAGGAGGATACAATGAGAATAAATAAGCCATTTGCTATCATGCTGATAGCGTTAATTACGTTTGGATATGTACTGTCAATCGCGCCAGTATTCGCATCCGACTATAGCGTTTCTGTATCTGCTGAAAACACAGCATACCAAGGTTCCAGAGGTTCCGCCTTTGGTGTAAAGGTAAAAAACACGGGAAATGATGCCATTGAATCAGCTGATGTATACATCGCCTATATTGACGGAAAACCAGTTACATCTAACAGCGTTTATCAGGTCGATGAAAACCCTCAGGTAATAAAGTTTCTGGGTGTTGGTGACGAACGCAGGGTATCTTTCCCAATAAGCGTTGACAGGTCAATCGAACCTGGGATGAAGGATGTGGAGATAATCATCAGCATTGACGATGAGAACATAGAAAAAGAGGGATTGCTGGAAGTCATTGAGATGACTGAACCAATCTCTTCAGATTCAGATATCAATACCTCCATAACCATTAAGATGGTACCAGAACAGAGCATGAGATGGGATGTAAAGGTAATCAATCCTGAACAGAACTCATCTGATATTGATGATATAAAGATTGAATTGATTGGAGTTGCAACCAACCCTGAATACACTGAAATAATTGAAGTTCCAAACCTTACCACCGAAGAGTATAAAAACAGTGACTTTTTTACCTACACGCTTGGTTCATCATCAACAGTAGAGATAAACAACAAGCCTATAGAACCTGGTAGATCGGCATCAGCCACCTTCATAATCGCAACTGGACCTGATATTATAAAAAGGAAATACTATCCCGTATTCAACGTCACGTATGAAACAGCAGAGAATGATGATGTAACCGTTGAAATCAGGGATCCAGACAACAACGTCGTTGAAGTTGTTCCCACCAGGTTCTTTAAGGAATGGCCAAGGTGGTTTCTCGACATGCTCAAGAATACCGTTGGTTTTGGTAGTTATGGCATTGCCATCGTTATACTGGGTATCCTACTGAAGATAATCCTCATACCACTGACCAATATCCAGTTTAAGAGCATGAAACAAAATGCAGAAATCCAGCCTCTCATTAAGAAGATCAACGAGAATTTCCCCGGTAAGGAGAACGCTCAAAAGAGGCAGGAAGAAACGATGAAGATTTACAAGGAAAACAACATCAACATGTTCGCCGGTTGTCTTCCGATGCTTGTACAGCTACCCATTATCATTGCGTTATACACAGCAATCAGCAACTATGCTCCACTCAATTATCAGGGTTTCCTTTGGATGCCCTCGCTTGGAATACCCGATCCAATCTACATAATGGTCATTCTGATGGCGGGTTTCACATGGGTGCAACAGCGTGCTTCTCAGATGCCAGGTCAAGAACAGAACATGGCAATGCAGATAATTTTCCCTCTATTCCTCGGATGGATAGCCCTGAGCTTCCCCACTGGACTGACTGTATACTGGGTTACCTTTACAATCGCTTCTGTTGCCCATCAGCTGTATTTCAACTATAAATCATTCGGTTCCTATTTCTTAACTGTGAAAAAATCACCACCAAACACAGTTGATGCAAGCAAAGGGAAATAGGTTTATGAGGAACCATAACCAGATAAGACAGCAGGAGTCAAACGCAAGACAATTCCTGAAAACGATGATTACTGATCTCTTCAAGAACATGGGCGAAGAGGTACAGATTCGAATACACCGTGACTATGACACGCTGTTCTGTTCTCTGGAGATGGAAAATTCAGCAATCTTTATAGGCAAGTCTGGTGAGTGTCTTTCTGCTATTCAGTATTTAGTCAATATGGTTCTTCAGGAGAAGGGATTCAATCTGGTTCGAATAACTGTTGATATTGGCGGTTACAAAAGGCGTCAGATAGAGATTCTACGCAATATCGCACAGAACGCGGCAATAAAGGTTAAACGGTACAATAGAGCGGTTGAACTCCAGCCGATGTCAGCCTTTGCCAGAAGGATCATCCACACCACACTGAAGGATAACTCAGCAGTGATAACACATTCCATTGGTGATGAACCTCGAAGAAGAGTTGTTGTCGACACAAAAGAATAAGCCTAGCCAAACCATAGTTGCCCCAGCATCAGCACTTGTATCTCAAGCTGTTGGAGTCGTTAGACTTTCTGGTGATAGGGCTTGGTCGATTGCACAATTATTTATAGAAGACGAGAAACTGCCCTCCCCGGGCAGATTCTCGTACCGGAGAATAATCAATCCAGTAAATAAACAATTGATTGATGATGGATTGGTTTTAACCTTCAAATCACCCATCTCTTTTACGGGAGAAGATTGCGTCGAGATTCAGGTTCATGGAAGTCCTTCCATCCTCAAACTGATAACGAGTTGCGCAATCAGCCTTGGGGCAAAGCATGCAAATCCCGGTGAATTCTCTTACCGCGCTTTTATCAACTGTAAAAAGTCTCTGACACAACTTGAATATGGCAACGCAATTGCGCATCTTTCTTCTATTCAAACAACTGAGGGCATATCTGAAGCTGTAAAATCAATTCGTAGCAATATCGAATCAATCCTAACACATCTCGAAGCTCAGATCAGTTTTCCCAACGATTTACCAAACTCTAATGGCATCATTAACATGAATCTACATAATCTTTCTCGTTTAGTAAAATCCATCCTTGATTCATCATCCAAACCTGATCTACCAAAGGTTATCATTGCTGGTCCCCCAAATGCTGGAAAATCAACTCTATTTAACCATTTCATTGGATTTGACCGAACGGTCGTTTCGAATCAATCCGGCACTACTAGAGACTATGTTAAAGTAGAAGCGAGTATTGATGGTAAAGCTATTGAACTGATTGATGGACCTGGTCTTGATATTGACACCCCTGATTCAGGTCAATCTTTGATGAAACGGTTGATGGGTGAATCTGATTTAGTGCTTTGGCTCGATCCTGAAGCAAAGCCTATCGCTGGAGATAAACGATTAATACTCGTTCAATCGTTGTCAGATATTCCCCATCCAATCAATAACGATTGGATACAGCTCTCTGTAAAACAAAAGGAAGGTTTATCAGAGGTAACACAAATTATAAAGTCACATCTGAAGAATCGTCATTATATAGTTACAAAGCGTCAGCATGATACACTCAAGCGAATTGATAAAAACATAGTCAACGCTTTGAATGCAGGCAATCCAGACATGATAGCATACGACCTGAGTGATGCGCTGAAACTCGTTTCCCAGCTCGATGGCATTAATCTATCTACCAAAATGATCAGTGAAATATTCTCCACATTCTGTATAGGTAAATGATCAATCATTCATAGACGATCTCATATATGTGCCGCCAGGGAGCTTCTTAATTATATTTCTCAGATCAAGAACAGTCAGTATTGAAAGAACCATCTCGGGTGGCTTATTCAGTTTTTCGCAGATCTCATCAATGGTCATTGGTCTTTGGCAAACGTTGACAACCTCTTGCTCAGATTCACTCAACTCAACATCATCACCAGTCGAAGGTTCAACCCCCAGAATATCTAGAACATCACATGAGTTATCAGCAAGATGCGCGCTATCCTTTATCAATTGATTACAACCAGCAAAACTCTTCATTCCAGGCAACCCGGGGCATGCCATTACATCCTTTCCCATCTCCATGGCATTTCTCGCAGTAATCAAAGCGCCAGATTTCTTCGGTGCTTCAACAACTAGAGTTGCTTGTGATATGGATGCAATTATCCTGTTCCTCCAACTGAACGTCCACTTCCCTCCAGGAAACATGTTTGGGAACTCTGAAATCACAGCTCCCTTCGATGATATCCTGTCCACGAGTGATCGCTTTCTACTCAACTTCCCCAAACCCGTTCCGATAACAGCAACCGTGATTCCATCTGCATCCAATGCACCTTGGTGCGCTGATGAGTCTATCCCATCAGCCATACCTGAAACTATCACTACATGAGACATGGCGATATCTCGAGCGAATGATCTGGCTATGTGCATACCTTGTGGTGTTGCAGTTCGTGTACCAACAATTGACACAGATGCATACTCACAACTCGATAGAGGAGATATGTTTCCCTTCACATACAAGCAAGCGGGGGGACATTCAATAGTACGAAGCGAGAGCGGGTAATCGTCATCCTCGAATGTTACTATACTAACACCTTTAACAGACATCTCATGACCAGCATCTTTTCTTGCTTTATTTATTTTTTTTCCGTCAAAGGATCTCAAAGCATGACTGAAACCAGACCTCGGAATGACTGAACATACAGATGGTTTCAGAGCAGTAAGGCAGGATAGTGTAACCCAGTCATGCTTTGAGTACTCACTCAATCTATAGTCTTTTCTGGTTAACCCATGCCATAACTGTCAGACCAGTGAAAATCAGGAATCCACCAAATGCAACCGCTACCCACTGCTGGAGGGGATTGTATTTGAGTAAGTATTTCAAACTTGGTGCAGAGCTTTTAAGCATTCTATTGACCATCTTAAGACCAGCCACTCCATCCCAGATTTCTATGCCTATGACAATGAGAAGGCAAAGACCAGCAAGTCCTACGAGTATCAACATAACAGCAGTAGTTTTCTCTTCCTTCATTTGTTCTCCTTTCCAAGCATGATCTCGAAGAATTCGACATGCTTTTTCAATCTGCCCCTCTTTCTTTCCGATGCATAGACACCAAATGACAACAGCAACATAGCTATCAGGAAAACTAACGCATATACGATAATCTCAATGTAGAACATAACTCCGCCAGTGCCAGACCTGATAACAGACACAATGCGAGATATTGAAAAGATCACCACAAAGAGAGAGAGAAAGAACAAAACAATCGTTTTCATACTACTCTCCACGAACCTCGATAAGCTTTGGATCAACGCCTAATCGCAACGCTAAGGAATTCTTTTTGTTCATTTTTCTATATCGCCATATGACATACAAGATGAAAGCGACTATGAATATGAACCCATTGAATAGCAATATCCCGTTCACATACATTTGCCTATGCGCTGATTCAAACGGCACCCAGTATGCGAATAGAGAGCCTGCAAGGAAGAAGAGCAGTCCCCCTATACCCATTGTTGTCAAACCTGGTCTTCCCTTAGCACTCTTTTCGGGTCTTCTATCAAATATCGGGAACATCACCAAGAACACAATAAACAAGAGGGTGATTAGTGTGCCGACATATCCAGGAATGAACTTCAGGTAGAAATAAACAAACAGGAAGTACCAATCAGGCAATATATGATCCGGCGTTTTGGCTGTATTAGGCGGTGGTTCGTTAACAGCCGGTAGATACAAACATGCAGACACTATCACAAACACGAGTATCAGCAGGACTATCCAATTCAGTTTAGGCCGCTTTTTCCTTGACCGCAGGAAATAAATTTCCGCCATCAATAGCATCAGTATTGGTAAGAAATAGTGTAGTATATTGAATCTGAGTATAGTAGACTGACCAACCTGATGAGCACCCAACCCCATGTATTTGAGAGCTGTACCTATGCCAAGAGGTCCCACTACAGGCATACTGTCTACCGAGTTTAGCATCTGTGTCCCAACGGTTGTAGCCCAATATGAACGTTGATCAAATGGTAACAGATATCCAGTTACACCCGAGAATGTAGACACCACAACGATGACTGTAAGAACGATCCAAGTCAATTCTCCAGGTTTCTTAAATTCTCCGCAGAAGAACATCCGTATCCATCGAAGCATAAGCAATGCTATAAATGCATATGCTCCATATCGATGTATACCCCTTATCCACTGTGTTAACGGTTTTGAAGAAATCTTAGCAACTGACTCATAGGCTCGAGAGATTGTAACCTCTAGCTCTTCGGCTATCGTATCTGCTGATTTACCAATTAGATCAATCATCTCACCAAAGACTTTTCTCTGGTACTCAGAGAGATTTACAAATACGGGTCCAAGCTTCTCTGAAGCTATGATGGCTTCAGAAACAGACATGCCCAGATATTCAGTTTCTTCTATCAATTCATCCTTGGTATAGCCAGCCAATGATATGATGCTGGTTTCGTAATCGGTTAATTCTTCGCTTGGCTTGGACAATGCCTGATTTGCATCTTTAATTACTTGGTCCAGAACAATTGCATTTCCGTCTTCATCGATATCATTTAATCCATTTGATATTAAAACGACCTGGTCTTCTGTCTTTCTAAAAACCTTGTATAGATCAGATATTTCAGTGCGCAAGATTTCCGCTTCATCGACTGCATCGGTGATATTCAATCCCGCATGATAGGTGCTAGAAATCAACTCCTCTGCATCCTCATCTGCGAATTCCATTATCTGAAGGAAGTTATCATCGATGTTTTCCTTCTGTGCATCGTCCATATCATCATACTGATCTTCAAACGATTGAGCTTGTTCAATGAGTTGTTCAACTGTTGGAGCATCTGTAGAAAACTCTAGATTCTCAAGGAAATACTCATAATCCTTCATCCCCACAACCTTGAACAAGGCTTTATCATTGTCTGTGAAATCGTAATGTTCAAGGATGACGCTGTGAATCTCTTCAGCTTCTTCCATTACATCAGCGTATGTATGACCATGAGCGTATGTGACGAGTTCAGGATTGATCTTTTCTACGGGTGTTGTGTCTGGAACATAGAGAAATGTTAGAACTATACCCAGGCACACCTGCAGTATCAGCAGAATATAAATCATCGAGCCCATCCAATAGAATGGATTGTTCTTCTTGTGATTTGGTGTATTTTCGTCCAAGATGTTAAAGTTTCCGGCTCTCTCCTTCCACCAATTCATCCATCTGCTAGAGAAGCGTGAAAGCCAAATACCGAATCTATCAATAGTGTTCACAATCCCCTCCTAGTTCCTAAAAGACCTGCATTTCAGCTACCTGATCAGCTGTAAACACTGGACCATCCTGGCATATATAGTGTCTTCCAACATTGCATCTGCCGCATTTGCCAACACCACAGTTCATTCTTGCCTCAAGAGATACGAAGGTTTTGTTCAAGGGGAACCCAATTTTTTCGAGTGCTTTCAGTGTGAAGTAGATCATTACTGGAGGGCCTGATGCAATAACGGCAGTTTTTGAGAAGCTGGGATCAACATCAAACAACAACTTTGACCGATTGGCAAATTCCTTGTCATAATACTTAGGCACAACAGCAACATCACCATTCCAGCTTGGATCACCGTTGTCAACGGTGAGTTTAACACTGAAGCCTGAAACCTGTTCCCATCCTTCGAATTTGTCCTTAAATACGATATCTTTGGGGGTTCTTGCACCATATAACAATTCCATCTCACCATAGTCTGAACTTTTATCCATGGTGTATTGCATGATATTGCTTATGGCTGGCAGACCAACACCTCCTGCCATGTAGGAGATATTCATTCCCTTTAATGAATCAACAGGAAAGCCATTACCAAAAGGACCTCTAAAGGTAATTTGGTCACCGACAGTGAGTTTGTGAATTTTCTCGGTGACAGCGCCGACATTGGCTATCGTTAGGTTGATAAACTCTCTTCTTGTGGGTGTAGAATTGATCGAAATCGCACTTTCACCAACACCAGGTATCCCAACTATGCAAAACTGTCCTGGGTTATAATCAAAATCACCATCCAGCTTAAGTTTAAATGATCTGATCGAATCGGTTTCCTGAATAATATCGGATATTGTAGCGATAGTTGGCTCTAGTTCACAATTCATAATACACCTCCAAGGACAGTAAGAGTATCGGCTAGCGTGATCCCTGCAGGACAGAAATCACTGCATCTTCCGCATCCAGTACAAGCAATCTCATCATAAAGAGTTACATGATACTGGAACTTATCCAGTATTCGATTCTTGAACCTGTCTGCTACAGTTGGTCTAGGATGATGACCAGAGGCTTCGAGCGAATAAGGGTTGAATTTACAGGAATCCCAGCATTTAACCCTCACTGATTCGTTTTTGGATATCTTCCTGTCACGAATCTCAAAGCAATGGCACGTAGGGCAAAGGAACGTGCACACACCGCATGAGATACATCCTTTACTGATCTTTTCCCATATCTCGGTATTTTTGTATGTGCTGAATAACTTGCCAGCGTTTTCGGTTGGAATTGAGAAGCTCATCATTGACTCGCATCTCTCTCTAAGTGAGTTCTGAGCTTCTACTGCATCACCATCATCTGTGAAATAACCACTGTTTTCAGACAAGAACTTTTTACCTATTTCTGTTACACCCATGACGAAAAAGCCATCGCCATCTGGCATGAAAAGAATGTCAGAACCAACCTCTGATGCTGGATGTATGCCAAGTGATGTACATGCGCATGATGCCATTGGTTTTTTGCATGCAACCGACATTATCAGAGTTCGTTTCCTTCTCTTCTCCCATAACGGATCAATGTGTTTCTGATCTCCTCCATCCTTACGTTTGGTATCCATAAAGAAGTTATCTAGGATACTCATGCCTTTCGCGTCACACGGACGAATGCCAAATATTATCGTATCCTCTATGCTGGCAATACTCTCTATACTGATTATCTTTCCAGCTTCAGTCTTTATCTTCATGGTTTCTTCGGATTGCTTGAAAAGAATTTCTTTGGGTGGGGTCTTTGTTCGGACAGTTTCCAGGTCGATACTGTCTTCGCTGTTGATCTTATGAAAATTCGTAACTCCTTTTACCTTTTTAGGGGCATAAACATCCACCTTGGAAGACAAGATGCCAATCAACTTAAATAAATTCTGTTTTGCTATTCTCATACCATCACCCTTCCAGAATCTCTTCGTTCTTGATCAGTGAATGTGGGGATGCGAGTTTGGCACTTCGACCCGCCTCAAAGTCCCAAGCATTTCTCTGCAATAGCTTCAACTGCTCTGTTATAACTACTAGTGGTATCTCCTCAGGACAAGCGCATGTGCATTCTCCACAGTTTGTGCATCTATCAGCCAGATGGAAGAAGTGAATAAAATGATAGGTCAGGATATCCTTTAAGTTGTGTGATTTATGGAGAAATGGTTCAGGCAGTTTCTGTTTGTCCATCACACAGTTTTCATTGCAGTGACAGCCAGGGCACGCATCCCTGCATGCAAAACACATCGTGCATCTGGAGAGATGCTCCTGTATAAAATCCTTACGTAAAGTGAACGGTTTCTCAACATAATCCTCGACCCAGTCTAGGTCAAGATTGTCCTTCGATTTCCTTGGTTCGTCATCAGGTAACAACACATCAAAATCATCCGGCTTTGTTGTTGAGCAGTGCAGACATTTTGCTGAAAGCCAATCATTCCGTTCGAGCTTCATTTCAGAGCCGTCAATGAGATTGAGTTGTATGCTCTTGCCATCATCGGTTATCTTCTTGGCATCGGTATCCAGTGAATCTCTTAATTTCATTGCATCGATAACACCTGCACAATGAACTCCAATGATCCAGAGATCGTGACGGTTAATCTTGTTTTCGGCGATGCTGACCATTATTGATCTGGCATCACATCCTTTTGCGAGTATGCCTATCTTTTGTCTGGATTTCTTCAATCTCTTCAGATAGTCAGTTTTACCCCACAGCAAACTGGTGAGATTATGCACGCAAAAGGAATCGTAGATTAGAGCATCTGCATCTTCAGTCTTCTCACATATATGCACTGTGCGTTTTCCAGGTATGCCTTCAACCTTTCTGAAGCCTATAAAAGCGCTAATCTTTCCAGAATCCAGGGCTTCTTTTACGGACTCCCTGAGATATTCAATAATACTCTTGTTCATCTTGAGACCACCCTTTCTGTGAGATTGCGCTTTATTGTGGCGATCGTTCGAGTGAGTAGTCCTGGATCCAGTCTGTGTCGTTGAATGTATATCATTCTCCATGGCTCTATGCCAAGCGTTTCGGCAACCTTGCTGGCGGAGTACATCCTCCTTTTGGCAAAGGCATTTCCGTCAAAATTATGACAGTCGAACTCGGGGCAAGCGTACACAACAACAGCGCTTGCTCCATCCATTAAAGATTTGAAAACTACGATGGGGTTGATCGTCCCAGAGCATGGAACCTCAATAAATACTACACTTGGAAATCGTTCTTTATGTGCCCTTAGAGCCTTTCCACGAAGAGATGCATTACAGTGAAAGACTATAATCTTACCTTCAGCTGAAATCAATTCAGGCATACATCCCTCACTTCCTCAAGCAACTGCTTGCTCTGCTTGCCTTCCAGCTCTATTGCTTGTGGGAGACAGCCGGCAACACATACACCACATGCTTGGCATTTGTTTGGAGAAACATATGCGACCAGTTTTGTTTCGTTCTTATTTATCTTAAATGATCGTTTACTGATAGCATTCTTTGGACACAGTGTTATGCATGTGAAACAACTGTTGCATCTTAAAGGATCTACCTTTGCTTTATCCCTTATCTTCTTTCCAACCAACGGCAGGGCTATGAGGATCGCTGTAACTCCAGCTAACACAATCTGCATAGTCATCTTAGACGGCAACTTGATCATCCACAGACCTACCCAATCAAATGAATACTTGGCAAAGCGCATCTTCATTTCGGTATCGGGGATTGGGAACAGGGCAACTAGTATAACCATGATACCCAGGGTGATGAGTGTTAGAGAGAGTGTTGGAATGATTGGAGGTCTGGATATCCTCAGGAAATGGAAAATCAGGAGTACAAAAACCAGTATGGGCAAAGCGATATGAACAGCCCGATATACGATCAACAGTGTCCCTGTTGACATTGTTACACCAAAGAACTCGAATATCTTTAAAGCCCTTGCATCCAAAGGTAGCATATAACCTGTAACTGTTATACCAATCGTCAGCAGGAAGAGGATAATACCCAAATACCATCCCACAGATCTAGTGCTTGTGTGTCTGTTTGCAAAAACCTTTCTAAGAAGATGCAATATGGCAAAGAATATCATTGCATCAGCAGCATATCTGTGTAGGGTCCTGATGAATAGTCCATATGGAATCCTATTTGACATAATATACAAAACAGAGTCTCTCGCACCTTCCATTGACGGCATGTAAAAGAAGCTGAGTAAGAAACCAGTGACAATCTGAATGAGAAGGAATAGAAGTGTGAGGGAACCTAAGTGATTAAAGATGTTCAACGAAGCGAAACCCGCTTTCAAAGTATCAAATAAACCCAAAGCACCCTGTATAACAAAATTGAATGGGTTCCTAAGGCTGAATGAATCTCTTTTACTCACTAAGCTACCTCCTCCGGTGGATTCTTATCGATTGTTATGCTTCCATCTTCCCCAACGGTAGCTGTCCATGGATGAAGCGGTTCGGGAGGGGGACCTGCAATCACCTTTGTCATTAATGGATCGAAGTACCCATCGTGACACCTGCAATGCCAGTTGTGTGTTTCTGTATTCCATCTCACGACACAACCGAGATGAGTACACTTGGCATTCCAAGCTCTTACTTTACCATCCTTCTTGATCAGTATTCCGGGTTCCCTTATCTTTATTGGTTTGTATGGAATAGAGCGATCTTCTGTTTCAATCTCAAACGAATAGCCTACCATCTCCTCGAGCTGATCCAACAAAGCTGGCACCTGCACAAAGCTGTCACCAATGGGTTTGTTAACGTGCTTAAGTGTGTTCACCGCAACTGGTGGTGGTGGCACTGCAAGTCCTAACTTGCCAAAGGGCTTGAGCATTCTTAGTATTGGCGACACTGCCGCCAAAATCGCTCCAATAAAGGGTATCCCTAGAAGGACCTTCAACAATTGCCTTCGTGTAATATTTCTCTTACTCACAATATAGTCCTCCATTCCATTTGCATGATTAATAGATTATTCTGTATTTATAACCAAGTCAAATATATAACTGACTAATGTCTCTTTATTGTCAAACTAGTTTGTTCGCTATTCTGAAAGGGTTTTTTTATATAAAAATTGATCGAAAGAACATTATGGATTACAGTGCAAGGTTTTCAGTAGCAAAATTAACACTCCTATGCTTAGATTAAGGATAGTTAAATGTTTAACATTATTGAAGCTTAAGAGTAATTCATTTGAATAACTATGAGACGTTTAGAGTTCAGATTTCCAATTGCTATCATTATCCCAATGAACAAACAGAAAGTACATGATTAAAGCTTGATAATCTTGAACACATAAGCATCCAAACCAAAAGTTTATTACTTTCGAAAACGTATTAGGGGGGCGGTATACATCAATAAATCAAAATATACATCATATCTAATCTAATTCGGCGAGAGATAATTTATTTTCAGTATCCATATCCCTCGCCTATATGATTAGTCAATTAGAGGATTTACCGGATAGTAAATATTTATAGACCTTGTTTCACCAATCCATTGAACTGAGGCACCCAATGCCTCACTTATAAATCTCAACGGCACGACGGTTCGACCATTAATTATAAATGGTTTTACTGACATTGAGACGACTTTTCCATTCACCTTTGCCTCTTGAACTCCAACCCATAAAACCACTTCTTTGCCCTTAAGCCTGTAGGTGACTCTCTTTTCTGTAGCTTCCCAATCGATGCTTGCACCAAGCGCTTCTCCAATAAAACGAAGTGGGACAACGGTGCTTCCGTTGTGTATCACAGGTGCTGGTTCCACAAATTGTGATGCACCGTTGATCACTGCAGTGTTTGAGTCAATCTGCAACTCAATCAAATCACCCTGCTTGACAGCCGTACACGCAATCGTTTCCTCACCACCATTAGAGGAAACAGTTATTGAGCCACTCGACTGCACCCAATCAGGGAGCATGCTGACATCACATATTACGTTAACTATGGTCTCTCCTGTAAATTCATCGACTGATACTCTCAACCAGTCTACATCAGTTTCAACTGTTCCGTTGATAGTACCGTCGGCATTGTTGGAGATTTTAAAGGTTTTTTTATGGGTACCATTCCTTACAGGGTCAAATGATAATGCTTTAGTATCTACTGATAGTTCTGGTATTGCGACACCTTTCTGGTATATCTGTATTCTGTAGTTCCCAGTGTCTAAGATATATAGCCTTTCTCCCACAGAGGTAAGACCAGTTGGGCTAGCAAAAGTTCCAAGATGTGTCCAGTAATCATCCATCGTTTTTTTATCAAACGCTGGTGATTCCTCACCTTTTGAGTATAGGTGTTTACCATCTATTGAGAAAAAATGAACCATGTGATTACCTGTGTCAGATATGACCAAGGTAACATCTTGTGTTAGACAGATACTCGAGGGATTGTTTATATCCAACGATTGTCCGATTGATCTTATGAAATCACCTTCTTTGTTGAAAACCTTTACAAATCCTGCGCCAGCATCAAGGACATACACATTTCCGTCCGGTGCATACAGAAGGTCCACTGGCTCAATAAACTCGTTTTCCTCTTCACCAATCGAACCAAAATGGCTTATAAAGACACCACCTTTGTTGATATTTGTTATTCTCCCCATTGACGTTGACAACGCCCATATCTCATTATTCCTACCTGCAGTCAAGGCGTCAATCTCAGGGATCTGAACATCTATGTCGAGAACATCGTCCTCTAAACCATTGCACTCATATGCAGTGATCTGATGTTTCACAGGATTATACAGAACAACCTGTCCATCTGAGTTTGTGGATATGATGTTTTTTGTATCAACAGAAAGCTCAACAGCACCAGAAAAACCTTTTTCATTAAACATCTGAAGATCACCTCTGCCTGTATCGAGAACCGCTATACCATCACTGCCACAACTTGTGATCTGGGTTGGATTCTTGAACTGCATGGGTCTGGATTCAAATACACCGTACTCACGTTCATAAGCACCCAAAGGTGTTGTTGAATAGAAACTCTTTGAATTCACAAAAAAATGTCGACTACCAGTCACTGCAACCTCTGCTTTAGAATCCAAATAATTGCCAATGCTTGAAATGAATTCACCATTCGTTGAATACTTCGCAGATATGTTAGAACCGACTGAATAAAAGAAAATATTTCCTTCAGGATCGAAACGTATTGATCCTCTGCTTGGGTTACGCTCCTGTGTTGTGATTATCTCGAAGTCAGACACCTTCACAAAATCCTTTGAAAAAATAGTTACCTTAATTTCGTTTGGTTTGAATTCCTTTATTCCAGTTGCATTGTCAATAATTGTAAGAGTTGCTAATTGACCATCATCAGACAGGTCAAAATCAACAATATTTTCAAGGTCACCGTTTTCTCCAACTATTATTGGCCTTCTGACAAATTCTCCGTTTGAGTCAAACAACACTAAACCCTTGGAAATATCGTTTACCAGTAATGTAAGATCATTCATTAAACAGGCGGACGTTGGGATACTCAGCTTACTTGAAACATCAGTTCCCAATCGGATAATTATCTCTCCATCGGTTGTCGCTACTGTAACATAATCATTGGTTGTATAGCATATATTTCCCATACTTCCCGATATCTTTTTCTTTACATCACTGGCATTCACAGATGACGGTATGACAAACGGTTTAAGATAAATACCTGATTCGAGATAGATCGATCCCTGTCCTGTTGCCCTGTCAAGAACATATATCTTACCAGTGCCATCACTACCAATACACCCTGGCTCTATTAACTCACCTCCTGTTGGTCCAAATCCAATAACTCCGGTAGACTCATATTCATCCTCTGAACAAATAACTTGTCCAGTATCTGCGCAGAGGGACAAGATCAGCAAAACAACTATCATTACAATGGAGAGTCTTTTCATTCAATTTACTCCTTAAATGTCATATTGACTTCACCTGAATCATACATCTGATTATACTCTAAAGTTCAAGAAACTCTAGAAATATTCAGAATTTCCATGATGGCTTTCTGTTCTCACATTCACCAAGATGAGAGATACAATTCATTCTTTCCAATACAAATCCATCATCCCAAGTAAATACGCTTAAACCGCAATTATCCATTCCAATTTTGCCACTGTATTTTTCTATTGGAATTCCGAGTATATAAGGTATCATCACCCATAGTACACCTCCATGAGCGGTTAGAAGGATATTATTGAACTCTTTTTCCCTTACCAATTCTTCAACAAACGATCCTATCCTATCATAGAGTTGCACTAGAGATTCACCCTCTTTGACTGCATAATTTGGAGTTCTGAGGAATCTATTCCAATCCTCATCATCTTCAATTTCCTTTTGCACCATTCCATCAAACTTACCACATGAACGCTCTCTTAAACGCTCATCAAGCTGAATATCCACATCTATTTCCTCAGCTATTATTTGAGCTGTTTTCTTAGCTCTTTGCAAATCTGATGAAATTATCATCTCTATCTCTAATCCCACCAACGACTTCCCCAAAAGACTCGCTTGTTTTTCCCCACGTTGAGTTAGAGGGGTATCCAATTTACCGCATATAAGTCCATCTTTGTTGCCTTGGCTTTCACCGTGTCTGGCAAAGAAAATTCTTTTCATGCATATGATGGTATTTTGTAGAGTTATGAAATGAAACCAAACCGAAGAATTGTTTGAACCTTCAGTTGATTCAAGACCGTATTTGCCTTGATTTAACTGGGTTCTCCTTGTGAAAACCTCAAATTTCACTTAACTGAAAGACAAAAGACATCCAAGGGGGTATGTTTAGTATATGAGAGTAAATCGAGTTCTAACTATTCTGCTTACGGTAGCCATTATAATGTCGTTTTTACCTTATTCCGATTATAGCACAGCACATCAATCAAAGATAAGCGGTGTTGTCGTAACCTCGATCAGACCCAACCAGATTGACACAAGATCTACTATAAAGCTCGAAGTTGATATAAATGAGTATCTACCAGTCCATAGCTGGATAAAGATAACATTCCCAGACGAATGGACTATTCCAAACATTGCCCTTCCAAATCAGAATCCTTCTCCCAAAGATAAACAGGAGTTGGAGAGGATTATTACATGTATCTATTTATCTACCTCTCCATGTACCTCATGCCAAGGTCTTCCCTACATCAGAAACGTTGAGAGAGACGGGGAAAATTCAATACAATTCTGGACTCACCTCGAATTATCACCAGATGGTCCATATGATCCTATCCCCATAACAGTGGCTTCTAGAGCTGGATTTGTTAACCCCAAAACACCCGGTAAATATAGATTATGCGTGTCAACCGAAAAGGAGCAGGAAGACGTATGCTCGAATGAGTTTGACATAGTGTCTTCACATGTTGGTAAGGCAACAGTAATCCTAACTGACAACACGATCTCCAATCCATCGGGATACGATATAGTGTTTAACGTTGGTGAAGGAGGATCGCTTGAAGCCAGAAGAAGCAGGATAAAGATACGTTTTCCTGAAGGCACAAAGCTTCCAGAATTTATTGAGCCTACATTAATCAGAGTCAACAACAAGCCACTGGCTGTGGATGTAAGCATCCATCATTCCTCGTCATCAATTAGCTTCATTACACCAGTTGATGTGGAGAATCTTGGTGAATTAAACGTTGTTATTCCGAAAAGGGTTGGAATAATCAATTCAGGTGATGAAGGTTCAAAACATCTGGTGCTGTCAACCGATTATGAACCTACTCCAGTGGAAAGTTTACCTTTCAAGTTGAAGAGAGAGGGTCAAAAACCCATCGTTATTCCACCTTACACAAATCAAAATGCTTCCTATAAGTTTGCTGTATATTCAGATCAGGAAATTGAACAGAACGACCTCTTTGAGATAGTATTCCCAGAAGGGACTATAATTCCAAGGTTTATGTCTGCAGATACTGTGTCTATGAACTCTATTCCATGTATGCTTAAACCTAGAACCGTTCCCGATGAGAACAAGATACAACTATATGTGCCAGAGGTGATGCCTCCAGGTAGTATTATGGTGGTGTTCTCTGAAGATTCAGGATTAAAGAATCCAAATAATCCTGGTGATTACAAGCTTTCCTATCGCGCACAGTCATCAACTGATTATTTAGTAAGCGATCCCTACACGATCATTGATAAATCTAACGACATCGAAGAGATTAAAGTGACACCCATAAATGCAAGTGCAAATTCCACATGGATAATAAAGGGAACTATTTCTCATGATGGTGATCTAAAAAAAGGAGATACAATCTCAATAGCCTTCCCAGAAAACTCTACTGTACCAAATACAATCAACAGAAGCGCAATATTAATCAATGGTTCTGAGGTATCTGAGATTATCACAGATAGCAACACAATAAAGCTTACACTACCAGTAATTATTAATTCTGGAGGTGATTTTGAGATTGTTATTAAACCATCTTCGGGTATTGTGAATCCAAGCGAATCCTCTGCTGATTACAGATTGTCTATCTCCACTTCAAGGAATGATAACCCCAATGAATCAATAAATTTCTTTATCGCTCCACCGATACCCAAAACAACACTTCTCGTTAATCCCTCCGAGCCAGATGGTAAGAACGGATGGTATCTCAATCCACCATCAATAGATTTTGAATGTTCATCTGATTCCGCTTCCATCTATCTGTGGTGGAACTGGAAGGAAGACCAAGCAATCGAGTGGACATCAGATGATTGGTTACCGCTCTCGGACGAGCAAAGGATAGACGATATTCATTACTATGCTGAAGACACCTACGGAATTGAAGAATCCAAGGTATTTACGTTCAAGGTCGACACGGTCGGTCCGACATTCACTATAACAAAACCAATTGGTGGTCTGAGCGATAAAACCAGTGAAGATAAGTATATAATCGAAGGCACTGCTGATGCCACAGAGCTGTTTAAATATGATGATCCAGAGGTTTCTTGTAAGGTAGTTCCAGATATTTCTGTAAACGGAGAAGATTTACCGGTGATTCAGCCTCCCGAGGTTGGTCTTGAGGAGACCGTTGATGGAGAAGGCAACTTCAGCATTGCTGTGGATGTTGTAGAAGGAATCAACGAGTTTGTCATCCATGCTGAAGACGATGCCGGTAACTTCATCGAAAAAACCGTTACAATTGAAAAAGACACCATACCTCCATCAATAGAAATAACATCACCTGAACCTGGTTATCCAAATAAAAAAGATGAGATTGAGGTTAAGGGTGTAACCGAGCCAGGTGCAATCGTCACTATCAACAATGACTTTGTTCCGGTCATGAAGGATGGTACATTCTCCTACGATTACATAGTCTACGATACAAGCAAGATTGAGCACAAACTCACATACTCAGCAGAAGACTCGTTTGGCAATAAGACAGACACTATGCATTACACGGTGTGGTTTGGCAGTATAGCGATAATTCCCACTACTGGTCCTGAGCCCATAATCAACGGAAACGAACCAACAGAAAGCAATGCCGCTTATGTGAGTGCCAGCGGAAAAACAATGGTTCCTTTGAGATACCTTGCCGAGGAATTGATGAACTCTGAGGTTGTTTGGGACGGGGCAACGAGGACTGCAACCATAACGAGCAAAAACCCACCATTTGTCATTGTTCATAAGATAGGTACCACACACTTCACAAAGACTGTTAATGGAAAAACCAGTAGAACAGACATGCCAGCACCTTCGGAGATTAAAGATGACAGAACATATCTACCGATGAGAGAGTTCATTGAGGGGGGGCTTGGTTTGCCAGTAGACTGGGATGATAAAACCAGAACAGCCACGGTTGAAAACCCTGGAGGTTAAGGCAAACTCTAAGAGTGGATATCAATAGGCTCAGTAAGTAAAACAACAGCACCAGCGGTAGTTTCAGTGTGCGAAATAGAAACTTTCGCTGGTGTCTTTTCTCCTCTAAACAATACAAAAGGTTGCCCACTACCCATGTGCCTGACTTCAATATCCAGCCAGCTTATACCATTTGAAAGCCCAGCGCCTAAAGCCTTCAGGAATGCCTCTTTTACTGCAAAGCATCCTGCAAGATGTACCGATGATTTAGAGAAAGACTTGGAATACTCTATCTCAGAAACGTTAAATAGTCTCTCGATTAAAGATACACTTGGTGACTCAAATCGCTTTGTATCGACTAAATCAAAACCAATTCCTGCTATAGACATGGCTCACCCTTTCGGTTATAATGTTTCAGGAAGTATATATGATATGTCAGATATGTAAACAGAAACAAGCGAATGCCCACTACGTCCAGGTTGTTGGATCAGGTGAGGTGGTTGACCTTTACATCTGTGAGGATTGCGCTAAGAAGTTGATCAAGTCCAAGAAACGATCCTTGAAAAAGGAAAATTCTATCAACAGCTCTAAATCTTCATCAAATGTCATCGGTGATATTAAGTTACTCTTCTGCACCTCGTGCGGTAAAACACTTGAGCATTTCATAACCAGCAACTACAAGGGCTGTCCTGATTGTCTGAAGTGTTTCAAGCTTCATCTGGGTACGATAAACAAGTTATTCACAGAATCAGTAAACAAGACGAGTATTAGTGAATTAAAGGAAGCTATGAAGCAAGCTATCATCGAGGAAAGATACGAAGACGCCGCAAGCATAAGGGACCAGATCAACAAACGGCACTCTAAGCAGTAGTGCATTGGCGTACCTGGGGGGATTCGAACCCCCGACCTTTGGCTCCGGAGGCCAACGCTCTATCCAGCTGAGCTACAGGCACACTGGCTGATATCTCTAAACCTAGCATTTATCTATTATCCCAAATACTCGATCTTTTATCAATTGGTTTGTTTTTACCAATTGGGCATGCTTGAGAATCTGACGTTGAATCTTGAGTTTCCTTCTGGACATCTACACCCCTGACACAGCAGGTAGTATACGCCTGTGTCTGGTGATTTCAGAAGAATCTTTTCATCACTAGATGGCAGTGTTGAAGAAGCGACCATCTCATCTTTGTCTATGTTCCCATCTTTATTCTTATCCTGGTACAAGAATATATCCAAGTCTAGCGATATTGTTTTAGATGATGTAGTGATGAGAAAATACTCCAAGTTGTCTGGTATCGAAAAAGGACCCATCTGCCATGAAACACCATCGAGAGGATCACTCGGATCCTGCGATACAGGTTGATCAATGAACTCATCGGTCGGTCTAATAGACACCATTATAGTATCATCGATATGTATTGTTCCATTCTGATACAGTACATTTGCTCTTATATGTAGCTCTTTTTCACCAGGGCTTGGTGCCCCCCCGGTTCCAGTTTCAACGATTTGATCAGCGTTTAGTATGTTCCAATCCTTGCCATTCCAACTCCATTCCATTGAATCAATTGGTGTTGGAAGTTTAATATCAAAATCAACCTTCAATGGTTTCCCCGACTGAATCTCTATATACTCGTCTGAAAGGTTTAAATCTGATGGCAATTCATCGAATACTATTTTCGCGCAAATGTCTATCTTCTTCCATGAGAGATTGGTTGGATTTGTCAGTGTGAACTGATCACCTTTATTCAGATCAAAAGAGTCTCCACTGAAAGTAGAGTAATTTCGATCATTAACCGTTATGGTGGTTGAGGTTTCAATCACTGGTTGAGAGTAATCTCGAATACCACGATAACCATATGTTTCAGAAAGATAGCTTCCCAGTCTGTATCCATAGCTGGTTATGCGATTGGGTGGGTGTAGATACTCACTGACATTGTCGATTGTAACTGTCTTGCTTGATTGGGTTGACTGTACTGATTCAAGTTCAGTTCTCTCAGAGAGTGACACTCCAGGTACGTTCAAATTGACATTATAGCTAATTCCTTCTTCAACAACGAATCGAGATAATCCGGTTGTACCATATGGCGTTATGCAATCTATTATGTAGTAGGGTTCATAACCGAGATCAGCATGCATCTTGCCGTTAGCATTGGTGTAACCCCAGAATGATATGGCATTCCTTTCTCTCCATCCGGATCGAATAAATATCATAGCTCCTTCAACTGGTTCTCTATGCACATCAAATACATTAAAATCCACGGATGCAGTATCAGTGTACCCGTAATCGCTGATATAATCCCTGTCATCATACTCCCTGTTGAGTACAGTTGATGTTGTTGGAAAAAAGTAATCATCAGGACGCCAACCAATGACAGTGGACACTGTTTTATTCCATCCATGCTCATACTTCCTCGCATCATTCATGGGTTCAGCCATATTAACATCGAAATGTGTCCAGCCTTTTGGTGACCAGACCTCGTTCCATTGATGATCCTCACCCATATTTATGACAATATAGTTAGGAATCAGAACCGTTTTCGCACATGAAGAGAATAGTTGGGATTGCTCTCCGCATGAACCGTAGTGTTTCATAAATATATGCCATGGGTACAAATCGCCTGTGAGATACCCAAAGATATTATATGAGTCTTCGTCATTATGTTTGATAAGTTTATGAAGGTTTGTTATCGCTTCATTCAATGTTGAAGATGAACCGACAGCTGAAACGACTGTTTCTCCGAATGAATCGTTTTCGTATATACCCTCTCTCCAGAACACTCGGTTTTCACCTTCATAAAATGTCTTTGAGTCAACTTCATGTGTCCACCAATCCTTCTGTTCCATATCACGCACTTCATAAGATTGCTCCCACCACGATGCGTCTACCGCAACAGGTAGTTCGAAGAGTGTCCTGGGGTGAACGACATACCAGTAGTAATCTTCCCTTGGTAGTTCAACTTCACCATCCTCTGTCCTGAATACACATGTAGTGAAATCATCGTATTCCTTCAGCTTTACATAATTCAGTTCTTCAACGACCTTGTAGATCATCTGCGCATTCCTGATAAATATATCCTCCTGTCCCATCCTTACTATCGTCCTCAAAACATTGGCAGGTGTATGCGCAATACAGAAAGCAACCTCGTCATAAAGGTTTGGTGGGCATTCCTCAAGCAACGAATCATATCGAGAAACTGCATCATCCTGGCACCAATAGAGTAGGGGTGACTCACTGTAATATCTGCTGTAATAATCGAGTATTGAGTAGTATGGATAGGTTGCGATGAATTTCCAGGAGTGGTACTCCTCCCACCCAGTTGGCGCAGACCTATAAGAAAATGTTTCACCGAATACATTCGAAAGCAGTAAATCATCCCTGTCATCTCCATCAAAATCAGCTAGGTATGGATAAGAAAAAGAACCAATGTCAATATCTGACAAAAGGTCGCTTGATCTCCAATCTGGAGACAGAAATACTTCAATTTTTCCATCATCTGTCCCAAAGACTACATCATCCTTATTATCTCCATTCACATCCCCTATAGCAGGATAGAGGTATTCAAATCCTTCAATATCGAATTCAATATCGAGTTTTTGGAGGTCATCGGATGCATATACAGAAGGTATACCTTTATCGATCACCAATATCTCTGGCTTAAAATCCTCTGTTAGATCACCTACTGCAATGGTAGTATCTGCATTTATAGCAATTTGTTCTCGGTTCTTCCAATCAGGTCCGTAGGAAATAAAAACACCATTGCTGTCAGTCCATATAAAATCATCTTCACCATCGAGATTGAAGTCTTCTATCAGTGGTGATACACGTTTTCCAAAATCTAGGTTGAGTATTTCCTCTGTTTTAACAAAGTTACCCTGCTCATTTTTTTTGCATATATCAACCGTACCATCCAACCTACCCGCGTACAGAGTATCATCACGTAGGCATAGATGTGTTTCAGACGAAAACTCAGGGATGAGTGTTATTGAATTAGTTGAAAATTCCAATGGTTCTCCATTAGCCATCCTCATGTACCTCAGATCATTGTGCCTATCAGCAAATATCAACCCTAGTGAAGAGATAGAGCCAAAGCACCCATCATATCTGGAGATTCCATCAATCTCTCCATCATTGTTTAGGAATGCTAAATTCTTTTTCTTCAATAAGAACTCCACCTTCGTTGGTAATGCAGGATTAGTTAAAGGATGTAACTGGTTCCTTCCCCATTGAGGATTAATATCATTACCTTCCTTTGGAACTGCGAATGATGGACCCTCAAGCCAATACCAACCACCATTTCTGGGACAAACGATGAGATCAGAAAACCCATCATAATTGATATCTGCAAATGCTAGCTTTGAAGTTGAGTCAACTGAACGGGGAATTATGTTCAGTGTTTTCATATCAGAAACATCAATCACAACAGGAGGGTTCTCATGTCCAGACACGACTATAACTTCTTGCTTTTCCGGTATAATATAGCAGACCTGTGCATAAGCACCTTCTGAAAGCCTTTGAGCGGATTTTGAAAGCCTCTTCATGTTAAAATTGAAGTCGTCTCTCATCCACTCTGGTACATCCAAATGAGTATTGGCAATCTCTTTCCCTGTAACCTGTAGTCTACCATTTTCAAGGGTTACCGTGACTGATTCACCTGGCGGGATCGTCACATGTAGTTCAGTATTGTACCAATTTTTATCAGATGATAACGACACACCCATAAAGGATTGTAAACTAAGTGCTACAATTACCAACATCGCAAGGACTTTTATTTGTCTCATGATAGGCTCCTTCTGTTCAAATACACTACGAACACTATACCAATAACCAGTAACGATGCAAACACCATCGGCAACCACCAACTTGCAGTAACATCGTTCAACAAACCTGCAATGGGTGGTATTGTCAGAACTCCAAACGTACCAAACATATTGATAACACCTATTGCAGTTCCAGTATTCTCAGGTTTTTCAAAACGTGATGGTGTCGAGAATATAACAGGCGGTATAAGGGCTGATGATAAACCAAGCGTTATTGCTCCGATTACCCATGCAGACACCCCAATCCAAAGAATTGAAAACGAAATAATCATAACTGTTGCTGGAATCATGATTAGGTGAAGTCGAGATATCCTTTTATCCATGACCTCTCCAGATAATATGGACAAGAAATACGATGGAGCCATTAAGAAGGTTGGTCCCAATACTGCAACCATTAGAGGTAATCCAATCGATTTTCCAAGTTCAACGCCCAGAAGCAGAAATATGGATGTTGAACCTGAGAATAACATCCATGCAATTGCAAGGCCAATTGTAATCTTTTTAACTCTCAAGTTCACATTGAAGCCTCTAATCCTTCTGTTCAATTTCAGATCAAACAACAGGAACGATGTAAAAAGCCCGATAATTGAGAATCCAATAGGTACAAGGTACGTATAGGTGTATCCCAATGATTTACCTATAACCGCCCCTAGCACTACCACCACTATCGAGCCAGTTGGCACACCCAAAGTTTGTATTGTAACCATACGGTTGACAAGATGCAAAGGATAGACTGTTTGTGGTAGCTGAAAACCTATCACCAATAGAAATGCGAATGGCACCCCTGAAATGATCCTTGGAATCAAGACACCCAAAAAACCATGCAGAAACATACCAACTGTTGACAGGATAATAATGGACACGAAACAGATTGAAGAGATCTTCACTGGATTGAATCTATCGAGAATCCTTCCAGCTAAAAAACTCAGGATAACAACGAAAAAGGAGGGCGAAGACATAATAATAGTAGCTAAAAACCTTGACAAGTCATTAATCTGTTGAAGTGATTCAACCACTGGTGAAAAACAGGATTGATAAGTAATGAATGTACATGCGCATGAAAGTGTCAGGACAATGGGAAGAACATATTCTTTTATCAGTAATTTATCTCTTTCCACATAATCTATTCTATTCAATATCGTTTTAATCACAACGCATAATGACATCAGTTGGAGGTTTGATGGTAAGCATTAATTAGATTGTTTTTATTATACCTATATAATCTATTATTATTTAGACATTTCCCCGGATAATCGTTTGATCAAGTTGACAATATATGTATACGTCATAAAATATCTACGTTGTTTGATAGTTTGTGATATCACAAACCCAGATTTGCAAAGGAGGTGAAATGGCTCTCGTAGGTGATATTAGATCGTTTAAACTGAATTCGTTGTTCCAATTAATAACAATGGAAGGTAAGTCGGGCGTGTTGACAATTGAGAATCAATCCCGTCAGGCGAAATGCTATTTCCAAACGGGAAGACTCTATCACTGCTCATTGTCAAAACTTAAAGGCGCATCGGCTTTCTTTGAGCTACTCACTTGGGAGTCTGGCAGTTTTTCATTCAACGACAGGGGTAGGATCGACCTCAGAAGCGTCTATGAGCCTATTGATTCTTTGCTTATCCAGGGTTCAAAACAGCTTGAAGAGTGGCGAATAATTAAAAACCAGGGTCCTTTTCCCGATGAAGTGTTTGAGGTATCCGGAGAGATACCATCAGCTATGACTGATTTCTCAATGACTCCAGATCATTGGAAGATACTCAGACTGGTCGATGGCAAACTCACATGCAACCAGCTGGCTGAAAAATCCGGTTTGGGATACCTCGCATCATACAGGATTCTATTTGATCTAAAATCATCAGAATTGATTAGATCTCTGGAGTACAAATTATTAAACATGACCCTTATTCCAATCCCCTCCCGCGGCAAGAGCCTTTTTGTCCCTCGAGGCAGTCTCGATGATAAGGTTATCGGTGTTGAAACTGCCATGCAGGATTTGGTATACAGGAAAATTGATGGAAAACGAAACCTTAAGCGGATAATGAATATACTGAAACTCGATCAAAAATGGATGTCGATGGTAGTAACTCAACTCTTTCGTAGAAATCTGATTAGCTTGATTGACAGCGAAGGTAATATGATACCACTAGACAGAGCTGGTATTGGTGAAAGATAGACATGAATCAAATAGTAAACCAATTGTCTGGATGGACGTTTTTATTGTCTGCAGTTATTATTGCAGTACTGATCTTTCGAGCCTACAGTAGGTTTATTTCATCAAGAAGCTTCGCCAACTTTGCTTGGGCAACAGCATATCTCTCATTGGCAACTGGTATGGTTTTAATAGGTTTATCAAGGCTTATTGTCAATTCTTCTTTTGAGATCATTGCATTTATCTTCTTATTCGAATTTGCTGTATCCTCATTATGGGTTCTGTTTAACAAAGGAACATACTGGGGCATAGGGCAGAAAAGCTTTGCTCTTTTATTGTCGATCATCCCATGGATTGTATTCATTGTATTTCCAGAAAACTCGACAGAAATCCTTCAGGATATGCGAAGTTTCTTTATAGTTTTAAGCACTCTTGCAGTGAGTATATATTACATCACTTGGTTCTTCAGCTTTATCGTATCCAGGCACAGTTTTTTGGAAATGAGGATGTCTGTATCTTTATTACCCTTTACAATCGCTTGCTGGTTGCCACTGTTTGTATATCGACCCTCTATCTACCTTGTTATATCGATTTTATTCCTCTTGAGCAGTATATTAGTAACATACACATGGGTGAAACATGCACAAAAAACAGATTGAAGAACTCAAATATGGATGCGAAGAGATTATCCCCGCAGACGGCATTGAAGAGAAGCTAGCTTTAAACAGACCTCTTATTGTTAAGTTGGGTGCTGATCCAACAGCGCCACATCTCCATCTCGGGCACGCGGTGGTCTTGAGAAAGCTTCAGCAGTTCCAGGAGTACGGTCACAAGGTTATCTTTGTTGTAGGGGACTATACAGCTATGATAGGTGATCCTTCTGGCAGGAACGAAACAAGAAAACCCCTGACAGAGGAAGAAGTAAGAGACAGCGCAAGAACATACATGGACCAGGTCATTCGAATTCTCAAACCTGTGAAGGGAATGATAAGATTCAACAGTGAATGGTGTGGTGAGTTGGGCGCCAAGGACATTATCAAGTTGATGGCTAAGTTCACCGTTGCCAGAATACTCGAGCGAGACGACTTCACCAATCGAATGAGAGAACAAGCGCCTATCTATCTTCATGAAATGTTATATGTTGTAGCCCAGGCGTTTGATTCGGTCGCCATCAAGGCAGACATTGAGATTGGCGGAACTGACCAGAAGTTCAACTTCCTTGCCGCCCGAGACCTTCAACGAGAAATGGGTATGAAACCACAGACCATCATCACAATGCCAATACTACCAGGAACTGACGGTAAGATAAAGATGAGTAAATCAATAGGCAACACGGTAGATCTTCTCGATCCACCAAACGAAATGTTTGGCAAGCTTATGAGCATACCAGACGAACTCATACTCACCTACCTCAAGTATGCAGCCAACACTCCGCCTGAGAGACTTAAAAAGTATGATAATGACTTAAAAGATGCCGTTAATCCTCGAGATGTGAAACTCGAATTAGCGAATATAATAACTGATATCTGGCATGAGAATGGAGCTGGAAAAAAAGCACAACAGGAGTTTCTGAATGTTTTTTCAAAGAACAAACTCCCAAAGGATATTAAAACAAAAAAACTATCCACCGACTCTTATCCCATTAACATAGCGGACCTTATAACGACCCTTGGCATGTGCAAGTCAAAATCTGAAGCCAGAAGGCTTATAAAATCTGGTGCTGTCAAACTTGACAACAAGCAGATAACTGACATCAAGCACACCGTTGCCAAACCGAAAGAAAATGTTCTGATAAAGGTGGGGAAAAGAAGATACATAAGGTTGGTAGCTGAGTGAAGATGAAGAAATGTTTGTTGTTATCGCTTCTGTTCTCTGTGTTGATAATTACTGTTCCCTGTTTGGCAACCCCCGGTCTAATTGTAAATGATTTAAGCGTGTCATCCTGGCCTACTGTTTCAGTCGATGTAATCTTAACTGAGTACCTAAGTGAACATGACCCAGAGTTTGGTTTGCTCATTGATAACAAGAACTATGCACCACTGTCGGTCAACAGGATTGAAAACCACGGGAAACCCTTAAATGTTTTATTCATGGTTGATGTCTCCCTTACGATGGAAGACTACTTTGAAAACAGCCAAAATCAGATGACTGAGATAGCAAACCTCTTCCACCCCAATGATACATTCTCCATGATAACCTTTGAGGAGAACATAAACACCATACTCAAATTCTCCGACAATCCTGCCCTGGTGGGCAAAGAGATGGGGAAACAAAAAGCCAATGGCAACTATACTAAGCTTTATGATGCAATGATTGAAGCCAATGAGTTGCTTAAATTACGACCTGAGGATGGAGTTATATTCCTTTTATCTGATGGCATTGACAAGGGGAGTATCCAAGAAACACCTATCAAAACTGACTATCCAATAATTACCATACCTCCAAGTGCAGGCATCAGCATGGATGTTGACATATTAACGTCAATCTCTGAAGGTACTGGAGGTTTCTTTGTCAGGGAGTTTGATATCAACCGCATCCACCCCAAAATCATCGATTGGAAAGAGATAGAAGGCACAAGATTTTCTATTAAATTTTCTGATCTACCTGAATATGAACCACCTATTGTTAAGGACATAACCTTCCAAGCGTCCATTAGCAGTGACTTGTCACTTGAGTATAGTGCTAAGCTTGAGATAGAAAAGCCAAAAACTCAATGGTGGATATGGATTATTGCCATCATTGCATTACTCTTTGCAGTCGTACTTGGTATCATGCGGATGCTTAGATTGAGAGTGCCTGGTGGAAAGACAGTCAAAAAGAAACGTGTTAAGGGTAATGTGCACTATATTGCATGGCTTAACCTGGTCGGTTCAAGTGACGGGCAAATGCGCATCAGGAAAAAAGTTGTTACAATAGGCTCTTCATCCGATAACACCCTATTCATTGATGATCCAACCGTATCTGCATTACACGCAAAGATAACAGAGACTCCTCAAGGGTATGTCATTTCAGATGAAGATTCAGCAAGTGGAGTATTCGTAAACGAAGAATCAATAATCAGCAAACAACTCCTCAAAGACAGTGATAGGATTAGACTAGGCAAGGCAGTAATTGAATTCACTCAAAGCGATTTTGCCTATGTTTCCGATAGAAAGGTGATTTAACAATGGGTAACTACAACAGATCGTATGAGGATTCAGCCCCAGACAAACAGATCAAAGCGACGAGGGGAACAAGGCTGACATGCAAGGGTTGGCTTCAGGAAGCGGCTTTGAGGATGCTTCAGAACAATCTTGAACAGACGAGTAAATGGAAAGAACTCATAATCTATGGAGGCACCGGTCGATGCGCAAGGGGTTGGGATTCCTACTGGGCAATCGAGAAAGCGCTTAAGAATCTGGAGAATGATGAAACACTGCTCATCCAATCAGGAAAACCTATTGGTATAATAACAACCCACGAGGATGCACCACGAGTAATCCTCGCCAACTCACTTATAGTTCCATTCTGGTCAACACAGGAGTACTTCGATGATCTCGAGCGCAAGGGGTTGATGATGTATGGACAGATGACTGCCGGTTCTTGGATCTACATAGGTACTCAGGGCATCCTGCAAGGCACATACAACACCCTTTCCGCACTTGCTGAAAAACACTTCAATGGTTCACTCAAGGGTACAATAACACTGACTGGTGGATGCGGTCAGATGGGTGGTGCTCAACCGCTTTCTGTCACGATGAACGGTGGTGTTTGCCTCATCGTTGATGTTGATGAACAGATGATCGATGAGAGGATATCGGAAGGCTATCTGGACAAGAAGACTCACAACATCAGTGAAGCAGTCAAATGGACAAAGGAAGCCAAGAAAAACGGTAAAGCTTTGTCAATCGGATTGGTCGGTAACTGCGCAGATGTGCTCCCCAAACTCATTGAGATGAACTTCATCCCTGACGTTCTTACAGACCAGACCTCTGCCCACGATATGCTCGGAGGTTATGTTCCAAACGGTATGACTTACGAAGAATCACTCAAGTTGAGAAGCACTGACCCAAAGAAGTACTTGAAAGAATCATATCGTGCAGTGAAGACGCACATTGAAGCGATGCTAAATATGATGGATAAAGGGGCTATAACCTTTGATTATGGAAACAACATCCGCCAACAAGCCGTCAAGGAAGGGCTTGATCATGACAGAGCATTTTCATTCCCGGGTTTCGTTCCAGCATACATTAGGCCATTGTTCTGCGAAGGCAAGGGTCCATTCAGGTGGGCGGCACTGTCTGGTGATCCAAACGATATATACGTAACAGACAACCTCATCCGAGAGATGTTCCCAGAGGACAAAGCGCTTATCCGTTGGATCGACATGGCTTCAGAAAAACTCAAGTTTGAGAACATCCCAGGTCTGCCCTCCAGAATCTGTTGGTTGGGATACGGAGATAGGGATAGGTTTGGTCTCGCTGTAAACAAACTGGTGAGGGAGGGTAAGATATTCGCTCCAATAGTCTTCGGCAGAGACCACCTCGACTGTGGCTCAGTGGCATCACCCAACCGTGAGACTGAATCGATGAAGGATGGCTCCGATGCTGTGGCAGACTGGGCTATCCTCAACGCACTCACTAGCACGGCATCTGGTGCATCCTGGGTTTCGGTTCACGGAGGCGGTGGAGTTGGCATTGGATTCTCTGTTCACGCCGGGCAGGTTATCGTTGCAGACGGCACAGAGCAGGCTGAAAAACGCATCAAGCGTGTTCTAATCAATGATCCAGCCACAGGGATCTTCAGGCATGTCGATTCGGGGTATGAGCTTGCTCAGCAGAGCGCAAAGAAACACAACATCAGGATACCACTCTGGGAATAGACATTCACATTTCAATCACAATATGTAAACATATACATTAATGTGTTTGACATTTGTAATGACATCTTTATAATGTTTCCCATGTTTTCAGTTTACTTTCAATTAGATGTAATCCAGAAGGAGTATTTGTGCTATGAGTAGGTCTCTTTTTCTGATACACGCAAGGAAATCATTTAAAGATGACTTATCTTCCTTGGGTCAAAATGTCAACGGACTACTGGAGGAAACTCTAGAAGTTTTGATGCCCAATTCACCACCGAACCTAGTACCTATCTTTGAGTATAGGGGGGGGGGAGAGAACAATGAACAAATCATTGTTTCTGGTACACCCCCGAAATACTTACCAAGAATATCTTGAAAATGTAGGATTACAGCACCCTGAATTTATAAAGTTAAGTGAACAGGAATTAGAGAGTATTATACCTTTATTGCCACCTGAATTTACTAGCATTCACAACAAGCAGATACCCATCGGTTGGCTTGGTGTAATACCCCTCAAGGGCTCTCAGATAGTGAGTGATGACCTTGCAGAGCAGAGGATGATGAAGAAACGAGCTCTTGAAAAGATCAACACGACTATCAATATGGCTATATATCAATCGAAGGGGGAGCATCTTGTTGTTGGTTTGGGAGCTCTGACAGCTCCCATCACCAGACAGGGGCAAGATCTTATGAATCGATTCAATGGACATCCTGTATCAATCACCACTGGTAACGCCTATACAGCCTTCATAACCATCAAATCCATCGAGCAACTAGCACAGATAAGGGGTGTTGATCTTAGGAATGTAACGATAGCCATTCTGGGGGCCTCGGGGTCTGTTGGAGGAGCGGTTAGCAGGCACTTTGGCAAGATGGGGTGTAACCTGATTCTCATTGCCAGGAATATAAACAAACTGAACAGACTTAAGGATGATATCGTTTCAAATGGCGGTATACCTGAGAGGGTTTTGACAAGCAACAACATCAACGACCTGAAGAAAGCCAAGGTGATAATAGTAACGACCAGTTCAAGCCAGGTATTGATAAAACCCGAACACTGCGCAACAAACGCCATTATCTACGATGACACCCAACCCCGAAACACCAGTGAAGAGATCAAGCATATACGCAAGGATGTCCTTGTAATTGACGGAGGAATTGTCGCCACTCCAAATCTGTGTACGGGCAAAGCAAAGATAGGACTGCCACCAAAGCGCGCATACGCGTGTTTCTCCGAGAGTCTCATACTGGCGAAGCACGACTGCAGGGAAAATTTTGTCGGCAATGTAACACTTGACCAGGTATCAAAGGTGGCTGAGATAGCTAGTCATTACAGCGATGATTTCTTTCTCGCACCATTCACCAGCTTTGGAGAGGCAATAGATATGGACAGACTCAAAGGAATAGCACAATGAGTATAAGGTTTTTTCGTAAGAAGCGAGGATCTATTGGTCTGGTTGAAGCCAATGAGTCGATGTACGGTTTTCCGATAGACAGCAAGACAATGGAGAACAAGCCGTGGATATCATGGCTTATGATGCCATCTGTTTTACTCATCACAGCGTACGTGTGGTTGAAGAAGAAATGGTGGATAAAGTGGTATAAACGGCTTCCACCGGTAAATTCAATGTTTTACGATGGTGGAAGCGACATAATTAAAGTAGTTACTAAAGGCCACGGCAATTGGGAGTCACTAAGCACAATATACAATCCACCATATTCAAAACTATTATCATTAAGCTGGATATTAGAAAAAGTAGCATTCAGTAACGCCAATTGTCAGGCTGTAAGGAACAGACTGAGGATAACCAGACAGGTCATAAACGATTATGTCAATGCCAACTCTTGCAAGCAAATACTTTGTATAGCCTGTGGTTCTGCTGAGAGCACACTGCCCTTCTTCCTTAACAACAAAGGAAAGAAACACAAACTTACACTCGTTGACAGTGATCACGGGGTTGTTGATTTCCTGAACAGCATAAATGGTAATATTGATAATAGTAGCATTACAGTTATACATTCTGATGCACTTGATTACCTTAAAAAAGATGAAAATCGTCAACGGTTCGATGTGATAGAACTCATTGGAGCCACAGAGTATGTTGATGATGTAACAGCTTCCTCTTTTATTAGAGAAAGCGTAAAAGCACTGAAACCAGGAGGATATTTTATTACAAGCAACCTCAGGAGAAACATTGAGAGTGGTTTTGTAAAGGTTGTAATTGATTGGCCAATGGTGTATCGTACCAGAAGTGATCTTTGCAGGCTCATTGAATCATCTGGAGTCGACGAATATGAGATAATACAGGACCCTTTGAGTTATCACAATATTGTCATCTCAAAAAAATAATAGGTAAACTATGACTAAGCCATTGATAATAATCCATCCCAGGAAAACACTAAAAGAAGATATTGCTTGTGCATATCCTGATTATGCAAAGCTAAAAGAAAAAACGTTAGAATGTATATGTGAAAAACTTAATCCACCCTTCTTTGATGTATTTAAGGAATCAGCGGATACAAATCACATTTTGGTTGGATAGGTGTTATCATGCTTAAGGGTTCTCAAATCATCAGTGACAATTTATCAACTCAGAGATTCTTTAAGAGAAGAGCTTTATCAAAGATAATTTCAACAATTGATATGGGGATCGAAAATAATAGAAAAAAAAGGGGGGGGGGACATCTCATCGTCAGCTTAGGTGCCCTAACGTCGCCCATCACACGACAAGGTAGAGATTTACTCCCACTCTATGAGAATAAACCTGTCACTTTTACAACAGGTAACCCACTCACTGCATATATCACAATCAAATCAGTTGAACTTGTTTTCAAAAAAAGGTTTTCTAGAGATATTACAAAAGATAGAATCTCTATTTTTGGCGCAACAGGTTCTGTTGGTAGTGCTGTATCAAGCTATTTTGCAAAAAAAGGTAGCAGATTGCTATTGTGTTCGAGAACAATGAAAAAACTAGAAGTTTTAAAGGATAAAATTGTAGATACACACAATATTGATCCTAGTAGTATCGAGATAACAACTAATATCTCAAGAGTGAAGGAAACGAGGTTAGTAATTATTACTACAGCTTCAAACAATGTTTTAATTAAGCCAGATATGTGTGCAAATAATGCGATAGTGTATGATGTTACAGTTCCTAGAAATACTAGCGAATCAATACTAGAAGAACGAAAAGATGTTTTGGTAATAGACGGTGGTATTATTGAAATGCCAATGATTGATTATGGTTTGGTTACCATGGGTTTACCTGGCAGAAGAACGTATGCTTGTCAGGTTGAGGCTATGCTACTTGCAATGCATGATGTGAGAGAGAATTTTACAGGGAATGTTACACTAGAGCAAGTTAATGTGGTTGGTGAGTTATTTGAAAAACACACCAGTGAGTTCTACATAGCACCATTTTCCAGCTTCGGTGTTGACTTGGAAAGGTTAGTTTAATATGTCGTCTTTTTTCTTCGGTGACGTTACTTTAAATGATGAAACATATGAGATACACGCGGTTACAAAAGATATGCCATTTCATGGGTTTAGTGTCTCTGAGATATCAGATACCGTTCTTTTTAAAAGAATCCTGCAAACAAGATTTGATTTAATAACCTCAGGGAATGCTATCTACTGCACTGATATTTGCATAGACTTTGAAGACAAGATTGAATACAATCCTCATGATGATAGAGAGGGAACCATTCATATTTTGGCTATCACCAAGCAGGGGAATATTGTTGCAGGATTGTCGTGTGCATTAGACACACACGAGAGGTATAATTCGGATTATATTGGGTTACCCTTAGAAAATAGATACAAAAGTAGGAAAGGAGAACCGTGTACTATTGATAGTTTTCGATCAAGATATCTTCGGACAAGATACCTGGTAAACAGGAATACAAAGCCTTATCAGCTAGCAGAGCTATATAGGCACTTCAAGTTTCCAGGCAAGAATAATGAGTTTATAAGACTATCTCTTTATGCGGCATGTTTTCAGATGCTTTATAAATATCCAACTATCAATGGATTTCAAGAAACAAACTTGTGATTATTCGATACTGTACCATTGTACTACAATATGTACAGAAAAATTGGATTGGCATTAATAAGAGATTTCACAATTCAAGATCAACCAAGGTATATTTCACCAAAAATGTCTCTAAAAAACCACTTAAAAGCTATGAAAGGAAAGAAAATTTTTTTAAGGATGATATTATATCCAGGAAAGTGATTATACCGAGAGGATACTTTAGAGATGATTGTAAATATTCTCATGATGAAGTATCATTTATAGACGGTCTTTTTGATATCAATGATACATTATCTCTTTCAGCTTATCACAAAGGGCAAAATAATGATAGACTCAGTGTTATTGGTATAAATGAACAGGAATATGACACTATTCTTCTTCACTCTTCAATGTTAACAAATGACGAATATTTTACTGAAGATGGTTTAATGAACTGGCAGATCAGAGTGCAAAGAAACATAACATCAGGATACCATTCTGGGAATAGGTAATGTGAGAGAAGTAATACAAACATTTATATCATCACTAAACGACTACGATGTTGAGTCTCTTAAGGATGTCTTCTCAGATGATGTTACATTTCGAGATCTGGACGGATGGCAGTGCGCAGGAAAGAAAACGCTGTTAAAAACGCTCGATGAATTTCTGGGTATCATCAGAGATTACAGAGTTATGGTTCTTGACATCGAAGAGATGATGGGTTCTTTCAAGCTTTACATTCAAACGTTTGGTATTCTATCTGCAGACTTCGTGAAATCACTGGCTCTCAAAGGACAAATGCCTCCAACCGATGAAAACCTGCACCCTCCATCTGTCTGGAAGATAGGTTTTCACAGTGGCAGGATTAACCTTTGGAACATGGATTCAATAGCAGGTTCGATTAAACCGAAGGACGTTGCCATTTCATATGTTTGGGCTATAAATACTGGAAAATCCAAGAATGTGGTTTCGCTAATGACTGAGCAACACACACAGAGTGTTTTTGGAAACGTTGAGAGGGGTGATCATGATTACTGGTCAGATGCCTGGAATGGGTATTACAAATTGTTCCCAGACTATAAGATTTACCCTGAAAGTGTACATAACAGGGGTGAAGAAATAATAATCATCGGCAGTTCTGATGGAACGATGAGTGAACATGCAAAGGCTACACTCAAACATGATGATGGTACTCCAATGACCAAGGAAGAACTCCAGGGTCCTGCCATATGGTCAGCCATCACAAACAATGGATTCATAGAAAGATGGTCAATCTACCCATATAACCAGGAAACCATTGATATGCTGGATTTGACAGACTACGGATACAAACCACCTCAATAGTGCCGATCGACCACCGTTTGTTATGCTAAAATCTTGGCAAACTCTTTTACCTTAGCCAGAGTTTCATCGGCATCAAATCTCTGTATCTTTCGTTCCCAAACTACAATCTTGCCATCGACAATAACATGCCTGACATCACTTGGATGAACGCAGTTGACAAGGTGAGATACTGAAGAATACCTTGGGTTCAGATGTACTGTTGACATATCAACTATAATCAGGTCTGCGATCGCACCCTTCTCGAGAGTGCCCATATCACTGAATCCCAAAGCTTGTGCTCCATCGACGGTTGCTATCTGAAGTGTCCTTTTTGCGGGAAGTACGGTTGAATCTCCGAATGATTTTGCCACAAAACTCGTCCACCTGAGTTCCTCCCACATGTCCAGATCGTTGTTTGAAGCTGTTCCATCAGTACCGATCGACAGATTCAATCCCTTTTCCTCCATGGTGGCGATCCTTGCTCTGCCAGAGGCGAGTTTGAAATTGGATGACGTATTCAGTGACAAATAAACATCTTTTGTTTTTAGTATATCCATATCGCTATCAGTAAGTTGAACACAGTGAGCTCCAACAACATGAGAATCGAATACACCGATTCTGTTTAGAATCTTTGGGGGAGTTTCATTATATTCGCTTATACAGTCATTAACTTCTTTTTCGGTTTCTGAGATATGTATATGTATTGGAATTTTGTTATCGTTTGATGCTTTAACAAGCAACTCCATGAAGTAAGGTGGACAGGTATATATTGCGTGTGGTCCAAGCATTGTCTTTATACGACCATCTGCTTTATTATTCCATTGATTGGCAAAATCCACAGCCCTGTCAATTGCTTCTTGCCCTCCTACAGCCATTATACCGGAGGATAAGGAAGCTCGAATACCAGTCTGCGAAACCGCTTTCGCAACCGAATCCATTTTGAAATACATATCATTGAATGTCGTCACACCACCGAGAAGCATTTCCGCAATAGCAAGTTTTGCTCCCCAGAAAACCATATCGCTTGTCAGTTTATTTTCCCTGGGGAAGATCTCTTTGTTCAGCCAATCCATGAGGGGAAGGTCATCGGCAACACCCCTGAGAAGAGTCATACTGGCGTGGGTATGAGTATTTACAAGACCTGGCATGATGACCATTCCACTTGCATCGATAGATTTGTCAAAATATCCTTCAGGTTTTTCCTCTGAAACTGATGTTATCCTATTTCCTTCTATGGCAACAAAACCATCAAACTCATCTCTCTCTTCTGTTAGCGGAATAATTGTGCCTTCGATTAGTGTCTTCATTTTTCCAATACCTCTGCAATTACATGTGGAATCATATCTGCAACATCAGTGCTTAAAACTCCATGTGGGCATGTTTGATCTCCCACCATCTCACCAGCCATACCAAGCAGGTATGAACCAAGTACACTAGCTTCATAATCTCCCAATCCTTGTGCAATCAGACCAGCAATTATACCAGTCAGCACATCACCGGAACCACCTTTTGAAAGTGATGAATCACCTGTCGTATTGATTGAATATTCACCCGATGTGGATGTTATAATGGTTCTTGAAGATTTCAGAACAGTGGTTGTGCCAAATCTGCTTGAGAATCTCTCCGCTGTTGATATCGGATACTTGGCTATATCAAAGGAAATCGAACCAAATTTACTCGCTTCACCAACGTGCGGTGTAATTATGGTTTTCCATCCATGCTCGCTTCTGAGAAGCAATCCTTCTGGTGATGATGCGAGTATGAACAATGCATCAGCATCGATTATGAGGGGTTTGGATACACTTGTGAGTATGCTTGTGATGAAGCTTTTCAGGCTTGGATGCCTTGATATTCCGGGACCTATCACTACAACACTAGCTTTATTTGCATATTCAACAATTTTTTTTAAAGATAGCTCAGAAAAAACACCTTCATCGGATGAATGAGCTCCCTCTACTATCATCTCAGGAAATCTACCAGCTACTGATTGATAAATAGAATCAGGGACAACCAATCTTGTTATTCCCGCACCAGTTCTCAAGGCTCCCAAACCAGATAGTATCGGCGCACCGGGGTAATTAGATGATCCACCAATTACCAGTACCTTTCCAAACTGCCCCTTGTGTGATGTAGCTGATCTGACAGGAATAAGGTGTTTTGCTTCGTCAATTGTCAGAATATTGCCCTTGATCTCTGGATCCTCTGTAAGCACGTTTGGGAATCCGACATTGGATAAGAATAGTTTTCCTACCTTTCCTGCACCGGGATTTAAAAGCTGACCAATCTTTGGCAATCCGAAAGAGCATGTGACATCAGCTGACACAGCTTTACCAGGGATTTGCCCAGTTGAAGCATCCACACCTGAAGGCATATCAATAGACAGCACTGGGCAGTGTACAGAGTTTACAAGCTCAATGGAATGAGAGAATATCTCACTGGGTTCTTTGGTCAATCCAGTACCAAGCATTGCGTCAACAATTAGATCACATTTCTGCAGGGCATTTGACAGTTGACTCATATTGGAATCAGATACTCCCGAATGAATATCGATCTTTCCCGAAAAACCTTTAGAGAGAATACCAAAGTTATCCAATGCGGTACCCTTGAGATCATCGGAATCGGAAAGCAAGAAAACCTTCGACTGAACACCCATCATCGCCAGATGCCTAGCACAGACAAACCCATCACCTCCATTGCCTCCTCGACCACAGATGATTACAGCATTGCTTGGATTGAATTCCGACACGGCAACCTGCGCCACTTCTGAACCAGCGTTTTCCATTAAAACAACGGCAGGTACACCAAAACGCTTGATAGTTTGTCTGTCTATCTCCCTTATCTGTTCGGAACTCACTACCTTCATAATGTAACCTCCTGTCAGTATTCTAACTCTATTGAAGAATAGTAACAGGCTGATAGTATTTTGTAAAACATTTTATGATTCCATGTGTCAAATCTATAAACCAGGAGGTGGTAGATGGAATGGTTTTCTTGGATAATGTGGCTGGGCGTCGCCGTTGTATTTGGTTTAATTGAAGTTCTAACAGTAAATTTTTATACAATATGGCTTTCTGTTTCCGCAATTGCAACCGCAATACTTTCTGTCTTTCTATTCAGTCCAATATGGCAGATAGTAATATTCTCTATCATTTCACTCGTTCTAGTCATCCTCTCTGAGAAAATGCTTAGAAAGATGATTTTCAGTGGAGGAGAGAACATAGCTATGAATGCCGAAGCCTTATCTGGAGAGTATGGTTTTGTTGTTTCAAAGATAAGAAATGATCGGGGGGAAGGCGTTGTAAAGGTAAAGGGAGTAAGTTGGTCAGCCCGTTCGATCGATAATTCGACAATACCCATCGGCAGGCGAGTAAAGGTTGTTCAAATCGAAGGCGTTAAGCTGATTGTAACTCAAGCAACAGTACAGAATGGAGCTGAATCAGTCATGAATAGAATTAATGAAAATATGACCACATCAAAGATCATTGAAACGCAGTCATTTAAAAAGATGATTGACGCTGATATAAATTGTCTGAAGATGAATCTCGATGATCCAAATATAGATCGAACAAATATTGAAATATTCGTATCAGAAGATATCTTCTGCGAATATGACATAGGCTTAAAAGATGCATCAAAGGGTAGAGATTTTGAATTCTGTTGCTTGGATGAAAACGGATACCTCATAATCAAACCTGTACCAGAAGATGTAGCTCAGCAAACACATTACAACCTGGCCATCAGTATAGGTATTCCCAGCAATACCAAGATAATGATACAGGCACATATGGGATTACTGACCATTAAAGAAAAATGGCATGCTGACATAGATATCCAGGACCTTGGCGACTTGGATATTGAAACCTCTGACATCAATGGACACGCAAAGATCAGAAGCACCTCTGGTGATGTTCAAATAGGAGAGGCAAAAAGCATAGATCTCAAATCATCCTCGGGTGATGTAAACATAACTGGTTCTCTAAATGCAAAGATCAAAACATCCTCCGGAGATGTCTGTATTGGAACAATAGAGAATGCCACAATTCAAGTTTCTTCAGGAGATCTCGGTATAAACAATGTTTCAGGAGGATTGAGCATCGTATCATCTTCAGGAGATGTTTCTGTTGAAAAAATTCATTCCTATAAACCATTTTCAATAATCGCAAAATCTGGAGACCTTAGAGTAGGTACACTAAAATCATCATCCAGTCAACTTTCGATTCATACAACATCCGGTGACATCTTCGTTGGCATCAACAGCAAATCATCTATCCAAGGCATGTGTAACACGATTAGCGGAGACATAGCATTGATAGGTATGGACAACGAAGATGCAACAAGCATGCAGAAGAAATCATTCTCAGTTGGCGGTGGAATAGGAAAGCTTGACATATCATCTATATCTGGAGATATAGATGTGAAGACACTAAAGGAGTGATACAAATGGAAGTATGGCAGTGGTTCGTTACCTTAGGTGGTTTTGTTCTTGTAATCGTTATAATCATGAATGTAGTCAAGCTCGTAAAACAGTCAAATGTGATGATCATTGAACGACTTGGTAGATATTCAAAAACATTAAAACCTGGTTTGCATGTGCTTGCTCCATTCATTGACAAGGTCAGGGCTGTAATTGATCTAAGAGAACAGGTTATGGACTTCCCTCCTCAATCCGTAATCACAAGAGACAATGTGCCAACGGATGTTGATACGGTGATATATTTCTTCATCACTGATCCCATAAAATCCGTATATGAAATAAGAGATCTCAAACAGGCGATCCTGAAATTGGCAATGACAACAATGAGGAACGTTATTGGAAACATTGAATTGGATGAATTACTCAGTTCTAGAGAGCAGGTTAACCACAGACTTCGTGTTGTTATTGATGAAGCTACTGATCCTTGGGGTGTTAAGGTTAATCGTATTGAGCTAAAAACGATTGATCCACCAACTGAAATACTAGAAGCAATGACCAAACAAATGAAAGCCGAGAGGACAAAACGAGCAAGAATTCTTGAAGCTGAGGGTGTAAAACAATCCAACATACTTGAGGCGGAAGGTGAGAGAAAATCAAGGATACTCAAAGCCGAAGGCGAGGCTAAGGGTTGGGAGACCATCTGGAAAGCAAAGGCTACAGCAGTCGAGAATTACTTCAATGCAATTCACAAAGGTAAACCTGATAAAGAATTGATAGCTGTCAAATACCTTGAAACACTCAACAATCTTGCAGAAGGCGATAACTCAAAGGTATTCATTCCATACGAAGCATCCGGTGTGTTATCATCGATAGCCTCCATCAAAGAGATATGGAAGAATAACAAATAACTAGAACTCCATTGGCATGTTTCTTGCAGAACACCATTCGTTCTGCTAGACTCACACCGACACAATTAAGATGTGTCGGTGTCAATAATGAAAAAAACGCTGATAATAATAACAGGACAATCAGGTGCTGGTAAATCAGTAGCTTTAGGCGCTCTCGAGGATCTTGGGTACTTCACTGTCGAGAACCTTCCAGTAGAACTTATTTCGGGGTTTGTTGGATTGGGTGACGAAGCTCCAGATAAGATGTCCCATATGGCTATCACTCTTCGTATAATAAACTCTGCAAGCGTTAGCCTTCTTAAAAGTGAGATTTCTCAACTCAGTCAAATCAATGTTGAAACTGAGATTCTCTATCTTTCTGCAAACACCGACACCCTAATAAGGAGATTCCAGGAGACTCGGAGAAGTCATCCATTAATTGAAGCAAGTGGTTCAATATTCGACGCTATCCAAAAAGAACAACTCATACTCAAGGAAGTCAAGGATATTGCAACACACATAATTGATACCTCTTATACCAAGTCTCATGACCTCAGAATCACAATAAAAAAAAGATACTCGATCAGCAAATCTAACAGCCTTCGAATAACACTAATGTCGTTTGGCTATCGTTTCGGTGTACCCTCTGAAGCGGATCTGGTTATGGATGTAAGGTTCATTAATAACCCGCATTACCTCGATGATCTGAGGGAGTTTGATGGCTTAAACCAAAGTGTTATTGATTTCGTGATGAAGGACGAATCCGCTACCCAGTTCATAAGCGAATTCACTGATTTGCTGAAGTTTCTTCTACCTCAGTACCTGGCAAGAGAGGGTAAAAACCATATAACCATCGCATTTGGATGCACGGGTGGCAAGCATAGATCCGTTGTTATTGCTGAACAACTTGCACTCAAACTCAAAGATATGAACTATGATGCCACAACTGTACACAGGGACAGGGGCAGATCATGAGAAGAAAGGATCTTCTTGAGAGTGTCGCCAGACCAGGAGTTGGCTTTAAACGATGGTTTATATTATCATTAGTTGGCGCAGGGATAATCTTTATCAGCCTTATATCAATTGATCTGGTTCACAATCAGAGCTACCTCATAAAAAGCATACTTGAAATACTCCAACGAATCTTTGACAGTCCAGCACTACCACACTGGTTCCTCCCCGTATTCTCATGGATCAGCATGATTATTGGTTTTTCCATGATCATCTATGGTGCTATTCAATCAGTCAATTCTCTCATACCCATTATTTCAAACATTAAAAGGAGTGACTCGAGAAAAAACGGTTACAAAGTAGTCGTAATCGGTGGTGGTTCTGGCACATTCCCAGTACTCAAGGCATTAAGGATTCTTAATGTCAATGCAACTGCCATCGTAACTGTAGCCGATTCGGGTGGCTCTACCGGAGTGATTCGAGATGAGATGAATATCCCCGCAACCGGTGATATTAGAAGGTGTCTGATTGCACTATCCGACTCACCCATTTTTGACAAGATAATGCGTTACAGGTTCCAGGGTAATGGATCGCTCAATGGTCATTCAATGGGGAATCTTGTCTTAGCTGGTCTGACAGACACAGAAGGCGATTTTGCCGAAGCTGTGTTCAAACTCTCTCAGTTGATGGCTACTAGAGGTAGAGTTATCCCCTTCTCTCTTGAAAACGTCTCTCTGTGTGCGAAGTATGAAGATGGGTCAACTGTTAAAGGTGAAGCTAACATCCCCAAGGCAGGCAAAAGGATCGATAGAGTGTTCTTCAATCCTCCATATGCAAAACCATATGTTCGTGTTTTAGAGGCTCTTTCTGATGCAGATATGATAATTATTGGACCGGGAAGTCTCTATACATCTCTCATGCCGGCACTCCTTCTTTCTCCAATCGTGGATATAATCCTTAACACAAACGCAACCAAGATATTTATTTCTAACATAATGACACAACACGGAGAAACTGATGGATTCAGTGTTAATGATCATATCGAAGCTATCAAGAAACATTCAGGGGCTGACTTCTTTGACAAGATAATCGTATCAAACAGCGATATAGCACAAGATATTATCCAGAAATACAGGAAACTGAAATCAACTCGCGTTTCCACAGATGTTGATATAGATCGTGAAAGACTCATTAACGCTGATCTAACTGAGGTATACAAAGGCACTTTAAGGCATAGTGAAACGGCTCTTGCAAGGGTTTTAAAAACCTTAATGCCTACCTCTGTTAAGTTACAAAAAGTGGGGCATTGAATATGGCTGAACACCGAATAAGAACAAAACCAAACCTGAAGCAAAAGACAAATATCAGAGGGGTTATGAAGGTCCACCAAGCTCTTCGGATACTCGCAATGCCAGCACTTGACCTCAGAGAAACAATACAGGGGTATCTAGCTTCAAATCCAATCATTGAAGAGGTTAAGGATGATGACTTCGAGGTTGAAACCATCAGTGAATCAACAAACGATTTATACACAACAACAGGTACTTCAGACTCCTCTTCTGCTGAACGCATAAAAAGTCATGATAAAACCCTAAGAGAGGTTTTAAAAGAGGATCCTCAACTCAGTTGTGAGGATGAATTGGACAGTCAGATACTAGATTATCTCATTGGCAACATTGATGATCACGGATACCTCATTAGCAGTCTAGAAGAATGTGCTAAAGCCAACAATTGTAGTCAAAGCGATGTTAACAGAATACTCAAATTGATACAGGATTGCGCGCCTGCAGGTGTTGGAGCAAGATCCGCAGATGAAGCCATTCTTCTGAGAGCCAGACGTCATCTTGAGGGCATGGAGCTTGAAATCGCTGAAGCGATTATTAACAAATACCATCCCATGCTTCAAAAGAGGAAGTTTGGCGAGGTTGCCAAGATTCTGGGAACTGACTCTGACACTATTTCTGATGTTTGGGAAAAACTATCCAGATTCACATTTTCACCCGGTGCAAACTATGCCCCAAAGGCTCATTACATAACACCAGAGATATCAATCCAGGCTGTTGACAATCAGATAATTGTTACACCCTTGAAAAATGGAATCCCTAATATATCTGTGAACCAAGAATATGCATCAATACTTAAAAAGACTAACGATGATACAACACGCGACTATCTCAAGGAGAAACTTGACGAAGCCAATTGGCTTATAAAAGCCATTGATGAGAGAAGGCGTAATATAATAAAAATCGTAAAAGAGGTCATCAGGATTCAAAGCACGTTCTTTTTTGACAGAAGTGAAAACTTGAAGCCTCTTACCTTGAAGGATGTAGCTGACAATGTTGGGCTTGTCACCTCTACGGTGTCTCGCGCAGTAAATGGGAAATACATCCTTACGCCTTTTGGGACCTATCCACTCAAGTACTTTTTTTCGGGAGGATACAGCAACGGGAAAACTGCTGTTTCAACAACCCAGGTAAAAAAGTTTATTGTCGATATCACTCACCAGTCACCAGCGACCGACCTGGAAATCACTGAAATGATCCAAGAGGAATTCAGCATAAAGGTATCCCGAAGAGCGGTAGCTCAATACCGAAAACAACTGAAGATACCTTCCTCCATCAGACGAAGGAAGATGCTTAGGATGGCAGAGGAAGACTAGAGAATAAGCATAGAATCACCGAAGCTGAAGAACCTAAACCTCGCATCAATAGCTTCCTCATACGCTTGAAGAATCTGCTCTCGATTGGCAAATGCTGAAACCAAAAGTAGGAGTGTTGAACCTGGAAGGTGGAAATTGGTGATTAGATGATCAACAATTCTATAGCTGAATCCAGGTTTTATAAACAGGTTTGTTTTCCTCTGACCGGGCATACACAAACCATCCTTACTCGCATTTGATTCAAGCGACCTGACCACTGTTGTACCACAGGCAAAAATATCCCCCCCTGCTGACTTAATATCATTAATTCTGTTTGCTACTTCCTCGCTAATGCTGAACCATTCGAACTCCATTGCATGGTCATCGATGTTTTTTGTTTTTATTGGTCTGAACGTTCCAAGTCCAACATGAAGCGTGACCTTGAGTATCTCTACCCCGATATCCTTTATCTTGTCTAACAGATCAGGTGTAAAGTGCAGACCTGCAGTGGGCGCTGCTACAGCACCGTCAACATCAGCATAGACCGTTTGGTAACGGTTTCTATCGATATCTTCATTGTGTACATATGGAGGCAATGGCACCTTCCCGGCTTTAAATAAATCAGAGTCCTGAGAATTGAACTCAACAATCCTCTCACCGTTGTCTAGGTGCTCAACGATCTCTGCAGTTATGTTGTCCAAGTCTATCACAGTACCTACTTTCAAACGCTTGCCGGGCTTTACCAGACACTTCCAACGTCTTGTAGCCACTTTCTCCAGCAAGAAAACCTCTGCCTTTCCTCCTGTCTTTTTTTTGCCTATCAATCTGGCTGGTATCACTTTGGTGTCGTTTATTACCATAGCATCCCCTGGCTTGAAATACTGAGTTATGTCTTTAAACACTATTTTTTGTATCTCACCTTTACTACGATCAAGTACCATCAATCTCGATTCGTCACGTTTGTCTGCTGGTTCCTGGGCTATCAACTCGTCAGGAAGGTTATACACATAGTCTTCAAGTTTCATATCTGATAAGATAGCCAAAGAAGTTTTATTGTCTATAATATCCATATGAGAGTCCTGCATATGAATTCTGTAGATTCAACTCAAAGATGGGCTAGAGACCATGTTGATGAACTGGATGATATGACAGCGGTTATCGCCAGAAAACAGTATCAAGGAAGAGGTAGGTACAGTAGAACATGGTTGTCTTCAGTCGGTGGATTGTGGGGTACCTGGGTATGTAAGAAAAATATTAATATAGACAAATTACCATTTTTTGCGCTCTTTGTTGGATATCACATGCACAAAATGCTTGGGGAAAAATATGTAAACGTCTCGATGAAGTATCCAAACGATATTCTACATGACAGTAAGAAACTTGTTGGGATTCTATGCAACTCTAGTATCAGAGGAAACAAACACAGATTCTCCCTTATAGGCATCGGCGTGAATGTTAATAACCAACCTCCCGCTGAAGGAATTTCTCTTGCTTCAATTTGTTCATTTCAGGTTACTCTCGAAACAGTTTTAAAAGATACAACTTATGTTGTCACTGAAGCGAGGGATCGCCTGATAGAATCAAACCCACTGGATATAATAGATCGTCTTAAAGAAATAAATTGTAAAAATCTACCCCTTGACAAATTTTTTGAAAGGGGCTAAATCAATAATCATGCCGATATTCGAATATACATGTAACAAATGCGGTAAGCGTTTCGACATCCTTGTGTTGTCTGATAAAAATGGAAAAACAGCCTGCCCATCTTGTGGATCTGATGACACAGCAAAGATCATCTCTCCACTCGGTTGGTTGAAGCATCCCGATGAAAGCGGACCTGGAGTTCCTCGTTCAAGCGGAACATGTCAGGGTGGAAGCTGTTGCTCAGGAAGTTGTGAATCGGATAATCCAAAGTAATAAGGATATCCAGAATCCATACATACAGCAATTTCTCAACTGGTTTATAGTTGAGCGGGGAAGAAGTAAAAGAAGCGCTTATGCCTACAGGCGGGAGCTGGAGCGTTTTTTTTCACATCTAAAGAGTAATACTGGCAAGATAGCAATCGAAAAGATCACAAAGGTTCATATTCGATCTTACCTTTCGAGTTTGGGTGATGTCGAACCTTCAACTCGAGAGCGAACGGTTTCATGTCTGAAGTCATTCTTCAGATTTCTGACTGTTGAAGGCTACATTTCGTTCAATCCAGCTGAGTCTATTTTTTCCCCAGTTATCCGAAAAAAGGTACCCAATTTCTTCACTAGAACACAGTATAAGAAGCTACTCTACAACCTGGTAACAAGGATATCTGACCTTCAAGAATGTAGGAAAACTATAATCAATCGACTTCACTACCACAAAAAACATGGACTAACGAACTCAGACGATATCATACTAATCCTTATGATGTGTGGCTTAAACAAGAAGGATATTATTGATCTGAAAAAAGAAAATTTCTCTCCGCAGAATGGAAGGGTAGTGTCTCCAGATGGAAATGTATTCATGTTGGTTGGCAAGCAACGAAGCATTGTCAATTACTATATAAACAAAGTCAACACTGTCGGAGACACACTAATAACCAACAACCAAAAAAAGAGATACAAATACACATCTGCAATTCCATCCAAGAAAGACCTTCTAAGAATGCTTGGATTCTCTAGCGACATCAGCCAATGGAAAACATTGCTTGATTCTATTGACACAGGCAAGATAGAACTTGCATATAGAAATCTTGCGATAATAACCCTTCTACTGACAACAGGCATAAGACGATTGGAACTCGTTCAGCTGACGAAAAGAGATTTCAGTGTTTCAAAATCAACCATTAAGGTCACCAGAAAGGGAGGGAATCAACAGATCATTGAACTAAACAAGGATGCAGTAAAGGTGATCAAAGAATATCTGCATAAGCGAAAAGATAACGACAAATCTCTTTTCATCACTCGAACAGGTAAAGGAATGACATCAGAGAATCTTCATTATATTGTTAAAAATATTCTGAAGGATAGCAACCTTAAAGGTTCAGCGCATACACTTCGACATACATTTGTGACCGAACTTGTCAGAATTGGCGTCCCTTTGCCTGTCATCCAATCCCTTGTTGGTCACAGAAACGCAGACACCACAATAAGATATACCCATATTGTCTCAAAGGATCGAAGATCAGCTGTATCAAAAATCTCACTCGGTCTCTCTTAGACATAAACACAAAAGCTGACTAAAGTTGTTTACATCACGTAGAAAAAGTTATATACTGATGTTTGAGGTGTAATTATGATCGAGTGTAAACGATGTGGTCGGTCAAATATTGAAGGTTCTGGTAGGTGTGAATTCTGTGGTAGTCTACTTGAAGATGCTGGTAGCAACATTGAGGATATTCTAGTTAATCCAGCTAATATTCGATTCCCACACCCTCCAAGCACGGTGACAACCGCTCATCCTGTGATCACCAAAAGGAGGAATATGATAGGCAGATTAACAATAAACGATGAAAGAGAGTTTATCCTTGATGGAAAGGATGAGTTCCTAATAGGTAGAACAGACAATATCTCAGGCTCACAACCCGATATAGACCTATCAAATATTGACAAGGAAATGGTTACATCAAGGAAGCATGCCAAAATAATTAAGAAGTCGGAGTCTTACTTCGTGGAAGACCTTGAATCAACTAACTTCACATACCTCAATGGAAGAATGCTTTCCCCAAATACACCATCAAAGCTTGATGATGGTGATGTTGTTCGAATCGGCAAGGTGTATTTGGTGTTTTCAGTTACATCTAAAGCTTGATAAACCTTAGACTCGTTTCTCGTGTATATGATATGGTATTAACTGACGGAGGAGAGTAATGTCTACAAAGGTACTTGTAAAAAAGTACAAGATACTCGAACCACTAGCCAGTGGAGGCATGGCAACTGTTTACCTTGCCAAGAATCTTGCAACCGATGAGATAGTTGTGGCCAAAATCCCAAACTTCGCTGGTTTGCCAAACCGAGACAAACTTGAGAAGAGGTTTATTCGGGAAGCAAAAATACTCTCAAAAATCAACAGCAAGTACGTTGTAACGATTCACGACTATGGTCAGGATGAAGAGACTGGAGAGTTTTTTCTCATCCTTGAATACCTTCATGGTAAAACGCTTGAAGAGATAACCACTTCAAAGGAAAGGATACCAATACCCACTATTGTTGATTTATCAACCCAGATAGCCCAGGTTCTCAATGACCTCTACAACCAGGGCATCATTCACCGTGATATAAAATCCAGCAACATCAAGATAACCTCCGAAGGTAACATCAAACTCTTCGACTTTGGAATAAGCAAGGGCAAGGACCTGCCTGCCATGACCAGGTCATCAGACTTCCTCGGGACACTTCAGTACATGTCACCCGAACAGGCAGACGGCAGAGACGTTGACATTCGCTCAGACATATACTCTGCTGGAATAGTCATCTATGAAATGCTTTTTGGCAAGCTTCCCTTCGATGCTCCGTCCCCCGTTGAAGTGCTTGAGATGCAAAGGAAACAGGATCCGATAATCCCATCAGATGCACACAGCAGAGGTATCCCAACCTCCCTTCTATCACTGATGCTTAGATGTATGAGCAAGAACCCTGAAGATAGATATCAAACACCAGCAGAACTAATCAATGCACTCGAGTCAGTATCGAACGAATTGGGTATCTCAGAAAAGGAACGCACAAACCTCAGAAAAACCAGGTTAACGAAGATATCACAATCATCCGTTCCTACCTATGTTTACCGCAGGAATAAAAAAAGGAATACGGTTGTGGCAATCGTAGTTGCAGGTGTAATTGCATTAGGTGGCTTCTTGTTTGCCATGAGGGGATGTTCCAAACCTTTAGAACCTGATTTCGAGGTAGCGCAGGGCCAGACAACAGAATATCAGTTACTACTTTCTAAACCTCCCAATGTGGAAGACGTTGTTGCCAAGGTAACTGAAGTGCCAGAAGAACTCATTGTCAGTCTGGAAAGAGATGATGAAGAGAAAAGCACGTGGACACTCAGCACATTCGCTAAGTTCAAGACACCGTTGGACATCTACGAGGTAAAACTGGATATTGAATACATCAAGGAGGGGAATCTTGCTGAAACAGATAACCAACCTTTCTTTGTAAAAGTTGTTGAGGGAAACATCGGAAGCAAGGTAATGAAGATCGTCAGCCTTGAAGAGATTCAAAACGATTCCAATGCAACTATTGAAGATGCGGTTTTAATAGATGGTCAGACGTATGTCCCAGCCACCCAGATCGGAAATGTTACATCCTCCACAACACAACTGGATAAGGAAAACCGCACTATGACCGTCAGCGATGCAGACAGGACAACAAAAATCATTGATGGTGAGAAATACGTTTTGATTGATGGAGAAAAGCAGGACATTAAGGATGCTCCGACTATGATCAAGGATGACATGATTCTCTCGGATGAAACAGCTGAGGAGCTGTTCAACATTGACGTTGAGACGAACGAGGAAGAAGGTAGTGTCGAAATCCTTTATTTTGAACCAGACGAAACCTTATCTACAATTACATTTAAGGCCATCAACGAAGAAGAGCTGGCAATAAACGGAGCTGAGATATACTTCGATAACAACTTCAAAGGGTTGACACCTCTGAATAACATGAAACTGCCAAATGGTACATACAACATATCAATCAAGATGGAAGGATATGAAGATTCATCTGACACATTGACACTCGACTCCCAACAGAGGATGACCAAGGAGTATGTACTGAAGAGTATCCCTAAGGATAAACCTGAAGCAGAGGAACCAAAGTATGGAACACTTTCTGTCTCAGTTAACGTACCCTGGGGTGACTTCATTGTTGATGGGAAGAAGTATGTTAACAGAACCAATCTGACACTAGAGGATTTACCAGTGGGAAACCATACGGTTACATTTCGACTGGTGGGTTTTCAGGATAAAACACAAACACTTACAATCAGAGATGGTGAAACAACTGTTTATGACTTCAAGGTTAACTCGGGTATATTAAAAGTTAGATGTAACGAACCTGCTATTGTCTATGTAGACAATAGACTACTAGGAGACATTCAAACACCTTATGATCGTGAAGTAGCTGCAAAAACATACAATATAAGAGTTGACAAAACAAACTATGTAGATCCAGTAACCGGTGAGAGACCAACAAATAGAACATTAACAATAAAGAAAGGTCAGACAAATACTATAACATTCGAATTAGTAAAGAAGGAATAAATGTAATACAATGAAGAAGAAATTAGTAACGCTATTTGTAATTTTCTCGATGATATCACCATCCATAATTTTTGGACACCAAACGGGTAGATCAAATGGTAATTGGTCAATGCTAGGCGGCGATCCCGCTCATACAGCCATTGCAGACGCCACACTCATTCCCCGGATTGGCTGGAATACTCCCACAAGATGGCAGTATGACCTAGAGATTAAAGACCATGAATCCGTAATCTGGAGCTCCCCCATATCCGATGGCGAGGATGTATATCTGGCATATGGCACTTTCTACGAGGGAGCTGGATATTTTAACGATAGTGGCATTATTAGGATCGACACAGGAGACGACGAACTCTACTTCAAGGTTGATCAGCGTAGTAATATGGACCTTTCGGGGATGAGCACCACCAATCATTTCATCCCAACTCCAGCTCTACACATTGAAGAAGACAAAACTTCTGCAGTGTATGTTGACTCCAAGGGCAATGTATATATGGAGGGAGGTAGAAGGGGTCACCACAAAGAAGAGAAAAATGAGAATCGTCCAATCGTTTCATCGCCTGTGATTTATAATAATCAGATTTTCTGTGGGACTGAAAGTGGTTATGTGCTCTCTATCTCAATCGATGGCTTCTCGACAAAAAAATATACCGATGAACACATGGATAAGATATCCGGCTCAGTTGCCATCAACGATGGAATAATGACATTTGGCGATAGCGCTGGTAATATATATGTTTTCGATGTGAATGAAGGTGGAAAACTGCTGGCGAGAGGGAATGTGAATCCAACAGATCAAGACTATGAACTCACCCTTTATACACCTTCTATAGCAAGCGATAGTGATAGACAAATAGCCGTCTTCGGAAGTACCTATGGCTACATACACGTTGTTTCCCTGAATGAAGGTTCATACGGCAAGAGCCAGTCACAGAAGATCTCAAATACAACATTCCACTCAGCGCCTATTATCCTGAATGGATACATATACATCGGAGATATTGACGGTAATCTGTTTAAGGTTTCACTGGATGGTCTTGAGGTTGTGAACAAAACGACATTGGATTATGGCATCCGCTCTCAACCCGTGTTTTGTAATGGATTTCTATATGTTACAACAAAGGACATCGGCTCTGAAAGGGGACAATTGTACATTCTGAATGCTCAAACCCTAGAGAGAAAAGTTCGAGGAATCAAACTCACACCGAAGAATATATTCGGCTCAACCAGTTCACCGATGATTATCGATAACTACCTTTTTGTTCCATCATCAAACGGGAAGGTTTATCGCTTTGAAGGTCAACGTGCAATAGCAGATGTGTCTCCAGACAATCTTGATTTTGGTATAATATACGACAGAGCTAACATTAAGAAAAAGGCATTCACAATAAAGAATGTTGGTGGTGGATTGGATACCCTTGACGGCATAATAGAAACCAATCCTGAGTGGATTAAATGCGAGCCCTCTTCTTTCAGCTTGCTCAAGGGTGAAGAAATCCAAGTTGAAGTTTCCGTCATTGTTACCTCGGATATAATACCGTTCGGAAAAAACACTGATGAGATAAACATAATTGTCGATGATCAAACGATAGAAACAGTTGAAGTTAATTATACATTAGTCGAAGCTCCAGCAAGGATAACCATCAGTCCAGATGCTATAGATTTTGGAATAATCATTCAAGGCGAGAAGGTCAGTGATACATTTACAGTCAGCATGATCGAAGAGGACAGAGATCTTGGAAGAGAAACCAGATATTTTATTGAACCTGAAGATGGTGACACGATATCGGTTTCAAGGGATTTTCTGCATCTGTATGATCAGAATCATTCGCTGATAACCACAATAACAATTGATACATCAACACTCGATGTTGGAATATACGATACTAAAATCTTTCTTTTCAGAGATAAAAGGATTGACAGGGATGTTAAAACCATAACAATCCGCTTCGAGGTTGCTAAAAAACCTCCAAAGCCACAGATTGAAAATAATATAAAGACACTGCCTATTCCAGACATAATGGCATCTGATGAAGAAATCGTCTCATTCACTATCTCAAACGATCTATCCGAGGGAGAAAGAGAACCTTTAACGATTGATTCTGGACCAACACTTGAACCAAGTTATGAATGGTTTAGTGCATCAGCCGAATTCACAGATGATACCCACAACGAAATTAAAATATCATGCTCAGCTGATGTTGCAATGGCAAGTTTCTGGCCAAACGAAAGCCACCAGATATCTATATCCATAACCGTTTGTGAACAGATTTATACACTCACAGTTAACATATTAACTGAGACAACTGATTCCTGTGAAATTTCCTTTTTTATTGATTCAAACAGTTACACTGTAAATGGCAGACAGCTTTATGTAACACCAGCTCCTTTTATATCAGAAAACGGTAATACAATGGTTCCAATAAGGTTTATAGCCGATCCTCTGGAGCAATTCTTCGGAGCCAGCATCGAGTGGATACCGGATCTTCAGACTGTTATATTCATTCTTGGCGACACGGTTCTTCGATTGATAATAGGCTATGAAGAAGCTATAATTGAACTTCCAGACGGATCTATCGAGACATCACCAATGAATTCTCCTGCAATGATTGTTGATGGGCGAACATTTATACCTCCACGAACCATTGCAGAGGCGTTTGATGCTAAAGTTGAATGGATACCAACTGAACGCAAATCTGTTTTTACATTTACTAACCCGGATTGAGCACTTTCTTATTTAGTTAAATACAATGAGCTTGATAATATTGCAACATTGCATATATTTGCAATCATGCAATGTAAATGTAAAGGAATCAATACAGAAGCTTTCGTTGAAATGGCAGAGGTTTTTAAGGCTTTATCTCACCCTAAACGACTTCATATAATCTCTTTGGTCTCTGAGAAGTCAAGCTGTGTCACCGACATCGCAGAGAGGATTGGATGTGAGAAACCTTGTGCTTCGCAACATTTAAGAATACTTAGAAACACCGGGATTCTAACAACCAAGCGTGTCGCCCACAAAGTGGAATACTCTCTTCAGATGAGATGTATCTACGAATCAATTGCCTGTTTATCGGAAAGAATGAAAAATGACTTATAAGAACAACACACTAAACGCTTTTATCAAACAGTACAAAAGAGAGCTATGGATTGGATTTTTATTCATTCTTGTGTTTGTATTTTTCTATTTTCTCAATATCCCAAAAATCACAGAATCAGTTCTCATTGGCTTAAGGTATGTCAACCTCTATGCGAGGGAACATATACTATTCAGCTTGGTTCCAGCACTTTTCATTGCAGGTGCCATATCTCAGTTAATGAGTACTGGGCCTGTAATCAGGATTCTTTCTGGTAAATACGGCAAGACAAGGGCTTATCTAATAGCAAGTATATCAGGATCAATCCTATCTGTCTGTTCTTGCACAATACTACCGATATTCTCAGGTATATACAGAACCGGAGCGGGTCTTGGACCAGCTATCGCTTTTCTTTTCGCTGGTCCTGCCATAAGTGTTATTGCAATAGCTTTTACTGCAGTAGTTATCGGGTGGAAGCTTGCACTGGCAAGGATTATTTCATCAATAATCATATCAATCACAATCGGATTAATCATGGAAAAACTGTTTGAAACTGAGGAGAATGATCGAATCAACAAGCTTGCGCCAGTGGAGGGTTCGGGTGTGGCGTTGTGGAAATCTGTTCTGATTATAATAAGTATAACCTTTGTACTCATTTCGGCTACTTGGAGCTTTAAAACACCTGAAGACGCCAACGAGATTAATCCAATGCCAGGAGTCGAAGCGACTATATTCGATGATAATCAGTCTGCAATCGAACCAGTGATACCCAATGTCAACAGCTCTACTTCAGCAACGAATAATGAAATTGCAAAGGAAGTCAGTGCATATGACAGATTCGCTATGTTCATCTTTGAAATCAAGTGGTATCTTACAGGTTTCTTTTTATTTCTGACACTTCTTTTTTCTTTCCTCTTCCTCAAACTAGAGCAAGTAGGTGGATGGATGAATGCGACTTGGCAACTGGCAAAGGAGATGCTACCGCTTCTATTCGCGGGAGTTTTTGTGGCAGGTTTCCTGTTCAATGTAATCCCATCATCGGTTATAGAATCACTTTTTGGCAACAACAACATACTGTCCAATCTTCTTGCATCTGTCCTCGGCGTGGGAACATACTTTGCCAACTGCACTGAGGTAGCAATAATAGATGTCCTTACAAAGAATGGAATGTCACAAGGTCCTGCACTCTCACTTTTACTTTCTGGTCCGGTAGTTTCACCACCATCCCTGATTATCACATGGTCTATTCTCGGTCCAAAGAAAACGATAACATACGCTGGATTTGTAATCGCCTTTTCGGCTCTGGCAGGATACATTTACGGTTTAATAGTATAAGGAGAAATTATGAAAATACAGGTTCTTTCAGCTGGTAACTGTTCAAAATGCTCCACAATGGTGAGTAATGTTAATGAAGCGATTAAAGATATGAAAATAAAGATTCATGTCGAAAAGGTAACCGATATCAACAAAATCATAGCCTATGGTGTCATGTCAACACCGGCTCTCGCCGTGGATGGAAAAGTGCTGTCATCTGGCAGGGTACTTGGAGTAGATAGGATAAAAGAACTGATTCAAGGTGAGTTAGAGTGAAGAAGTTTTCAGTTTATGCACTTTTATTCATATTAAGTTTGATAGCGATTTCATGTACGACACACATAATAAATCCAAGAGCAATAGTCATTGGAAGAACTGATTGTGTCCCATGTCTTGAAATGAGAGACCTTGTTTATGAAATCAACTCTGAGTTTGGTAACAACACTGCAATTTTCGTCAACATAGAAGTTGACGACTCAGTTATCAAAGAATTTGACATATCCACTCTGCCCACAACAATATTTTTTGATGAAGACGACAAGGAATACTACAGGCAGATAAGAACTATGAGCAAAGAGGAATTCATCTTACATATGAGTGAAGGTGATGAATATGAATAACATCTGGAAAACGATTACTGTTACTGTAGTGTGTGTTGCCGTTCTAACAATCATTGGGATTAAGTTGTTTGATGGTGACAATGATTTCCCAAAACCGAACAAAGGTGAGTTAACAATCGTTGAGATAGGTGCAGATCTTTGCATACCATGTAAGTTGTTGTCTCCCATAATGGAAGAAATCAAAAACGAACTCGCGGGTAAAGCCAGCGTGTACAAAATCACCCTTGGCAACTCAGGCGGATCAGTAAAAGCTTTTTACAATGTTTCAGTAATCCCGGTAATTATTATATATGACGATAAACGTCAAGAAATCACAAGGCGAGTATTCCATGAAGATGATGTTGATGATGCAAAGGAATGGATTAGATTCATTATCAAAGGGGAGGGAATAGAGTGATAGGAGATCTGACATCACAGATAGTAACAAACCCATGGTTATCTCCTTTTATTGTCTTTTTTGCAGGTTTGCTGACAGCATCCAATCCATGCGTTCTCGTACTAGTTCCATTGATGGTTGGTGCTAGCGGTGCTTATCAGGGGAGTGACAAGAGTCCATCCAAAGCAGTAAAATTCTCGATCTGTTTTATCGTTGGTTTATCGGTATCAATGGTTGTACTTGGTTTGCTTGCAGGGTTGGTCGGAGATTTCATATCTCTCAATTCTCGATGGTTTAACTTTCTTATTTCATTTCTAATTATTCTCATGGGTTTGATGTTCGCTGATATAGTTAAAATCAATATCCCCGTTCCCGCTATTCTCAAGAAACCTAGAACTGGACTGTTTGGAGCTTTTACTCTTGGTCTTTTATTCGGATTCATCTCAACTCCCTGTACCGTTCCGGTTCTGGGTGTGATACTCGCCCTTATTGCTGAACAGGGAAGTATTGCGCTTGGAGGTTTCCTCCTTTTTATGTATGGTTTGGGTCATTCTGTTCTGCTTTTGGTTGCGGGTATTTCTATTGGTACTATCCAAGCATATATAAACAACAAGAGGTTGACTAAAGCCTCATCCATTCTACGAATTGCATTTGGTCTTATCATAACCTGTTTTGGGTTGTATTTGCTATGGCTTGCTTAAAATGTGTGAGTACTGGGGAATAAACGGCGGGATGTGTGAGATTTTTTCTCCCTCCCGCCATTATCATAGCAAGCTATACCCGATATCAATGCTAATAAAAACTATTGATTGCGTATTATTAAGGGGATGGGGTGGGCAAGGAGATTCGAACCCCCGACCTCCAGTTCCACAGACTGGCGCTCTAACCAACTGAGCTATACCCACCATATTGTCCGGATGATAATATTCGCTGTTCGGTGTATGTCAACAATGATTGCATGTAATCGTTAATGAAGAGACACTTGACAAAAATATTTGCATCTATAGGATTATGTCTAGCAGTCTCAGGTAGAGACTGCTAAATGAGAACTGAGAAAAGAGCATGGGTAAAAAGAAGGACGAGAAAAACATTTGTGAGATAAATGCCGGCCTCGCGAAGATATCCGTCGATATTAGTTCTGTTAAAGCGAGATTGCTCGAGCTTGAAAAAGAGAATAGGCAATTGAGATCAAGTCTTTTAACATCAAAATCTGACTATAAAAGACTGGAGACAATCTCTGACAGAGACAGGAAACTGGAATCTCAAACAACACTCAGGCGCATAGGGCAACGTTTCATAACTGTATCAGACGACCTAGAACAGGCAAGGAAGATGCTGAAGGATTCAAAAATAGATCCCTCTCACATTGCACCTATTGAGTATATCCTAAGCAGTCTGGAGAAAGCGTTTATTGATATTGGACTGGTACCATATGAACCCATTGGGGATAAATTCAACCCCCACTCATGCGAATTGGGTGGTCGAGAGCAATCCAGTGAATATGACGAGGATATCATATGCAGGATAATCCGAAAGGGTTATAAGATAGGCGAAGAAATAATTCGACCAGCCATCGTTGTATGTTCTCAAAAAAACGATTCAGAAATCAACGGGTCTGATAGAGAGACCAACAAGGAGGAGAAATGAGTAAGATAATAGGAATTGATTTAGGTACAAGCAACAGTGCTGCTGCTGTATTGCTAGGTGATAAACCAACGATAATACCAGCGGCAGAGGGTGTATCTGTAGGTGGTAAGACCACGCCATCATACGTCGCATTCACGAAAGATGGTCAGATGCTTGTTGGTGAACCAGCAAGAAGACAAGCAGATTTGAATCCCGAGAACACCATATCTGCCATCAAAAGGAAGATGGGTACGAGAGAAAAGGTATCTATCTTTGGCAAGGAGTATACACCACAACAAATATCGGCATTCATACTTCAGAAGATAAAGAAGGATGCTGAGGCATACCTTGGGGAACCTGTCAGCAAGGCTGTGATTACAGTTCCAGCATACTTTGACAATGATCAAAGGCAGGCAACAAAGGATGCTGGAGAAATTGCCGGTCTCGAGGTTGTCCGATTAGTCAATGAGCCAACCGCCGCATCCTTCGCCTATAGTGTGGATAAGAAGGAAGAAAGTCTGAAGATTCTAGTGTTTGATTTTGGTGGCGGAACACTCGATGTAACCATCATGGACTACGGTGGTGGAGTATTTGAGGTCAAATCAACTTCAGGAGATACTAACCTTGGGGGCACGGACATGGATATAGCCCTAATGGATTATGTTACCTCTCGATTTAATGATGACACCGGGGTTGATCTAAAGGGCAACAAAGAAGTATATCACAGACTCAAGGAAGCAACAGAGAAGGCAAAAATCGAGCTTTCAACAACACTTGAGACTCAGATAAATCTGCCATTTATCGCTCAGGACAAGAGCGGTCAGCCCGTTCATCTGAACATGACAATAACTCGAGCCAAACTGGAGCAACTCGTTAAACCTATTATAGACAAATGCAAGTCTCCTGTTGAACGAGCACTTGGTGATGCGGGACTTACTCCAGCTGACATTGACAAGATTCTTATGGTTGGTGGTCCAACCAGGATGCCCATTGTTCAAAAGACGGTTGAAGACTTCCTTAACAAGAAGATCGAACGTGGCATAGACCCCATGGAATGCGTTGCCATGGGTGCCGCAATTCAGGCTGGCGTACTCTCAGGAGATGTTGAGGATGTAGTTCTCGTTGATGTTACCCCACTTTCGCTTGGTATTGAAACCATGGGTGGTGTATTTACTAAGATGATCGAAAGAAACACTCCTGTTCCAACCAAACAAACACAAGTATTCTCAACTGCCGCAGACAACCAGACAACTGTAGAGGTTCACATACTCCAGGGTGAACGTCCAATGGCAAACGATAACCTTTCTCTAGGTAAGTTCAAACTTGATGGTATTCCTTCAGCGCCAAGAGGAGTGCCACAGATAGAGGTAACTTACGAAATCGACAGCAATGGCATACTCAAGGTGCATGCCAAGGACAAAGCAACAAACAAGGAAAACTCGATTCGCGTTGAGGATGCCAGTAGACTGACCAAAGACGAGATTGATAAGATGAAGGACGAGGCTGACAAGTACAGTGAGGCTGACAAGGTTCGCAAGGAAAAGATCGAGATGAAGAACAAAGCTGACACCCTCGTCTACACAACTCGAAAAACCCTGAAGGATGCGGAGGGAAAGGTCGACCAGACGAAGCTTGATGAGGTTAAAACGCTTGCTGACGAAATTGAGAAGAGCATCAGCGACGACAAGATTGACGAGTTGAAGGATAAAACAGAAGAGCTTCAGAACAAACTGAACGACATCGGGCAGGAGATGTACAAAGCTGAGCAGGCAAACAGCCAACAGCAGGAAACTGCAGATTCTGAAGAAGAACCAAACAAATCAAGCGATGATGAAGGTCCTACAGTGGATGGTGAGGGAAGGGCAACCGACTAGATTCAAGCGCCTTCCTTGACAATTGGACAGTAAGGATAAAACTGGATGTCGATGGGAACAAAGGATTATTATAAGATACTGGGTGTTGACCGTAACGCCTCTGAAGACGAGATTAAATCCGCCTATAGGGGGCTTGTGAAGAAGCTTCATCCAGACAGAAATAAGGACAGCAACTCCGAACAGAAGATGTCGGAGGTCAATGAAGCGTACTCAGTACTCTCGAACAAACAGAAACGAGCCAACTATGATCAGTTTGGCACAGCAGGATCCCCCGGTGCTGGGGGATTCCCTGGTGGTGGATTCAACAATGTCAACTTCACTGATGATTTTGGCTCGTTTGCCGATATCTTTGACTCCATGTTTGGTGGCGCAAGGGGTGGAAGACGTTCTCAGTCCAGGAATGTGGTGTATGAAGGCTCAGATATCAAGACAGAGGTTACCCTATCCCTTGAAGAGGCATACAAAGGTAAGAAGGTTTCCATCACCATCCCACGATATGAAAAATGTCCCGAGTGCAATGGCACGGGTGCAAAGGAAGGATCCAAACCAAAAACATGCCCTGAATGCGGTGGTAGAGGTCAAGTAGTTCGTAACCAAAGAACTGTCTTTGGATCATTCCAAACTGCAACCACATGCCCAAGGTGCGGAGGTGAAGGTACAATAATTGATGATCCTTGCCCCAAGTGTGGTGGTAATACTGTTATCAAAGTAAACAGGAAAATAGATGTTGATATACCACCAGGCATAGAGAATGGAATGCGCGTTCGAGTCAGGGGTGAGGGCGATGCAGGCAAGAAGGGTGGTCGAAACGGTGACCTGTTTGTTGTTGTTCATGTCAAGCCTCACAAGATATTCAAGAGAAATGGTGAAGATCTTCACAGCACGGTGCCTATCTCCATGTACGAGGCCGCTCTTGGTTGTGACATCTCTGTTTTCACACTCGAAGGCAAAGAGAAGATACGCATCAAACCTGGCACCCAGCCTGGTGAGACAAGGGTGTTAAGACATAAAGGCATGCCAAGGGTTTCAGGTAGAGGTCAAGGTGACCTCATAATCACATTCAAGGTTATCATTCCAAAGAAGCTAACCGCCAAAGAGCGCGCTACCCTAGAGAAACTGACCGGTAAGTAATGCTTCGATTCGGTACAGCAGGCAAACCCATCTCCAGTAACGGTTCCACAAGCGCCAGCGGTGTTGCTCGTGTGCGAGAACTCGGACTCACTTGCATGGAGCTGGAGTGGGTCCACAGAGCACCGGGCGAGAACTCAAAAACACTTCCATCCGCAAAGCGTGAGGCAGAAAAAACTCCCCGGATTACACTCTCTTGCCATGCGACATACTACATCAACTTCGCAGGTGACCAAAAGATCGTGGAGGCTTCAAAGCAAAGGCTGATAAGGGCTACCAGATCACTTGTCATCGCTGGTGGCAGGAATGTTGTTTTCCACGCGGGATTCTACAAGAAACAAGACCCCAAGAAGGTTCATGAAATAATCAGAAACAACCTGCTTGACGTCATCTCACAGCTTGATAACGAAGGTATCAAAGGCTACTGCCTGAGACCTGAGACTACTGGCAAACCCACACAGTATGGTTCACTTGATGAGATAATCAGGCTTTCTTCTGAGTGTCCAAACACTGCCCCCTGCATAGACTTTTCTCACCTGCACGCGAGAGCAGGTGGGGGATTCAACTCAAAATATGACTTCATCCACACCCTGGAATCAATCGAAAAGGGTCTTGGGAATGAGGCTCTTTCGGATATGCACATGCACGTGTCTGGCATCGAGTATACACCAAAGGGTGAACGAAAGCATCTGATACTCAGGAAGTCAGACATGAACTACACAGAATTGCTGGCTGTACTCAAGGAGTACAACGTTGGTGGCACACTCATCTGCGAAAGCCCCAACCTTGAGGGTGACGCCATGCTGATGAGGAATTACTATAATCAACTTTAGTTTATCGCACAGATTTTTATCGTTTTCCAGTATTAGTTATTGATTCAATCTAAAAGACTCATACAATAAATTGTCGATGGGATATGGAGGAGATCATATGAAGACTTCTTATAGAATTGCCTCGATAGTTGTATTGGTTGCATTTGTTCTATCCTTTTCGATCGTTCCACATTATGAGGAAAACGTGTATTCCAACACTGAATCGCTGTGCATGGTCGACAGTTGGCCAATGTTTCAAAAGGACCTATCCAACTCTGGTAGTGCAAGTGAGAATGCTCTACCGTTTACCGATGATCCAGAGATTCTGTGGAAGTATGAGTTGGATAGAGACAAAGAAGGGAGGATACTAACAAATACCCCAATAGTATATAATGGTAAAGTTTACACTGCAGGTTATAACGATATGGCACATAAAACCTATGAAACCAGATTGCTTTGTTTTGATGCAGAGAATGGTGATAAATTATGGTCATTTGAATTAGATCCTCCAATCGAAAGACAATTCTTTTCAGACAACCCAAAAACTTCTGAATCAGAAGGATCGGGTTTCTTTATCGCAGGTGTTGACTCTACACCAGTTATTGGAGATAACAAATTATTTGTTACTACTGTAAATGGTCATATCTATTGTTTTGATGTTTACAATGATGACTTATTGTGGGATTTACCAATATCACATACAGGTAGATGTGAACATGGAAAAATAAACGATGATAATGTTTCACCATCAACAAGGTGTCATTCATCGGGTTTATATGTTGATGGATATTTATATCTACCCATTATTCACTTATACTGGATAAAATGTAAGTCATCTTGTAATGAGATAAGCGACCTACCATTTGGTGATATTAGGGTTTATAAAATTGATGCAAATCTCGGAAAGGTTGAAGATTCATTTAGCACAGACATAGCAATAATCGATAGAGCAGATCCATGTACATTGAAGCTTGAACCAGACGAATACAGCATGCGTTCTAGCATTGCTTATTATGAAGGGATGATATTCCACACAAGCATACAACGCCTGTATTGCCTGAAATATGATTCTTTAGAGAAAAAATGGGATACTGTCGTAACAAACAAATACCCATGTTATTCATCTCCAACAGTTAGCAGTAGGGTATACTATGGGAACTTAGATAACCAATTATTTTGCTATTCAATTAATACAGGTCGCATTAAATGGAATACAACATATAAACAAGCAATAAGATGTACAACTTGTCCTTTAGTAATAGAACAAAAACTGTACTTTCATACAAGAGATGAAAAACTTGTTTGCTATGATGAGAGTGATAAAGAGATTTTATGGACAATCGACACAGATAAACTAATGGTATGTCCAGCAGTCAATTGTAATAACGATGTACTATGTCAAACTGGAAGTAACCTTACTTTATTGGAAGGCGACTCAGGTGATGAAATATGGAAAATAGAAATCGATGATATATCACGCAGTTCACCTGCTGTATGCAATGGAAGAATATACAACAATACTTTAAGTGGATCTCTATATTGTATTGGTGAAAAACCTGAAAGCATAAAGATCGAGAGCTGTAATGAGTCCATCGATGTCGGTCAGGAATTTGTTTTGGAGGCAAATGGTTACAATGGCAGGAATCGAACCAGGGTGCATTATTCATTGAAAGCTGAACCTGAGGGGATTGTATCAATAACAGGTAACAGGGTTACGGGGTTAAAGGAAGGAACTGTTGAGATAACAGCAAGATGTGGTCTTGTTGAAGACACCTGCACAGTTGTGGTTGTAAAACCACAGAAAGTAACTTCGATAGAGATAGATCCAGTGAGTAAGATTGTTAGCCTGGGTGAATCATACACATTCTCAGCTACAGTTTATGACCAGGATAGAGAGGCTATGGAAGCCAATGTTGTCTGGAGTGTATCTGACGAGTCTATTGCATCAGTTGACAGCGAAGGCACGGTTACCGGCATCAAAGCTGGTAAGACAGACGTCATTGCAAGTGTGGGTGATATATATGAAACAGCCAGACTCATCGTCAACGACGACCTTAAGGTTGAAAGGATAGAGCTTTCTCCTGACGATGCAACCCTCGATGTTGGAGAGACAGTTCAGTTTGAGGTAAAAGCATATAACTGGAATGATGAGATGGTTGAATGTTCAAATATATTGTGGTCTGTGGAACCAACGGACGCCGGTGAAATTAGCTCTGATGGTTTGTTTACCGCTGGTAAATCCGGATTGTGTATTGTCACTGCATCCTGCAATGGGGTTGAAGCTAGTGTTAATGTTGTTGTAAACAGACCACTTGAACCAGCGAACATCTCAACACAACATCAGCATCTTGACTTCGGAGTTATTCAAGAAGGAGAAACCCGGACAAAGGAATTAGAACTGACTAACACAGGTGACATAGAAGGTGTCGTCTTCATCGAGTCCAGTCATGACTGGCTGAGTGTGAGCGAGAATTCGTTTACTATCTCCCCTTCAGAAACAAAGTCTATTGATATTGCCATCAACACCAACTTAGCCGGCGACTTTGAGGAGTTGTCGGGTGAGTTGACAATCTCATATGGTGATGGAGAGCACATAACAATAAGCGTTTCCGCTGTCATCAAGCCATCATGCTCGATCAGCATCATGCCCGAGAGTCTGTTCTTTGGAATGATTCACAGAGGCAAGGAGATGACTCTGCCTTTCGTCATTTCTAGCCAGAGCAAGAATATCAAAGGCTCGATTGAGGTTTCCGATCCCTGGATAACTGTCACTCAGACTAACTTCGACTTGTCAGACGGAGAGGTAGAAGGTTCTTTATCAATCAAGGCTTCAGCTTTGCCAGCAGGCGAGAGTTTTGAAGGCAAACTGTTGTTGATTCCAGACGATTCGTCATGTAAAAGCGTATCAGTAAGTGTTGCAGTTAGAACAGACAAAGACATTGATCTTCAGCTAACCATTGGACAATCAGATGCAACATTGAATGAATTGAAAATAGAGTTGGATGTACCTCCACAGATAATTGATGGTCGCACACTCGTTCCTGTCAGGTTTATATCTGAATCCTTTGGCTGTTCAGTTGGCTGGGAAGCAGATACCGGGAAGATCACGATAACCAGAGGGGATTTCACAATAATACTCTACAAAGATCAAAGCATCGCTCTGATAAATGGCAAGGAATATAGGTTGGATGTACCAGCCACAATTGTTTCAGGAAGAACCCTTGTCCCCGTCAGGTTCATCTCTGAGGGTTTCGGAGCGTCAGTCAATTGGATTGCAGAAACTAGAACAATAGAGATAAGCTGGGAACCATTTTGATGTTTATGAATGAAACAGTTTAAACTGTCAACGCCATCAGGAGTGGCTTTTCTTCTGGTGAGTCTGGCATTCCAATGGTAACGGAGGTGTTAAGTTTGTTTTGTTTCATTATCAACAGCTCAATGTTTCCAGATGTATTCCATATCGGACCCTCAATCTCTCGGCAGAAATTGTGTGGTGGATATGCACCCAAACTCCAGGGATGAAGCGAGGTGGTCAGCTGTCTTCCCGTTGAATCAAATATGTAAAAAGTATGCAGTCCTTCGATGGGCCAAGTAATGACGAGGATGAGATTGCCTTCGTGTTGGATAAGTCTGATGGATTCTTTTGGTTTTCCCGATATCATCTGCTTATCTGATACAATGCCACCAGCGTTTATTTGAATACCCATGCCTGATTTCCAGGAACCATTCTTGAGAATCCAGGGGAGAAGCATCGACCCACCAGCATAGCTGTATAGTCTGCTGGGTTCAGCCATCTCTCCCTCTTTCCTAATCCAACTGTCTTCCGCTGGTTCATAAATACCCCTACCAGGATAGACAAAGACATGCTTCTCAACCCTCTTGCCTTCCTCATTAAAAACATACCCTGTTTCAGATCGTTTGATCATCGTTAATCATTATACATATTATTTTTCAAAAGAAAAGTCTTTATAGTCAAACAGACACAATCAATGTACTGACAAATTTAACAGTGTGTTCGTATACAATATCATACAACCTAACAAGGAGGTGTCGTATGCCATATTTATGGGGATTTCTGTTCTTCCTCTTCCTTCTTGGATTCCCTTTCTTCGTGCTGGTGGTAGCCAACAAGCAGGATGGTTGGCTAAAAATTACTGGATGGATCTTGTCTGGTGTGTTCGTTCTGATTCTGATAATTTCATCTTTGTTCTCACTTGTTGCTACAAAGAACTCTGGACCTTGGATGTTTGATAGAATAGAAAACCTAAGAGATCACTCAAGATTCAATCGCGAGGGTAGATTCCAACCTAACGTTGATGAAAAGACCTTTTTTCGCGAGTGGTTGAGGGATCCAGAACACAGAAATCAGTTTAAGGAGATGTTTCCAGAGCTAGATGAACGTTGGCAAGAGAAGATGCAAGGTTATCCAATCTTGCCGCATCCAGAGTTTGAAGCACATGAATTCAAGGAAATGAATCCATTCGATGAGTCTGTTCCTTTTCCTTCTGAAGAAGAGAAGATAATGAAACCACCGACTGAACCTTCAACCCCCTAGAACCTGGTCACAGAAAACTCGTTTTCCCAGTCATTCAAAAAGCGGTTCCGGTTAACCGGAACCGCTTTTTTCTCGCAATGCGAGTTATATTTACTGGAATATTCTACATCATTCCGCCATATGGGTTTGCTGGTGGAGATGCAGGTTTATCTTCCTTTGGAATCTCAGTGATTGCACTCTCAGTAGTCAGAACCATTGAAGCAATCGAGGTAGCATTCTCAAGTCCAGCTCTTGTAACCTTTACTGGGTCGATTATACCAAACTCGAACATGTCACCATACTGGTTACTCTCTGCATCAAGACCATGATCCTCGGGAAGGTTTCTTACCTTTTCAGCCACAATCGAGCTGTCCATTCCTGAGTTATTGGCAATGACTCTAAGTGGTTCTTCAAGCGCGTGCCTAACTATATTTGCACCTGTCTTCTCATCACCTTCAAGATTTAGGTCATTAAGGCTTTTGGCGATGTTAAACAGTGTAACTCCACCGCCTGCTACCACACCCTCTTCAACGGCGGCTTTTGTTGATGCGACAGCATCCTCTACTCTATGCTTGAGTTCCTTCATCTCAGTCTCTGTTGGTGCACCAACCTTGATTACAGCAACACCGCCAGCAAGCTTTGCGAGTCGCTCCTGCAGTTTTTCCTTGTCATAATCAGACTTGCTTTCGTCAATCTGAACTTTGATCTGTTCAATCCTATCCTTGATGCCTGTTGTGTCGCCTTTACCACCGAGGATCGTGCAGTTGTCCTTTGTGACAACGACTTTTTCAGCGGTACCAAGCATGTCAGTGGTAACAGATTCCATATTGATACCTAAGTCCTGTGCCACAACCTGTCCGCCGGTGAGAATGGCGATATCCTTGAGCATCTCTTTTCTTCTGTCACCAAAACCTGGTGCCTTTACAGCAACACATTTCAGAACACCCTTGAGTTTGTTGAGTACGAGGAAGGTGAGTGCTTCGCCTTCAATATCCTCTGCGATTATGACGAATGGCTCGGACTGGTTGATTGTACCCTTGTTTATCAGATCAAGCAGTTCCTGCATGGAGGATAGCTTTTTGTCAGTAACAAACACCTTTGGTTTCTCCAGTGATGCTTCCATTCTCTCGGAATCAGTGATCATGTATGGAGATACATAGCCCCTGTCAAACTGCATTCCTTCGACAGTTTCAAGCTCTATGCCAAAGCCCTGGGATTCTTCGACCGAGATAACGCCGTCTCTACCAACCTTATCCATGGCATCTGCAATGGCATTGCCGATCTCTTCGATCTTGGAAGAAACGGTACCAACCTTTGCAATGTCTTCCTTTGTCTGAATTGGCTTTCCCTTGGACTTGATCATCTTCACAGCCTCAGCTACAGCCTTGTCCATGCCTCGCTTTATGGCGATAGGATTTGCCCCAGCCGCAACGTTCTTCAGGCCCTCAGTCACCATCTTCTGAGCCAGTACTGTGGCAGTTGTTGTTCCGTCACCGGCTATGTCGGACGTCTTTGATGCAACCTCTTTTGCCATCACGGCACCAAGGTTCTCAAATGGGTCTTCTAGCTCAATATCCTTTGCGATTGAAACACCGTCATCAGATGCCACTGGGGAACCATATTTCTTCTCGAGGAGTACGTGTCTACCTCGAGGACCCAGGGTAACCTTGACAGTGTTTGCCAACTTGTCCACACCGGATCTGATCTTCGCTCTTGCTTCCTCACCAAATACTATCTGTTTTGCGTCCATTTTCTGTCCTTTCAGTCTCAGTCTATGATTGCCAGCACGTCTCGTTCGCTGAGTATCATATACTTGTTTCCGTCAAGCTTTATCTCAGTTCCCCCGTACTTAGCAAAAATTACTTTCTGTCCTGGATTGAGATCCATTGCAACACGGCTTCCGTTATCAAGAACCTTGCCAGGACCAACAGAGATCACTTCACCCTTGATTGGTTTTTCCTTTGCTGTATCTGGAATATACAGCCCCGACTGCATTGCCTCCTCCTCCTCGAGGGGCTTGACAACGACTCGATCTCCGAGTGGTTTTAGATTCATATATCCTCCTTGTGTTTTTAAACTATTAGCAGTCTCATCATGTGACTGCTAAACTACACTGAGATATTAGCCAACAGAAACATTTTGTCAAGGGGTAATAAAACACCTTTTAACCGATAACAGCTACTTTTCGTTTAATGCTCTATGGGATTGAAAGAAATCGTATTCTTGGCAGTTTCATCAATTAACTGCTGTTATCTGTATGTCTTGAATAACATAAGCAATCACCTAAACTGAATGCCAGCAAACAGTAGGTGAAGAAATGAAAAAACGAATCTTTAGCGAGATAAAAAGATATATTGGCATTGCTACCGGTGTTGCCATAGAGGCAATGTCCTATGCCTTGTTCCTTGTACCTCACAACATAGCCCCTGGTGGGATGACCGCTGTTGCGATCATAGTATCTGATTTGACTGGTGGAATAATAAGTATAGGTATTGCTTACTTCCTCCTTAATGTACCTTGGGTTTTTCTGTCCTGGAAGAGAATGGGCTATAAGTATGCCATCAGAACAATAATTGTCTCTTTTGTGGCGTTCCTGTTCATCGATGGTTTTATTTTTCTTTTTCGTGATGCATTTCACATACTAGATAAGAGTAATCCATCATCCAGCATGATGTTGGCGGCAATATATGGAGGTATACTCAATGGACTCGGAATCGGCATCACATTTAAAAACCGTGCATCTGCGGGTGGAACTGACCTTATAGCTCAAGTTGTCCATTACTACACCGGACTCCCCTTTGGTCAAGCAATATTGCTAATCGATACTCTAGTTATCATAGGGTTAGGTTTCTACTTCCAAAATGCTCTCATATCACTTTATGCGCTTATAGCACTGGTGGTTAGTTCATTCGTAATCGATATTGTACAGGAAGGCATTTCTTACACCAAAAAAATGACTATTGTGACTGACAAGAAAGAGGAGATCAGGGAGAACCTGCTTGCCAGACTGGGCAGAAGCATTACAATAATAAAAGGTGAAGGTGGTTTCAGCGGATCAGTAAAATCAGTAATCATTGTTGCCATCCACAGGTCTCAGATATCCAGTGCGAAGAACATAGTCTTGGAAACCGATCCGGATGTTTTTTGCATGGTGGGTCCTCTCAACGAAGTTATTGGAGAGGGATTCAAGAAACCCAGAATTGAGGAGTGGTAATGCTTGAAATAGACTCAGTGTCAAAACGATTTGGCAGTCAGGTTGCTTTAAATGATGTTTCTGTAACACTCAACAAAGGTGACTTCAAATTCATTATGGGTCATTCTGGTTCTGGTAAGAGCACTCTTCTCAAACTAATATATGGAGCCGTCAAACCAACCAGTGGGAGTGTGTCCCTTTTCGGCAGTAACGTTGCATCACTTTCACCAAACAAGGTAGCATCGCTTCGCCGCAAACTTGGTATCGTTTTCCAGGATTACAAACTAATCAAGAATAAAACGGTATGGGAGAATATCGCTTTTGCACTCGAGGTTCAGGGTGCAAAAAATAACTACATCAAGAAAAAGGTGAGTGAAGCACTTGGATTTGTAGACCTCTCACTCAGGTCAAGAGATTATCCTAACATGCTCTCTGGCGGTGAACAGCAACGCGTGGCCATAGCAAGAGCATTAGTTAATAATCCTCAGCTACTGCTCGCAGACGAGCCAACTGGCAACCTTGATGATGCGAATTCGGACATGATACTGGACATCCTATCAGAGATAAACAACATGGGCACAACACTCTTGATTGCAACACACGACAGCAGACTGGTAACCAAATCAATGAAAAAAGCATTGAAACTGGACCACGGTCAGATGGAAGGATACAACCATGCTGAGTAGACAGATAAGGTGGGCTTTCAGGTCGATTCTCAGAACCCCAGGCAGATCCCTGTCTGCTATTGTCGTTATGTCTGTGACCATATTCCTTGTCAGCGCTACATTGCTTCTTGGTATGGCGGGTACCTCCTTCGGTGAGACTGCAAAAAAGAGATTCACCATTCCAGTACAACTGACCGCAGACGCCGATGAAACCTCTGCCAACAACCTGGCAACCATGCTTGAAGAATTGGATGAAGTAAAGTCGGTCACTGTAAACAGTCCTGAGGTTGTTATGGATGACCTCGGGAACTATCTAGGTTTGACCTCTGATGAGATAATAACCTCAATCGGTTTTAACCCTCTCCAGTGGGAACTGGTTGTCACACCAGAGAATCCTGAACAGATAAAAGAGTTAACAGAGATTATTGAGCAGTATACTATTGTTGAGAAAGCAGTATTTGAAGAGGAAGTGATCAACAAATTCATAGCCCTATTCAGCCTGTTTCGATGGATTGCTTTAGGTCTTGCCATTCTCGCTTTGATGGTAACCACCATCGTTATCAGCTCAACGATTATTTTGTCAATCGCCTCGAGAAGGGATGAGATAGAGATAATGAGCCTCGTTGGCGCTCCGCCATCCGTCATCATTATGCCGTACATAATTGAAGGTTTATTTTACGGTCTGATAGGCGGAGGATTGGCAACAGTGGGAATCTGGTTTGGATGGAACAAATTTCAGACTCTCATCCAGTCAATGTTACCATGGTTCAATATATCCCTGCCTGAAACAACCTTCAACCTTATCCTCATAGCAACTATGACTTTTGGGTTACTCGCAGGACTGCTGACCAGCTGGCGATCATCATCTGTGCATATCAGGAGGATTAAGCCATGAGAAAAATCCCATTGAAGAAGATTGTTTCTATCATAGTACTCGTCGTTCTCTCATTTTCGTTTGCTGGAAACATCAGTGCATACATGACACTCGAACAACAGTTAGAAATCGCCAAACGTAGACAACGTGAGAGTCGTTCTGCACTTGCAAGAGAAAAACAGAATCTGTTGGTTCTCAACAAGGACTACTCAGACAACTCAAAACACCTAATCGATATAGACCAGCAGATTACTGAGGTATCAGCAGAGCTTATAAGGACAGAACTCGAGATAGAAACAACAAATCATCACATAACCAGCGTAAGGGAGAAGCTGTCTGTAATAGGCGAGAACATCGATGAAAAACGAGGCAGGGTAACCAACCTGATCAAGTTTGTACGAGAGATCAGTGGCAAACGTTTCGTAGACTATGTATTCTCATCAACTGAATTCTCTGAACTCGTAACTCGAAAGTCCAGTATCAATAAACTCATTGATGGTGTGATTATAGCTGTCAATGACCTGAGAGAGGAATCAGCATCTCAGTTTCAAAATCAAATAAACCTCGAGAACAAGGAGATTCGACTTTCGGAGCTTCAAGAAAAACTCAAGAAAGAAAAAAACGATCTAGCACTTCTTCAATCCAAGTACAAATCTGTTCTCAATACAATCAGTGCTGAAATTACTGAAAGCAAAGAAAAGAAAATCTACTACAACAGCCAGCTCAACAAGTATGACAGGGAAATCGACGCTACATTCAAAGCTATCGAGGAGCGCAACCGAAGGCTTAGAACAGACGGTAAATTCATATGGCCGATTCCTGGCAGGGTGAGTTCGGAATACGGTATGAGATACCATCCCATCTTCAAGGAGTGGAGGATGCACACTGGCATTGATATCCCTGCTTCAATGGGAACTCCCATAAACGCTTCTGCCAATGGTGTGGTTGAGATATGCAGATGGTATGGTGGCTATGGTTATTGTGTTATCGTTAACCACGGCGTAGATGATTCTGGAAAAGCATTCGCAACACTCTATGGACATATGTCCAGATTTGGAACAACAAAGGGAGCCAGCGTTAAGAGAGGGGAAGTGATTGGCTACATAGGCTCTACAGGCTGGAGTACAGGACCTCACATTCACTTTGAAGTTCGAGTTAATGGCGAACACAAGAATCCCAGGGATTATCTACCTGAGAAGTAAATAACACAGGCCTATCAGAAAGGATACTAACATGAACAATAAAAGCCTTCTTTCACTTTTAATCGTATCGATTGTGATCGTCGCCTTTGGTGGCGGGATGTTTGCTGGTATAATGATAAATAGTGGGTTTGGTTCCACAGCCAGTATTGATGGATTTGATAGACTCAACAAGGCTGTTAGCACATCGCTTGGATCATACTTCACCGAACTCGATGATGAGACGCTGGCAAAAGCACTATTGCGTGGTCTTGATCCATGGTCAACATTCTTTACGAAGGATGAGTTCAATCAATTTCAGGAAACGACAACTGGAGTTTACTTTGGAATAGGAGTCATGATCTCACTCGATGATACCAGGCAATACGCCAGATGCACAAGGGTATTTAGAGACTCACCCGCTCAACAGTCGGGAGTCGAAGAGGGATGGCTCATCAAAGCTGTTGATGACGATGAAGTGGTCGGTGAGAGTCTTGATCTAATAGTGACAAAGATAAAGGGACCACAGGGAACAAACGTTGATATCATTTTCCTCAATGATGGCATAGAGGTCACCAAGACCATAACTCGTGACCGAATAGTTGCCGATTCGGTGTTCTCTGAGACTCTACCTGGCAATATAACCTATATTGAGTTCATATCGTTTATGCCCGACAGTCCAATCGAGATGGAAAATGCTATTAACAATGCAATTAACAATGATTCAAAGAAGTTTATACTCGATCTCAGAGGTAACACGGGTGGTTTACTTGATTCCTGCATTAAGATTGGAAGTTTATTTCTAGAGGAAGGACCACTTGTACACGTTGTTGACAAAAATAACAACATGAAAACGATTCGAACATCTGGGCAAAGATTCCCATACGACCTTGTAGTGCTCACAAACAGGTGGTCAGCTTCGGCATCGGAGATTCTAGCTGGTGCTCTCCAGGACAGGGAAGCCGCCACTATTATTGGTAGCAGGACTTTTGGCAAGGGATTGGTCCAGCAGGTTTTCCCGGCGAGCGATGGTTCAGCAATCAAGCTATCCATTCAACAATACCTTACACCCAACGAACATCAGGTCCACGGATATGGTATCATGCCTGACATTGTTATAACACCGAACCCATACCTGACCGAAAGAGCCCCAGACAACCCAGAAGAAGACCTTGTGGTTCAGCGAGCCATAGAGGTTCTAAACAACAACTAGTAAGGAGCAGTTTCATTTATGAATTGGCATGCAATGAACTTAGACGCTGTTTTGGATAAACTCGGAACATCCGCCAGAGGACTGACTAACAGCAAGGCATCTTCAAGACTTGAAAAATATGGTTTGAACAAGATAGATGCAAATGAAGGCAGTACTATATGGCAGATGATCATAGGACAATTCGTCAATCCTCTAATAATCATCCTCATCCTTGCTTGTGTTGCATCCTTCTTTACCGGTGAATTCATAGATGGAATTGCAATCATAATTATCGTTTTAATCAACGCTATCATGGGAATTGTTCAGGAGTATAAAGCTGAAGGCGCGCTTGCATCACTTCGAGAGATGAGTGCTCCCCTTGCAAAGGTCATCAGAGACGGACAGACAAAGGAGATTCCCGCACATGACCTGGTGCCTGGTGATGTTGTTTCTGTTGCATCTGGCGATCTCATACCAGCTGACATCAGATTGATTGAATCCATCGGATTGGCTTGCAACGAAGCCATTTTGACAGGTGAATCAAAACCCGCGAAGAAGGATATTAATGCATCGGTTGAAGAGGATGCTACATATGGGGACTGGTTCAACTCAGCTTTCTCTGGGACAATGGTGACCACAGGTAGAGGCACTGGTATAGTAGTTACCACTGGCATGGACACGGCTATGGGTAAAATTGCCAGCAGTCTTGCCAGTGTTAAGAAAGAAAAAACTCCGCTTGAAAAACAACTGGCCCAGTTGGGACTGATGCTTGGTATTGTATTCCTTGTCGTATGCGGGTTGGTTTTTGGAATAGACGTATACATGTATGGTGATTGGACACGCCAGCTAATCTTTGCAGTTTCACTGGCTGTTGCGGCCATACCTGAGGGTCTGCCAGCGGTTGTAACGATAGTTCTATCGATTGGAACATCACGCATGAGTAAGAAAGGTGCGATCATCAAGAAGCTGTCTTCTGTTGAAACACTCGGAGCAACAACGGTTATCTGTACTGACAAAACTGGCACACTCACTGAAAACAAGATGAAGGCAGAACGCGCTGTTGTCGACATGAAGATTGTTGATCTTTACAAGGAGAGACCTGAAAGCCTTGGCCCAATGGCTAAGATATCAGCCGGATGCAATGACTCAACGTACAACGATGACGGAGAATTTACCGGCGATCCAACTGAGATAGCATTGCTTCAGTTTGCAATGAGCCTGGGTATCGACCAGGATATGATTCCACGAAGGGTAGACGAACTTTCATTTGACTCAAAGAGAAAAGCCATGACCACTGTCCATCGTGAGAAGGACAAACTCTTTGCATACACGAAGGGTGCATTTGAAGTCGTACTCAATATGTCGGATAGATTGCTGTTGAATGGTAAGATCGTCAGTATTGATGATGAAACGAGAAATAAACTCATTGAGTTGGGATCTCAGATAACCAATGATGGCTATAGAACCATGGGATTTGCCTATAAACACTCTCCAGAGCCAGAACCAAAAGACAGGGTCGAGGAGAAGAAAATGATTCTGGTCGGATTCATCGGGCTAAAAGATCCCATAAGACAAGACGTGCCGGAGGCTGTCAGAAGATGTAAGACCGCAGGTATCCGACCTGTAATGGTAACGGGTGACCACCCGGAAACAGCCATGATATATGCCCATAAACTGGGTATCGCAGATAAAAACGACGAACCTGTTACTGGCAAAGACTTCAGTAGATTAGGCGACAGAATAGATGAATTGATTCCCAAGACGAATGTTTTTGCCCGAGTTGCACCCGAGCATAAACTTAGAATTGTTAATATCCTGCAACAAAGAAACAACGTAGTTGCAATGACTGGCGATGGAGTAAACGATGCACCGGCACTAAAGAAGGCTGACATCGGCGTGTCGATGGGAATCACTGGCTGTGAAGTGGCAAAGGATTCAGCATCTCTAATTCTTACTGATGATAGTTTCTCAACGATCGTTAAAGCCATCTTTGAAGGTCGAGTTATCTTTGATAATGTTAAGAAGTTCATCTGGTACATGCTTGGTGCAAACATCGGTGAGGTATTCCTCATCTTCCTGACCATTATTTTTGGTCTGGAACTGCCACTATTTGCAATTCAGCTTCTCTGGGTGAACCTACTAACAGACAGTCTCCCAGCCCTAGCCCTTGGTATAGAGCCAGCAGAAGCAGGGATAATGACTCGCAAACCTCGAAACCCAAGGAAGAAACTCATCTCTGGAGCATTTCTTACAGATACAATCGTGAGGGGTTTGATAATGGGAGCAGTCGTTTTTGTTTCTTATATCATCGGGAATTCTAGCGAAGCAGGACATGCAATGGGTGTAACCTACGCTTTCTCAACAATAGTTGTTGCTGAATTGCTTTTAGCTTATACATGCAGATCTTTTAAAAAAACCTCATTTGAACTGAATCCATTACACAACACGCAGTTACTCGGTGCTATAGGGATATCTTTTATGCTATTTACTGGAACTTTCTTCTTTCCGAATATATTCAAAACAGTTTCATTGCGTATTCAGGACATCGGAATTATTGTCGGACTTGGAATAATCCCAATGCTTTCAGTTGACGCCTGGAAATTAGTTAAAAGGTTTTGGAGTAAATGATTAACAAGGGAACCCTTTTCATTATCTCTGGACCATCTGGCGTTGGTAAAACCACGATAGAAAGACAATTAAAAGAAAACTTGGAACTCTTTGTTTCAATCTCCGAGACAACAAGACCAAGAAGGGATAACGAAGAGAATTGTGTTGACTATATCTTCAGAACCGAAAATGAGTTCAATGAAGGCGTTGCTGAAAGCAGATACTTGGAGTGGGCAAGTGTCCACGGAAATCGTTACGGTACACCAGCAGATCCGATTGAAAAAAGAATAAAGGAAAACATTGACTGTCTTCTTGTCATCGATGTAAAGGGAGCAAGACAGATAAAAAAAAGACTACCCTCATCGGTTATGATCTTTTTGTCACCTCCCTCAATAGACGAATTGAGAAAGAGACTGAGTAACAGAAAAAACGAAAACCCCGAAACTATTACACATCGTCTCGACAACGCTCAAAATGAGATTGATTTTTCCTTGATTTATGATTATTCTGTAGTAAATCACAATATCGAGCAGGCAGTGGATGATGTAACCAAGATAATACATAACTGCCGTGTCAGGAGGTCACATGATTGACCGAGCAAAGATAGAGAAGTTTGTAGAGAAGATGGATGGAAATAAGTATTTGGCTACTTTGTTTCTTGCCAAAAGGGTTGCCCAAATCCAAGAAAGAAAAGAAAAACTGATTGCTGGTTCTCAACGATTCACTGTAGAGCAAGCGATTGATGAGTTTCTGGAAGGCAAATACACCTTTGAGTACAAGAAGCCAAGTCCAGTGAAACCAATCATTGATAAGGATCTGCTTGGAGAGAGCGAAGATCTAGACGACATCAACGAGGAGCTTATTGAGGAGAGTATGGAGGAATTGGAGGAATAGATGTCTATCCCAATCCTGCTCATTGGGTCATACCTGTTTGGTTCAATACCCTCTGGATTCCTTGTAGGGAAAGCGTTTGCAGGTGTTGACATACGCAACATGGGCAGTCAGCAGATTGGTACAGCAAACGTTACAAGACAGTTAGGAAAAATATTTGGAGCTGTTTGTCTTTCAATGGACATTCTCAAGGCATTGATACCGATGTCAATTGCTTATTACATATTAAATCAACCCATGTGGGTGACGTCGATCTGTGGGATAATGGTTGTATTCGGTCACGATTTCCCAGTTTTTCTAAGCTTTGAGGGTGGAGGTGGTATGGCCAGTTCGATGGCTGTTCTGTTTTTCATCGCTCCACTCCATTTTTTTATTATTGCTCCGTTCGCTTTAGCAAGCACAGTAATAACGAAATATATCAGCCTTGCCGGTGTAATTCAGTATTGGGGTTTTGGGGTTTCGGTTTGGGCAACCGGTGCTCCTATGGCAGGTGTTTATACGGCGATTACGCTAATAATGCTGGGTTTCATAAAACAAATACCTTGGGCAGTAAGAAATCCACCATCTAAATTTATGAGATCGGGATTTATTGCTTCAGACTCAGACCCTGTAGCATCCGTTCAACAGAATCCAAAATAGACAATCCATTCTCTCTTCTAAAATCCAAATATACTAAGAATTCATGGTTACCATCAGAACCTGTAATAGGTGATTGAACAACATTTCGAATTTGAGCACCAACTCCATTTACCCTGACTAGGGCATTCTTAATAGCTTCAGCCAATATACTATTCTTTCTGATCACTCCACCCTTTCCCACTTTACCAGGACCAGCTTCAAACTGAGGTTTCAGCAACCATACGATCCAGGCAGGTTCAACAAGAATTCTCTTCAACGGTTCAATGATCTTAAACCCTGAAATAAAGGAGCAGTCTACTGTTGCACACTGCGGTCTATCATCGAAACTCTCTTCAGTAAGATGCCTTGCATTGGTCCTATCCATAACAATAAGGCTGTTGTCATTAACAAGTTTTGATGCAAGTTGACCATATCCAACATCAACACAATAAACCTTTATAGCTCCATTCTGTAGAAGGCAATCGGTGAAACCACCAGTGGAGGCCCCGATATCAACAGCAACCAACCCCTTTGGAGAGATATCGAATGACTCAAAAGCTTTTTCTAGTTTAAAACCTCCTCTTCCAACATACCTTAATGGCTGTTTGATAACTAGTTGCGCATCCTTGGGTAACATGTGTGACGGTTTAATAATCCTCTGTTTCTGATAACTCACTTCCCCTGCCATAATTAGAGTCTTTGCTTTTGATCTGCTGTTGACCGAAGGATTTTCCGCTAGCAGTTCATCTGCTCTGATTCGCTCGATTCGCTTACTCATTTGACTAACTCTCTTTACTGTTTTATCATTTCTAGCTGGCTGATATGAAGGATTATATACCATTTTTCGCTTCAAAGAAGATAGGAAATGAAATACTTGCCCTTTCAAAAGGAAGAAGGCATAGATTATTCATTGATGGTCTGAGGGATAGCGACCTAGTCATAAACCTGGCTTCGATGTCCTCAAAGATTAACAGACTTCTGGTGGTTTGCTCCAATGAGCAGAAAGCTCTAAAACTTCATCAGGAAATGGACGGCATACTCAGCAATACTGATGTTGTGAGGTTGTTCTTCCCACATTCTGATTCAATACCACTTGATAAAACGACCAGCTCAATCAACCTCATATCTTGGCAGATATCATCATTGTACAGATTGCTTGAATCAGAAAAACCTGTTGTGATGACAACATCATTACCAGCTCTGTATGATTGCCTGATTGATGTTAAAACACTCAAAGAGAGTTCAATTCTCTTATCTAAAAATGATATCATCTCGCTTGAGAATCTGAAGACGAAGCTTCTCGAGTTTGGTTATAAACAACAACACCAAGTTGAATCGGTTGGAGATATGGCAGTAAGGGGTGGTATAATTGATGTATTCTCACCATATCAGGATAACCCATCCAGAATAGAGTTTGATATTGATGTTATTGAGACTATCAGAGAGGTCAATATCGCAACACAACTCTCTTCCAAACATGTTGACTCTGTGGTGATTTTACCACCGTCACATATCATCCTTGATAAGACTCGAATAGAGAGTGCGATTTCTAGAATAAACATGTTCCTTCTGACTGTTCGATCGGTCGACTCTGAACTGCAAGCTAAGGTCAATACGGACATAGAACATATCAAAAATGGAGTAAGATTCTCTGGGATTGAGCACTACATACCCTTCTTCAATGTCAAAACAACCAGATTATTGGATTATATAGATTCATCTCCCGTCGCTTGGATTGATCCAAACGAGCTGAGTGAAAAATACAGGTCATTCAGAAGAGATGCAGAGGATGTTTACATAACAGGTCTAAAGAGAGGCGAATTGCTCCCGCAAAGGGAACTTGACGACATTGAAAGGCTTGAATTCCCCCATATCACCAGACAGAATCCCAGCATTTCAATCTACAGCACCAGGACTCCGGCTCCGGCAGAGGTAAAACGTTTGGGTATACAGCATCCACAACCCGACCCTCTCATCGGCAGGCTTCAGGATGTAAGCGATTATATAACAAGCAAGCTTAAATCTGGATACAGGATAGTCATTGGCACTAAACAACCCACAAGGATCGCAGAACTTCTGTTAAATCACGAATTTAAAAAACCGGACAACTTACCTGAGAACCCAGAGGATAAGGAAGAGATCGAGCCATTCATTGATCTTGTCAATATTTCGCTTGAGAAGGGTTTTGAGGATAGAAGAAAAAAGATTCTCCTGTTGACCGACAACGAATTGTTTGGATGGAGACGAAAAATAAAAGCTACTCGAAGGTATAAGGGTGGAAAACCAATCACATCGATTGATGAGATTAACCCAGGTGATTTGCTGGTTCATTTGACTTTCGGGATCGGTATATACCAGGGGCTAAAAACCGTCAAAGCTGGAGGAGTAACCAAGGAGTATCTGCAAGTTGAATACTCCAAAGGTGATAAGCTTTACATACCCCCAGAGAGACTAACCCTTGTCCATAAATACCTCGGTAATCCAGAGACCGTCTCAATAAATCGTCTTGGAGGGAAAGAATGGCCAGAGACACTGGCTAAGGTAGCTAGAGGGACAAAGGATATTGCGGCTAAGTTACTCAAGATCTACGCCAAGAGAGAGCTGTCGCAGGGCATCCAATACAAGGGAAACAGCATCTGGCAACAGGAGATGGAGTCAGCATTTCCTTACGAAGAAACTGAAGACCAGCTATCAGCAATCAGGGATGTAAAAAAAGATCTCGAAAGCAAACAACCGATGGACAGACTGGTCTGCGGTGATGTTGGGTATGGAAAAACGGAGATTGCCATTCGAGCTGCTTTTAAGGTAATCGTCAGCGGAAAACAAGTCGTTATGCTTGTTCCAACCACGATCCTGGCGATGCAACACTTCAACACGTTTAAAGAACGTTTTGCTCCGTTTCCAATCACCGTTGATCATCTTTCTCGTATAAAAAGCAAGAAGAGCCAAAACAAGACAGTAGCAGGCTTGGCGGATGGTTCTATTGAGATGGTAATTGGAACCCATCGACTACTGTCCAATGACGTTGAGTTGAAAATAATTGGATTGTTGATCATTGATGAAGAACAAAGGTTTGGTGTGGAAGCCAAGGAGAAGATAAAATCTCTGAAAGAGAGTATTGACGTCTTAACCCTCACAGCAACACCGATCCCAAGGACGCTTGAGATGACTCTTCATGGCGTTCGAGAGGTTTCTCAGATAAACTCATCACCTGAAGGAAGAAAGCCTGTAAAAACTTACGTGCTTCCATACTCGGATAAAACAGTAAAGGAGGCTATAGAAACAGAGATAGCCAGAGGCGGTCAGATATACTACGTAAACAACCGGATTCGAGGATTGGCATCCATTGAATGGAAGCTGAAGAAACTCGTACCAAAAGCTAGGATAATGATTGCTCATGGCAGGATGTCCGAGCTTGATCTTGAGGATGCCATGCTTGCTTTCTATAGAGGAGAAGTCGATATTCTGTTGTGTACAACAATCATTGAATCAGGGCTGGATATCCCCTCTGCAAGCACTCTCATCGTTGAGAACGCTCAGAATCTTGGTTTGGCACAGATGTACCAACTACGCGGAAGGGTTGGAAGGTCAGAACGAAGGGCCTATGCCTATTTTCTCTATCCTAACGAAAAAGCGCTGACTGGCGTGGCCAAAGAGAGACTCAATGCAATAAAGGACTTTGTAGAACTCGGAGCGGGACTCAAACTTGCAATGCGTGATCTTGAGATAAGGGGTGCAGGAAACATACTCGGTTCAGAACAATCGGGTCATATATCGGCAATTGGATACGACCTCTATCTTCGAATGCTCGATGATGCTAAGAAAAGGCTTGAGGACGAACGCAAAGGTGTTGTTCAAAAACCATCAAGGAAAAGCGACTCAGATTGTAACGTTGATCTGAGGATCTCTGGTTATATCCCTGAGAGATATATACCTGACGAGGCTTTAAGGATTGATTGCTACCAGCGGATGATCCAATCAAAAAATCTTGATGAAGTCTATAAAATTGAGTTGGAGCTGGAGGATCGATTCGGTCACCCACCACCAGAGATTGAATCTCTATTTGAACTGGTAAAACTAAGGGTCATGGGTGCTCGAATGGGTATCACCCAGATAGTGGAGGATAATCTAACGATCAACTTCCACTTTGGTCCTGTAACAAGACTAAGAGAGGATTTCCTTGACAGACTTATCTCCAGGTTTGGCAACCGAACAACCATCAGACCAAACATGATTCGAATTCGAAAACAGAATGAGAATCCTGTACAAATCAGCAGTGAATTCATTGAACTGGCTTGCGAGGAGGATGTGTGAACTACTCATGGATAATTGAAGATGAATTGATTGTTTCCTCCCTACCTGAAAGCCATACGATGCTTAAGCTTCTCAAAAAAGCCGGCGTGAAAGCAATTGCTTCAATGTGCGAGATACCTTTCTCCGAAGAAGAACTCGCTGAGTATGGTTTTCATCATATCAATCTTCTTGTGCCTGATTACGGTAAACCAACACTCTCTCAACTAAAGACATTCATCCGCTGGGCAACCTTTATGAAACAGATGAAACAACCCGTTCTTGTACATTGCATGGCTGGATACGGGAGATCAGCCACTATGTGTGCCGTGTATCTTGTTGTCATGAAGGACATGAACGCTGAAAAGGCAATAAATGAGATACGTGAGATCAGAAGTGAGAATTCGATTGAGACCACTGGTCAAGAGGGATTAGTTCATGAAGCTGAGTATGTAAGGGAGATCATCGTTGATAACGATGCTCAAGATTTCTACAATGCCCAGATGATAATCGACACACTCCGAAAGAAGTGCCCATGGGATGCCAAGCAAACATCAATAACTCTAATGGAAAATCTGTTAGAGGAGGTATACGAAACCTGGGAAGCCATAAAGAGGCATTCAGAATACTCAATAGCGAGTGAGTTGGGAGACGTCCTGTTACTTGTTCTGATGATCTCTCGAATCGAATCTGAGAAAAATAATTTGAATATTTCAATTGTAATAAACTCAATGCTCGAAAAACTGAGGAACAGGCACCCACATGTATTTGGTCATTCTACGGTGGATACGCCTGACGAGGTTCTGAAGCAGTGGGGTGAGATTAAAAGAGAAGAACAAGCTGAAATAAGAAAAATTACTGACATTCCATCTGACCTACCTCCTCTGGTGAGAGCTGACAGAGTAATGGCTTTTGTAAAGGGATTGGGTTTTGATTGGGAAACCATAGATGGGGTGATGGAGAAACTGCTGGAGGAAACAACTGAACTGAAGAATGCCATCAGGGATGGTGATATTGAATCAATTGAAAATGAACTTGGTGATACTATTTTCACTCTACTCAACCTTGCTCGATTCGCAAAAATCAAACCTGAGATATCACTTTCTCTGACATTGAACAAGTTTACAAAGAGGTTTCAATACATTGAGTACGCATCAGAAAAAAATAATAAACCGATAGAATCTATGTCAATGAAAGAGATGGATGATCTGTGGAACAAATCAAAATTGGTAGACGGAAATGAGTAATTGTAAAAGAAGAGATAGAAAACTGAAAAAGGGTGAAGTAAACAGCGAGTGCAACTGCACTTATAACTGCCCAAGACATGGTGTATGTTGTGAGTGTATTGAGTATCACAGAGCTCTTGGGGAGCTACCTGCATGCTACTTTAACAAAAAAGATGAAGCAACCTTTGATCGCACTATCGAGTTCTATTTGAGATCGAGTTCATACAATGGCTGATAAGTGGAACAGAAACCCAAACTGTGGTAAGGGGACACTTGCTGGCACAGCGATTAACAAGCTGTTGAGCTACGCCATCCTTGGATACATACCCGATGAAGAATGTGCAGTTTTAGTACTGGATGGTGAAAACGAGAATGAAACATCCAATTATCTAGAATCATCAGGATTCGCTGTGACAAAACTTTGTGACCCCCAATCAGATATTATAGGTTGCATACCTGAAGAGCTTCAGAATATGCCAAATAAAAGCTTTGGGTTTATATATTCATCCAGCTGGTTATGCGATGAATTAGAATTAGAGAAAACATCTCGACTTGCATTCGACAAACTTCGAGAGGGTGGTATATTTATTGGCTGTATTCCAAACCGCTTTGCCTGTTCTCTTTCCATGATCAGCAATTCAATAAGCAATGCGATTGAATTGCTTGATGATAACACGGAGTCTCAGGGTAATTGGGACGGAGTGAGTGAGTGCCATTCACCTCAGAGTTTAATAGTGACACTTGAAGCAGTGGGTTTTAAGGTGGTTGACATCTATGGATGGCAGATTGCTTTGTCTATGCTCAGTGAAGATCGTCTGAAAAGGGAAAAATGGACTCAAAGCGAGTTGGATAATCTCATAACCATTGAATACCGCCTCTCACAAGAGAGAAACCTCATAGGATGTGCTCCAACAATTCAGTTTGTTGCCAAGAAAGCAAATCCAGCTGAAGAAACATTCGAGCCTATTGATCGTCAATAGACCTTGAAACCCGTTCTATTCGAACACATCGACCTGTTTCTTTGTCAATCTCGATGAGAGTGGAATTAAACCATACGTCTTCGACGGCCGGTTCAAAGCGTGTCCTCATGTGTTCAACCATCTTCTTGAGTGGTCCCTCAGCTTTCATCCCGATAACTGATCTATGTGGACCTGTCATACCGACATCCGTGTGAAATCCAGTTCCACCCTCAAGTATTCTCTCATCGGCTGTTGCTACATGGGTATGAGTTCCTACGACCGCTGAAACACTTCCATCAAAATAAACACCAATCGCCTGCTTCTCTGATGTGGCTTCTCCATGAATGTCAATGATAATGGCTTTTGTGTTCCCTCTCATTTCTTCAACCAATCTTTTACCAACTCTAAAAGGGCAATCAATCGGATCCATGAATACCCTTCCCTGAAGGTGCAGAACACAAAGCATTCCAGAAACACCATCTAGATAAAAATACCCTTGACCTGGAGAGCCTTCTGGAAAGTTTGCTGGTCTAGCCATCTGTGGATCGCTTTCAACCATCGATGGTGCTTCTTTCTGATCCCACACATGGTTTCCAAGTGTGAATCCATCAACGCCATACGTTCTCAACTCATCGGCGTTATCCCTGGTTAAACCAAATCCACCTGAGGCATTGTCAGCATTGGCAATAACATAGTCAATTGACAGTTCATCCTTGAGTGAAGGCAAAACCTCTCTGACAGCTTTCCTGCCTGGTCTGCCAACAATATCACCAATAAGCAGTGCAATCACTTGGCGTTCTCTGAATAGCGACTCTCCCTGATAACAGTAACCTTTATATTACCGGGATAGGTGAGTTCATTTTCGACTCTTTGAGCAATTTCCCTTGCCATTTTATGAGCCAATACATCATCTATCATCTTTGGTTTAACGATTACCCTGAGTTCTCTACCAGCCTGTATTGCAAATGTTTTATCAACACCATCAAAGCTCTTTGCAATGCCTTCTAATGACTCAAGTCTCTGTATGTAAGCCTCAAAACTCTCTCTCCTGGCTCCAGGTCTTGAAGCGGATATGGCATCTGCCGCCTGAATGAGGACGGGATAAACGTTTGTAGGAGCAATGTCTGTGTGATGAAGTTGTGCTGATTCAATAATCTCTGTGCGTTCGCTGAACCTTTTGAGTATCTCAGCGCCTAACTCATCGTGTGTACCTTCCTTCTCTCTATCGACTGCTTTTCCGATGTCATGAAACAAACCCGCTCTTCTGGCAATTCTCGTGTTTAGGTTTAGTTCAGATGCCATGTGTGAAGCAAGGAGTGCGACCTCTATGGAATGCTTGAGTACATTCTGACCATAAGACGTTCTGAATTTTAACCTACCTAGTAATTTAACCAACTCTGGTTTTACTGAATGAACACTAACCTCAAGCAACGCTTGCTCACCCTCTATCTTCAGCTTATCATCCAATTCTTTTGTTGCCTTTGTTACAACCTCTTCAATCCTTCCAGGATGTATACGTCCATCGTTGATAAGTTTCTCTAAAGCCATCTTGCCTATCTCACGCTTCATGGGGTCAAAAGAGGATATTGTAACCACCTCAGGTGTATCGTCAACAAGAAGATCAACACCGGTCTCTGTTTCAAAAGCGCGGATGTTCCTACCTTCCCTACCGATTATCTTTCCCTTTATCTCCTCATTTGGCAAAGGAACCGCAGACACCGTTACCTCAGCGGTGTAATCCGATGCAATCCTCTGAATAGAGTTTGCTATGATATTCCTTGAGGTGATATATGCCTTGTCCTTAGCTTCTTCCTCCATGGACTTAATCTTAGCCGCCAGTTCAAGCTCCATCTTGTTTTCTGTTTCTCTCAATATCACCTGCTTGGCTTCATCTCTGGACAGACCAGCAATTCTCTCAAGTTCCTTCTGTTGTTTGAGGACTAGCTGATCAACCTTTTCATTCTTTACATCCAGCTCTTTCTCTCGCCTTGTTATACCATTCTCACGCGCATTAAGATTCTCAGACCTTCGGTCCAGTTTCTCCTCTCTGACAGAAAACCTGTTTTCAATAGCTGTTAGTTCTTTTCTTTGTTGATTAAACTCAGCCTTCTGTTCTCTGACAATGCGCATGGCATCATCCTTAGCAGTGAGTAATATCTCTTTTTTCTCGCTGTCAGCTTCCTTTTTAGCATTCTCAATTATTCGATCGGCTTCATCGTTTGCCAGCTTTATCTTGCCTTTTGATGTCTTTGTAGAAAGAGTATTCGCCACAAGATATGCTAGGACTCCTCCGATAACGAATCCTATAATCACATACAGTACTATGTCCATTTCAACGTCTCCTTAGTTATCGATTTGCTTTACCGCTTCCCAAATCCAACAGAGTGGAAAACCTTGCCTTTGAAGCTTTGAAATGAGTCTCCTGTCTTTGAATCTGCTCTGAAACGTTTTCACCGCTTCATCAAAGACAGTTTCCCAATCAACATCTTCAAGGTGTCTTTCTATCAAAATTCTATGTAGACCGAGTCTTTGTAGTTCCATCATGATTCTAATCGGTCCCCAGAGTTTTTTTCTTTTGTTTTCAATGTACAAAACCACAAACTCATCATCATTGATGAGTTTTAGCTCAAGGAGTCTATCCTTAACACTTTCAATTTCCTTGACAGAATAACCCTTGATTCGCATTCTCTTTTCAATCTCTGACCATGCTCTGTCCCTGATTGACAGCAATCTATATGCATAATCAAGTGGATCACTCCTCCTTTTCATTCTTTTCTGGAGTTGGCAATCCATAGGCTGATTTTATCTTTATCTCGATTTCATCAGCCATAGCCGGATTATCTTTAATAGTAACCTTCGCATTCTCACGTCCCTGACCGAGACGTTCACCATTATAAGAGAACCATGTCCCTGATTTTTCAATGACATCAAGGTCAACTCCGAGTTTTAAAAGTTGTGACTCGCGTGAGACACCCTCACCAAAAATGATGTCGAATTCAGCTTGCCTGTATGGAGGGGCTACCTTGTTTTTTACGACCTTTATCTTCGCCTGAGCGCCGTAAGACCTGTCAGCATCTTTGTATGTTTCTCCTCGCCTTACCTGAATCCTAACCGTAGTTGCGAACTTCAGCGAACGACCACCAGGAGTGGTTTCAGGATTGCCAAACATGACACCGATTTTCTCTCTAATCTGGTTGATAAAGATACCAGCGGTATGACTCTTTCCCATGCCTCCTGCTAGTTTTCGCATGGCTTTTGACATAAGTCTTGCCTGGAGTCCAACGGATGCATCACCCATCTCACCTTCAAGCTCAGCCCTTGGTACGAGTGCCGCAACCGAATCAACTACAAACATGTCTATAGCCCCTGACCTGGTGAGAATCTCTGCTATCTCGAGCGCTTGTTCAGCAGAGTCAGGTTGTGAGATGATAAGTTCATTCAAATCTATGCCCAGTCTCTTTGCATAACTGGGGTCAAGTGCATGTTCTGCGTCGATGAATACGGTTTTCCCACCCATTCGTTGACATGAAGCAATGGCTGTTAACGCAATCGTGGTCTTACCAGAACCCTCATTGCCGTATATCTCTATGATCCTACCTCTTGGTAATCCACCAACACCAAGCGCAATATCTAGGGATAGAATGCCTGTTGGAATAACTTCGACCGTCATTCTGCTCTTTCCGTCACCTAAACGCATGACAGTTCCTTTGCCGTAGTTTTTTTCAATGGCGGCAATTGCAGAATCCAAAGCCTTATCTCTCTCTGTTTTTACCTTGTCGTTCTTTTTTGTAGCCATGTTCACTACTCTTTCTCCCACAGTGGGGTATATCTCGGTCCGGCAGTTGAAAGGTCTGATCTAAAGAGACACAGAGATTCAAATTGACCAGCCACCTTCTTGTCTGAGTATTTATCAAGCAGGCTTGAAATATCCATCCTCTCACCCTTAACTCTCCCAAGTGTCAGATGTGGTTTAAATGGTTTGCTATCTCTTTGAAACCCAAGTTTACGACAAATATTCTGAATCTGTTGGTAAAGGTTCTCGCTTATATTATCTTGGATTCCATACCATATTACTCTTGGTCTACTCCTATTTGGGAACGCTGAGATAGATGTGAGTTTGCATTTAGATGGAAGCCCTAAAGAAACTTTCTCCAAACTGTCTGTAACCAACGGGACAGACGAATCATCAATATCACCAAGAAACTTCAGTGTTAGATGGAAATTACCTGGTTTTGTCCAGCTTACTTTAATACCCAACCTCTTGAAATCAGCCACAACAACATCAAGGTATTTTTTTATGTCATCTGACAGAGTCAATGCTATAAAAGACCTAATCAGCATTGCAAACTCCCACAAGATCATAATGGTCATGATCGGTTATTTTTACATCCATTATATCACCAACTGAAAGACCTTCCGAGTCAATTCTGACCTGACAATCAATCTCGGGGGCATCAGCCTTTGTTCTTCCGATGCCCTTAGAATCATCAACATGATCGACAATAACTGGAATTATCTTTCCGAGTAGTTGAGAATTTCGCCTCCAGTTTACATCCTGCTGGGTCATGATAATCTGTTCGCATCGATCAGACACAACATCGTCTGAGGCATGGTCAAGAATATAAGCAGGAGTTGATTGTTCAGGTGAGTATGCAAAAACACCAAGTCTATCAAACTCTATCTCTCCTATAAAATCATCTAACTGGCTAAATTCATTTTCATCCTCTCCAGGGAATCCCACGATAACAGTTGACCTAATGGTTGGGTCATCGAATGTATCTCTAATTTTCTCAACAAGCTTGCTGATACCATCTTTATCAGGCATTGGTCTGCCCATAGCTTTTAGTATACCAGTATCACAATGCTGGATGGGGATATCAAAGTATGGAAGTACCTTTGGTGCATTAAAAGCTCTAATCGTTTCATCGGTTAAGTGCATTGGGTTTGTATAGAGTATCCTTATCCAATCAAGGCCATCTATATCCGATAGAGCTTTCGTAACATTGGACAATGAATATTTGGGATCTGTATCCAAACCAACGATTGCTGTGTCCTCAGCTATTAGGATCAATTCCCTAACGCCTGATGAGACCAACTCCTTCGCTTCAGATATTACCTGATTCAACGGGAACGAATGAACATCACCTCTTATCTCAGGTATCCTGCAGTATGAGCATCTGTTTGAGCATCCTTCCGCCAACCTCAGATAAGAAACATGGGGTAGCGTAATTCTGTAACGTGGAAGAACCTCATGGTCTGGAGATACTTCTCCTCTTATCCTATATGAAACATCACCTTGTAGAACATCCTTTAAAACGGAATTGATTCCAGCTCCAAGACACCCATCAACTTCTGGGTAGCTGGTTCTTATTTCATCAATCATTATCTGAGGAAGGCATCCTGTAACAAAAACTTTGTGTGCTCTGCCTTCAGACTTTTGTTGAAGAGCTTCTTCTATGGCTTCAAAGCTCTCTTCTCGAGCGTTTTCTATAAAGGAACATGTATTAACGATAAGGACATCACAATAATAAGAATCTAGTTTAACCTGATAGCCGCAGTCTTGAGCAACAGCAAGCAGTTGTTCTGCATCAACGATGGCTTTTGGACAACCAAGCGCTCTTATTGAGACAATTCCTCTAGCATTCATCTTTGATAAGGGCTCCCTCTAATACTTCCTTTATCTTGTCTACAAAAACGAACTCCATGTCCTTTTTTACTCTGTCGGGAACCTTAGCCAGATGAGGTTTATTCTCTGTCGGTAATATTACCCTAGAAATATTATTTCTATAGGCAGCAAGTACCTTTTGCTTTATACCACCTACGGGCAGTACATTACCCCTGAGTGTAACCTCTCCGGTCATTGCGACCTTTGAGCTGACATATCTTTTTGCTAACACAGAAACAAGGGATGTAACTATACCAACGCCAGCTGATGGACCATCCTTTGGTATCGCACCTTCTGGAAAGTGTATGTGTATGTCATGTTCACTCTCTTTGTAGTCGTTTGATATCCCCAATTCGTTTCTGTGAGATTTTACAAAGGAGAGAGCTGCTCTTGCAGACTCCTTCATCACATCGCCCAGTTGACCTGTGAGTATTAGTTTTCCTGTGCCGTCCATAATCGTGCTCTCGATACAAAGCACCTCACCACCCTGCTCTGTAACTGCCAAACCAGTAACAGTTCCTATCTCATCTTTTTTTCTTTGTACATCTGATTTGAAGATTGGAACATCGAGGTAATCAGAAAGGTTGTCAGGTTTGATCTCGACACTTTTGTCAATCTCACCAACGACCTTCCTCTTTGCGAACTTCCTCATCAACTTGGCAATCTTACGCTCAAGAGACCTTAATCCCGATTCTCTAGTATAACGCCTGATGATCCTTTCAATTGTTTCGTCTGGAATGCTTATGTATGATGGTTTGAGACCATTATTCTCCAGTTGTTTTGGTATGAGGAATTGTTTGGCTATTTCTACCTTGTCAAACTGGGTATAACCGGGAATAGTTATCGATTCCATTCGATCGAATAATGCACTTGGTATGGTGTGTGTAACATTTGCTGTTGTTATGAATAAAACATCTGAAAGGTCATATGGTATCTCAAGATAATTATCAGAGAAAGCAGTGTTCTGTTCTGGGTCTAAAGCCTCAAGTAGAGCGGATGTCGGATCACCCCTAAAATCAACACCTACCTTGTCTATCTCATCGAGTAAAAATACTGGATTGGATGAGCCAGCTTGTTTCATCCCTTGCACTATCCTACCGGGCATGGAACCAACATATGTCCTTCGATGACCACGTATCTCTGCCTCATCCTTAATACCACCCAGGGACATGCGAACGAATTTCCTTCCCATGGCTCTAGCAACTGATTTTCCGAGAGAGGTTTTGCCAACACCTGGTGGTCCAACCAGGCACAGGATGGGGCTTTTCGTTTTGGGGGAGAGTTGACGCACTGCCAGATACTCAAGAATGCGTTCTTTCACTTCATCTAGGTCATAGTGGTCTTCATTGAGGATGATACTCGCCTGCTTAACATCCAGTCTGTCTTCTGTGATATTCTTCCATGGCAGGTGCACGATCAGCCAATCGAGGTAATTCCTTATGACCGAACCTTCGGTTGCCATGGGGGGCATCTTCTGCAACTTATCAAGCTGTTCGTTGCACTTATCGATAACATAATCAGGCAGATCATCTCGTTTTTCTATCTTTTTGCGATACTCACCGATTTCACCAGATTGATCATCACCTGACTCACCAAGCTCCTTTTGTATTGAACGAAGCTGTTCTCGCAGATAATACTCCCTTTGGGTTTTATCTATCTTATTTTTTACATCTGACTCGATCTTCTTCTGGATGGATAGAACCTCAAGTTCCTCAGAGAGCATCCTGATGAGAATGTTCAATCTCGTTTTAATATTTTGTTCTGAAAGAATTCTCTGTTTGTTTTTTATAGATAAACCAATATTTGCTGTAACGATGTTCACTAGTTTGTCTGGGTCACTAATATCCTCAAGCCCCAGTAGTATCTCAGGAAGCAGTCTCTTGTGTATTCGGAAGTATTCCTCGAATTTACTCGACAAAACACGCATAGACGCTCTAACCTTTGTATTTACATCACCAACTGAAAGGATTCTTTCAACATCAACGGTTGTCAGATCATCACTTTGATTGAAACCAACTGCTCTCAATCGTTCTATACCTTCTATGATAATTCTCATGTTGCCGTCAGGGAGTCTCTGCTGAATCTTCAGTAGCTCACATCCCGTACCTACTTGATACAACTGAGATGGTGTTGGGTCGTCATAGTGTTCTTTCTTCTGGGTCAGACAGAGAATCTTCCTATCTGTTTCAAACGCCTGTTCTATAGCCTTAACTGATTTTTCCCTACCAATAATCAGAGGAACTGTCATACCTGGAAAGACTACCACGTTCCTCAGAGGAAGCAGTGGAGTGCTTTTTTTATCCCATATCTTCTCTTCTGACACTCTAAGCACTCCTTTTCATCTCATGTCCATCCGAATCAATCATAACAACAAGCTTATTGCCTTGAGCTACTTCTTTGTCTATCACACACTTAGCAATAACCTGGCTGTCTGGTATCTCATACAGGCAATCTATCATAATGCGTTCAAAAACGGTTCTAAGCGCTCTTGCACCTGTTCCAAATTCCTTTGCTTTCTCAGCGATCACCGTCAACGCATCGTCAGTTATTTCTAACTCTGCTCCTTCAATTGCCAGAAGGTCTGTATATTGGTTAACGATTGAATTGGCAGGTTCAGTCAGGATCTTCTTTAGGTCTTCGATGGTTAACTCATTTACATATGCTGATACAGGTATCCTGCCAATAAACTCTGGTATCATACCGAATTTCATAAGATCATCTGGCATCAGCTTCGACATTAAAGCTGTCTTGTCCAACTGACTTCTTGTATTAGTTTTGTAACCAACCGTCCTGTCACCAAGTCTACCCGCAATAATCTCAGAGATACCTTCAAACATACCACCACATATGAACAGTATCTTTGATGTATCCATCTGAATAAATTCCTGTTGAGGGTGTTTGCGCCCTCCTTTTGGAGGGATATTACATACCGTACCCTCGATCATCTTCAGCAAAGCTTGTTGAACTCCCTCGCCAGATACATCACGTGTAATTGATCTATTCTCGGATTTCCTACCAATCTTATCTATCTCATCAATGTAAACAATGCCCATCTGTGCAAGCTCTACATCATATTCAGCATTCCTCAGAAGACCAACCAGGACATTCTCAACATCCTCTCCGACATATCCTGCCTCTGTCAGAGTGGTTGCATCAGCAATAGTGAATGGGACTCCAAGTATATCAGCTAGAGTTCGAGCAATGAGTGTTTTACCAGCTCCAGTGGGACCAACCAGAAGTATGTTAGATTTCGTATCCGCGCCCTTCTCGGTTTTCAGCGTTAACACAGATCGATAGTGTTTGTATACTGCAACGGATATGAGTTTCTTGGCTTCATCTTGCCCGATTATGTATTTATCTAACTGCCTGTGGATCTCTTTGGGAGTTGGGATATGACCAAGTCGCCTATTCAGCTGTCTCTGCGAATCAACTGTTAGTGTTTTCCCAGCGATACGGATGCAATCTTCACATATCAGACATCCATCTTTACCCTCCATACCCCGGAGGTTACTGCCTATCCTTCTACCACAAAAAGAACAATAATTACTGTCTTCATCAGGCATTTCCAGACTCAATCCTTTCGATCACCTTATCTGCGAGTCCATACTCAACTGCAGAATGGGCATCCATGAATCTGTCTCTTTCAGTATCTAAACGTATCTGTTCGATATCCTTGCCTGTATGCTTTGCGAGTATCTCGTTCAATTTCTTCTTCAACCTGAGCATCTCACCCGTTTGTATTTCAACATCAGTTGCCTGTCCATGTGCTCCGCCTGCGATTTGGTGTATCATCACCCTCGCATTCGGAAGAACAGAGCGTTTGTCTTTCTCACCTGATGCCAACAGTACAGCCGCCATAGATGCCGCTTGCCCAATACAGATAGTTGATACCGGAGCTGAAACATACTGCATTGTATCGTATATGGCAAGTCCGGATGTAACAATGCCCCCAGGTGAGTTTATATACAGGCTTATCTCTTTTTCTGGGTCTACTGCATCAAGGTACAGCAATTGCGCAACAACCGTACTTGATACTGAATCCTCGATTTGGTCTCCACCTAAAAAGATTATCCTGTCCTTCAGCAGTCGAGAATAGATGTCATACTGGCGCTCTCCCGCACCAGTCTGCTCGATTACCCATGGTATTGCCATTTAGCTCTACTCCTTCTTGAGTTGAGCCTTCCCCAATAAGAATTCAAGCGTCTTGCTTCTCCTGATCGATGATGAAATATTCTTTCTTAAGGCATCTCTGTCGATTCGCTTACTCCCATTCATCTGCATCCTAGCTTTAAGATACCTGTTCAATTCGTCCTCTATTTCACTGTCTTCAGGTTCAATATTCTCTTGTGTGGCAAAATCCTCAAGTATCATATCGATCTTGACCTGATTAATTGCCTTTGGGGTTAACTCTTCTCTAAGTTTGTCCTCAGTGATGTCTCTCTTCTTGAGATACATCTCAAGGTTCATACCTTTTTCTTCAAGGTCATGTTTCAAACGTTCTATCTCGTCTTGCAACGCCGCGTCCTCTAGTTTCTGTGGCATTACAATCTTTGTTTTTTCTAGTAATTGCTCTGCAAGTTTTGTATGAACAGCGTTCTGTTCAGCTTTTTTCGCACTGAATTTAAGCTCTGCTTCAACTGCAGATTTTAGCGTTTTAACTGACTCCATTGAAAGGCTTTTTGCAAATTCATCATCGAGATCAGGCATGTTCGATGTTTTCGTCTCACCTATCTTTACTTCAATGGAAACAGCATCGTCCTCACCATCAAGCTTTGTTTTTATCCTCTTTGTATCTCCCGATTTGACACCAATCAGATGCTTGTCAAAATCCTTTACAAAATCCCCCCTGCCAACCTCGACAAGTTCTTCCTTCCAATTCCCAAGTGAATCATCATTGTTTACAATTGCCCACTTGAAATAAACGAAGTCCTTTTCTTCAACTGGTCTTTCGATCGGTTCCATTGTTGCGTGTTGAAGCCTCAGCCTGTCAATGGTTTTGGTAATATCATCTTCTGTGACATCGAAGGATGGTATCTTAATGATCAAATCATTTGGATTCGGAAGGGAATATTCTGGTACATAGTGTAACTTTATCTCGATCTCACAGCCTTCATCCTGGCTGAATGACTTGAGTGAAAGATCTGGATTCCCTACTATTCTGAGATGCTCCTCATCCTCAAGAACCTTGCGTAATGCCATGTTGCTTGTAGCGAAGATAAACTCTTCCTTGAGATAGTCATCTCCCACATAATTCCTGAAGATCTTATAGGTTGCTTTACCTGGTCTGAAACCCGGTATCTTAACCTTACTCTTCTTGGATTCATATACTTCATTGAATCCATCTTTTATCTCATCAGGTCCAAAGGTTGCTCTCGAGAGCTTCACCGTAGGTTGGTTGCTGTCAATTGATTCTACTTCCATATGTGTCCGCTCTGGAGCGGGAGACGGGATTCGAACCCGCGACCCCGACCATGGCAAGGTCGTGCTCTACCACTGAGCTACTCCCGCATCAACAAGTTATAGTGTTGGTACGAAGGGCGGGACTTGAACCCGCACGAGCTAAGCTCACTGGATCCTAAATCCAACGCGTCTACCAATTCCGCCACCCTCGCACACTCATTTTTCAAACTGCTCCAAGTGAGTATAAGGATGAGGCGTTAACTTTCAAGGTTAACACTGAGAGCTTCCTTGCAGACAGCATCCCAGCTCTGGTCTGAGGAAAGCAGAAGAAGATCGGGGCAATAGATATTTGAAGTAAAATCTATAGTTTTCAGTGTATCTATAGTTTTCTTCTTGGTCATCGGGATAATGGTTCTGACAAGTTTGATGCCATGTTCAGCAAATCCAACCAGTGAACGTTCTACTAAGACCTTCTCTATTCGCTCTCTGTTCCTTGCCGAAATAACACCAACTCCCTCTATTCTACCCATCTTCCTGTCTCTAATCAAACCGACTATCATTCCAACCATTTCGTTGCCAATGAAGGCTTGATGGCAAAGATTTTTGTCTAGTTCGCCTCCAGAAAGAAGCTTGCATTCCTCCAACCACCTTTGCCTGGGTTCTCGTTCTTGAATATCCTTTCTCATCTCCTCTTCGCCAAGGTCTGATATGGCGATAACGAGTGAGGCTTCATTCTCGGTATCTATTCTCCAATTATCAAGAGAGACACCTGGAATATGCTTTTCTGGTTTTGGATTATAATGAGTGATAAACATCTCAAGCTGAGAGAATATCATAAACCCAAACTGTCTCATGCTAGCTGAAATATAATCAGAATTAATGCAGGGCACTTCCATCTGGATAAACTTGAACTTGCCCTTTCTGGAGAGTTGGTTGATTACAGAAAATACGAGTTGAGGTGTAACCTTAAGTCGATCAACTGTAGGCGAAACAATGAGAGAAGTTATTGTTATTCCCTCGTCCAACAATATGCCAGTGCAATATCCAACCATTGATGCACCTTTTATTGCTATAACAATTACATCTGCTGTTTTTAGGGGATCTCGAATTTCATCTTGAAGCCTGTCGACTATAATCTTTTCGTTCTTGCCGCGAAGGATCTCTCGTCTTCCAAAATCCATCAACCGACGAATGCTCTTTTTCCAGTGTATGTATCTAATATCAACCATTTCTTACCGCTTAGGTGGTGGGTTGCAAGGGACTCGAACCCCCAACCGCCTGATTAAGAGTCAGATGCTCTACCAATTGAGCTAGCAACCCACATCAACTATACAAATGGCGCGCCCAGCAGGAGTCGAACCCGCAACCTACGGATCCGAAGTCCGTCGCTCTATCCAGTTGAGCTATAGGCGCTCCCTCTTTTCGATGGTGAGCCCAGCAGGAGTCGAACCTGCGACCTGCGGTTTAGGAGACCGCCGCTCTATCCATCTGAGCTATGGGCCCATACCATGCCAATGATATACGTGCCCGGGGCGACTCGAACGCCCGACCCTCTGCTTAGAAGGCAGATGCTCTATCCAACTGAGCTACGGGCACACACCAATGGTCGGGGCGAGAGGATTTGAACCTCCGACCTCCTGGTCCCAAACCAGGCGCGCTACCAAACTACGCCACACCCCGTACCCTTTCAAGGTCCAACCCACCAAGGATTAAGTCCCTTCTGAGCCACCTGATTGGAACATTGTATTGACAAGTTATTAAAATACAAGGTCAATCATCATTTTCCAATGTATGTTTTTATTGCGTTTTCAATTTCCTTATAGCCTGAATCACCAATCTGGATTGCTCCTACATGCTCTAGAATAATATTCCCCTCTGAATCTATTAGCGTGAAGTTGGGTATACCACGTTGTACAAAAACACCACCAACGTTCTCACCCTCTGGATCAGAGAGTATTGGGTAATCTATTGAGCTGTCAGTCGCATATGTCTTGGCTGTCTTCAATGAGGAGTTTGTATCGATATTAACACCTATAACCGATAAACCATCGTATCTGTAGTTACCATACAGTTGCTTCAATGCACCTGTGGACATCTTGCATGGTCCACACCACTCAGCCCAGACATCAATAAGATAGACTTTTCCACCATAACTTGCTAAATTCTGTTCATCACCATTTTGATCAATCCATGCTAGCTTTGCAGAACTACCAATCCTAGAAGCGGAGGATACCGCATCAAAGAATGGATTTGAAGCGATTGACTGATCAGCTCCAGCACTTTTCATTGACTCCTTGTCTTTGTTTTGGTCTTCAGTGTTAGTCAATTCAGGTTCTGGTTCAACCTCGATTATCTCTTCTTCTGAATCAACAACCTGTGCTTTCTCTGGCTCTGCTTGGGTTTCTTTATATGAATGGTTTTCATTGGTGCTGTTATCAGTTACAACTGCTTCGTTTTCGGATAACTCAACATCAGTTAGAACAACATTCCTCTGTACTACCGTTTGACAGGATGAAAATACAACCAAACCTACAACAAGCATTAAAACCATCGCATAACTAGCATTTCTATTCATATTCCTCATTTTCTCACCTCAATCGTTTTATCCTTTTCAAAATATTCCACTTCAGCACCCAGTATTTCACTTACAAAGCGAAGTGGAACCATAGTAACTCCATCACAATAAATCCTTGGTGGTACCATCGATGGGAGTATTTTTGGCAATCCGTCTACAATTGCATATGGATGGTCTATCTTCAGCCATATAATTGAACCACCATACTCAATTGTTATTGTTTTGGTCGCATAATCCCAACTCACCGTACCACCTATTGATTCAGTGATCTCCCTGACAGGGACAAGCGACCGGTTATTCTCAATCCTGACAGGGCATCTTAGTTTCTGACCTTCTCCGTTGATATAATAAACGTAACTTCCAACCTTGAACCTTAGTATGGTTTGTTTCTTTGGGTTCAGAACCGATTCAACCGTTTTAACCAGATTTCCATCATAATCATAAGCGTACAATGTTCCATTTTTAGCACATGAAGCCACGATCAACCAGTCTTTGTATATGTTAACTGACAGATCAACAGCAGAATCAGGTACATTAAATGTGTCTGTCATGTCACCGCTAGCGTTAAAGACAATTACATCATTACCATCCAATACAAAGAACCTGTCCTCTTTGCGTGATGCGTCAATGATTGTTGGGTTTTTCAAATGATTGTTACCAAATGACCTGACAAGTGAACCAGTCGATGAGAATACCTTGATCTGTGATTCGTCTATAATAAAGAGTTCTTTTCTTGTTGAATAATACGATGATACTGGATTCTTCAATCCAGCAATCTCGTGGTGGAACTCACCAAAATCATCTATAACAACTACCTTCCCCAGTTCGCTATCAACAATGGCAATCCAGTAATCCTGCTCAGATCGAAGATACTTAACATCACTTGGTTTGGTTATTTGACCTTTTCCATCTCCAATATCTGCAAGGTCTCGATGATAAATATAATCCCATTTCTCATCTATCTCATACATCTGAGTTGAAGCGTTTGAAGATGATGAAAAAGATAACTCTCCAGCACACCAGCATACTGTCATTGAATCGGCATATTTCATCTGCATCGAATATGAGTTAAGTGATTCTTCGATAAAGTTCAGGTTGTCGTCAAACTTGAATATCCTCTGTGAATCGGGATTGAGAAGGAATAGATTCCCATAAGCATCTGTAGTAATATCTAAGCATGTATTTGGATTACCCCATATGGGTACTGCTGAAGTAAGTACGCTTATAACAACAACTATCACTATGCTCAAACGCATGTATTGGATTTTATGTGGTCTCATATTTTTGTCAAGTCCCCTGTATTAAGGATAAAGAAAAAGCCCCCGGTCGAGACCAGGGGCTTTATTACTTTTCATTTATCAAGTGAGTTCAAATCGAATCTACATTACCAGCGCTAGGATTGCTTTCTGCACATGTAGTCGATTCTCTGCTTCATCGAAAATGACAGAATACGGTGCGTCTGCTACCTCATCCGTTACCTCTTCACCACGATGGGCAGGTAAACAGTGCATAAATATTGCCCCTTCTGACTTCTTCATCAAATCAGCATTCACCTGGTATGGCTTCAGATTATTAACACGCTTGGCATATTCTTCTTCCTGACCCATTGAAGCCCATACATCAGTGTATATGACGTCTGCGTCAATGACAGACTCATTTGGATCATGAGAGATGATCAGTTCCGCACCGGTTTCCAGAGCATCCTTTTTAGCATTCTCAAGCACTGTTGAATCTGGTTCATACCCCTCTGGAGTACACACGGTCATGTCCATCCCGACCTTTGCACATCCATAAAGTAGACTATGAGCCATGTTGTTGGAACCATCACCCATGTAAACCATTTTCAGTCCACCGACCTCACCAAACTTTTCACTGATCGTGAACAGGTCAGTCAACACCTGACATGGATGAGTGAGATCAGAGAGACCGTTTATCACTGGAACTGAACCATACTCTGCCATATCTACGAGTTTCTGATGCTCAAATACACGCGCTTCAATACCATGAACATATCTAGACAGAACCCTTGCTGTATCTGCGATACTCTCCCCTCTGCCTATCTGCATGTCCTTGGATGACAGATAGATGGGATGTCCACCCAGTTCGTGAATAGCTACTTCAAATGACAAACGTGTTCTGGTTGAAGCCTTTTCAAATATCATAGCCAGAGATTTCCCTGAAAGCAGAGGATTCATTATTTTCCCAGCCATTCGCTCGAGTTTGAGAGTCCGAGCCATGTCAAATATCTGGTCAACCTCCTCAATGCTCAACTCATGGATCGTTAGAATTGAGCGTCCTTTCATATTAACTGCCACTTAGAGCATCTCCTTTATAAGTTTCTCCAGATTGGGAGTACCTATTTCGTCAAGTTCATAACGAACACGCTGTATTGGCTTTGACACATTGAGAACCCTTGTTATGTCAATGGGGGTACCTGATATAATAACATCGGCTGGAACAGCTTCTATTGTCTGCTTCAGATCCTTGATCTGCTCGGGTGAATAGCCCATAGCAGGTAAGACATCCTCAACATGAGTATAAGCTTCGAATGTGTCCTTAATTGAACCTACAGCATATGGTTTGGGTGAGATTATCTCAGATGCACCTGCCTTCTTGGCGGCAACGTATCCTGCACCATACTCCATCTCTCCATGAGTGAGTGTTGGACCATCTTCAATAACCAGAACCTTTTTACCTCTTATCTTGGATGGGTCATCGAGGAAGACTGGCGATGCCGCATCAATGATGAGCATCTCTGGATTAATGCAGAAGACATTCTCTCTCACGCAATCAACATCCTCTGGATAGGCTGAGTCAATCTTGTTAATAACTCCTATCTTGGCTATATGCAGATTGCATTCCCCTGGATAATACGCACTCTCATGGCCTGGACGAAGCGGATCAAGAACAACAATGGGGATATCGGATTTAATAAATGGGAAATCATTATTACCGCCATCCCAAACGATTACATCAGCTTCTTTTTCTGCTTCTCTGAGGATTTTCTCGTAATCAACTCCAGAGTAGATAACAGCTCCAAGGTCGATGTGTGGTTCATACTCTTCTCTTTCCTCAATGGTGCAATCATGCTTGTCGAGATCTGAGTACTCAGCAAAACGCTGAACGGCCTGTTTTGCAAGGTCACCATATGGCATGGGGTGTCTAATTGAAACCACCTTTTTACCCATTCGCCTTAGAATCTCAACAACACGTCTGGTTGTCTGGCTCTTACCGCATCCTGTTCTGACTGCGCAGATTGAGATAACAGGTTTTGTAGATTTGAGTGCAGTATCTTGATAGCTGGGTAAAACAAAGTTAGCTCCATGAGCGTTTACCAACGATGATTTGTGCATGACAACAAGATGTGGCTGATCCGAGTAGGAGAATACGACATCATCAACTTTATTTTCCTCCATTAGTTTTACCAATTCAATCTCATCGTAAATTGGTATGCCATTTGGATATAGTTTACCAGCAAGTTCTGCCGGATACTTTCTGCCTGCGATATCTGGGATCTGAGTAGCTGTAAAAGCAACTACCTCAAAATCCTCGTTGTCCCTGTAAAGGGTGTTGAAATTGTGAAAATCACGCCCTGCAGCGCCCATGATGATTACTTTTCTCTTAGCCATTTATGCCTCCAGTTGTATTGAATTTATCTTAATCTCTGTATGATTCTGTCTATGACCCTTTTTCCTCTTATAGGTAGTCTTATGTCTGTAAAAGAACACAACCTGCTTCCTGTTCTTTCCATGCCTTAGAACCTCGGCTTTAATAGATGCTCCATTTACATAGGGTTTTCCGAAAAGTAACTCTCCATCCTTCTCTAAAATAGTGACTTCCTTGATTTCAAGTTTATCTCCGGGCTCAACGTCGAGCTTCTCTACCTTGATGATGTCTTCAGGGCAAACCTTATACTGCTTGCCTCCAGTTTTCATGACCGCGTACATAGTTAGACCTCCAAGTGAATAACGTTCAAAATAAGATTAGGATCAATGGTTACTATGTCAATAAAGGTGTGGATTATTAGGTTAATCTGAATAGATGGGTCTCTGGCCCCAGCAATACAGATAAGAATCATTTGAACCTATAATTATCGAGACAAATCCGGTATCCAGTATGCTTGGTGAACTCGTTACCCTGGCTTCAAGCGACTTGTTCCAAAGAATTTCACCATTTACAGTGTTAAAAATAAACAGACTTCCATCAAACGATGAAATAATCATATATGAACCATCATTGCGTGTAGAAATCGACAGAGAAGGTGAAGCAGATAGAGTTTTACTGATGGTAGTCGTCCACTTTTTATTCCCATTTATAAATGATATTGAGTCTGAACTGCTTTCAAAACATAGGATCTGGTTGATTCGATCATAGACTGGAGAGGACATTGATCTGTGATATGTTTTTTCCTCAATGTGAAGCTCTGGAGACCTTCCCAATCCACAGAAATCAAAACAATACAGCGTGCCTTCACCAGAAGTACCGATACAAGTAGGTCCTATTGCGATTGGGGGGGTTTTAATTGAAGAGTCCGTTGGAAAGGATGCGACTATTTGTGCTGTTGCCGGATCAATACACACAATCCTGTTGCTGGACAATCCAGCATAAATATACTTTTTTACTGGTTCTCTTCTTGATACTCTGAAGAATCTATTATAATCGATTGCAACTGTTCCTTTTACCCATCCATCCAGCATAATTTCCCATTGCTTGTTTGGTTTGTTTCCTCTAACACTATACATATACAATGATTTATTGTTAGAGCTGAATATGACCATGGGGTAATGATCCACCTCGCTGATAAAAATCGTTGGCGAGGTGTCAATGGCATCATCAAGTTGTATACTCCAAACTTCTTGACCATAATCGGTTTCGAGGCAATAAAACTTACCGGAAGAGGTACCGAAGAAAGCGCGGTTATTGTATATAGCCGGAGAGGATCTAACACCTCCTTCTACAGCTTTTTCCCAGATTATTTCACCCGTATAGGCTGATATTTTGTAGAAATAACCATCCTTTCCCTGTGAGGTCCCTAAGTATGCAAAACAGCTTCTGTCGAAACATGCTGAAGATGTGATTGAACCATTAAGCTTTGTCTTCCATTGTTGATTCATTTTAAATCTATCAAGATCCCTAATCTCAGCAAAACCCATACCGCTATTAGTATCATCTGCTCGACATTGACTCCAAATGGGTCGGTGAGAAAACCCCCATTGCTGGTTGAGTGATTTATTACTTGCTAGAATGTCAAGATCTGCATACCAGATGCTTACTTCTTCTGTATTGGAATTGCTGTGATTTTCCCAAACAACTCGGTTCCTATAAATGCTTGGATTCATTTGATCGCCATATGATTTACATAAGGTATAGATTTTATCTGATTCAATATGGTATGCCATCAGGTCAGAACCAAATTCTGTATGAGTATGCACTTCCCATACAATCCAATCCTCTCCAACAACCGCCTTTCTATTGTCGCTTGGTTTATCGCAAATTGTAAACTCCTTTTGAGCAAAGGTATCATAACCGTGAATTGTGTTTGCCAAACCACCAATAGAATCACCAGACTCTCTGAACCAAAGGCAGTACCGCTCCTCTCCCACAACCAAACCATAGTCTCTGGCTTTATCAATGGATATAAAAATCTCTTTGTGATTATTTATCGAATAACCATAGATATCCCCAGGTCTGTCGAAACCGAATTCAGGAGCATTTCGAGTATCCTCCCAGACTACGAAATTATCGTTGATTATTGCTGGGTTAAACTGGTCTCCTTTAGCTGTACATATGGGTATACTTTTTGAACTTGACGGAATTAAAAGGTATACATCATAATCTCCTCTATCCTCATTTTCTTTTGATAAAATAATATAATCACCAAACAACTCTGCAATACCAGGTGTTTCATGATCCTTTATAAGAAACTCATCACCTCCTTCTGTGGGGATACCATAAATAGCAAATTGTGATGGATCATCAGAACCAACATCGGAGTCTCTCATATCATTCCATATAATGTAATCATCAGATATCTGAGGATTCGATTGCATAGTTTTGTTGCTACACACGGTTGAAATTTCGTCACTTTTAAAATCGTAGCACTTAATATCGAAGTTGTTCTCCCTTAATCTGTCAGTATTTTCAGCCCATACTATCTTGTTCCTGTACTGAGTCATCGCACCTGATTTCCTGGCAAAGGAGTTTGCAACCCTCTCTTCTCTCGTTCTTATGTCCATCATGTAGTTGCGCGGAAATATCCTACCTGCCTTATCGTTTAACCTTGAATCGAGCCAGGATATATAATTACCATGAATGGATGGCATATTCTGGATATGATCATTTTCAACAATCTTGACGGGTTTAAAGTCAGAATAGTAATAATCGGTAATATTTACAGCTTCTGCACTATTACTAGGTATCAATACACCAATAACACTCACAATACCTACTGCGCATACCAACAGCAAGCACCCCGTGAAGCGTATTAGTAACGGCGTGTCTAAAAAGTGTCGCACTTAGTGCTAGATGATAATACGAATGCTAGAGATTTCAACTCATCGAGGATGAGCCGCAATGTTCCGGCTGTGGACTTGACAACTTAACAAAACCCGCTGACATAACCGTAACCAATTGGAGACCAGATGTTGGTAAGGGAGAGGCACGTATCAGAAACTGCTATTCTCTTGTACCAAACTCAGAAGTTGGAAGCTTTGAATATTACTGGAACAACGACTGGTACAACGGGTTTATAAATCCACCTGAGATAAATTGGTCAGACATATCTGACCTTGTTAATCCCAGCACTTCAACATCATCAAACACATCACTTGTACTCCCTCGGTATTTAAAACTCAAACCAGAGCCTTGGGTATACACAGCACTTGAAAACCTGAAAACAGCTATAAAAGGAATCCCTTTGGATATAAAGACTCTAAGCACCTTCAAATCATATCCATCAAGATCAGAGGCAGAAGCCGCGGTTATGACCCGTCTTGATACCTGTGGTTACTCACTGGATGATATAAAAGACGTATTTGACAAGTATCAGCCTGGTCACTTTTCAGAGCTTTCTAACTACAGATACCAATACCTAACCAATGTTTACAACAGCATCCAATCAATATGTCACAGACCAAAGATAAACACCTCATACTTTAATATCAAAGGTGATAAGTACAAACACAAGATCCTTCGTATCATCCTTTCAGTCTGCCATCAATTCAACAATACAAGCTGTTTCCTAAGTCTTGAACAGATCTGTGAATTCATGAACCTTCAACCCAGTACCAGAGGAACCTATTCAAAAGCAGGACCCAACAAAGCAATTAAGTCACTTGAAAGTGAATACAATCTAATAATCACAAAGGGTATACACAGCAGAAAAGGAAGAACGGGAATAGCAAACACCTATGACATCTCTAATATCATCAATCACAGATAGTAACTATGTAATTCATCATCCCTATTACAGTATACCCATGGGTATACATAATATAAAAGGAATGTATTACAAACTGTTATATTGTGTATACCCTTTGGTATACGATGAAAGAGTAGAGATTTGATTGGTATTATTTGTGGCTATATAATGGGCAGTTGTAATGGATAACAGGTTTGAAAACTATAAATGGGAGTGGTTGTATGAATGAACAGAGCAAACTCAGCCTAAAACCTTCTGACAAACCCATTGAGCAGTACTACAGGGATATGAAGAGGCAGTATGAGATATATTTTCAGACTCGTACAAACAACAATCCATCTGAAGGTGTAGTAGAGCCAATCTTCCTAAACCTACTTTCATACTGTTCAAAGCAAGTTGAATGGAACTTTGAACCGAAGAAATCTCTACCAAACGGCAACATCCCTGATGGCAGTTTTCTAGAATCAAAAGTAGGCATTCTCCCCATGGGGTATATGGAATCAAAGGATGACGATGATGACCTGGATGAAGAGATAGAAAAAAAGATTCTCACAAAAGACTATCCAGATTTCAATATACTCTTCTGGCAACCAAAGCGTGCTGTTCTAATACAGCGAAAGAAAAAGGTCTATGATGAAGATATAGCAGACAACCCAGAGAGTTTCATCAAGGTACTTGAAAAGTTCTTCAACTATGAACATTTTGACAGGAAAACATGGGAAGAGGCTATTGACACCTTTGATGAACGTATGCCAATACTCGCCAAGGGTCTGCTTGAAAAGATTGAGGAATCACAACAAACAAACGAGCTTTTCATAAAAAGATTTGATGAGTTCTATAAACTTTGCACAAAATCAATCAATCCCAATGTGAGCCGTGTCGCAATCAAAGAGATGATTGTACAGCACCTGCTTACGGAGAGGATACTGGAGAGCATATTTGACCTTAAGAGCTTTACAAGTCGAAACATAATAGCAAAGAACATTGAAAGCGTAATCGATTCAATGACCAAAGGTTACTTCAACAAAACAGAGTTCTTAGGCTCTCTTGACCATTTCTACGATCAGATAGTGAAAGCGGCATATAAGCTGGAGGATTTCAAAGCAAAACAGGTCTTCCTAAACGATATCTTTGAGCGTTTCTTTCAAGGCTGGGCAATAAAATCAGCAGACAGACTTGGAATAGTCTACACACCACAACCTGTGGTTAACTTCATGGTCAGGTCAGTAGACGAGATACTCAAGACAGAGTTTGACAAGAAGCAGGGTCTAGGTAGTGAACAAGTCCACATTATTGATCCTTTTGTGGGAACAGGAAACTTCATAGTAAACGTGATAGAGAAGATTAACCCTACCAGACTAAAACAAAAATACCTTGAGGAGCTTCACTGTAATGAGATACAGCTGATGCCATACTACATAGCAAACATCAACATAGAGCACGCATACTACGATGCTATGGGTGAAAGAGAGCCCTTCCCAGGCATCTGCTTTGCCGACACCTTTCAGATGTTTGAAGAACACGGTGGTCTGTACTTCAATGATGAGAACGCACAGAGAGTCATAAAACAGTCAGAATCACCAATCTTTGTTGTCATTTGTAACCCTCCATACAACTCAAATCAGCAGAATGAGATGGATAATAATAAAAACAGGAAATATCCCAAATTAGAGGAGGCTATCGGAAATACCTTTGGGAAAGACTCAAGAGCGACAAAAAAGAATGCAATTTATGATCCATATGTAAAAGCCATCAAGTGGGCATCAGAGAGAATCGGTGATGAGGGTGTTATTGCCATGATCACCAACAACAGCTTCATCGATGGATACGCTTTTGACGGGATGAGAAAGCACCTGGAGAAGGATTTTGATAAGCTGTATGTGTTGGATCTAAAGGGTAACATACGGAAAGACTCAATGAGAGATGGTATACCATTGGGTGAAAAGCATACAGTGTTTGGTCTGTCAGCAATGGTTGGTATATCCATTTCATTCTTCATAAAGAACAAAGCATCAAAAGAAAAGGGAATCTGGTACTTTGACGTACCTTTCAGATCTACAAGGATTGAAAAGTTTGAAATTGTATACAAGGCGGGTGATTTAAAAGGAGTCAACTGGAAGAAACTGACACCCAGCAAGCGTCACCTGTGGTTGACTGAGGGTATGGCGGAGGACTTTGAGGATTACCCCCTGATGGGTGACAAGCGCAAGAAGGGCAAACCGGACTGCGATACCATCTTCAATCTTTACTCAAGAGGAGTTGCAACAGGTAGAGATATATGGGTATACAATTTCTCACAACAAGAATTAAAAACAAATCTTATGTTGCATTATTCAACATATGAAACTGAAAGAATAAAATTAGAGAAGCAACCACACAGACAAATTGGTGATATTGAATTAGAAAAGATTTTATCAAATGATGAGAGCAAGATAAAGTGGACGGTTAGACTAAAAGAATCTCTCAAGAAAAATATTCAAATTAGGTTATCAGAGAACGGTTTTAGAAAAAGTATTTATAGACCTTATTGTCGAGTGAATCTATATTTTGATCATCTATTGAATCAAAGAAGATACCAACAACATCGTTTCTTTCCAACATCCGCATCCGAGGAAGAGAACAGGGTGATATGCACAACAGCGGTTGGAAACAAGAAACCATTCCAGTCATTAATATCGAAGACCATACCTGATTTACATTTTACAGGTGATTCACAATGCTTCCCCTTCTACACCTACAACAAGGACGGCACAGGAAGACGTGAAAACATTACCGACCACACCCTGAAACTGTTCCACAACCACTACAAAGACACTAAGCCCCCCTCTTCGAGTGGAACCGACGAAGCACACAATAAGCCCCCCTCTTCGAGGGGGGAAGATTTGACGAAGTCAAATCAGGGGGGTTTAAATGATACTCCTGTCCACCCTCCCTGTGAAGCGGAGCAAATAACCAAATGGGACATCTTCTACTACATCTATGCAATGCTACACCACAAGGATTACCGCAAGGACTATGAGAAGAACCTGAAAGGATCATTACCAAGAATACCCTTTGCACCAGACTTCTGGAGCTTCAGTTCGATTGGCAAAAGACTCGCTGATATTCACCTGGACTATGAAAACGCCGACATATATGAGCTTGAAGAGGTTATTGATAAAGATAGATTCCCAGATGTAAAGTTCACCGTAGACAAGATGAAAATTACAAAGGATAAGAAATCACTTGTCTACAACAAAGCAATAACACTTGCAGGCATCCCACCAGAAGTCTATGAATACAAGCTGGGTAACCGCTCTGCTTTAGAATGGATTGTTGACCAATACAGGGTCAAAACAGATAAAAGGTCAGGAATAAAACAAGACCCAAACAACTTTGACGGCAATGAAAGGTATATATTTGACCTCATTGGCAAGGTGGTAACCGTCTCACTAGAAACGGTGAAGCTTGTCAATGAACTTTCAAAACTGCCTTATAAATAAGGATAAGGAGCTTAGATGAAGGAATCTGATAATAGACTGAACAATCCAATAACTGATAGTTGTATAGTCAAAGAATGTATAAAAACAGTATTGACAGCGATCCCTTATCTTGGTTCAATTGCTTCAAGTGGTTATGAACTTGTAGAAAAATGTTTAAGACGAGCATTTTTTAAGAAATGGATTGGATTCATGGGTAATCCAGATACAATTCCCCAAAAAGATCGAGAATTGTATATTAAAAAGTTGGATAGTGGGAAATCAGTAGAAATTTGTGAGAAAATGATGATATTAATTGATAGATTAGATTGTGTTGAAAAAGCAGTCTTACTTGGCAAAGCTTTTAAATATCTGATTATGGGTAGGATTACTGAACATCAGTTTTTTGAAGTAGGGTATGCAATAGACAGATGTTTTTATGAAGATATTGTCAAAATAGACAAAATGACAAATGCCCAATTCATAATTAATAATGATGATATGAATTATTATTTGAATGACCCAATGATGTCTAGATTGCTTGGTTCAGGAATAATAGCAAGTGGAAAATACGGACAACCACTAACTAGAATTGGAAAGCTATTAATTAGTATATACAGAGAATGATTATCTGGATAATGATGGTTCTTAGCTTGGGTGTTTTGACAAAAGGAGAAAACAATGAATAGAAATTGCCTCAGATTGATTGTGTGCACTCTCAAATCCTTGCGGTCTTCCATCTTCCCATTCTCATAAGCATAAGACTCACAAAGAGTTGCACACTGTTGGCAATTATACCTGATATGAAAATCCACTCGTATCCGAATTTAAAGACCACGATTGTAAAATAAAGGATCGGTAACAACACAAGCCAGGTTGCTAATGTGTCAAATATCATTGGCCACAATGTGTAACCTGAACCTTCAAATGACGATGTTATCATGAATTTTATGGAAAAGGTTGTATTTTGTAGCATAGCCAATCCAAGCAGAGAAGAACCAAAGGCAATGACTTCAGCTTCTCGATTGAACACAGAGTAGATGTGCCCTCCAAAAAGGTATGATATTGCAACCATTGAACCAGACAAACTGAGTGCTATCAAAACAGAATACCATACTGTTTTTTCAGCCCTGTAAGGGGAATTAGCTCCCAGATTCTGACCAACAAGCGAACCCGCCGCCTGCTGAAGACCAAGGAGTGGCATATTAACTAAACCGATGAGCCTCATACCAATTCCAAACGCTGAGAGGAGGGCATCGTTATTATAACTGCTCACAATATTCATAAATATCATACCCGATCCAGTGTTGAAAAGGTTTGACAATGCCGGGGTAGTACCAATTCTCATCATGTTAAGCATCATTGAAATATCTGGTTTTAACAGACCTTGCAAGCTTATTTTTATTCCTCTCTTTAAAAGAATCAATTTTGGTAAAATGATCTTTCCAATTGAAAAACGCGTTTGGACAAATCGGAACTTATAGCCTGTTGATAAAAGTATCAGTCCAAGAATAAACGAACACATCTGCGCAATAACAGTTGCCCACGCGGCACCTGCAATCCCCATTTTGGGAAAAACTCCTATCCCAAGGATCATCAGTGGATCTAACACTACGTTTATTATGACCGACATAATGGTCAGAAACATTCCCGTTTCGGCATCAGATGTACATCTGAAAATTGTGTTGAATGTGAAGTAGGTGAACCAGAACGGTGTTGCGATGAGGATTATTCTACCGTATACAAGGGCAATACCGACTACCGAATAACCCGACTCTGTCGACAGTTCCGCACTAGCTCCAGCAAAAGAAAGGAAGGTTTCCAGGAGGATCAATGTCAGTATTGCACCTGCCACACCAAAAACAAACTTGAACAGTATGGTTTGTTCTGCCGCCCACTCAGCTTTTTTGTAGTTTTTCTCTCCCCAATACCTTGAAATGATCGACACGGAGCTTAGACCGAAAAGGTTGTTGAATATAAACACGAAAGCAAAGACCACACCAAATATAACAAGCGCGGCTTGAGCTTGTGTAGCCATTGCCCCACCAAGCATACCGATCCAGATAAGATCAACTATCCCATGAAGATTCTCAAAGAATCTTCCCGCAATACCTGGCCAGGCAAGGCTTATCAGGTTCTTCAGGATATTCCCTTTGGTATGATCTCTCTCTTCGTTCATAGCGTCATCCATTTAAGTTTGTATCTTTATCACCGTCAAGTTCTAATGTTTAATTCACTGTATTATCTGACAGGTGTGTTAACATGCTAATCATGCACGAACTTGGGATAGCAAACCAGGTCTTTGATCTTCTCAAAAGCGAGGCTGAGTCGAGGCACGCTACCGTTAAGGGCGTAAAACTCATCATCGGGCGTATGTCTGGAATCATGCCTGATTCTCTTGTGTTCTTGCTGGAAACGATCTCACAAGATTCTGTATGTAGTGGGATGAAGATCGAATTTAAACTGGTTGACCCAGAACTCGTTTGTTCAAACTGTGGAAATAGTTTCAGTGCAGAGGGTTACGATTTTACATGCCCTGAGTGTGGAAGTGGCGATTGCAAAATGGTCTCAGGTAGAGACCTCATTGTTGAAAAAATACATATGGAGGTTGATGATGGAGATTGATATAAAGAAGAAAGTTGATTTTAAGACAGAGAAGATAGCAGATTATTTGAGGAAAACATTTGATTCAAAAGGGATACTTGCCCTGAATATGATCAGCTCTCCAGGCTCTGGGAAAACATCTCTACTTGAGAAAACACTCTCCAGGTTTAAAAATGACTACCTTCTCGCAGTGGTAGAGGGCGATCCCGAAACCAACAGGGATGCAAGAAGACTCGAAAAGATGCATGTCCCAGTATCCCTCATTAACACAGCCGGTACTGGTTCTTCCTGTCACCTTACAGCATCGCAGGTTAAAGAGGCAATCGAGGGGCTTCCCCTCGATAATCTTGATATTATATTCATTGAAAACGTTGGAAACCTCGTTTGCCCTGCGGCATATGAACTAGGTGAACACTCAAAGATTCTCCTTTTCTCAGTTCCCGAGGGTGACGACAAACCAGCAAAGTATCCTCTAGCATTCAGGGTTTCAGACTGCGTTCTAATCAACAAGCTGGACCTTATTCCATACTGTGACTTCAACATTGATGACTTCAAGCAGGATGCCCTAAAAGTGAACTCAAAACTGGACATCATCTCTTTCTCCATCAAATCGGGAGATGGTCTTCATGCCTGGTTTGATTGGATAGAGAATAAACTAGAACAAGTAAAAACTGACAATCGATAATTTGTGATTCTACATTTTTATGCTATAATCGGCGAATCATAAACCACAAGGAGGATTATTATGCTTGGATTCGCCGATTTTACTACATTTCTCGGATTCATTCTGACCATTCTGTCAGCTGTAGTCTGTGTGATTATTGGTATTGTCTTCTGGAACAAGGAGGCTTAGTGTGTTAGTTGATGTCAAAATTTTCTTACCCATTCTGATTGGATTCTTGCTGATACTCGGTTTCCTCGCTTGGCTGGGATACAAAAGAACATCCTCGACAAAGGACTATCTACTGGCTGGAGGCTCTGTAAATCCATATATGATGGCGCTGTCATATGGTGCCGCTTTCATATCAACATCTGCAATCATAGGCTTTGGCGGACTTGCTGGTAAACTCGGGTTCTCACTGATGTGGGTCGTTTTCCTCAACATTGCCATTGGTATACTGATTGCCTACATGGTGTTTGGCAAGCGAATGAGACAGATGGGTAAAAATCTGAAATCACAGACATTTTCAGAGTTTCTGGGGAAAAGGTTTGGTTCAAGTTTCGCCCAATGGTTCTCAGGTCTTGTCATCTTTATATTCATGCCTCTGTACGCCGCGGCAGTGATGAAAGGTGCAGCTGAGTTCATGGTACCAGTGTTTGGAATTGACATTGCCTGGCTTGCACTGATATACATTATCATTGTGGCTGTATACGTTATCACCGGAGGACTCAAAGGTGTTGTGTATTCAGATTCCCTGCTGGGTTCGATAATGCTGGTGAGTATGATTGGAATCTTAGTATTTATCTATATAAAACTTGGTGGAATAACATCAGCTCACAGTCAGTTGACTTCGATGTCCCACCTCATAACTGATAAGCTGGCACAGGCAGGACACACTGGATGGACATCCTTCCCCGTATTCAACTCTCAATTCTGGTGGCTGACCATCTCTACACTGATGATGGGTATCGGTGTTGGTGTTTTATCTCAACCTCAACTACTAGTTCGTTTCATGACCGTTAAAAGCAATAGAGATCTGACCAGGGCGATGGCTGTTGGGGCTGTCTTTATCCTCATCGTCGTTGGTGGTGCATATATAGCTGGATCATTATCCAATGTAGCATTTTTTAATGACTTTGGGAAAACCTCTATGGGTATTGTAGGTTCGAACGTAGACCAGGTAATACCACAGCTAATAACCACATACATGCCTAAATGGTTTGTTTATGTTTTCCTGTTGACTCTCATATCAGCAGGCATATCGACATCATCTGCACAGTTCCACACGATTGGCACCTCCATTGGAAAGGACGTTTACGAAGATAACATCGCAAAAAATAGAAAAACTAAAAATACTCTGTTGTGGAAAAGAGTAGGTATTGCAGTATCAATAATACTAACATTCATACTCGGTATATTCATCCTTCCAGCTGGTATGATTGCCAAATGCACCGCCTTTTTCTTCGCCATAGCGGCGGGGACATTCCTCGCTCCAACCATCGGAGCGCTGTTCTGGAGAGGTGCAACCAAAGCGGGTGCCGTTAGCTCAATGATAGTGGGATTGGCTGTTTCGCTTCTGTGGACATTCATTTTTAACGGTGGAACACTTGGCATTAAATCACTAACAAACATTCACCCATTGAATTTCATTGAGCCAGGTTTTGTTGGTCTTTTGTTCTCAATCATCACCCTTTTTGTTGTTTCCAAATACACTAATAAACTGCCACAAGAGCATATTGATGCATGCTTTGCAAGGGAAACTGTCAGCGAAAACTAAAACTCCCAATCAATTATTATATCTCTTGATGTAGCTATCCACCGTACATAAGCTCCAAGTGATTCGGCAACTGAGCGAAAGGGAACGAGTGTTCGTCCCCTTTCGATTATGGGACCAACATCGATTTCCACATCAAGTCCATTGAATCTGGCTCTCTTTTGATACGCCCAGTAATTGAGAACAGTTTCATCTTTAATTATAGTTACCTTCTTTGTTTCCTGCTCCCAAGATACATCACAACCAAACGTTTCGGCTACAAATCTTATAGGCACAAGAGTTCTGCCATCAACTATCCTGGCTGGCACATCGAGTCTTACTGGATTACCGTTGACCAACACATCCACCGAATCAGGTTTCATATCTATCCTCAGCCTGGGGTCTGTTGTGAAACTGATCGTTCTGTTTGAATGCCAATCAGACCTCATTTTCTCATTTGGTCTGGGGCAGGTCACACACGATATACTGATCGGTATCTGAAAATACGAACCTCCAGGCAGATCCATGCAATCGAACTCAATTTGGTGAGACACTAAACCATCTTCCTGCATCAGTTTGAGTTCCTCACTTTCGATTCCCTTTATGCCCTCTATATTAATCTCTATCTCCCTGTTGATATCGTCTGCAGACGAAACTTGTATCTCAAAACTCCCAGACTCATTTCGTTTGAAATAGGGTGTATTATTGGGCGTTATGCTGACTTTATAACATGGCTCGCATGTCTGACAATCTGACCTGTCACTAACCAAATCAAAGGTAAACCGAGTGTGAACCATTCCATCTGAGCTGGGAGACTGGTAAATCCCATCACCCTCGCTTAACGGTTGACCGATACCAAAATATACAACGAAATCGTTCGATCCATCACAGAAGGACGGATCTGAAAGATCTATGTTTCCTTCATAGCTGAATACCCGCAAATTCTTGATATAGGATATTCCCAACTCCTTGAATTGAACTGCTTTGCACCTTTTCCCCGCTTCAAAAGGTCTATAATCGATCATCCCCTGGGAAGCTCGATCATCCTTTCTACCTGATACAATATCCATCCTGAATGAAAAAAAACCATCCTCCTCAGCAACCTCTCCCAGATAACGGTTCTTTGGTGTAACCTCTACATAACCACATTCATCCCAACATTCAAGAAATCCATCTGAACTCACCATAACAAGAGTGTACTCATCCACCAAAACACCACTCCGAACCGCATGAATCATATTCCTTCTCCAGAGTTGATCACCAAACACATCCAAACAAACAAACCTCTTGTTTTCGTCGGTAAAATAGATCAACTCCCCATTTGTCTCTAAAGGCGTATCAATTGCGGAGTAGTCTGTTCTCTGCCAGATAATTTCTCCGTTGAAAGTATCCAAACATGTTATCGATCCCGAGTCATCAGCGGTAAAATACCTGTTATCTATCTGCACACCCTTTGAATGAACTGCATCATTAAGTTGTATTTTCCATTCCAATTCACCTGTTAAGATATCTATTTTATACACACTCCCACCCAAAGTACCTATGTATATAAAAATATCATCAACTACAGGTTCTGCCTCCACCCAGCCATCGCACTTGAACACCCAAATTAGCTCTCCATCAAACCTGTTGATACAATAAACTGAATCATCATCACACCCAAAAATCACACTATCACCCACAACACAAGGAGTACTCCATATCGGAGCATTGGTTTGATATTCAAATACTTTTGAACCATCTTCTAAGTTGAGGCAATAGAATCTCTCATCAGCACTGCCAAAATAAACATTATCCTCTGCTACAAGAGGTCTTCCAATAATTGCATTCTTCGCTTTGAACGCCCATCGCAACTCTCCAGATGGCATATGAATACTTGCCAACGTACCTGCCATTGTACCAACTAATACGATATCCCCATCCAGAATTGGTGCTGACTTGATATCTGAACCATCAACAGAGACACTCATCCAGCAACTGTCACCAACTATGTACTGCAGTCTCCCTTTGGAGTCACCAAAAATATACCCATCCCTAAACGAGACTGGTGGATATTTTGAAAGATATCCAGCTTCAATATCCACTTTTGATGTCAAAGAAAAAGGTGGAGCGGGAGCTTTTCTGTAATCGTCAACAGCAATTAATGATGAAGACACGACAGACGTAGTCACAATAGCGGTCACAACAAGAACAAGAGATGATAACCTCATATTATCAATACAGCTGATATTTGTATGGGTTCTAAGAAACAGTGGTGCCGAAGAAGGGACTTGAACCCCCACCCAGTTGCCTGGACATGGACCTGAACCATGCGCGTCTACCAATTCCGCCACTTCGGCACGACCATTCTGTGACCGTAAATGGGCTTGCCACAGAATGTGTGTAATATATAATCATATACATGGTCAGGTCAAGGGCTGATATCCCCGACGAAAGGAAATGACTGATTATGAGTACAATTGAAAACGTAACAGCCAGACAGATAATCGATTCCAGAGGTAACCCAACTATAGAAGCGGACGTAGTTACTTCTGACGGAATCATTGGAAGAGCCGCTGTTCCATCTGGAGCGTCAACCGGAATGCGAGAGGCTCTTGAATTGAGAGACGGCAATCCAAAATACTACATGGGTAAATCCGTAGAAACAGCAATAAACACGATCAATGACAAGATCACCAACTCCCTGTTTGACTTCAATGTATTCGATCAGGCTGGAGTTGATAGTCTTCTGCTGAAACTCGATGGGACTAAGAACAAGAGTAAACTAGGAGCAAACGCAATCCTTGCAGTATCATTGGCTGTTGCCAGAGCTGGTGCAAATTCGCTTAATATGCCACTGTACAGATATCTTGGTGGAGCAATGGCTAGTCATCTACCTGTGCCAATGATGAATGTGATTAACGGTGGAGCTCATGCAAGCAACAATCTTGACTTGCAGGAATTCATGATCTTCCCCTCTGGCGCAGATACATTCTCAGAGGGTTTGAGGATGGGAATCGAGATTTACCACACACTCAAGAAGATATTGAACGAAAAGGGTTTGTCTACAGCTGTAGGCGATGAAGGTGGCTTCGCACCAGACCTTGAGAGTCACGAGGAAGCATTCCAGCTATTGATGAACGCCATCAAGAAGGCTGGCTATAAACCTGGTGAGGACTGTGAACTAACAATAGATGCCGCATCATCAGAGATATATGAAGACGGGAAATATTCATTCGAGGGTAAACAGATCACCTCATATGACCTTAATGCTTGGTATGAAAAGATGATAGATAAATACCCAATCGTATCAATTGAAGATGGCATGGCAGAGCAGGATGCCGATGGATGGAAGCTTCACACAAAAGCCCTCAGAGATAAAATACAGGTTGTTGGTGATGACCTGTTCGTTACAAATCGAGGGATATTCAAGAAGGGAATTGAAGACAAATTTGCCAATTCAATACTAATTAAACTAAATCAAATCGGTAGTGTCAAAGAGACGTGGGAAACGATTGAGCTTGCCAGAAAAAGCGGCTACAGCTACGTTATTTCTCACCGTTCGGGTGAAACTGCAGACAGTTTCATTGCACACCTGGCGGTAGCTTCCAGGAGTGGACAGATAAAGACTGGCGCTCCAGCTCGAACTGAACGTGTTGAAAAATACAATGAGTTACTTCGAATCGAAGAAGAACTCGGTGAAAACGCTACTTATGGCGTTATCTAAAGGAGAAGACAATATGAGAAAGTTTACTGCATTACTGGTTGTAGTCGCACTTCTAGTGCCAGCTTTTATACTGACAGCGACCACCAATTCAGATTGGCCAAACATGTTTAATGATCCTTCTCACACCAACTATCAACCAGACACAACCATACCCGATGTAATGCAAAGAGAATGGGTATACTATCCTGAGAACGGAACAATTGCATCACACATAGCAATCGATGACAAGATAATTTTTGGCACATCACAGGGCGTGATTGTATGCTTAGAACAATCTGATGGTCGAGAGCTATGGAGCTATAAGGTTGGAGAAATAGGTTCAGCTCAAATTGGATATGTTGATGGGAAGATCGTATTCATCTGTACATCTTACATGCAAGCTGGAGGTGGAGAAGATGGATCAGGAGGTGGAGGTCATGGAGGCGGTCGTCCTGGAGGAGGTGGTCACCCGATGAGTACCACTGAAGAGACAGAAGTGAGTTCTGTTATTGGTATGATTTCACCTGAAAATGGAGCCGAGATCTTCAAAGAAGTGATAAAAAAACCCACCACAATATCAGGAGGGCTGGTTGGCGAAGAGTATATCTATCTTGCATACACTGAGATAGGTGAGGATCGGACAATTGGTAACACCAGGTTTGTATGTATGGATCCAAATAACCAGTCAGAGGTTTGGAGTGCTGATCTAGACAGGATGCCACTGATGATGCTGACATACGGGGATGGGAAGATATTTACATCTGTAGCAAAGATCAAGATGAATCCTGATAATCCAATGCCTGAGATTAATGATTCTGCCGTTATTGCATTTGATGAGGAGGGAAAGATAGCATGGGAAAAGAAGCTTGATGAAAGCGAAATTGCAGGAGGAATCTCCTATGCAGATGGTAGAATCTACTTCTCTAAAATGAAAGTACCGAGTGAAATCGGTGGTAGAAGGATGGTCATGCCCACCAGCGAACTCATGGCATGCAACGCTGAGAATGGAGAAGATATCTGGGTGTTTGATATCTCCAGCATTGACTACGCTAATGAAAGAACTGTTGATTTCTGCCTATATGGTATACCTGCCATCACACCAAGAGGTATCGTTCTCCAACTCGCCATGAGTCATACAATATGCGTCAGCAAGAACAAAGGCTCTCTTGTGTGGAAGAACGAAACACCCGGTGGCATGGCATTCACTTGTATGCAATTTGCCTGTACTAAGGACAAGGTTATCAGCACAAGAGGAACCAAATTCTCAATAGCCAACATCACAGATGGTGAAATAGTTTTCACTGATGATACAATGATGTCCGGTGGAATGCCGTTTGGTGGTGGGTCGATGATTATGCCAATGCCCGTGATCGCAAACGATAAGGTGTTTGTCAGTGGTGACAGGATCATATGCTATGGCGAAAAGGTTGTAGGACTGTACTCAGATCCATCCACAATCAGGATAAACCAGATCTACCCGGATGAAGTCAAAACGAGAAACGTTCGAGTTTATTATAATGACACTGGTGAGATAAACGGAACACTAACCCCAAGCGATGATTGGATATCACTGTCTTCAACAGAGTATGTCACCCTCTCACAGACATACGAGGTCACACTGTCTGCTGAAGGTATGGAACCCGGAATGCACAGTGGATCAATTGATGTCGAGTCGAGTGTTGGCAATCTCTCGATACCAATTGAAATGAACGTTGTTGCAAAACCCCCAATAAAACTAGACATAGACCTTGACGATACCACAATCACAAATGAGGACAGCTTCAAGGTAGAGGGTACAACCGTTCCAGGTGCAACACTCAGCGTTAACGGTAGACCCGTTACTGTTAAAACAGATGGCACATTCAGCGATATGATACCCATTGACGAGGGTCGCAATGAGCTGAAGTTCCACGCTGAAGACGCTGATGGAAATGCCGCCGATGTTATCAAGGTTGTAATCCTTGACACAAGAAGACCTATAATCCGAACAACCATTAAGGAGGGTCAAAAGATTGTCAGCCTTCCATTTGAGTTCCAGGGCGCTACCGAACGTGGAGCGAGACTGATGGTGAACGATGAACCCATTGAAGTATCTGCCAATGGTGAGTTCAGCGTGATACTCAAGGATCTCGAAGACGGTGAATACACAATCAATATGGTTTCCAAGGATAAGGCAGGTAATGTTTTTAAACTCAACAGGACTGTAATCATTGATGCCACTAAGATCCCCCTTGAACTCGATCTTCCTGAACCCGGATTCGCCGGTTCGCAAACAACCACATACACACTCAAAGGGAAAACATCCCCCAATCACAGCGTTGTTGCACTCATAGACAATGTTCCAGTTGGGTACTGCCAGTCAGACGAAGAGGGTTCCTTTGAGTTAGAGATTACCGTAGAAGGAGACGGTCAATACAATGTTACTGTCATTGCTTCGACAATGAGTGAAAAAACTTCTGATCCTACTCCATTTACTCTCATCGTTGATTCACAGCCTCCAGCCATTGAGTGTGATATTCCAGAACTCGTCTCTCAATCACCAGTTACGCTTGAAGGAACGACTGAACCTATGGCAAAGGTCTTCATAAATGGTCAAGAAGCTTCAGTTGATCTGGAAGGCAACTTCAGCTTTGAAATTGAACTCAACTCTGGCCTCAACGCTGTAACTGTCAAGGCAGTTGACACGCTTGGGAATGAATCAACCATCGACAGCTACATCAAGTTTGAAACTGTTGAAACCATAAGGCTCAAACTCTGGGTCAATGAGCCCAAGTTTGTCATCAATAACAAACAGGCGGATGATCTTGATCCCATGCCTACAACCAAGTCACCACCTCTTCCTGCAGAGCTTGCTGGCAACTCATACATGCCAGTCAGGGCTGTGTTTGAGGCGTTGGGCGCAACGGTTGATTGGATTGATGCTGACAGAAGGGTTGACGTCACACTGGGCAATACGTTCCTTCAGCTTTGGGTGGACAATGTGTCCACTGCCAAGATAAATGGTGTAGAGACGACAATCATTGGTGCCGATGGTCAGACTGTCCTCTATCCAACAATTGTGAATGGTCGCACCATGCTCCCACTCAGGTTTGCCTGTGAGTCACTGGGTGCTGATGTAAACTGGATAGCAGAGGAGAGCGCTATTGAGGTGGTGTATCCATCAGAGAAGTAGAGTGATTAGATAGTCAGCTCAATGCTTTCATAGCATTGATTGTTTTAACATAGAACTGTTTTGTGACATGGGGGGCTTTTTAGACGGCCCCCCTGTTTGTATTTATTGAGAATATTTATGTAAGACGATAGCTATTGGTTTATGGATCAACTGGTGACCATCGTATTGTATTTGGGTGTTGTTCTTGTCGTCTTTAACCTCAGCATCACCTGCTGGTTGTTGTTGGTGTTTCATAGCTGTGGATAATGGAATATGCAAACAAGGTTGTTTTGATTTCAGGGTGATGAAAAGATGGAAGGGGGTGAGTGTGTTGTACAGATATAAGGGTAATCATAAGTATGAGAATAAGTGTAGATATAGCTTATATGCGTATAGGGTGGCTGTATCATTTCTGTTGGCTGTTATCATGTTTTTTGTGTTTCGGTTGGGGAGTACTCAGGCTGTGTTGGGTCCTGTGCATGTGGAGTTGAATATCACGGGGGAGAGGTTGGGTCATGCTAGGGCAAACACTCCAACGGCTTTTAAGATATTCATGCGTATCAGTGAAGGTATTCATACACATGATTGGGTTAAGGTGTGGTTTCCCACACAAGAGGCTTCTGATGACTGGGAGGATGTGTGTGGTGAGGAGTTTGTGATAAAGGGACATGATGAGAGTCCCAGGTTTGTTCCCAATGAGAAGTACTTCGAGAAGTATGACAATCCAGAGGAGGAGAGGGTTGGGAAGCTTTATGAGGTGTTGGATGAACGTGATGTTGATACAAAATTCTATGACTGCATTGACTGTGATGAAGTAGAAGAGGGTTATTGTAGACTCGTTGAAGACCCATCTGGGTTGGGTTGCTGGATAATGGGAACGGTGTTACCAGCATTGCCAAGGGACAGATCGGATAGGAAGGTAATAACTATGAAATATGTTCATGCTTGTTCACCAGGTTACAACCCTTGCTCTGAATGTATGGCGTATCCAATCATGATACAGGATGAAAAAAGATGTTTATTCCAGCTACGTTCACCAGTACATGTAGAATCATGGAGACAGGGGTATAATCCAATAGACCTGGTTGTTTCTCAAAGTGTAGGCTTTATAACTCCCGCCACACCCGGCAGATACAAGATCCGTGTTGCCACTGAACCTGAACCAACACCCGTTGAATCAGACGCGTTTGTTCTACCATGTTCACAGATATCAGGTTTCAGGGTTTCCTGTGAATCAAATGACTCGGATGATAACATCTCCGTTACCATTGATTTCTATGTCGGTGAAGGTGGCTCACTGGATGCTGGATACTCAACCATCAACATAAAATTCCCCAATAAGTTTGAACTACCCAAAAGATATGGACCATCAGATATCCATGTCAACGGGAAACCACTGAAGGTTCATGCAAAGTATCTCAAAGACACCAACACACTGAGCATCGTATCGCCTGTGAATATTGACAACATGGAACACGTAAATATCACTATCGATTCAAAGGCAGGCATACCAAAGCCTGAAGAGTCAAAGATGATTACATTCTCAGCGACCACAAGCTCAGAACCCGAGAGTGTAAGCTGTCAATCATTCATTGGCACACCTGGAAGGTATCTGTGGAATAGAACACCTGAACATGTAAGAGAACAAATACTTGAACATAAGGAACTACCATCAGATGATGGTGCTTTTGATCATGAGAACGCCAGTGATGAGGAAACTACAAAATACAATGAACTGATTGAAGACCTTGAATTTGTTGTGTGGGGCAGGAGACCAGAGGTTCGCTATGAACTCATGAACTTGGTACTGCCCATACCCATTTTTTATGAATCCGAGTACCTGTTAACCTATTATACCACAGATGAAGAATCACCTACTGCGTTTCTTGGTCCCGACTGCTGTCATTACGAACCTGGATTCAGCGCTTTCGATCCATTCAATCCTCAGCTGACGATACCGTATCCGGGTTTTGAAACCATCTTCCCGTATTGTGATGTCATGATAAAAAGCTGGAGAGAATGCTCTATCCACTGCGCTACAGCCAGAAGTGGGATCAACTATATGATGGGTATTGTTGGTGGTGATCAGTGCGCAAGCATAAAGTGCAAGAAGATCCGACATGAACACGATGTTTATTTCCTCTTTATTCCATCGGTTGGATTCAGCAGTGATTACACAAAGGTTTTCCACCGCTTCGGTGAGATCTATCCTGTTGAGTTTACAAAGATGCTACCAAATGAAGTTGTTGGTTACACAAACAGCCCCGGTTCAGTATTCCTCTTTCAGCATGATTATTCGAACAGTGAATACAATCTGTCGGTTGGAAAGACACCCGGTGATTTTGATTCACATCACAATCTGAACTACCGTTACAGAGAATGGAGTGATTGGATCACCTATGTTTACCACATGAAGCCCAATGGTCGTTGAACAATATCCTTGTCAGTTCTTGATAACCTCTATTTTTTCTAGTATTCTCTAGCTATCAAAGGACACAGAGGGAAGATATGATTGCAATAATTGGTGGTTCAGGGGTGTATAACTTGCCGTGGCTTGAGGATTCCAGAGACGAAGAGATAGAAACAGACTATGGTAAAGCAACCATCAAAATCGGCTATCTCGAGGGTTTTGAGGTTGTCTTCCTAACTCGACATGGTTCGGGACACAGACTACCACCATCTGCAATCAACTATCGTGCAAACATAAAAGTATTAGAGCAGATTGGTGTGACAGGCATCTATGCAACGTGCGCTGTTGGGGGAATCAAGCCAGACATGTCTCCTGGCGATCTTGCAATCCCCGATCAGTTTATCGACCTCACTCATGGACGGAAAAACACGTTCTTTGATGAAGCAGGTAAGGTGAGGCACATTGATGTATCCGAACCATTCTCTTCTCAACTCCGAAGTCATTTGCAAAAAGCATTGGTTGATGAAAATGTGTTGTTTCATCCATCCGCTGTTTATATATGCACAAATGGCCCAAGGTATGAGACTCCCGCAGAAATCAAGGCATACTCAACCATGGGGGCAACAATTGTAGGTATGACCATTGCAACTGAAGCCATTCTGTCTGCTGAGTTGGAGATACCCTTCTGCGCTCTTGCAGTCATTACCAATCATGCGGCGGGTGTTGCAAAAAAGAAATTGAAGCATGAAGAGGTCATCTCGATATTCAATGAACGAATAGAGCTTGTTTCAGAAATTATTCGTAAGACGTGTTTGAATTTCAATGATTAGTCAATGAGTTTCACACAATCAATATCTAGATTATCTGGATTAATAATCTGATGCATTTAGGACAATTAGGATAATGTAAAAATTTTGGAATCTCGATAAATCAAGCTATCTGAAAATTTGAAACGAAAGTATAAATCCAAACAACCGGGGACGATTAATGCCTTCCCCGGTTGTTTGGATTCAATTGATAATTGGTTTTCGGATTAGATTAATTGGCTACAGAAACAACCTCTACATTCAAATTAGCCTTCACCTCATGATGGAGGTCAATGTGAACGGTGTGGACACCAAGACTCTTGATTGGCTCATCCACTGTCATAGAGCGTTTGCCCACGACAATGTTGAGTTTTCGCTTCAGTGCTTTTGCCACAGCATCTCTGGTTACAGCGCCAAACAAAGTGCCTGTAGGTCCTGCCTTTGCATGTATCTGTATGGTTTCCGCTTCAAGCATCTCCTTCATCTCTTCAGCTTTGACTTTAGCTTTACTTGAGCGTCTGTCGGAAACCTCGAGGTTGTGCTCAAGATTCTCTAAGGTATGTTTTGTTGCCAGTTGAGCAATGTCGTTCTTGATCAAGTAGTTTCTGGCGTAGCCTTTGGAAACCCTTACAACAGCTCCCTTTGAACCTAGGCTCGGGACATCTCTAAGTAGTATTACTTCCAGTTTCATACGTATCTCCTAATCCACCACAAATGGTAATAAGGCTATCTCACGCGCTCTTTTGATTGCGGTGGTCAGTCGTCTCTGATGCTTTGCGCAAGCTCCAGTTTGTCGCCTGGAGTTAATCCTTCCCGTTTCTGAAACATATCTTTTAAGTCTGTTGATGTCTTTGTAATCAATATAATCCATGTGTTCCGCGCAGAACACGCATATCTTCTTTCTTGGTTTCCTGAACCTTCCTCGTCCTCTTTTTCTCGAGCCCATATCGTTATTCTTCATTGTTGTATACTCCTTTTATCCTATGAGAAGGGGATGTCGTCTTCATCAAATTCTGGTGGATCGTTCTCCCCTGTGCGTTGTGAATCACTAGAACCTGTACCTGCTTCGCCATCGCCTCCCTGTTTTCTATCGAGGAAGATAAAACGTGATACCGTAACTGATGTGAACCACTTCCTTATTCCATCTTGATCATAGCTTCTGATCCTCAGTTTACCCTCTACAAAGATTCTACTACCTTTGTGAAGATACTGCTGGGCTGTATTGGCTTGTTTACCCCAAACATCAAGGGTTACAAACAGGGTGTCTTCCTTCAACTCGCCTGTAACTTTAGATTTGTATCTCTCATTGCAAGCGAGTCTCATCCTGGCTATGTTGGTACCAGACGGAGTGGATCGAAGCTCTGGATCATCCACAAGGTTTCCAATCAACAGAACTTTATTCAGCATCTTTTGGCTGTTCCTCCTCATGTTCCGAAGCGGAATCATTCTCAGCTTTAGCTTTTACATCTGACGACTCATCAAAATCCTTGAAATCATTCTCTTGACGATCACTGTTCTCCTTCAATTCCTGTTTGACAGTGGCTTTCCTTTTCTCGGATTCCTTAAGATAATTCTTTCTTCTCTCTTCCGCTTTCTGGGCGTATGTAAGATCGATCAGGATATCCCTTATGAAACCTTCGGTGATCCTGACAATACGCCTTAGTTTTGCGGGTACTTCTGGGGGTGCATTAAAGACATGATACCAATATATACCATCATTATGGTTCCTAATCTCATAAGCCAATTTTCTCTTTCCCCACCTGGTGGACTCGATGATCTCACCACCATCTTCGAGAATCACAGATTTGAGTTTTTCTACAAGCTCATTTTCCTTGTCACCTTCGGTATCAGTGGCAAGGATGAACATCTGCTCATACTTCTTCATTAACTCCTCCTTCGGTCATTTGTTCCCATTTGGGACAGGGTCGAATTCGCTTGAGTTCGACCAGAAGGTACGATCCCTCACAATTCCTGCCATGATAATCCATTTATCTGTAATGTCAAGATTTGATATTCATCGAATAAACCATAGAATATAATCGATGTCTGAAAGAATCCTTTTCGGACGATACAAGCTGGTAGGGAATCTTAGCGGGGCAGGTATGTCCTCGGTTTTCTTTGGAGAGGATCTTCAATTGGAAAAACCAATTGTTGTGAAGATGATCTCCGCAAGCAACGAAGGTAATATTATTAATGTCAACAGATTCCGAGCTGAAGCTTCGCTTCTGCAATCACTTAACCACCCAGGGATTGTGAATATCTATGACAGCGGCACAGATAATAACGATCTTTTCTATGTTATGGAGTATGTGCCAGGAACTTTGCTCTCCGAATGTGAGAGACTGTCAATCAGCAAGCTTTTCGATATCTTCATTGATATTACTGAAACAGTTGCATATCTCCACTCAAAAGGGATAGTCCACAGGGATATTAAACCCTCTAATATAATTGTTTTACCAAGTGTAGACAGACAAGGTCTGCATTCAAAACTAATCGATTTTGGTTTGGCTAGGTTTTGTGCTGATGGAAGGATTACATCGAAGGGATCGGTTGTTGGTACCCTTCACTACCTAGCACCAGAGATACTCCTCGGTAACCCTATTGACACACGTTCAGACATCTACTCATTAGGCGTTTCTATATATAAGACAATAACAGGTGAATACCCAATCAATTCCAGCAACCCTGAAGTTTTAATATCCATGATACTTCAGAATATTCAAAACTCTGTGCTGAAACACTCAGCCCTAGTCCCACAAAAACTGGATAATCTGATATCACTCATGTTGATGAAGAACCCCTCACAGAGGATTCAATCAATAGAGGAGGTTACTGAGACTCTAAAAAATATCAGGTATTCAGAGTTACAAACTAGGTCAAACAATCCAACTATTGTCAACATACCTGAACTTGTAGATCGCCAATGGGAAATACATACGATAAAGGATTCGTGGTCCAGAAATATCGATAAAAGAATTATACTTCTCTCGGGTCCCTTTGGGATCGGAAAGACTCGAATAACAGATGAGTTTGCTTCTTCCTTGCATCTATATAGGCATCCCGTACTTAGGGCAAGAGGTAACTCGGCTTCCACACCCAGCAAAGGTTCTGGTCTCGTTCAGCTATCATTTGACCTATGGCGAATTGAATCCGGATCTGAAAACTTCAAAGGGAATACACGCGAGTCAATTACTGATCTTACCAATCTTTCAAGAGAAACAACATTTATTGACACTTCAAGACTGGCTATTCAGTTCGAACAGATCTTGTCAGATAACAAGAGAAAAGTAGCAATTATTCTTGATGATATACACATGCTGGATTGGTTTTCCGTTGAATTCTGCATAGAGTTGGCTCAGAAACACAAACATATATTTATATTAATGACACAAATCAACGAGAATAATATTTATCTAAAGGATAAATATTTAAAGGATATTACGCACTTACCCATTGAACCACTTGAAGGGATAGACCTAACCACAATTATTGGTAAGTCACTTGGAACCCAGAGTATACCACAGCAACTGATAAGCGACGTTATCCACAATTCAAAGGGCAACCCTCTATACATTCTCGAGTTCTTAAGAATGCAGGTTTCTAAAGGAATTCTTAGGAAAAACGGTAAAAATATTGAATACATTAAAACATCGATAGACGATGAAAAACCACTCTGTGATATTGATATCATCAACACTTCACTGAAAAACCTGTCCACAAGCGCTAAGATTATTCTCGAGTTCGCCGCACTTTTCAATGATTTCTTTAGCTTTAACGAACTCTTGGAAGGCTTCCAACTTAGCAGAGATCAAATCAATAACGATATAGATGAGCTCCAACAAAGATTACTCATCACATCAAAAAACTTTCATGGCAATGTTTTGTTTCGTTTTAACAACAGCCTCGTTCGTTCAACAATAGTTTCTAGAATCAGCAATGCAAAGCAAACAAACCTCTATCTGTCAATTGCGAAGTTACTAATCAGTCGAAAACTCTTATCTTTAGTAGAATACAATCATCTGGCATATTATCTCTACCAAGCTCAACTCCATGAACAGTCTTTAACTGTATTAATCTATTATCTTTGTGAATCCATCATCCATAATCTCGAAGGTAGAATAGACATCATCAAAGAATTTGAGCAATTGTTTTCAAATGCGGACTACACATTTTCCAGCTATATAAGGAATGTTATTGACTCTCTTTATATTGTCAAGAATGGAAAGCCTTTTGAAGCGGAAAGCCTTCTAAATAAATTTACCATTAGCGATTCAATCTACAGGTATTTATCAATTCACATCATCAACATTATTCGAATCAATTATGGTTCAACACAAAGCAGTTTGAAAGGGATGAATCAGCTACTTGACGATCTAAATAAGCTGAGAAAGCCATTATTTGAATTGGAAACACTAATAGCAGTCGAGTTGTCCAAGCAGTATTATTACTCCCTAGACTACAGATCTTCTCTAAAACACATAGAGAAAGCGTTACACTTTAGCGAAAACTGCAAAGGCTTTCTACATGTATCTTGTTGTAAACTTAAGGTTTCACTGTTTTTGTTAATGCTTAAAGGAGATAAAGCTCGTACTATAACGGATCATCTAAACAAGACAGCTATGAATACAGGTAATCTGAAAGAACAGCTTTGCAATAGGTTCATCTATGCCATCATAGATTTCATGGATATGAATGTCTCGAAATCTAAAGATTCATTAACTTCACTTCTTATCCAAACAAGGCATTTGCCAGAACTCTGTAGATCGACAAAAACACACAGCATGAAGGTGGATTATCATCTCGGGAACTGGAATGATCTTATTGATGAAGATATTGAAACGAGAACCGGAGAGGGTTTATCATCATATGCGTTTATCAACACGGTCATGCAGACTTATTACAAAGCACTTGTTAATATCTCAAGACACAATCTGCAGACAAGTGAACTTGAATCAAAGAGAATTCACAATATGAGCAAGAATTCCAATAACGCATTTGCAAATATCTACTCAGGGATAACACTTGGAAAAACACATATTCATGCTGGATTGTATAACGAAGGCAAGATGCACCTTGAAAAGGCTTGGCAGTTGGCTTGTGAAATAAAGGATACAGGTCTGATATTGACCGGTGCATTCCATATACTAAACACTCCGGGCTTCTGTGTAACAGATAAAATAATAGATGATATTGAATTAACCCTGAACAGAATTTTTTGTGATGATCTCTCACTCAGATACAAAATACTTATCAAACATAACTTAGGTGCATGCTATGATCACAGGAAAGAATACAACAAACACGACACTACAAGGTACATTGAACTGCTTGAAGATGTTATCGAAAGAGGTAAAGAAGACATGGTTCTTGTAGCTAAAACAGCCATGCATCTTGCGAGTTTATACCACAAAAGGATGCAATTAACAGGAAAAACAACTGACAGTAAACTCATTGAGAACAATATTGGTGTAGCGGAGTTTATTTGGAGGGTTGTTGAAGCAGAGACAGAACTTAAGGCTTTGTATACACTCAAACGTAACATATGTATAAATTAGTATACACTACTCAATGTATATAGAAATACTTTGATTTGATGGGTCGTCTTCCGCCCACTTTCATACTCAACCTCTTCAATCCCCTTCGAGTTGGATTGACTATCCCCGCAGATTCGGTGAGATGAAAAGAAATGGATCTCAAGGAGTAATAGTCAATCAGATGATTTGTGTTCATCCACAGACTTATCTCGTTACCACTCCACCGATGTAATCTCTCAACCGGGTAACCATTGATCAGGAATTGCCCATTCTGCAATGCAGTAGGGAGTCTTGCAGTCTCAGGCAGTATTATCCGAAACTCGGTGTATTTGTGGACAGGAAGATGTCTTGAATCCAGGTTGAAAGCGATATCAGCTATATCACCAGTCCTGTATGATGAGAGTTCAATATTCCTGATCAGTGATGAATCATTTCTAGCTTCCTTTAATGTAAATGATTCAACGGTCTCTGGTTCAGAACTCGTGTTGACCATCACGGAAAACTGATCCTCTAGTGTTCTTTTAAAAACAGATCTTTTCAAAAGAACACTGACCATACCCATATTATTAACGTTGATAGGCGAATTTATCGACAATACTTGGACTCCATCATGACCTGCCCGGTCGACCTCTTCGCAGGCAATTCCATTTACAGTAATACGTTTGGCTATATCCACGTTCCAAAACTCAAATCCATCGGGGAAACTGATATTAATCGTTGAGTGCCTACTGTCCAATGCTCCGCCTTCACCAGTACTGAAGTTAACAGCGTAATACTTGGTACTTCTATGCTCTATCAGATGAAGTTCAGGTTTGGTGATAGATGAGCATGGCAGAAAGAACGCGTCTGATTCAACAGGCGTCGGTTCTGGTTCGGTTGCCACACGAATCTTGTATCTACCTGGTGTTGCGGGAGCTAAGATTCCTGTATAATAGCTCGTGTTTATATCAATTGGGTTGTAACCTTGTCTCCAGGTTTCTAAATGGAAAGTACAATTAAACTGGTATGAGCGTTCTTCACATGTTTGTGTTATTATGGGATATCCTTGACCACAATCACCACATGGGCTGTAGCCTAAGGCTGTACTATGGTCAATTCGCATCAGTTTTTCTTTTCTTTCTTCCTCATCTCTTGGCAATGACGGAAATACGGTGCCATAAAGATAGTTATTTTTTCCCGAAGAATTGACACCACCTGTGTCCATGTCATCACATCCAGAAATATTATAAAATTCAGTTAGTCCTGTTTCTGAGTCCAAAACCTTGTAGAACGTTTCTTCAGTTATCTCTCTCGATGTAGTTGAACTGTCGCTTTCAAATACCGGATAGCATATATCATTTCTCTTCTTTGAGGCTTCTTCGACGGGAAACCATACTTTAAGCCAATCACCGAAGTGCAGGTCTTCATTAATACGTAAGTATATCTTAAATGACGTAATAGTATTTGCGCGAGTTGGACCCTCCATCTCACCAAATGTATTCAATTCCACATGAACGGGACCCAAAATGGCTACCACTTCACCACAGAGCATTGTTACAAGAAATATTATGACTGATACAAGAAATACTATTCGCCATCTCACCACTACAGCCTCCTTTTGACAACCCTATACTGATGATAACCTGAACCATAAAAGTTACAATTGATATATAAGAAATGATTGGTTAAATAATAAAAAGGTCATGACTCAAACTCACTTATTTTGCTGTGTTTAAATTCTTTTTCTTTTTTTTCTTTCGATACTTAACTTTGGCAATCAGCAATGACACCTCGAAGAGTATGATCACTGGCAGTGCAATGGCAACCATCGAAAGACCATCGTTTGGTGCAACTGCGGCCGCGGCTATCAATATGCCAATCCAAACAAACTTTCTGGATTTGGCAACAGCCGTTGGTGTCACGAGTCCAAGTGATGTGATAAAAACAATTACTAATGGTAGCAAAAAAATGAGTCCCATGCCAAACACGATCATCACAGAGAAATCAATATAAGAGGATATTGAAGTGATCTGGTTGAGCATGTTTGATCCAAAACCAAGGAAAAACTTTCTGGCAATCGGAACGATCGGATAAGCGGCAAAAGCACATCCGATGAAGAACAAAATGATCATTACTGGCAGATAACCATATACAGCTCTTCGCTCTTTTGGCATCAAACCAGGTAGAACGTACATCAAAAGGTTGTAGATTATCAAAGGTATCGAAGCAACCAAACCACCCATGATCGACACCATCATCTGAGTGCTGAATGCTTCTGTAATCCGTATTGCATGTAGTTCTATACCGGGGACACCAAGCGATGGAACTGGCATGGTTAGAAGCTCATATATTCTGGGATATTGCCACCACGCTACACCAGCGCAGGCGAGGATGAAAACGGCACTTACAAGCAGTCTGTTCCTCAGCTCAACAATATGAGCTGTAAGGGATTTAGGTTTGTCCTTAATCAAGCTTCGTGTTTCCTAGTCTTCTTCTTCTTCGATATCCTTCTTCAGATCATCTCCAACCTTCTTGAATTCATTGATGCCCTTCCTCAAAGACCTGGCAAACTCGGGTATCTTGCTCGAACCAAAAAGAATAAGAGCAATAACGAGTATTATTATGATCTCTCTTGCGCCGAAACTCATATATCACCTCAAGGAAGATATTAAAATGGATGAATATGATTATCAACATTTACCGAGTAAACGTCTTTATAATCAATTACCTCTGGACACGGTCAATGGTCGAACTAAACTGAAATCATACCAAAAATGGAGGAATAATATGAGAGTTGATTATACCAATGAACCCTATCTGAATTTGAGTAATCCCGATGATAGACAGAAGATGCAATCAGCCATCGACTTCGTGGGCAAGAATCTCGGTCATCACTATCCGATTATCATTGATGGAAAACCAGTCGAGACTGAAGAAAAGATCATCTCCTACAATCCAAGCAAGAAGGATGAAGTAATCGGTACAAGCGCCAAGGGGACAAAGGAGCTAGCCGAAAAGGCTATCAACACAGCTTATAAGACATTCAAGACATGGAGCAGGGTATCCGGTAAGGTTCGTGCCAGATACCTCTATAGAGCCGCCGCTATCATGCGCAGAAGAAAGCTGGAGCTGTCCGCCTGGATGGTATATGAGGAGGGTAAGAACTGGATCGAGGCAATTGCAGACACGGCTGAGGCAATCGACTTCCTTGATTATTATGGGCGAATTATGGAAAAGATGGATGGACCGATCAGCATACCGACAATCCCTGGTGAGGAAAATAACTACTGGCAGATCCCGTTGGGTGTAGGCATCATCATACCTCCATGGAACTTCCCGCTGGCGATCCTTGCTGGCATGACAACAGCGGCGATTGTAACAGGAAACACAGTCGTTCTAAAACCAGCATCCATCTCAACTGTAATAGGCGCTAAGTTCATGGAAGTCATTTACGAGGCTGGTATCCCCGATGGAGTAATCAACTTCCTTCCAGGTCCCGGTGGAGAGGTTGGCGACTATCTCGTTGACCATCCATTGACTAGATTCATCTCATTCACAGGCTCTATGGAGGTTGGCAAACGAATCAATGAACGCGCCGCAAAGGTCAACGAAGGTCAGATCTGGCTCAAGCGTGTTGTAGCAGAGATGGGTGGTAAAGACACCCAGATAATCGATGCTGATTATCATGATCTCGAGTATGTTGCTGATCAGACCATAGCCGCGGCTTTTGGTTTCCAAGGGCAGAAGTGCTCTGCATGCTCAAGGATAATCATTGTTGGAGACAAACAGCATGACATCCTGGTTGAAAAACTCGTTTCGAAGGCGAAAGCTATTAAGATGGGTGATGTTCGCGATGGAGATAACTGGCTTGGTCCCGTCTCCTCCACTCAAGCCTTCAAGACCATATCCGAATACATCGAGATAGGCAGGGGTGAAGGCAAGCTAGTTGCCGGTGGCGAATATGATGATTCAAAGGGTTACTTCATTGAACCAACGATCATTGATGACGTCGATCCACAAGCTCGTATCTCTCAGGAAGAGATCTTTGGTCCAGTACTTGCCATCTTCCGTGCAAGAGACTTTGACCATGCACTTAAGATTGCCAACAACACCATCTACGGGCTGACAGGTGCAGTCTTCAGTGATAATGGGGACAATATCGAACGATGCAGGCACGAGTTCCATGTAGGCAATATGTATATCAACAGGAAATGCACCGGTGCGCTTGTTGGTGGTCAGCCATTCGGTGGATTCAACATGTCGGGAACCGACTCAAAGGCTGGCTCTGCCGAGTATCTTTCACTGTTCATGCAGTGTAAAACAACATCTGAGCGTCTCGATTCTGACCGATTCGCCAGATTCTTGAAGATGAAGTAATAGTTCATTATTGCCATTAACACTGACATTGTTAGATAATCACAAAAATGGGGTGACCTTGTTGGTCACCCCATTTTTTCATGAGTAACTCAACTGTCGCATTCATAGATTATTGATATATTTTTTAATCACTGTTATTGAAATAATCAGTCGATTAAGTTATAATTGATGTTATGAGTGAACGAATATTCAAGAGAAGAGAAGATTCTGTGGAAGAGATTGAGCAAACATCATTTAAAGACGAAGAGGAGATCCAAACCCTAATCGCAAGACAACCCGAACTCATTATCCCAAACGAATCTGATTACGAATTACTATTAATAAAACGAGAGATGGGAGTTCCAGAACAGTTTGAAGGTGGTAACAGATGGAGTCTCGATCACCTGTTTGTTGGCAGTGATATCAAACCAACTCTTGTTGAAGTAAAAAGGAGTTCTGACAACAGGATTTACAGAGAGGTCATCGGTCAGATGATGGACTACGCCGCTAATGGAAGCAAGTACTGGACAAAAGATGTGTTAAAAAACGCTCTTGAAAACAGCTTGAAAAATGACGAAAGGGACGTTGAAACAGCAATTTCAGAATTAACGGATGATGATTTGAGTCAAGAAGAATTCTGGAAACAGGTCCATTCAAACCTTCGTTCAGGTAATATTCGTCTGGTCTTTGTTTCAGATGAAATACCAAATGAGTTGAAGACCACAATAGAGTTCATTTCAGAGCAGATGGAGAAAATTGAGGTGTATGGTGTAAATATCAGGAAGTATAAAGACATATACACATCAGATATAATATCTTCAAGCCAGGCGAAATCGACAATCTCACGTGAAGAAGGTCGACAGTGGGATAGAGAGACTTTCTTGTCCTCAATTGAGGAGAATTGGGGGAATGATATGATGGAAGTCTTCAGTCAACTGTACAAATGGTACGAAGAAAACGAATTTATAGTAGATGAAAATGCCTACGGTTCGGGATTAACTAATGCAAGTTGGGCACCATATTACTACAATGAATTAATAGAAGAATGGTATTGTCCAGTCCGATATTATGAATCTGGTCATATAGAAACCCAATTTCAGTATTTAAAAAAGCGCCAAGGATTTCACTCTGAGGAATCAAGACTCAACATGCTATCGGTAATCAATCATATACCTGGAGTTGAACTCGACAATGATGCAATTACAAGAAGACGATGCTTTAGCATAAAGATTCTACAAAATACAAAATCATTCAATAAGTTTATTGATTTTCTCGAATGGTTTTCTGAAAAAGTACGGTCAGTAGACGATGATCTCTCGGATGATGAAGAAGGAATCGATTAATCAGTAACTATTACTCCATCAATCATTCATCATTTGCTTACTGATATTTCTCCTTAGACTCAAGCAACCTTTGTATACTCAGTCTCGAGTAACCGAAAACTTCCTCATGCAATGCCTGAGTCTCTCTCAAGTCCATCAATGTCAATTCCTCATAGTCATCACGTCCATATGTATCGCTTTCAGGGAAGTAGGCGTACCACAGATCACCATTTGGTCGAATCCATTCCTGCCATGTGGCATCGATGGCTTTCAGGATGTCATCAGCCAGCTCGGAGTATTTATCCTCCCCAGTCAGCTGTGTCAACTCAAGCAGATAGTTAACCTCACAGAGGGCATGGTTCAGGGACGTGTGCATCCGTACATTCAAGGGTTCGGGTGTGATGTAGTCATGAATGAGAAAGCCATCACCGATTGAGGTTTTCTGCTCATCGGGAAGCTCAAGGAAAGCATCAGCCAGCTTTGTGCAGAGTTCTCTTGCTTTTGAGCTTTTCAACTCATCAGCACATCGAATTAAGAATCTCGCTCCATCAGTTGCAAATCGTGTGTCAATATATCCATTGGTCATGCCATACCACCGCCAGAACATTAATGGCACGACCTCACTCCTGTAAAAACCCTCTTCGGGCATCTCGCAAACAGCCGCCCTGAGGGTAGTCAGAACTATATCATTGAACAGCCTGTTTGAGTTCTGGCAATACCAGGACACCAGATTTTTTGATGGATGAAAACTGGGGTTAAAGTAATAACAATCCTCTCTTGATCCCTTGTAGTCGCCTACTCGAGTTGTATACCACCAACCATCATGTCTCAGCATCTTCACAAGATTCATATCAGTAACAACAAGCGCTTTGTTAGATCGCTGGTTTTCAATATCAATCAAACGTTTATCAGAAAATATTATTACACCTTCCTCAAACTCAGCATCGGTTTGCGCAAATTCAATGGATATTGAAATCCTGTCAGGCAGTATCACAAGGTGGGCAGGTGACGAACCATCGACACGTCTGAGTAGGGAGATTGGCTGTTTTATAAAACGTCCATGCCTGGCAATGAAAAGAGAACGGTCCCACTCACCAAACTCAAGGTATGATATACCATCACCAATATCGCTGACCATCCTAGCTTTAGTGGGCGAGTAGGTTACCTTGAGATCATCGTTGACATCGGTAGAACGTTTCTGATAGGAGTGTTTCCATAGCCTACCCAAATCATTGCATCCCCGAGAGAGAAGGTTGATTGTGAGAATCCTACTGGGTGCATTTGGCTCTTGCCGATAATAAATAACATAGTCACTGTTTTTTAGTTGATGAACCCACAAGTTTGGTTCATTCCCAAAGGAATAAACATCTTCAGTAAGGAAATCCTCAAATACATCATACTGAATCCTCCGGGGTTCCATCTCTGTTCCATCAACAATCACCGAAGAACTCATGATGGGTTTCGGAAAATCAGCTCCACCAGATACCTGCACCCCTATTGTAAACAGGATCATAAGCATGAATAGCGCAGTTTTCTTACTCATCGACTCCTATTGTTGCTGAAGCATCAATGTGTTTATCTTCTCTTATATCAAATTTCCATCGATAAATCAACACCCAGATTATGCCAAGTAAAGCCAATATCATACCCAGCCACACAAATGTCACAAAATACTTGTAGCTAAAGTATATCGTTAAAATGCCAGAGCTTTCCAGTGTAGAAGGTCTCAGGTCAGAGACAGTGAATGTGGCGTAGTCTTTGTTGACATCAGCATCCAATTCAACATTTAGTTTGTCAGAAACCTCAACGGAATCAAACGTATCATTTTCATGATTCCACTGAGAAGTAGCTTCCCATATTTCATTCTCAGATATTAGAGTGAATACAATTTTATCTTCTGATAGTGAAATTAAATCTATTGAGTATCCATCTGCTTTAACAGATTCACCAACTGATGCTATGAGTTCAATCCCCGCATCAAGTGTGTCGGGAGTCAGGATCACGTCCATGGCAAAAGATCTCAATATTGAAGGTTCGTTAAGCCAAGCACCCATCATCCTGCTCCACTCTCCTTCAATTGAAATCAGTTCAACATCTCCGTCAATGCTGGCCATCTCAACGGTTGCCAAATAGTCACCCGACTCTTCGTCAACCAAGATATTCTCAAGTTTCAATTGCCTTTCAGCAACAGTCTTATGATCATCACCCACCTTCAGCCTGACCTCTTGTGTGAAGTAACAGTTGGAAGTAAAGGCGATACCAACAATGAGTATCGCGACGCCGATGTGCGCGATTCTGCCTCCCCACATTTTCAATGGTGTCTCTATGATTCGAGTGATTTCTGCTGAAGTTACAACAACACCAAGGAATGCCATTGAGACGACAACTGCCGATGTCACTGAAGACACAAGAAGTATGCAAATAGTAACAACTCCAAGAATAAATGGTACAATCAGCTTTCTAAACATTGATAATAGGCTTGTCTTGCTCCACTTGATGACGGACGAAATAACTAGACCGATCATAATCAGTATGCCTGTTGGAACAGCCAGTCTGGAGTAGAAACTCATGGTTACGGGTTGTTCCGAATTGAACAACGATAACGATATTGCAGGCCAGAATGATGCAATGATAACGATAATCGCGAACAACAGCATCAGAATATTCCAAGAGCTTATAATAAAGGATTTACTCTCAACCGGTGGCGAGGTATCTGCGTTCACTCGCGTTCTGAGTTTAAAATACGTATATATGGATATTATGATTGAAGCGAGAAGCATCAGTGTACAGACAACAGCCATGGGTCTGGTGGCAAATGCGTGAACTGAGATCCTATAAAGGAAGCCCGATCTGACCATGAACACAGCAAGGACCACAGCAACAAAGCTTGAGAGTGTATAACCTATCGATGACCGTTTACCAGTTTTTGAATACTTGGAGGCTATCAGTGAGTGCAGTCCGCATGAGAGGAGAATCCAAGGAATGAGAGAGGCATTTTCTATCGGATCCC